>NZ_JBITTO010000013.1:0-188803 GCF_044541975.1 Streptomyces sp. NPDC085460
GCCCCCCCCCCCCCCCGGCGGGGGGGCCGGCCCCCCCGCGCCCCCGGGCGGGGGGGGGCGCCCCCCGGGGGGGGGGGGGGCCCCCCGGGGCGGGCCCCCCACCTCCCCGCTCTCCAGGTCCACGACGGTGGTGCCGGTCCACTTCTGGTAGGTCCGGCCCAGGTCCGACAGGACGCGTCCGGGCTTGACGGCCCGACCGGCGTTCAGCGCGGCGGCCGTGCGCTCCAGGTCCGCGACCCGCTCGTCGATCGAGGCGCGCAGCGCGATGGCCCCGTCCTCGGCGAAGTACCGCTGGGAGGAGAGCACCGCCTGCGGGGCGACGGCGTCCTCGGTGGGGCCGAGGATCTTCGCGGTCAGCCCGGCCAGTGCCAGGAGCAGCACGCACAGGACGGCGATCGGCGGGCGGATGCCGCCGAGGAGCGGCATGTCCGCTCGCCTGCGGCTGCGCCGCCGCCCTCCGCGGGAGGCATACGGTGCGTTCTTGGGTGTCACTGCTGTTCTTTCCTGGCTCATGGGTCTGGGACACCAGACCGTGACCGCGGCACCGGCCCGGTGTCCCACGTCGTCGGGGGCGGGGCGAGCCGGCAGGCGGGGGCGTCCGACGGCGTCACGCGGGGCGCGTGCGGGTCGGGTGCGGGACCGTGGGGACCGGCTCAGTTCTCCAGGGAGAGCTCGGCCAGTCCGTCGCCGCCCGGGGCTCCCCGGTTGTAGAGGAAGCCGTGTGTCCGGTCCGCGGCGAGGCGGTAGCGGGCGAGCCGGTCCGTAGAGACGCCGTCCGGATGGTCCAGCATGTGGCGGACGTCGACGAGGCGGTGTTCCTCCACGGCCCCCTCGGGAAGCTTCTCGCCGGGCTCCGCGTCGGGCGGGATGTCGACCAGCGTCGTGCGGTAGCGGGCCGCCACGTCCCAGCCGTCCTCCGTCTCACGGAATTCGAACCAGCCGATCGCGCCCTCTTCGGTGAGGCCGGTGGGCGAGGAGTGGCGGGCCACCTGGTTGCCGAGGCTGTACGCGATCCAGGTGCCGTTCAGTTTCTGGATCGGCTGGACCACGTGCGCGTGGTGTCCGATCACGAGGTCGATCCCGGTCTCCTCGGTGACCCGCTCGGCGAGCTCCAGCTGCGGCACGCTCGGCTCGTTGTAGTGCTCCAGACCCCAGTGGACCGAGAGGATCACCGCCTCGGCGCCCTCCGCGCGGGCGGCGGCCTCGGCTTCCTTGATCTTGTCCGTGCTGATCCGGTTGAAGGCCCAGCGTTCCTTGTCGGGTGTCGGGTTGAGGAACGACTCCCACGAGTACGACAGGTGCGCGACCTTGACGCCCTTGACCTCGCGGATGTTGATCTTCCGGGATTCCTCGGGGGTACGCGCGGAACCGGCGTGACCGAGTCCGACCGCGTCCATGGTGTCCAGCGTGCGCCGGACGGCCTTGAGCCCGTGGTCGTAGGTGTGGTTCGAGGCGGTCGAGCAGGTGTCGTAACCGACGTCCTTCAGGGCGGTGAGGATCTGCGGCGGCACGAGGAACTCGGGGTACCCCTGGAAAGGCCCCTTGGGCTTGCCCACCGGGGTCTCCATGTGGCAGATCGCCAGGTCGGCCTTGCTGATGACCGGCCGTACGCCGGCGAGCAGGGGGCCGAAATCCAGTCCGGCACTGCCCTTCCCGGTCGCCTCCGCGTCCTTGGACGCCTGCTCCACCAGTTCGGGGTGGATGAGAACATCTCCTGCGGCGGCGACGGTGAAGGACCGGCCGCCCTGCTTGACGCGCACGTCGGACGGAGTTGCCGCACAGGCCGTTCCGAGGACGGCGAACGCGGCGATCACCGCCGGCACACGCGTCATGGGGAGAGGTTCACTCGATGTCACCGGAGGATCTTCACATGCCCCTCAAGATCATCCGTCGTCGTTCCATCACAAGGCCATCACGTTTCGTTCACATCATGGCGCTGTTCGGCGTGGCGCTGCTGCTGAGCGGATGCGCCAGGTCAGCCCCTGAAACGGAAGAACAGGATCCGGCCAGTCGGGAGCTGGTGGACCTGGGCAGCCGCATCGCCGACTACTCCCGACAGGCCGCGGACCGCGCCCCCTACACACCACCGACCGGCACCCGACGCGAGCGCTTGGCCCGTGGCGTCGACCACCTCCTGGACGGCGACTCCGACCGGGCCCGGAAGGTCCTCGCCTCCGCAGGCTTCTCCGTGACCCGGCTCACGGACGCCGCCTCGGGCCGGCGCTACGACGAGGTCGCCGCGCGGGGCGACGGACCCGAGGCCCGATGGGGCCGCCTCTACGTCCACGCCGAGGCGGGCGTCCGCTGGAGCGTACAAGTGCCGCACCCGGTCGCCGACCGGGACACCGAGACCCTCGGCGCCCGCCTCCTGGAGGGCGCGCCCCACGGCGCGCTCGTCGTGGCCGGGGCGCATCGCACCTCGGGCAGGGGTGACGCCGCGGACGTCGCGCACCGCACCGACAGCGCGTTCCACGCCATCATCCTGGAACTCCAGAAGCGCGACATTCCAGGCATTCAACTGCACGGCTTCGCAAAGGGTGCGAGTCGCCCCTACGACGCCATCGTCTCCAGCGGCGCCGCGCGCACGGCATCCGAGGCCGCCGCACGACTCGCCGACCTCATGGACGGCCGCGACCTGCGTGTGTGCCGCGGCTGGTCCGCCCGCTGCCCCCTGGAAGGCACGACGAACGTCCAGGGAAGGGCAGCCGAACGCCACGGAAGCACCTTCCTGCACGTCGAACTCGCGCCGACGGCCCGAGACGGAGGCTCCAAGGCGGCCCCGGCACAGGCGGCACTCACCGGAGTCCTCGCCCACTGGTCGAACCCACGGCAGAGCGTGGAGCGGTAGCGGACGCCCCGGCCGCACGCGTCCGGCCGCACGGCCGCACGGGCGGCCGGGCGGCCGCACCACGAACTGGTCGCGGCGCGAACCGGTCGCGCCGCGAAGGACGGGCCGCCTACGCCTGGTGGGCGTCCCGCTCGTCCGTGTGCTGGGTCGGCAGGATCGCCGCGGCCGTTCTCCGGATCACCGGCCAGGAGAGGGTGACGAGCTGCGGTCCCGGGTGGGAGCCGAGTTCGACGCGTGCCTGGACGGTGCGGAGGTCGGTGCGGTGGAGGGTGAGGACCGGTTTGCAGGCGTCGGTCAGGACGGACGCCGGGTGGTCGGCCGGGAACGTCTGCAGGAGGGAGCGGGAGGTGTCGGGTGTGGTGGGGAGCGCGGTGGTGAAGAGGGAGGGGATGCTGGTTCTGAGCAGCTGGACGGATCGCAGCAGCTCCTCCGCCGGCGTGGGGGGCTCGTAGTCCAGGTCGTCGATCGGGTCGTACCGGTCCACGGACGGATACGCGTCGGGGCTCATGCGTTCGTAGGACTCGACGACGAGGAACTCGAACTCCCGCCCGCGATGCGGCGCCTGGAGGCGTTCGTCGATGCGGGAGGTCGTGGGTGCGGGGTGGGTGTCCACCAGCAGCAGAGGCGGTACCCCGGGTGGACGGCGCGGGGTGTACAGCAGGGTCGGAATGCCGGCTCCGGCCGCGTAGACGGCCAGGTCCGTGCCCAGGGACGCCTCGGGAGTGCCGTGCTCCACGACGACGCCGACCTTGTGCCGGTAGATCAGCTCGGCGATGGCGGAGAAGGATTCCCAGGGAGTGGGGATCGGGTCTCGCGGGTCACGCGACGTCCGGGACTGCTCGTCGAATGATCCGATCGTGCTGGTCAACAGGTCCTCACTCCGAGAGCCGGGGGCAACGTGCCACAGGTGGGTCGCGTGCAGACACTGCCCAGCCCAAGCCATCGGCATGCACAGGTCACCACGGCGAGGAGCCGGGCCCCGCCTGTCCCCACCGGCGGCGAACTCGGGCCCTGCGCCGCTCCACCCGCTCGCACTCCCAGCAGCGCCATCCCTCGGGCTGCCTGCCCACCGTCGAGTGCCAGCATCCGGGAGCGGCGCACAGGGTCTTGTCCCCGGTCGGGCCGTCATGGATGACGATGTCCTGCCCGGTCGGCTTGGGGTCATAGCCCTCGGGCCGCTCGGTGAGGATGTAGTCGTCGTGCATGAGCGGATGGAACTGGATCAGCTCGAACGTGACGTGATCCGGTGCCCCGGAGCCGAAGTGGTCGACGCACTGCTGCTTCCACCAGCGGCGCAGGTAGGTGAAGTCGTTGATGACCCAGGCCCACATGCGGCCTCCGGTGACGGACAGGACCTGCTGCCCCTGCCGGCCGGGCGCATAGGGGATGTCGACCTCCTCCCAATTCCCCTCGTCGAGATCGAAGACGCCGCTCTCGCAGCGCTCCCCCGTCCGGGGATCGGTCGAGATGCACCGCAGTTCATGGACTTCGCACGGCGCCAGCCGCAGCGTGCCGTAGTACGAGATGACGTGCCGCACCTCCTGGGCCTCGTCCGGGTCAGGGGAGGCGACCTGCTCCTCGATGACGGGCTCGACGTACGGGGCGAACTCACCCCGTTCGATCCGGCCGCGCATCCGCACCGCCAGACGGGCCACCACGTCCCGCAGCTCCTCGGGGAGATCAGGGTGCTCGGCGGCCGGGCAGATCGCGGGGTGCGGGATGCGGCAGTACCCGGTGAAGGGATCCTGCCCCGGGTAGGCGACCCCCTTGGCCAGGTGCCACCGCATCCTCGGAGGGACGGGACGTGCCGGGAACTCCGGTGACAGGGGGATCCGGAGCGTGTCGTACCGCTCGAACCACTCGATCGGCGTGCCGCAGTACTTGCAGCGGTCCGCTGCCGTACGGCGGAGCAGTCGGGTCTGGTTCGAACGGTGCAGATGCATCGACACAGCTGTTCCTCGATCCGGTACCGCGGGACGCGCCCGCGAACCTGAAGGATATTCCAGGGCGTTCATCCGGGAGACGAGTCCGGTACTCCTGCCGGCACCGGAAGTGGAAGGCCGGTAGTCCCACAGTCGTCGCGACAGTCCCCACAGTCCCCACAGCCCCCACAGCCCCGACGGGACCGTGCGCCGGGCGCCTCTGTACGATCACCGACCACAGGCAGTTGGTCCGCCTGTCCGGCGCGGAGATCAGCAGATGGTGCCGCCCTGTGCGGATCGTTGAAGGAGTTGGCGGGTGTCCGCTGTGGACTTCTACGCCCACGTCGCCGTTCGCGGTGAGGTCCTGGGAGTCGGCCTCGGATCCGACCCGGAAGCCTGGGAAGCCGCGCTGGGGGCGACATACCTCGATGTTCCCGGTGGCGGCCTGCTGCGGCGGGACTACGGGCTCGTGGAAATCAACTTCTCGACGGACCGGCCCGGACGGCAAGGGCAGATGTCGATGTCGTGCTTCGGCTTCGGCGTGAAGGTCCAACGCCTGCTGTACGACCGGTCCCCGAGCACCGTGCCGTCCCCGCTCGCGCGGAAGTACGGGGCGTTCGCCCCCAGAGTCCCCTTCAAGGACCTGCGGGCCGCCATCCTGGCCTTGGGCCACACGATCGAACTCGACGAGCACAGCGCGTCGGGCGACATGGACTGCTACCGCGTATCCGCGTCCCCCGCCCGCATCCACGTCGTCGCCGACCCTGACCCGTACGGCTCGGGCGATCCGGATCCCGACGGACATCAGGGGGGCGACGTCTGGTCCGTCGACGTGTGGTGACCAGCCGGCGGCCTCTTCGCACCTGCGCGTCGGGCACCCTCTGCCGGTTGCGCGGTGGTGGTGGTGTGGTCGCGGCCCGAGGGTGGCAGATGCCACTGCGTGGCACCACGAAGGTCCCGCCTGCGGCCGCCTTGCCTGTGAAGGAACGCCTTACCTGGGGAGTTGCGCGCCTCGGTCGGCGGTCATGGCCGGGAGCGGGCGCCAGTCGGCGGGAACGTCGCGCATGATCAGAGCACAGTCCAGGGTGGCGCTGCCCGGCGGGAATCGGTCCGGGTCGTCGAAGAAGGATGACGCAACGGAGCGAACCCGGCCGGCTTCCACGTGCCAGGCGTCGGTGTGCAGTTCCATGCCGTCCAGGTGGCGGCCGGATCCCGTAGCCGAGTAGCCCCTCGCGCCGTTCTGGAAGAAGCGGGATGCCTCGGCGAGATCGGCGAAGAGCTCACTGCCCCGCAGTTCGTCGGCCGGCTCGACGGTGACGTCCACCCGGGTGTCGGCGTCCCACGTCGCGAAGGCAACGCGCACCTGGTCAGGTGTCTCGCGCACCTCGAAACCGGCGCGGCCGTGTTCGCCGGGGAAGACGCGGCCTCCGGCCCAGACGTTGAGCCGCGAGGCGGTGTCGCGACGCGGTATGTAGACGCCGGTCTCGACGCCGTCCGGTCCGTCCCATTCGACGGCGATCCGATGCGCCGCGTTCTCGCTCCGCAGCCCGAGCGCCTTGGGGGCCCAGACCGGCCGGACGCTGCCCAGCCGCAGGAGGCAGATGCCCGCGACCGCGTGGCCGTGCACCAGTTGCGGGCGCAGCGGCCGGGGAAGCAGGCGCGCCGCGGCGTCCGGGGCGACCCGGTAGTTCACCAGCAGCCGTCGTTCGATGACGCTGGACAGGCGCAGTTGCCTCATGATCCCTCGCTCTGCGCCCCCGGGCGCCATTTGGTGTGACGCAGGACGATCTGCTCGGGGCACACGGCGCTGAGAAACCGGCCGACGCAGGTGGCCAGGCGGTCCTCGGCCAGTGTGTAGAGGATCCGGTTGCCGTCCCGGCGCTCGGTGACCAGCCCCGCCCCTTTGAGCACGCCGAGGTGGCGTGAGATGGACGGCGCGCTGATCGCGAACCGGCTCGCGATCTCCCCTGCCGCGAGCTCCCCACCTCTGAGGTCCTCAAGGATCTGGCGCCTCGTCGGATCGGCGAGCGCGCGGAAGACCCCCGCCTCGTCCTGCGCTTCTGTCATGTGAGGTGTTTAGCATATGAGCTAAATACCTAACAAGAGGAGGGGGCCGACCGCGCCGCCTCCGTCACAGCGGGAGCAGCCCGATCAACAGCGGCGAGGGCACACATGCGCGCCCCGTCGCGGCGGAACTCACGGCTTGTGGGTCACCCAGAGCAGTTCGGCCGGCCAGCGGTGCGCCCAGTCGGGTGGGTCGGTCGCGTTGTAACCGTTGAGTGTTCCGGGTTCGGGCCGCGGCTCGATGAGGTCGTCGATGACGAGACCCGCGCCGCGCAGGACCCTGACCCAGTCGCCGTAGGTGAGCTGATAGCTGGTCGCGCCGTCGGCTTCGGCGATGGCGCTCAGCCCGAAGTAGTCCTGTCGCAGCGTCGTGGTCACTCGGCCGGCCGCTTCGTCGTAACAAGCCTCGAACCATGGGCTGGCGACGTTGAACACCAGACGCCCGCCTCGGCCCAGGACGCGTGCGGCTTGCGGGACGGCCAGGCGAGGAGGTGCCCAGCTGAGCCCACCGAAGTCGCAGAACACCAGGTCGAAGCTTCCGGCCGCGAAGGGAAGCTGTTCGGCGGCGCCTTGCACCAGCGCGTAGCGAGCGTCACCCATCGCACGTTCCGCTGCGGCGAGTTGGGCCTCGGACAGGTCGAGCCCGACCACCATGGCGCCCTCGGCGGCGAGCGCCCTGGACCATTGGCCGGCGCCGCAGCCGAGTTCGAGAACGCGCTTGCCGACGACGTCGCCCAAGGCGTGCAGGTGCGCGTCAGGGATGGAGTACATGCCCCACAGCCGGGGTGCGGCGCCGATCTGCGGGTCGTGCTCCTGCTGGTAGGCGCTACTGATCTCGTTCCACAACCGCCGGTTGGCGGGGATGCTGTCCACGTGCCGACTCCAGCACTCCCCGCCGACGTCGGTCAACACCCTGCGAGCACGGGCCGGCCCCCGGATCACTCCACCGCTGCCAGCCGAATGCGGACAGAATCTGTCCTCATTGGGTGTCATCGTGTGCGTGTGGCCGGAGAGACCGGCAACGCACGAGGCGGGAGTGATGGCATGACGTTTCTGGTGGCGGGTGCGACCGGTACGGTCGGGCGGCAGGTCGTGGCAGCGCTGCGGGAGGCCGGCGCGCCGGTGCGGGCGCTGACCCGGCGGCCCGGGGCTGCGACGTTCGCTCCGGGGGTCGAGGTCGTGGGCGGCGACCTCACCGATGCGGCGTCGCTGGCGCCGGCGCTGCACGGCGTGACCGCCGTACACCTGATCAACTTCGGGGGCGACGACTACGCCCCGCTGGACAACGGCAGCGAGCTCGTGGCGACGCTCGAAGCGGCGGGGGTGCGCCGCGTGACCATGCTGGCCGGCTGGTCGGAGTCGACCCTGGAACCGGCCGTGCGAGCATCGGGTCTCGCGTGGACCACGGTGTCGCCCACAGAGATCATGGCCAACGCCCTGGAATGGGCGGACGAGGTACGCCACGGCCGAGTCGAGCGGCCGTACGGGGACTCGCGCACCGCGATGGTCCACGAGGGTGACATCGGCGCGGTGGCGGCGACCGCGCTGCTCGAGGACGGGCACGCGGGCGCGGAGTACCTGCTGACCGGCCCGGAACGGATCTCACTGCGGGAGAAGATCGCCGCGCTGGGCTCCGCGGTCAGCCAGAAGGTGGAGTTCGTGGAACTGACACCGGACCAGGCGCGCGCGGCCATGCAGGCACAGGGTGTACCGGAGCACATGATCGACTTCCAGCTGGACGTCTTCGCCGATCCGCCGGTCGAGTACAACACCCCCAACGGCGTCATCGAGAAGGTGACCGGGCGCCCGGCACGCACCTTCGCGCAGTGGGCCGAGGAGAACGCGGCCGCCTTCCGCTGAGAGTCTGCCTCTACTCCCCCGCCGCCACGACGTTCGCCGCCTCTCCCCCTCGCGTCACACCGGCCGCGGCGACTCCCGTCCGGGGAACAAGTAGCGGATCGGTGAGATCGAGGCAGCGGCCCTCGCTATGCTCGGCTGCGGTGCGATCGCCGATCACTGATCGCTGATCGCACCGCAACCAGCCAGCCAGCCAGCCAGCCAGCCAGCCGGAAGACGTGACTCGGTTTGATGTCCATACCCGTGGCGCTGGTCGCCTCAGTCGTTGTCGCCGTGGTTGTCCTTGTCGCCGTGACCGTCGTCCTGTGGCTGCTCAGGCGACTTCCGCGCAGCGCGGTCCGTGCCCCGGAGAGCCCCGCCGGCTCGGTCGACGTACCGGAGGCCGACGTCCGGCCGGAATTCCCTCCGGAGGGGCTGCTCGTCCCCGAGGACGTACTCCGCTCCGCCGGGTCGACGTCGGCCGCGATCTGGGACGCGCTCGAAGCGGCCGCGACGCCGGTGGCCGTCGCGTACCACCCGGTCGGCGACACGGAGCTCGCGACGCTCCGGACGGTTCCCGTGAACGCGGCGGCCCAGCAGGCGCTGTCCGGGATCCTGGAGGCCCTGAACCCGAAGAGCCCGACGCTGTTCCGGGTGGTGCTCCCCGAGGGTGCGGAGCTCGTCAAGGCCGTCGGAACGTCCGGCTTCAGAGGTTTCTCCCGCACCGGCGGCAACACGGCGCACGCCGTGCTCAAGCCCGTCGCCGCCGGTGGAGCCATCATGGCGGGGTGGCCGGTGCTGGCCGTCGCCGGGACCGTCCTGGCGATGGACATGGTGGCGCAGCGCGAACAGCGGGCGCACCAGCGCCGGGTCGAGGCCGCCCTGGGACGCCAGGAGGAGCGTCACTACGTCGAGCGGATCACGGCTCAGAGATCCGCCGATGCCCAACTGACCCGCGCGATCAGTCTGATGCTCGACGGCCACCGGCCGGGTCTCGACTTCGCCCTGAAGAGTGCGGACGACGAGTTCTATCGGTCCCAGCAGTTCCTGGAGAAGCACCGCACCGTCATCGACGACGTCACGGACGACGACGGCAAGGCCGACTACCGCAGGCTGGAGGAGGCGCTGGGCGGCGCGACGAAGGAGGTGGACCACTTCTACCGGGACCTCGACCTGGCACGGGCGGCGATCGCGCTCCGGCGCAAGGCGCTGATCGCCGAAGCGGCGGCGGTCGCGCTCGTGGATCCCACGAACCCCTACGCCGCGCTGCGGAGGTTCCTGGAGGCGAGAGCCCATCAACTGGAGGACGCCGACGCGGTCGTGACCGACCTGACCGAACGCCTCGCCCTGGTCGAGCTCAAGGGCCGCTGGTACGACTCCGGCAAGTCGGTGGAGGCGCGGCAGGAACGCCTCCGCGCCCGTGTCACCCCTCCCGGGCCCGCCGGCGACACCGAGATCAACTACGTCGTGCTGCCTTCCGGCCAGATGCTTCAGGTCCTGCCGCCCGACGATGACGAACCGGCAGAGGCCGATGAGCCCACGGAGTCCACGGAGTCCACGGAAGCCACTGAGTCCACGGCCTCCACGGCGTCCACGGCCTTCGGGGAATCGCCACAGCCCAAGAGGCCCGCTGAGCCCGAGGAACCCACGCTGTCCGAGGCACACGGCACGCCGGCGTCTACGACGGAGGTTCCACCTTCTGCGCGGTCATGACGAGTCCCGAGCGTACGGGGACTGACGCCTAATCCGTATGTTAGGACGGCTTGGCCGATTGTGAAGGGGGCCGGGCCGTTCGACAGCGCCGGGGCTGTGACATCTGACTCCATCCGGGCCGGTGATGCCTTCCCGTAGATCGGTGGGCGGCCCGGTGCTCGCTGTGGTGGCGGTCGGGTGGGTGCCGAGGCGACGCCTCCCGTAGGCCGGGCACGCGGTGCCTCCACGGAGACTGTACGAGTTTCAGCGGTCTCGGCCCCCGCTCGGCGGTGTCGGCGCTTGCTGGCGCTGGGCGGATGCTCTACTGACCCCCGGCTAGGAAGCCTCGCTGGAGCTCGGCGCCGTCCAGTACCAGCAAGCGTCAACACTCACCTGAAGATCGTTCGTTGGTGTTGGTGGTGCGAGCCCGCCGCACGGCGACCTCTCGATACGCCCGAGCCGTTCGAGCTCCCGCATAGACCGAGGCCCGTGGGGTGAGCTGGTGCCACGAACAGCTACTGAGGTGGCGGACCGGCCCTCATGCCGAGTCCTGGGATTAGGTCGCTGCGTGGTTCCGCACGAGCTCGTCACCAGCACAAATACACAGCAGTACCGGGAGGGACCCTTGATCTACTGCGGCATCGACTGGGCGGAGAAGACACACGACGTCGCCCTCGTCGACGACACCGGCCAACTCCTCGCCAAGCGCCACATCACCGACGACGCTACCGGCTACAAGATCCTCCTCGACCTGCTCGCCGAGTACGGCGATACCGCCGAGAACCCGATCCCTGTGGCCATCGAGACCTCGCGCGGCCTGCTCGTCGCCGTGCTCCGGACCGGCAGCCGGCAGGTCTTCGCGATCAACCCGATGGCCGCAGCCCGCTATCGCGATCGACACTCCGTCTCCCGCAAGAAGTCCGACCCCGGCGACGCCCTGGTCCTGGCCAACATCCTCCGCACCGACATGCACGCCCACCGGCCCCTGCCCAACGACTCCGACCTCGCCCGCGCCATCGCCGTCCTGGCCCGCGCCCAGCAGGACGCCACCTGGAACCGGCAGCAGATCTCCAACCAGCTCCGATCTCTGCTGCGCGAGTACTACCCCTCCGCCTTGGCGGCCTTCGAGCCCTGGCGCAACGGCCTGTGCCGGCGCGAGGCTCACGAGATCCTCAAGGCTGCCCCCACCCCGACCCGCGCTGCTCGGCTGACCCGCGTCCAGCTCCAGGCCGCGCTCAAACGGGCTGGCCGCACAGCGCAGGATCGAGGGCGAGGCCGAACGGCTCCGCGCGCTCTTCCGGGCCGACTGGGCCCATCAGCCTTCGCTGGTCGAGGACGCGCTCGGCAGGCAGATGCTTGCCCTCCTCATCCAGCTGGAGGCTGCCTGCACGGCCTCTGACCAGCTCGCCGAGGCGGTAGAGGAAGCTTTCCCTCAGCACCCGGACGCCGAGATCATCCTCAGCTTCCCCGGCCTCGGCACACAGCTCGGCGCTCGGGTGCTCGCCGAGATCGGAGACGACCGCGGCCGGTTCGTCGACGCTCGCGGCCTCAAGGCATACGCCGGCTCCTCGCCCATTACCCGGGCTTCCGGCAAGAAGTCGTCCATCACCAGACGATGGGTGAAGAACGACCGGCTCAACGCCGTCGGCTACCTCTGGGCTTTCTCATCGATCACCGCATCGCTCGGCGCCAAGGCCCACTACAGGCGCGGCCGTGACCACGGAGATTGGCACGCCTCAGCCCAGCGCAACCACTTCAACCGCATGATCGGACAGCTCTACCACTGCCTCCAGCACGGCCAGCTCTTCGACGAGGCCGTCGCCTTCCCCGCAGCGGCCGAGGCTCTCGCGGCATGAGCCCCGTCAGCCACCGGCCACGCGGGACCAGTACTCCTGGATGGCCACCTGCTTCCGATCAAGCTCGGCATCCCACCGTCGGTTGGTGATGGTCCCCGGAACGGCGAGCGAACGCCCACGCACCCTGACGATCCGAAGGTCCCACCAGATCTCACTCCGGGACATGCGCCGTCGCCTCTCTATGCCAGCGACCTCGCCCCAAGGAACGACTCGTCTGCTGACGAAGGTGCGGAACTCCAACCCCGTCGCGGTCAGGAGGACCCGGCCATAGATCGAGTTGATCGCGATGAAGCACGCGATCACGGAGAAGATCACGACGCCGCCGACCCACTACCACTTGCCCGGTTCATCGATCAAGCTCATCGCCGTGATCACACCGGTGAGCGCCAGCATCACGAGGCCGTTCCGCCACCAGTACCTATGCCGGTCATACGCGTTGAAACCGATCCACACAGCGGGCATGTCCATGATGCTACCGACGCGCACTCGAACAACGCCCGCCCCGGCTTGACGAGTTACGCGCCTGAGGTGCCTCCACCGCAGAATGGAAAGCTGCCCGGAGCGTCGGCCCCGCCTAGCTCGTACTCATCCACCTGCGCACCACCCAAGTCAACGCGGCTGCTGCTCTGGTCTTGGGGCCTGCGGGCGACCACGCATCCGATGTCGCCACTGGCTCGACTGACCCACGCTCGCGAAGACCGGCCCTCCAGGCGACCGGGAATCAGTTTCATTGGGCTTGCGAGGCCCACGTGCGAGGAGTGGGCGGCTGTCGTCAGGCAGGACGGCGATGAAGCGCCAGGCGCCGTCCTCGATACAGGCCAGGCCGATGCTCGTGGTGATGTTCAACGCCTCGACCGCGGCCTCGGCTCCCTCGGTCAGCGAGTCGAGGTCCGCGTAGTGTCTGGCCAGCTGAGAGGCGGGGCCGTGCAGCCACAGGCCCACGTTCGCTCCTTTCCGCAGGGCGGCGAGGAGGTCGTCGCGGGTCTGTCCCGGGTCGGCGTCCTGGAGCCTGTCGTGCAGCCGCTCTTGGGCGCACGGCTTCGTCGGAGCCGCTTCGGCTTGCCGGCGGCAGTCCGGGCATGCCCGCCGTTTCACTGGTGCGAAGAGATGCCGATAGCTCGTGACCTGATGCCCCGGAATGCCGCAGAGTGTCCTGCTCCCGGCCATCGCGTGCTCGATGCCGGGAACGCCGTTCCGCTCGGCGGCGCCGAAGACGGCTGTCTCCCGTGCGGTCGCGAAGGACCATCCACCATCAGCGTCATGAGTCACGCGGGCGAGCATGCCACGGCGATCCGCTCTGGTCAGCACTGAGTCGACAAGGTCCTGGATCGACTCGTGGACGGCACGTAGACCCCAGCCCGCCTCTTCGGACCAAAGCCAAGACCAAGACCACGACCGCTCGCTTGGGCAACGCTGCGCGTCAATGCAACTCGGCGGCTTCTTCCGGATCAGTCCCCGGGGTGTCGGCGAACCAAGGGCGTCCCTGGGCCCAGTGGGTCACCCATCCGGTGAAACCGGGGGCACCCGGCATCAGGGAACCAGGCGGGGTGCCGAAGGGGACGGCGCCGTTCTCGTCGGTCAGCCAGACGTGACCGCGCTGCGGGCCGGTGACGATCAGGTGCCAGTTCATGGCGCAGCCGTCGGTGCCGAGCAGCACGGAGCCGTGGCCGTGCAGGGCTTCCCACAGAGCCTCGGTCTCCTCCTCCGTCAACGCCTCCCCGTCGCCCTCCGCGTCCCAGGCGGTCGTGAGCGGGAAGGGCTCGGCGAGACGGCGCTCGGAGCCGTCCGTGTCCCAGTCGTCGGGGATGTCCGCGAGGGGCAGGAGGCCGTAGTACGGCGGGCCGACGAGCAGACCGTCGCAGACCTCCGCCACGAACGTGCGGTACGGCTCCGGCAGGACGATGCCGTGCTCCGCCTCGAAGCACCGCACGGCCTCCCAGCCGGCGGGCGGGGCCGCGTCGGGGCGGGACGCGACGATCTCGCGGAGGACGGCCAGCTCTACCGCGTCGCAGGTTTCCGTGTTCATACCCGCCATCATGCAAGATCCGGGAGAGCCGCCCTGAAGAAACCATCCTCCCGGGAGTCCTCGACACCGATGGCCGCAGACGCAGACGCAGACGCAGACGCAGCCACTCAACCACAGCCACTTTGGCTTACCGCCAGAGGTCCGCACCGTCGCGGCCACTCGGATCCATCGTCAGCAGGTCCTCGTGCAGGCCGGAGAGGCGGCGGCCGGTGGGGGTCCCGTCCTCGCCGGACTCCACCACCGCCCAACCGACGTCGACGCCGGACACGTTCACATCGGTACCGCAATCCAGCTCGTCGACCGTGACGAAGACCGCTTCGTAGGCGACCGCCCGAGCCAGGAGTTCGAGGTCACGCCTGTCCGCACCCGCATCCAGCAAGCGCCGGGCCGCCGCCACTTGCTCCAGGGCTTCCGGGTCGGCCCATCCGTCGATCGCACCACGCCAGAGGGAGCGGAGTAGCAAGAAGCGCGCCAGCTGCGGCTGGTTCTCATCGATCTCCGACCTCACCCGATCCTGCGGATCAGTCACGCCGAGAGCCTCGAACTGCGTTCGGAGCCCTTCCGGTGCGGCTCGCTTCGACGGTGCGAGCCCGGACAACCACGACTGCCACGTCGCCTCAGTTTCATCCATCGCACCAGAATGCCTCGCCGGCCACTGCCGATCAGGCCCGGGAGGCCACGGCTCCGGATCCGATCCGCACGATGCCGAGCCGCGTCCCTGTGTGGTGACGGCTGTCAGGAGCCGCTGGAACCGTCAGCGGTGGTGGCCGCCCTTCGTCGGTCCGCTCGCGCCGCCGTCCCGACGTCGTGTGCCGTAGCCGCAGGGCCGGTCGGCGTTACCCGTCTCGCCCCTCCGGCAGGTCCTTCAGACCGGGCGCGGACAGGTGCAGGACCTCGTAGTGTTCGGTCGCGCCCTCGTCCGGCGTGGAGGTGTCGGCCCACAGCACGATCCGCAGCAGCGTCCAGTGGTGGGGGTCGACGGCCAGCGCGGCGGTGTGCACGGCGTCGTGGCGGGCGAGCTGTCGCAGCTGCTCCGCCTCCGCCTCGATCAGCGCCGACAGGCCCAGCCCGGTGCCCTCCGGGTCCGCGTCCCCGGGCAGGGGGGTGAGGCAGCGCGAGGCCGCCTGGGGAGGTGCGGTCCGCGCGGGGCCGGCGTGGCAGGCGACACCGGTCCAGTGCCGGACCGCCGGGCGGCCGAAGTCCCGGATGATGTTCTGGAATCCACCGCCGCCGACGAGGAAGCGGGCCATGGCGCCGGTGTCGTTCCACAGGTAGAAGGGGGCGTACTGGTTGACCGGCGAGCCTGCGACACCGCGTTCGCGGATGAGGTACGCCTTCAGGCCCAGTCCCGCGAGGTCGTCAAGAGCGTGACCGCCGTCGGCCACGCGCCTGCGGATGATGCCCATGTCGTATCCGGCGGGCAGGGTGATCTCGTACTGCTTGGCGTACACGACGGGATGCCTTTCCTGGTGAACGTCAGCGGAGCGGCGGGGCGGCGGTGTCGGCGGTGTATTCGGACTCGGTGACAGGGGCGCCGCGTTCGGCTTCGGTACCGTCGTCCGCGACCTCCTGGATGGCCAGATGTGTCATGAAGGTGGTGGGGGACGCTCCGTGCCAGTGCCACTCGCCCGGGGCGATACGCACGCTGTCGCCGGCGCGGATGCTGTGCACTTCTCCGCCTCGGGACTGGACGAGCCCGGCCCCCTGGGTGACGTACAGGACCTGGCCGAAGGGGTGGCTGTGCCAGGCGGTGCGGGCGCCGGGTGCGAAGTGGACGCTGTCGACCCGGAAACGCGACTGCCCCTCGGGGGTGGCGATCTCGTCGACCCATGCCGCGCCCTCGACCCATTCGGACGGCGCGGCGGCGGTGGGCTGCGGAAGGCGGGAGACGCGCATGCGGGAGGCTCTCTCTACTCGCGGGGGACGGGGGTGGATGCGGTCAGGAGGCCCAGCACCCCCGTGATCGCCTGCTCGAACGGCTCCACGGAGTCGGCGGCGCGGGCCAGGACGTAACCGCCCTGCAGGACCGCGAAGACGGTCGCCGCGGTCGCCCGCGGGTCCATCGCGGCATCCAGCTCGCCCTGCTCACGCCCCTCGGCCAGGATCGAGGCGAGGCGCTCGCGTACCCAGGCCAGGGTCTCGTCGACCGGAGCCCGCAGTACCGGATCGGCCATCACATCCGGGTCCTGGGTGAGACGTCCGATGGGGCAGCCCTTCAGGACGTCACGCTCCCGGCGCAGAAAGGCGGTGACACGCTCCACAGCCGTCCCGGGCACGGAGAACTGCTCCTCGGCCCTGGCCCGCATCTCCTCTGCGGTACGCCGGATCGCGGCCAGCGCCAGGTCCGGCTTGCCCGTGAAGTGGTGGTACATGCTGCCTTGCCCGGCCTTGGCCCGCCGCTGGATCGCTGTGGGGCTGGTCCCGATGTAGCCGCGCTCCCACAGCAGTTCGCGGGTGCTCTCGATGAGCCGGTCCTCGGTGTTCATGCCACGAGTGTACATACATGTATGTACAGAGGCCACGGATGGACGCCCCTCCCCCTCCCCCGCAGCACGGTTGCCGCCTCTCCGGCTTCAGGGACCGGAGGCGGACGTCCCGTCGGAGCGCGAGGCGTTCCGCGGCTCTTCGAGGGTCACAGGCTCTGGGTCGCGCACGGGTTGGCCGATGTCGGACGGCCAACCGGGACGCCGGCGTTCGACGAATGCCGCGAAGTCGTTCCGCAGATACCGGGAATCGGACGGCTTCAGCCGGATCTGCCGGTGGCTGTCAGCCCACCAGATCTCGAAATCGGCCACCGTGCCTTCCGCCGGCCAGTCCTCGCTCGCGGCCGGCAGCATGACGACGTCGACGAATCCTCCGACACTCAGGCCGATGTCCACGAAGTTCCCGATCGCACCGGGCCTGGGAACCCTCACCACTGTGCCCTCGAAGACCTACCCGAAGAGCAGGTCTCTGCGAAGTCGAGCCCATTCGGCATCTGTCACCACGAACCAATCAGCCCTGCGCGTCGTCGGCGCCGATGTGTGCGCGCGTCAAGCCGCCACTCTCACTCGTTGCCTTTCGGGGGTAGTCGAGGCGACCACCCCCGAAGACGAGGTCACTCGCCGATCGCTGCCTTGTAGCCGGCGGCGTCCAGAAGCTGGCTCAGTTGCTTCTTGTCCGAGGGCTTCAGCTTGAAGATCCACGACTCGTAGGGCTCTTCGTTGAGCAGTTCGGGGCTGTCCGAGAGCTCCTCGTTGACCGCGATCACTTCCCCGCTCACCGGGGAGTAGATGTCGGAGGCGGCCTTGACCGACTCCACCACGCCTGCGGCCTCGCCGGCGTCGAACACCTTGCCGACTTCGGCGAGCTCCACGAACACCACGTCGCCCAGGGCCTTCTGGGCGTGATCGCTGATCCCGACGGTCACGGTGCCGTCGGCCTCCAGGCGGGACCATTCGTGAGACTCGGCGAATCGAAGCTCTGCCGGAATCTGCGACATGTCTTTCCCTCTCTGCGGTGGCTTCCCTGCACGGGTCGGTGACCACGTGAGACTGCAGTCCATCGCCATGATCCGCGGATGCCTCGGCGCCATGCCGCCACGAAGGCCCCACCTTCATCCGAACGAGTCCCGGGAAGGGAAGGAGGGGCGGCCGAGATCGAGGATCCGGTCTCGGTAAGCGCGCCAGGACGCGAACGAGAATCGAGCGGAATCCTTGGTGAGGAAGTCTCCCGACCCGATGTCCAGTGCTCGCGCGTTCAGCGCGTCCGCGATCGCGAGTACGGCCTGAGCTGCTGTTGCATCGTGGCCATGCACGATCAAACTGACACCCGCGACCGGCGCGTCGTCTACCTCGTCGACGAGCGTGCTGAGGGAGAACCCGGCGCTCTCCCAGTCGGCCCAACCGCTGGTGGAGTACTCGATGCCCGGCAGCACCTCGGCGAGTACGGCACGGACGTCCCTGCCCGTGCCCAGGCTCGGCGGCTCCCAGTCGGCGGCCATCTGGTCGATCGCATCGACCTCAGGCGGGCACCTCATGACGAAAACGTTCCAGCTCACCCGCACAACGTAGCCGCCTGAGCCGACAGTCCCGTTGTCGGAGCCGATCACTAGGCTTGTTCCCATGGCCCACGATCTCGGATTCACGTGCTCCTGCTGCGGCGAGCGTCATACGGAGCTGCCGATGGCTTACTCGGCCCCCGCCCCTTACGTCTGGGACCCGGGTTTCGCCGATGCTCCCGACTGTCTGCTGTCGTCCGACCAATGCGTCATCAATGGGCAGCACTACTTCGTCAGGGGGCTGCTCGAGATACCGGTCATCGGTACGGATGAGGTGTTCTCCTGGGGCGTCTGGGTCTCCCTGAGTCGGGACAACTTCGCTCGCGCGGCCGACATGTGGGACACGGCGGGGCGCGAAGCCGAGAAGCCGTACTTCGGCTGGCTGACCACCGAGCTCGCGCTCTACGCGCCCTCCACCCTCAATCTGAAGACCCAGGTCCACACCCGGCCCGTCGGCCGACGTCCCTTCGTCGAGCTGGAGCCCACCGACCATCCCCTCGCCGTCGAACAGCGCACCGGCATCACCCGTGACCGGGTACGCGAAATCGCGGAGGCCGTCCTTCACCCCATCGGCGACGAATCCGGATGACGTCGCGCACGGAGCTGACCTAGCGTTCCGTCCATGACCTCCCCGCACAGCAACACCGACGACAAGGCCGGCGTGAGCATCCGCTGCCAGGACAA
Source organism: Streptomyces sp. NPDC085460 (assembly GCF_044541975.1). Classification (NCBI taxonomy): domain Bacteria; kingdom Bacillati; phylum Actinomycetota; class Actinomycetes; order Kitasatosporales; family Streptomycetaceae; genus Streptomyces; species Streptomyces sp. NPDC085460. The sequence goes on from NZ_JBITTO010000013.1 coordinate 18,968, forward strand.
CGCCTCCGTCGGCGTGACGTTCTGCGACCGGTTCAGCTTCGACGCGGACTCCGTGCACTATGCCGTCGAGCTACGGGCCCCCGGCCTGACCGCTCGGGCCAACGAGGTTGTCGCCTGGATCTGGGACAGCGATCTCACCGCGTTCCTGGAACAACTCGCCGCCGACTTCCGGGGATCGGACGGCGAGCGGAGCTGGCAGACCAAGGACCGAGACCTTGCGGTGTCGGCCGTCTACCGGTCCGGCGGCCATGTGGGGCTGACCTGGGCCCTGCGGCCGTGGCCGCAGGCCGCCGGCGGCTGGGGCGCCTCCGTGACCACCTGGCTGGAGGCCGGCGAGCAGATGGCTGCGGTGGCGGCCGACGTCCGGGAGTTCCTCACCAAGGAGCAGCCCTGACAATCCGGCATTCGCGTCACCTTCACACTCTCTCGTCGGATCCGGATGAGCCGAGAGCCCTCGGTCCCCGAACGCTCGACGAGGAATGTCAGGGAACACAACGTCGGTCAGAAGAGACGGTGGAATCCGCCCCAGCCCGCGCCGATCCGGGTCCGCCCGGTGCAAAGGGCGGTCGCCTTGCCCATGCCCTCGTACAGCCACAGGACGCCGGCCCGGTCACGGGCGACCGCGTCCGCGCGGCCGTCGTCGGTGAGGTCGCCGGCGACCACAAGCTGGTCGTAACCATCCCAGCCCGCGCCGACGCGAGTCCGCGCGGCGTACGGAGCGGTGCTACTGCCGCTGCCCTTGTACAGCCACAGCACGCCGGACCGGTCGCGGGCGAGGAGGTCGGCCCGGCTTCGTCGCCCGTCAGGTCGGTGCCGCCGGCGAGCCGGTCGTACGCGCCCCAGCCCGCGCCGACCCTCACCCGCGTCTTGGAGCGGTTTCGCGGGCGAGGAGGTCCACGTACCCGTCCCGGTAGACCTCACCGGCGCCGTCGACGCGGCCGTATACGGTTTCACCTCACGGTAGGGGAGATCGCTCTTGAGCGGGGAGAGCGCGGTGATCGCGGTGTAGCCCGACCAACCTTCGCCCGCCAGGGTCCGCGAGCTGAAGGGGGCGGTGGCCACGCCTGTGCCGGAGTAGCGGAACAAGGAGCCGGGAGCATCGCGTGCGAGCAGGAAATGCTTCGGTCGCACCGCGGGCCGCGGAGACGTGAACGTCCCCCGCATCAACGACTGGGGTAGCCCCGAGTACGCCGTGGTCCGGACTCCCCGCCGCTGGACCGTCCGAGCAGTGCCGCTGCCGTCCTCGCCCCGCTGTGCCCCTTTCTGCGAACGCACCCTCCGGCATGCCTTACGCCCCTGCGTCCCTCCACGGCCGGAAGCGGTCGTGGACCGTCAACCAGGCGCCGAACTCCTGAACGCCCTGCCTCCGCTGACCACCCTTCCGCACCATCAGATCACGCCCTCGGACTGCCGACCGTCACTCCCGGTACGGTTCGTACCCCCGCGACCGCGCGTCCCGCGTACGGTGGTGACACGACCGATCTCCCAGGAGATGCCGATGAGTGGGCAGCCCGTGGGGTACGGAGCAAGCACTGGTCGGCGATGGCGTACATGTCCCCCAGAGCGGGGTCCCAGCGCGTGCCGCGTTGCGCGGCGGCGGGCGGCGGGCGGCGGGCGGCGGGCGGCGGGTCCACTCTGTCAAGGGCGCCATCGAGCTCGGAGACCAGTCCGTCTCCGTACACGACGTCCTGCTCGACTGCTGACGCGAGCGGCGGCCACCTGCCGGCGTTCAGACTCCCGGGGAGAGGTCCTTGAAATAGCGGGCCACCGGCCATCGTTCATAGCCTGCCGCCTCGTAGGTGGTCCGTGCGGCAGCATGGCCCGGGTCGCCGCCGGTCTCCACCATCATCATCGCCATGCCTGCTCGCCGCGCGCGCTCGGCCGCGTGCGCCATCAGCGCCGACGCCACACCACGCCGCTGATGAGCGGGGTCGACCGCGAGCACGTACACCTCGCCCATGCGGTCCTCCTCGTGCAGCCGTGTGCAGACCCATCCCAGCAGTTCGCGGTCGTCGACAGCGACGTCGACGGTGCCCGCCTCGCCGTCCAGGACGGCGAGGATGTCGTCGGTCTGCCGTTTCTCCCAGCCGGCCGGATAGAAGTTGTCGTAGACGAAGCCCGGAACAGCGTCCCGCATCTCCGCGAAGACGGGCCGCCAGGCGCGCAGCGACAGCGCGACCACCTGGCTCCTCAGCTCCTTTTCGTAGGGCTTGATCAACATGAGGCACCCCTCCTCGGGTTCGACATCACGGACACCTTTCCAGACCGACGGCCGCGACCACTCAGCTCGGCACCTTTCCGACACGGCGGTGATACGTGCTCCGAGGACGTCCCGTCCCGCTGCCGGGAGACCAGCCGCGAACGAAACGGCGACGGGCGCGGGGAACAGACGTGCTCATGGGGCTGCCACCAGGCCAGTGGGGGGCCTTCAGGGCGCGAGGCGGCCCGGGGTTCGGTGAGGGCGCCGGCCTCCGCGCGAGGCCCAGTTCACGGGTGTCGGCCGTCCCGCGCGACCGCAGCGCAGGGCACTCGCTTCTGGATCCGAGCCCGCGCCACCCGTCGAGCGGAGCCGCTCAAACGCCACAGGTCGGCGTCCTTCCTAAGGGCTGTCCCGTAAATGATCTCCGGGCCGTCTCAGGTATGGTCGGCTGCGGTGCGGCCAGCTGGTCTATCCGGCGAGGACGAGGTTGTGCATCCGGGCGATGCCGAGCATGGCGTGGTGGATGCCGTCGCCTTTGAGGCGGCAGTCACGGAGGATCTTCCAGGTTTTCATCCGGGCGAAGACGTACTCGACGCGGGCGCGGACCTGCTTGTGGGACTTGTTGTGTTCCTCTTTCCAGGCGGGGAGTTCGGCCTGGCCGCGCTGCCGACGGGGCGGGATGACGAGTCCGGTATGGTGAGGTTCGTGCGCCAGTAGGTCGCAACCAGCAGGGCCCGGTCCTCCAGCGGAAGACTCCACGGCCAGCCCCTGCGGACCGCGCCCCCCCTCGCGCCGCAGCACCGTCACCAGCTTCCCGAACTGCCACGGGCTCAGCCCGGTGAACGGGGCTATCCAAGACGGCTCCGATGCCGTGATCACACCAGCCACATAAAGATCGTTCCATGGGTGACTAGCGGCTTGGCCCGCCCCTCAGCTGCCGCTCAGCGGAAATGCCCATGTGGGGTCATGTCGGGATCTCCTTGTGAGGTGGGCCAGGAGGTGTTCCGCCGCGATGGAGGCAGTGTCTTGCGGCGCGCCGACTGCGGTCAGAGCGGCGATGAGCCGTGCCGATGCTGTTTCCGGCACGTCCGGGTCGGTGAGGAGGGGCAGCAGTAGCAGAAGGCGGGTGGCCGTGTCCTGGACGCCCTCGGCCGCAAGCGACGGATCGTCAGCGATCCGGATCAGTTCGGGCCAAGTCAGTCCGGTGCCGGAGAGGTCTCCGTCCCAGCTGGCGATCTGCTCGGCGTAGCTTCTGCCTGGATGGGTGAGGAGGTAGTCGGTGCCGTAGTCGCCATCCAGATTGCGGTAGATCACCACGGCTCCAGGGCCGTCTTCTACCGGCACCCTGAAAACCGGCCAGAGCTCAGGATCGAAGAGGACCTCGGACAGGGCATCGACATCGGCTCCGTCCTCGCCGAACCACTCTGGAACGGGGCGCTCGGCACACCCTCCGTCGCTGCACATCACCAGGAGGTAGTTCGACCAGCAGCCTGGGTGGACCAGCAGTGACTCGCCCGGAACCAACGGGCCGGCTACCGCCTCCAGATCACGATGCAGGCCGACCGTTCAAGGGCCGGTGCCGATGTAGGCACGGTCGGCGGGGACGGGACACCCTGGCGTTCACAGATCCGGGTGGCGCGGTGGGTTCGGGCGGCGGTCCGACCGTGCGGCCGGGCAGGCAGGGCGGGTGACATCCCCAGCAGGTTGCCCGCGGGATCGGCTAGGACCTGCACCGTTCACACCATGAAGGCGGTGCCTCTGGGAGATGTCCGCCCAGCTGTCGCCGACACGGTCACACTCGGCGAGCCCCCCGTCGGGCAAACCGTCATCCGGATCCGACTCTCGCAGGACCCGCAGGAGGCCCGGGGCCCGGCCGGACAGGTGACGACGGCTCGGACGTTAGCGTGGGCGAGGCCGACGGAAATGCCGGAGCCGGCGTCGATCGGCGCGAGCGTGTCGTGGCGGCGCGGGTGGACCAGACCCCCGCGAGGGCCCGCTGGTGAGGCGGCAGCTTGCAGCGGGGATCACCCTCACGGGGCACGACGGGGGGATACCACTCAACCCGGGCATGTGGCGGGTCGACCGCGGCTGGATGAGACACCAACAGGGCTCCTGCCCGCCGGGTTGAGACTTCGAGTACCTTCCTCAGCGGCGTGGGAGCCTTGTGCGTTGCGGTCCTCATCCCGGCCCTGCCTGGGTCACTCAATCCGTGGCCACTCTGACAGAGCTCACTCAGTACGATGCAGCCGTGATCCCTCCCATACCCGCCGGCACGCGTCAGCTACTCGTCACCGCCTGCACAGTCACCGCCCTCGCTGCTGGGGCTCTCGGCTGGTTCGCCGCCGAAACCGTCCGCCCGAACTGTAACTATGCGGTGATCACAGGGGGCACTGAGGAGGTTCAGGAGGAAGCCATAGAGCGTGGCTACTGGCATGCAGTCGCCTCGGGTGACTGCGAACCGCCTCACGCCCGTTGGCGTTTCTGGCTCGACTGACTTCCTGCCCCCTGACCCTGCCCAAGATCTCGGCCAGTGTCGGTCGATCGTCCGGCGACTGGCTGACTGGCGGTCAGAGAAGCAGCAGATGCGGCGTACGCCCAATGGCGCGGTCCGCAGGACGATCTGACGAATTATCACGGAGCGAGAACCCTGAAAGAGAATCGCCTCACTGCGCACGCCGGCGTGAATGCTGCTGTGACACCCCAGAAGATGATGGAGACATATGGGCTGCAGAACATCACGTTCTTCCCGCAGCCTCCTACCATCGACTGCCACACGCCGTTAGCCAACCAACTGAGCAACGTAGGACTGCCGCACTCGGAAGTCTTCATCTCCCGGGAAAAGGTTCCGAACCCGTACCCCGGCAATCTTGACTTCATGACTCTGGAGATCCGCTTCACCCACCTCGGAATCCGATGCCCCACGGAGAGTCGGACATGGTGGGCGCTTGGATATCTCTTCGAATCTCTCATCACCGTGGACCCCAAGAGCGGAAAGGTCTACGCCTTTCCTGGAGGGGAAGCCGGGTACACCGAACTCCACCGGGATGTCGAGTCGCTGCTTTTCGCCCTCGTCGAATTCCGTAGGCTTGAGATAGACCATGACAACGACGTGAACCCGGAGGCACTTTCGGCGCGTTTCAGACAGGTGGTGGGAGGATTCGATTCCACCCCCTTCGCCGACGAGGACTCTCCGTGGAACCTGTCACTCGAAGAACTCGAACACGGAATCTGGTAGTCACGATGGAACCGACCAGAACCACCTCGGTCGGGCGATTGTACGATTACATATCGATCCGAAACAGGTCATCCACCAGTTCGGCATCAAGTCTCCGTCGGCCTGCCTGCGCACACGTTCTTCTCTCCCCGCGAGGACCTCGAGCACGGCGCTCCGCGGCGGCTCGACTACGGGCCGAGCCTCAGGACGTATCTCGCCAGGGACGGCGTCGAGTGCCCGCCAGGGGCTGAACGCTGGGAGGTGATCGGCGGGTTCCTCTTCGCCATCGTCGCGCTCGACCCAGGAGAGCGGTTCGGTGTACGCCCTCCCCGAGGGCGAGCCGGAACCGCTTCTCATGCATGCGGACGTCTCCTCACTCGTGCACGCGCTCATGGTCCTGGAACGCGGCCAGACGGAGTACCGGGACACCAACCGCGACGACGACGCGGCACGCGGCGCAGTCGTCTCCCGCATGCGGCAGGACATCACCACGGTCGACCCGACTCCGTTCGCGGACGACGAGAGCGAATGGTCACGTCTTTTCGAGGAGCTCGGTCTCGGCATGTGGGGATGACCTCAGCCGGCCGGCTCGGCGCCGGGCCACGCCGGCTCGGGGAGGGGCACGGGAGGCCCGGTCCGCGATCACCGACCCAGCTGACCGCTCCTGAGGCCACGCTCCGCACCCGCGAGTTCAGCGACGGAGCGGCGGCGACAGGCGGCGTGACTCACCAAGCGGGTGGCGCGCCGTCTGAGCCGCCTTCGGCTTGGCGGCGCCCAGCGGGGCAAGGTCTGCGAGTTCTGGGTACGTCGAAACGATCGGCGATCTGCGCGCGGCCTGCCTGCTGCAGGGCAGCGGCGGCCGGTCGGCGCGCATTCTCGATGGTGCCCTCGGTGACGCGGTGGTCGTCGGCGGCACCGTGGAGCCCCAGGGGTTCGCGTGGCCGCCGCGGACCCTGTCTGCGTCGTTCTCCCTCACCGCTGCTCTCCTGGGTACGACACCTGGCGGGGGGGCAGGCCACAGTGCCCTCCCGCCATCACCGTCCTCCTCGTGAGGGCGAGCGGTTCGCTCCTGCCGGCCCCGTCGTCGAGTGGGGGCACGGGCGTCGCCCCGGCGGAGTCGAGCCCGTACGGATCGGCTTCGTACACCGGTGGGTCGGTCGGCGTAGTGCGACGGGGCGGTGGTGCCGGAGGCCAGGGTCTGCGGGTCGGTGTCAGTCCGCGCGCCGCAGGTGGGCGAAGACGACGAGGTTCTCGGTGTAGTCTCCGGCCGCGCGGTCGTAGGGGCCGGCGCAGGTGATGAGCCGGACGAGGGCGTGGGGTGTGTCGTCGTAGACGCGCTTGTTCGGGAAGTCGTCCTTGCGGAAACTCTCCACGGAGTCGACGACGAAGACCGCGGTGGTGCCGTCGGCGCGCGCGACCTCGAAGGAGTCTCCCGCTTCGAGTTCGCCGAGCCGGGCGAAGACGGCCGGTGCGGTGACCGTGTCCAGATGGCCGGCGATGAGCGCGGTCCCCCGCTCGCCGGGAGCGATACCGGCGGCGTGCCATCCCACGAGATTGGTGTCGTCGGCCGGGGGTGGGTCCAAGGCTCCGGAAGGCCCGATCTTCAGGCTGGTGAAGGGCGCGTCGACGCCGATCTTCTCGATCCTGAGGCGGGTCGGGATCGCTCTGGGCAGCGCGGGACTGGAGGGCCGCTGGATGCTCGGCGGGGCCCGGTGGGGCGCGAGGGGGGCTGCCGAGCCGCCGGCTGCCGGGGCCGCGACGGGCTTGGAGGTCGCCTGGGGGCGAGAGGTGTCGGCTTCGTCCTGCAGGAACGCCGTCGGTCCGGCGAGGATCAGGAGCGAGGCGAGCGCTGTCGTCCAGAACACGGTGGGCGCGACCCATCGTGCGCGACGGCGTCGGGGTGCTTCTTCGCTCGCGGGGGCGGGTGGGGGTTCCATCTCGGACGTCTTCTCATCGGGCATGTCGGGTCCGGGGTCGCGTGGCGGAGCAGAAACGGTGGCCACGGCGCAGGGACTGCCCTCAGGGCGGCAGTCCCTGCGCCGGGTCGGCTATCACGCGGACGCGCCGGCGGTGGTCTTGCGGCGGTGGAGGACGACCGCGGCCGCCCCGCCCGCCAGCACCAGGGCGCCGGTCAGGCTCACGCTGTTCCCCGCGAGACCGCCGCCGCCGGTGTGCATGCCGCCCTTGGGCTTGTCGTGCTTGTAGCCGTCCGGCTTCTGCTGCTCGGGCTTGCCCCAGTCGTCGGCGTTGACCGCGGAGAGCGCGCCGGAGCCGGTGTGCATACCGCCGTACGGCTTGCCGTGGTCCTTGCCCTTCTCCTTGTCCTTCGTGTCCTTCGTGTCCTTCGTGTCCTTGGACCAGTCGTCTCCGGCGTTCAGGGACAGGGCGCCGGAACCGGTGTGCATCCCGCCGTGCGGCTTGCCGTGGTCACGCTTCTGGCTGTGGGCGGAGTCGTCCTTGTCCCGCTCGCCGGCCGCGAGCGCGTACGCGCCGGGCGTGGTGAGGGCCAGGGCGGCGGCGGTCGCCGCGGTGGCGAAGAGAATGCGGGCAGAGCGCATCGATGTCTTCCTTTCGACCGCTGCGTCAGCCGACGGGCGTCCGCTTCCGTACGCAGCGATATGGCCCACCGTCAGCTCCAAGGTGACGGCCCGCCACTTGAGCTAGTGCATAAGGGAACAGGAGGAGCGCCGTCGTCCGCGTGCGTTGACGCGGGGGCCGCGTATCAGGGCGGGGCGCGGTGGCGGCAGCCGGGCTAGAGGAGCCGAGCAAGAGCTGAGGGCATGTCCGATGTCCCAGCGGGGGCGCCGTCGCCATCGCCTCTGCCGAGACCCGATCCTGCTCCACTCACACACAGCGGCGGCCTGCGTCTCGACGGTCGCGATGTCGTGCAGTGCCGGTACCGGGCCGGTACGGTACGGCGTCGCGTACGTCTCACGGCACGACAGGCCCTTGGCCCCCCGCCCCCGCATCCGGAGGGCGGGGGCAGGGGGCGGGGCCGGCTCGTGCGGCGGGCGGCCGCTGCGGCGGGCCGAGGTGGTCAGGCGTCGGTGAGGGGGGCGGCTCCGAGCCTGATGTTGTCCACGGCCCAGAACCAGTTGTTGCCCGCGCGGTGGACCCGGAAGCCGACCTTCACCGAACTCGCGTCGGCCGGCACCGGGAAGGAGCAGGTCACGAGACGGTTCTGCTGGTCGCGGCCGCTGTTGGTGTTCCCCGAGGCCGCGCTGGAGTAGTGCAGCACCCGGGAGGTGGCGCCGGTGTCGAAGACCACGGTCACCTCCGCCTCCTGCGGGCTCTCCTGCCGGTAGTGGGAGTCGAAGCCCAGGTACAGCGTCGGGGTCCCCGCCGGGATCTCGACCGCGGGCGTCGTCAGCGTGGAGTCGAAGGTGCCGCGGCTGGACGGGCTGCCGGTGTCGTCCCAGTCGTCCGGGTCGGCGACGGCGACGATGCCCAGGGACCGGCCGAACGCGGCCCGCTCCTGGCCGGCCGGGAACCAGAACTGCCGGGACAGGAACGACCAGCCGTTGAGTTCCTCCGTGCCCTGCGGCATGCCGGTCGCGTTGGTGACCGTCCATCCCTCGGGCGCGGTCCGCGTCCAGCCGCGGAGCCCCGGACGGCTCAGGTCGGTGGCGGGGGCCAGGCGGTCGGCGAGGGACTCGAAGTTCTCGGCGAGCAGGTAGCCGGTCATCACCGGCCCCACCTTCGTGGCCAGCGACTCCGTCTGCTCCACCGTCGCGCCGCCCGCGGTGCGTGCGCCGACGGTCGCCTTCAGCGTCGCCGAGGTGCGGGCCGCCGACGCGGGCGCCGTGACCTCCCACACCACCTTCACCGACGTACGGGGCGGAACCGAGGACGGGATGCCGGCAGCCGCCTCGGCGCGCCATCCGTCCGGTACGGCCAGCGCCGCCGACAAGCCGGTGAGCGGGGCGTTCCCGGCGTTGGTGACGGTCCCGGTCACGGCCAGCGGCCGCTCCGGGTACAGCGCGCAGCCGTCGGTGCCGGGGGAGCTGGCCGGAGCGGTCAGGGTGAGGGTCACCGCGCGGGCGACCTCGGCCCGGACGCGGGCGTCCGCGACGCGCAGCAGGCCGTCGCCCTCGGCGCGGGCGGCCACCGTGAGGGTGGCGGCGGTGGCGTCCGCGGCGGGGGTGACGGTGAAGCGCAGGTCCGCCGAGCCGCCGCCCGGCAGGCTCCGCGGCGCCGGCCCGGAGGGCTTGACCGTCCAGCCGGCCGGAGCCAGGAGCGCTACCGCGAGGTCCCGCAGCCGGCCCGTCTCCTCGTTGCGTATGCGCACCGTCACTTCGGCGGGGCTGCCCTGCACGAGCGGGGCGGTCAGCGGCGGCAGCGGCTCCGGAAGGATGAGCTCCGCGCTCAGTGCCGGCCCGGCGCCGATGGCGGGGTCGGTGCTGCCCGGACCGCTGTCCGCGGGCCGCCCGGACATCCGGCGCAGGAAGCGCGGGTCGTCCTCGTCGAGCACCACGATGTCGTACCAGCCATGCCGGGCGAGCGGCACGGACACGGTCCTCTTCCGGCCGGGTGCGAGCCGGACGGTGTGGACGCGGCCCTCGCCGCGCCGCGCGTGGGTGGACTCCCCCACCAGGAGCGTGCGGGTCCGTCCCGACGGGTTGCTGCACTCCACGTCCACGCTGCGGGCGTGGGCGCGCTCCACGACGTGCGCCTCGGCGCCGGTGCCCGCGCCGCGCAGTTCCCACAGTGCCCAGCCGGGGCCGTGCACCTGGAGGTCGTAGCCCTCGGAGCCGTACGGCACACTGCCGGTGGTGGCGTCGCGGCCGGCGACGGTCCAGGCCCGCGGGGCGGTCCCGTCCCCCGGGTAGGCGGTGATCGCGGCGGCCCGCCGCCCCTCGTTGCCGAGCCCCAGCCGCACCTCGGTGTCGGTGACGGTGGCGCGGAGCGAGAGCCGGTACGGGGAGGGCCGCGTGGGACGGACACCGGGCTCCTGGGCGGGGCGCTCCTGCGTCGCCGGCGGCACCGGGTTCCAGCGGCCGATCGGTGCCGGGACCGCGCCGGGCTGCTCCACCTTCGGCTGCCGGTAGGCGCGGTCGAAGTCGAACGCGGAGGTCAGGTCGCCGAAGACGCTGCGCCGCCAGGCGCTGATGTTGGGTTCCTGGACGCCGGTCCACTTCTCCAGGAACCGGATCACCGAGGTGTGGTCGAAGAGTTCGGAGTTCACGAACCCGCCGACCGTCCAGGGGGACACGACGGTCATCGGGACGCGCGGTCCGGGGCCGACGGGGCGGCCGCCCACCCAGTCGTCGCCGTCGCCGCTGTCCGGCCTGGGCGCGGTGGGGGCGGGGACGTGGTCGAAGTAGCCGTCGTTCTCGTCGAAGTTGATGAACAGCGCCGTCTTCGACCAGGTCTTCGGGTCGGAGGCGATGGCGTCCAGCAGGTCGTAGACGAGGCCGGCGCTGCCGACGGGCGTGGAGGAGCCGGGGTGTTCGGACAGGGCGGCCGTGGGCACCACCCAGCTGACCTTCGGGAGGGTTCCGGCTTTGATGTCGGCCTTGATCCGGGTGATCAGGGTGCCGGGTTCGGAGCGGTAGGCGCCGCGGAGGAAGAGTCGGCGCTCGTCCTCGGGGAGGGCGTCGACGGCGGTGCGGAACCGGGCGAGATCGGCCTGTCGCTGGCTGTCGCTCTTCGCCCACAGCTTGTCGTAGAACTCCTCGGTGGTGGTGTGGGCGAACCCGGCGGCGGTGAGGATCTTCCGGCCGATCCGCTTCCACGGCTTGAAGTACTCCACCGCGTTGTCGGTGAAGTTGTCCCATTCCTGGTAGATCTGCCAGGAGACCCCGGCGGCCTCCAGACGCTCCGGGTAGGTGGTCCAGTCGTAGCCGGCGTGGGTGTAGGAGTACGCGGCGTTGGTGACGGCCCGGGCCCCGCCGCCGGGTTCGAATCCGGTGGTGCCGGTCCACAGGTAGTTGCGGTTGGGGTTGGTGGAGCCGAAGACGGAGCAGTGGTAGGCGTCGCAGATGGTGAAGCGGTCGGCGAGTTCGTACTGGAGGGGGATGTCGCGCCGGTCGTAGTAGGCCATGGTGCTCTGGCCCTTGGCCGCGATCCAGTCGTTCCACCATCCGTTCGCGCGGGCCTGCACCCCGTCGGGGAAGCCGTGCGGCAGCGAGCCGAGGTACTGGATGTCGCTCTCGGGGCGTCCGGCGTCGACGGCCGCCTGCCGCGCGGAGAACGGCAGCACGGCGGGCCCGCCGGAGCGGGGCTGCTCGAACACGCTCGTACCGTCGGGCAGTCGCAGCGCCCTGCTGTCGCCGAAGCCTCGGACGCCCCTGAGGGTGCCGAAGTAGTTGTCGAATGAACGGTTCTCCTGCATCAGCACGATGACGTGCTCGACGGCGCGGAGGCCACCGCGCGGCAAGGGAGCGGCCATGGCCGTCAGGAGCGAGGGCGGCAGGACGGAGAGCGCGGAGCCCGCGGCGAGGGTGCCGAGGACCTTACGGCGTGAGAAGTCGGACATGCCGGGGAGGCTAGGACGTGACACAGCACTTCCAAAACCCGTCACGTCAGGGATTCGCCCACTGTTCACGCCCGGGACTCCTACGAAATCCGCAGGTCAAGGCCATGATCACGCTGAGCCGGCGGATGCTGTGGCCGATTCCGGTAGACCGGTACTACCGGTCTACCGATCCACTGGTCTCACCTCGGCTGAGGTCATGCGATGCGCGTGCGGCCCTCCGTAGCGCTCACCGCCACCGGCAAAGGGACTTCGGGCGGCGACGCGGCCGCTCGCTCGGCCTTCTCCAGCCAGTCGGTGTACCAGCGGGCGAATGTCACCGGCGTGCCGTCGTCGGCGAGCAGCGGGGCGAGGTCGATGTCGTCCACCCGGCAGTCGGACCAGACCGTGCCACGGTGGCTGCCGCTGATGATCAGCCACTCCCTCTGTGCGCAGCCCAGATGGGAGATGACGATGGCGCCGACGGTTCGCTCCGGGGCGAACATGAGGTCCCCCCACCGCTCGTCCCACGCCTCGAAGGCGTCGTCGAAGTCCTCGATGTCGTCGAAGTCCTCTTCCTCGGGGCGTTGGGCGTGCAGGTCGGCGAGCAGCTTCGGGTCCGGGCCCTGGTCGGGAAACGGCTCGGCAAGCCTCGACAGGTCGGCGATGTCCGCGCCGTCGCCTTCCCAGCGCCAGCGTCCCCGCACGCGCCGCACCGGGAACAGGCCGTACGCGGGGCCGGCGCCGCCCGCGCCGACGTGGAGCAGAAACGTCCGGTACTCCTCCGGCAGCCGTACGCCCGTCTGGGCCTCGAGTTCGGCGAGCTCGTCCGGGCTGAGCGGGTCCTCCAGGATCCATCTGTGCCCCAGAGCCCCGAACACCTCCCTGCCGGAGGGACCCGCACCCACCGTCTCGATCCGCCGCCGCACGCCCGCCCACCACTGATCATTCATGCGCCGACCGTACGTGCCTGCACTGACACCCGTGCTGCGGAACCCACACCCACGGTCTCGGCCGCCTCAGGAATGCCGACGTCCCGGGCCCTGCGGAATCTCGCGTGCCGAGGCCACGAGTTTTTGGAATGATCGCTCGGTCCGCCTACCGTGCCCGAGTCCGGAGGAACACCACGGCTGTCGACTAAGCGAACGGGCACATCACCGTCCGCTGTTCCCCCGCCCGCAAGATCCTCATCACCGGCGGCGTTCCCGGCGCGCAGGTCGTCCAGGGCGAGAATCTGACGGACTGCACCCTGCCGCTGGCGATGTTCCGCGACGGGTTCTGCCGGGTCACGGTCGAGGACGACTCCGGCGGGCGTGCCTGGAGCAACCCCATCCACCTGCGGCCCGCCACGGCCGACGGCGCACGATGACTCCCGCGACCTCGCCGAGGGGACCGGAGGGCCGCGCGCTGTCCGTGCTCGGGGGCGGGGTCGGGTTCGGAATCGGGTCAGGGGCCGGCCGGAAGATCACCCGCCACTGCCTGGGCGCGTTCGGGCTCCCCCAGCTCGCGGAGAAGCGCGACGAGATCACGCTTGGCGTGCCGGGTGTCGGGATGGTCCTCGCCCAGCACCCGCCGGTATCGCTGAAGTGTGTCCTCCAGGACGGCACGGGCAGCCTGGTGGTCGTCGAGGCGCCGCAGGAAGATCGCGAGATTGGATGCCGCGCGCAGGGTACGGGGGTCGTCGGGGCCGAGCGCGAGGCGGCTCCGGCGCAGAACGTCCTCGCACTGCTGCCGGGCCTCTTGATGCGCACCGAGCGCGAAGAGGCAGGCGCAGAGGTTGCTGCCGACGGTCAGGGTGAGGGGAGCCTCCCAGCCCAACACCCGTTCGCAGCGCGGGAGAAGGTCCGCGAGCAGATCCCTCGCCTCCGCGTGCTTGCCGAGGCCGATCAGGCACCCGGCGAGCCTGTTGGCCACCGCCAGCGTGTCCGGATGGTCCCTCCCGAGCGTTTCGCTCCAGGCCGCTGCGGCGATGCGGCCGAGGGTCACGCCGGGTTCGTGCTGGCCGGACACGTACAGATAGCGCAGCACCTGGACGAGCAGAGCCCGGAACTCCTGCGATTCGTGGCCCCTGTGGTCCGGGCGATGGAACAGGATCCGTACCAGTGAGGCGATCTTGCGGTAGTCGGGCCAGGAGGCCGGTAGCTCTGGGTCACTGACGGCCAGGGCGGCGTGCAGGGCCAGGATGTGACGTCGCAGATCTTCCGGACTGTCGTCGTCGTCCGAGCGGTGCGGCGGCGCGGTTGCGGCGCCGGCTGCCGCTCGCGGTCCGCCCGGCGCGGGGTAGGAGGGGAGCGAGGACGACCGGGCCGACGTCCACAACGACGTGGGAGCTCCCGCCTCTTCGAGCAGCAGAGAGGGGCAGCCGGGTTCATGGAACAGACCGCAGCCGGAGTTCAGAACAGAATCCGCACGGCCGTCGAACAACGCGGCCACGGGATACACCTCGAACGGTTCCCCGCTGTTGTTGATGACCGTGGTGCCTCGACGGCCAGCGCAGGTCCAGTCGAGCTCCAGCTGCCACGCGATCTCGTGCGTGCGGGCGATCGGTTCGAACCAGAACTGCTCCACGTCGGTGGCACTGATGGAGAAGGGGAAGTCCGCGCCCTGAGCGCGCATCTGCGGCACCCGGACCTCGAAATCCGTGGTGAAGCGGCGGGGTTCGATCTTCGCCCCGATGCGGGTGAGCAGACAGGCGGGGCGCGGCGGCCTGCGAGCCAGGACGACAGGGCGTGCGGCGTCGAGGACCACGGCCCGGTTCGTCCTGGCCTCCAGGGTGATGACGTGAACCGTGCCACTGGGCACCATCACGCGTGGCGGGTCCGCGTCCACGACCAGATCGGCGAGGGTCCCGCCCGGCCTCAGCTGTACGGAGGCGATGACGGGGTTCTCTAAGTCACTTGGAGTGTCGCCGCCCCTGGAGTTGAAGGTCACTCCGCCATGCACCGTGCCCGCCATGATGACGTTGCCGAGCTCGCCGCCCGAGATGGAGTTGCCACCGCCCTGGGGCGGGACGGGGGCCGTGTCGTCGGACGGCTTCCGCCTGGCCTTGTCTCCTCCGTCTCCTCCGTCGCCCCCGTCGAAGCCGCCCTCGGCCGTCGGCCGTTCGTGCTCACCCATGGCGTATCTCCCTTCATCGCGAGGCCGCCAGCCTACGGCGGAGGTGCACGGCCCCGACGGACGGGCTCCGCGTGGCAATCTCGTCGCGTCCCGGCTGAACAGCACGCTAGGGACGCCGTGTTGGATGGAGATGCTTCGGAGCGAGTCAGGGCCGGGACGGGCTGCCCACGGCCCCTGGGGCTGGGCGACGTCGGACAGTGCGCCTACCAGGAGTTCGCTCAGCGGGCTGCGGGCGGGACCGTTGGGGCTCGTCCGTTGTGTCCGTGAGGGATGATCCCCTCATGGACAGACTTGTTGATCTTGACGAGGTGGCCGCCTTCCTGGATCGACGGTCGGAGGGCTGGGTGTCGTCCGGCCTTGAAGTGGGCCGGGTGACGTGGAGGGACGCGGAGGCTTCCTGGCCTCAGCCGCTGGAGACCGACCGGGCTCGGGTTCGTGACCCGGACTCGGTCGGCGTGGTCGTATCGGGTCCGGCGGAGGCCGTGCTGTCGGTCGTGCTGTTCCGAGGCGGCTGGGCCGATGTGGACTTCGTCGCGGACCTCGACGACGCCGGTTGCCTGCCGGCCTCGGACATCGCCTCGGCGTCGGACTTCGGGGCGCGAATGGACCGGTGGGTCGCTCGCGTCTTCAGAAGCCGTGGCAGCAGGCCCACCGGACTCGCCGCGCCGGATCATGGCTGCTACGCCGGATGAGGCTGCTCCACCGTGACTTACGGGCACGGCTGCCGCGAGCAGGCTTCAGGTACTGGGCTGCAACGGGCTGCCCTTCCAGCGCTGGCGACTCGTCCTCGACACGAAGAAGATCGCCTACACGTTCGTCAATGAGGAGACCGGCCGCTGCCTGGACGACAGCATCAACGGGCTCAAGACGCTCGACTGCAACTACAGCGACTTCCAGAAGTTCAAGTGGCAGGGCCAGTAGACATCTGACGCCGCGGTCCGCGCGCCGTGGCGAAGGCAACGAGCCCGGACGAGCACGGACAAGCGCGGACGAACGCCGGAAGCGGCACCGTCGCATGCGGCGGCTCGACCGCCCCCGTCGCGACACGTACGCCGTGACCCGGAATCTTCCTCAGATGACGGTGTCGCCTGTCACCGCAGCCGGTCGAACGCCTGGTCCGCCTCGGATACGGCTTCGGGGTGGACCTCGCGGGCGGTTCGACCGTCGGCGATCTTCTGCCAGTTGGTCCGGGCGAGCACCCGTTGTACCGCAAGTACCTGCGCGGCCAGCAGGCGTGCCCGGATGCCTGCGCCGAGGGCCTCCGCCAGCGCCTCCTCGTCCTCGATCTGGTACCTCGTGAGCCGAGCCGCCAGGCTCGGCGTGGCGAACACCATCCGGTGGAAGGCCACCACCTCGGGATGATCGCTGAGGCCGGTGACGGGGTCGTACCGATCGAGGCCCGCCCGGAAGTACTGGTGCAGCGCCGTCACCGGCTCGATGCCGGACTCACGGTCACGTACGACGCGTGCGGCCTCGCCCTGATGGTCAGCGAACCGGTGCAGCACCAGATCTTCCTTGGTGGGGAAGTACCGGAAGAGAGTCGGCTTGGAGACTTCGGCCGCCGCGGCCACGTCGTTGACCGATACGTGATCGAAGCCACGTTCCAGGAACAGCGTGACGGCGGCGTCGCCGATGGCGTCGCGCGTCCGCTCCTTCTTGCGGGCCCTCAGTCCCGTCGACTCGCTCACCTGACCACCGTAACATTCATGACCGAGTTGCTTTTTTAACCGAGTAACGTTTTCATGGGCGGCGTGAATCAGACAGAGAACGCTCCCGTGCTCGTCACCGGTGCGACGGGCCGGGTCGGCCGGGTCGTCATCGACCGACTCCTCGACGCGGGCGTGCCCGTACGTGCCCTCACCCGCCGCCCCGGGACGGTGACGCGGCTGCCGGCGCAGGTCGAGGTCCACACCGGCGACCTCACCGCACCGGAGACGCTCGACGCGGCATTGAACGGCACCCGTGCGGTCTTCCTCGTCTGGACCGCCCCTCCTCGAACCGCGGCGGCCGTCGTCGAGCGGCTGGGGGCCCACACGCGGCGAGTCGTCCTCCTCTCCTCCCCGCACCGGACGCCCCACCCCCTCTTCCAGCAGCCCAACCCCATGGCGGCGCTGCACGCCGAGATCGAGCGGCTCATCGCGGCCGCCGGACTCGAATCGACGATCATCCGGCCGGGAATGTTCGCGTCGAACTCGCTGGCCTGGTGGGCGCCCGCGATCCGGGCCGGCCACGCCGTCCGGTGGCCGTTCGGTGCTGCCGCGTCGGCACCGGTCGACGACCGCGACATCGCGGCCGTCGCGGCCCGAACGCTCCATCAGGATGGGCACGTCGGGGGCGACTACGTCCTCACAGGCCCCGAATCGCTGACCCACGCCGAACAGGTGGACATCCTCGGTGACGTCCTCGGGCGCCGGATCGCCTTCGAGGAGCTGACGCCGGACGAATTCCGGCACCGGTGGGAGGGAACGGTGCCCCGCCCGGCCGTCGACATGCTGCTCGCAGCGTGGAATGCGGCGGTCGGACAGCCCGCCTACACCACGTCCACGGTGGCCGACATCCTCGGGACGGCACCACGAACATTCCGCCAGTGGGCCACTGACCACTCCTCCGCGTTCGCCAGGTATGCGTGACCGCACCGACCGCACCCGCACCCGCACCGACCGCAACCCGCGCGGGGGAACCCGGCGGGCGATCCGTGGCCCCGGCGCTCCGGGGCGCCCTCCGGGTCGCCCCTCCGCTCGTGACAGCGTTCAGGGCGAGGGGCGAAGGTGCGCGGTGCGGTCCTGTCGCACCGCGGTGAGCAGTGCCTCGACGACCGCCGCGGTCGTCGGGTTGGCCGATTCGGTACGACGGGTGGCGGCGAACAGAAGGCGCAGGATCGGGTGGTCCTCGATGGGCGCCGTGCGGATCCCGGGTGCGCCGGGGTCGATGGCGGTCCGGGGGACGAGCGCGGTGGCCAGGCCGGCTCGTGCGAGGGCGAGTTGCGCGGAGATGTCGGCGGTGACGTACCGCGCCGTGGGAGTGAAGCCTGCCTGGTGGCAGGCGTGCAGGATGGCCTGCCCGCAGTCGGTGCTCGCCGGTGGCACGACGAGGTTGTGCGTGGCCAGTTCGCGCAGGGTTACGGGACGCTCACCGGATCCGTCGGCGGCGGTGACGACGAGCAGCGGATCGTCGAGCAGCGGCGAGATCACGACGCTCCTGGGCGGCGCGGTCTCCGGGAGGTGGTGGTAGCGCTGGCCCAGCACCACGTCGACGGTGCCGAGCGTGAGTTCCCGCAGTTGCGCCTCATCGGTGACGAGACAGGTCATGACGAGCTGGGGGTGGTCCGCGCCCAGGGCGGCCAGCGCGGGGGCCACGATCCTGGCGACGGTCGACGGCAACGCGGCCAGTGTGGCGGTGGCGCCGACCGTGCCCTTGACCGCCGCGACGGCGCACTCGGCTTCCTCCATGGCGGCGAGGATCCGGTGGGCGTGTGCAAGGAGGACGCGGCCCGCCTCCGTCAGCGCGACGGTGCGTCCGTCGGGACGCAGGAGGTCGACCCCCACGTCCTGTCTCAGCGCGGCCAGCTGCTGGGACACGGCCCCGGCCGACAGTGCCAGGGACTGAGCGGCCGCGGTGATGGAGCCGCGGGCGGCGACGGTCTTGAGCATGTGCAGACGGCGAATATCCAGCATGACTCGATAGATTACCTAAAGGGTTCCATCAGAAATGATCCCCTTGACCTGGTGAGTCGTGATGAGCGACTTTCAGCCCATGGAAACCCTCGACTGCATCTCCGCGGTGGCCCGGCCCATCCACGACTTCGGTGACGAGTTCATGTCCGACACCGCGACCGCCGCCATCGGCCTGCGCGCCGGATTCCCCCCTGGACGCGGCTTCTACTGTCGCGGACGGTTCGGAGCGCTCGGCGAGGCGCCGGCCTCGGTGGTCCAAGCGGTACAGGGCTTCCTCGGCCCTGATCTGGTCACCACCGGCTGGCGGTCCGGACGGCCCGTGATGCCGGCGGAGGAGGCCGTCACCTGCTACGCCGAGGCAGTCCGGACGTGGGGGCGCGCCCACATCCCGGGCGACGTCGACGTGGAGCGCTTCAACCTGCTGGCGCAGCGGTTGATCGACGCCGCCGACGCCGACGCCCTGCCTCTGTTCGCCGGCTGGCGGGCGCAGCCCTGCCCTGTCGACGACCCGGTCGGAGCGGCGATGCAACGCATCCACGTACTACGGGAGCATCGCGGTGCTTGCCATCTGGCGGCAGTGCGCCTGTCCGGGCTGAGCGGACGGGAGGCGATGGTGATCAACCTCGGCGTGGAGCAGGCAGCCCACTACGGCTGGCCGGAGCCACTGCCCGTCGCTCCGAGTCTGGTCCCCCGATGGCAGCGCGCGGAACGACTCACCGACGAGCTGCAAGCACCGCTCTACGCCACCCTGACGGAGCGGCAACGCGCGGAATTCGCCCAGCAGGTCCGGGATCTGACCGGCTCTGCGACCCCGTGACCGGGCGTCGTGGACATCAATGGGCTGACGAAAGCGGGCGGCCATCACCCCCGACCAGCGGCGTCGATCACGGCCCGACGACACGCTGAGCCCGGGATCGGCTCGGCGAGACGTCGACGCCGGGCCGGGCCGGGCCGGGCCGGGCCGGGAGGGTACCGGAGGGATGGGATACCGCCTACGGAGCGAATCCAGGCCCTGACTCCACTCCCATGCACATGCTCCGCGCCCGGGGAGCGCACCGCCATCGGCTGGGCTCGCCGGGTGTTAACGGCCTCGCATGGGAGGTCGGCCCCACGCGGTCGGGGGAACCGCTCGGCCGGGGCCGCTACGGAAGAGATACTCCCTGAGGCTCTGCGGGGCGACTGGCGGGCGACTCGTCGTTTGAAGTCTGAGACTCTGGTGTGTGACCCGTTGCGGACGGCGCTGAGGGACGATCACGGGATCTGCACCCTGGAGTGCCCCGGAAGCCCGGCCGGTACGCCTTCCCGATGCCGGTCTGCACTCCCACTCCACCACTGAACGTGTTCAACCACTGAACGTGTTCAAATGGTGGAACCGGGGGCGCCCCCGGTACCCACCCGCGCTCCCCCACCCCGATCATCCAGAAGGCGAACCACCTCCCGTGAGCCCGACCACTCGCCGCACCCGCCACGCGTCCACAGGGCCCACCCCACGCACCCTGGCCCTCGGCTATCTCGCCCTGATGGCCACCTCCGGCCTGGTCCGCGGCCTCGCCGGCACGTCCGGCGACGGTTACCTGGCCGCCCTGTACTTCCTCTCCTTCCCGGGCTCGCTCCTGGTCACGATCTTCGGAGCCGGCCCCCTGAACGCCCTCCTGGGCGGCTCAGGCCCGGGCGAGGACAGCCCCTTCGGGCCGATGGTCTACCTCGTCGGCGGCGCCGCCGTGAATGTCCTCCTCATCTGGGGAGCCGCGAAAACCGTACGCCGCCTGCGCCAGCTGCGCCGCTGATCCATCTCGCCGGACGACTACAGCCATCACCCCGGGGCCGCCACCCTCGGCGGGGCATGGCCGACGGACGCGAACCTGGTCATCGGCATGCCCCTGGTGTCGTACGCCCCCGGCCCGGTAAGCCCGAGCCGGGCAACCGACCGCCCGCGCCGCCACCAAGAACACACGAAGCCGCTGCTCGCGCCCGCTCCATCATCTGGCGGAACCAGCACTCCGCGGACGAGCGCCTACGCGAAGTATTGACCAGGGCGAACGTAGCGTGACGCAGCGCCGAGGCCGCATCGTGACGCCGCCGCCTGTCAGCTACTGCGTACTGCCGTCGTCGAGTCCGGCGATGACTTTGACGTCCGCTTCGGACATGTCCAGGATCCCGGCGATCAGGCGGGCCTGCAGAAGATTCGGGTTGTGCCCCTTGCGGAGCATGTGGATGGTGGACGTCGAAAGTCCGGCGGCCCTGGCCATCTCCCCGACCGAGATCCCGCGCAGGTTCATCAAGCCGGTGAGCATCCGTCCGAACGGATGCGGCTCCGACTGCCCGGCAGGGGCAACGGCCGGGCCGATGACCACGTCACCGATCTTGACTTGGAAGCGGATCAGCCGGTCGCCCGTGAAACCGACCTTCGCGACGAACGGCAGGGTTTCACCGTTGCCGGAGGCGACCGTTCCCGGGATCGACACCTCGGTGAACCTTACGGCGGGATCGCAGCGGTGATCCCCGGTCTCTGCGGGACGTCCCGGCTGGACGCGGTCGACTTTCCAGTCACGGTTCCACCACGGAAGGTCCTGCAGAACCTCGTTGAAGAAGGGCGGCAGGACGGTCATGTCCACTGGCTCCGGAGGATGCTTCTGACCTCCCCATATGACACCGGGCCAGTACCTCAGTGCCGCGATCACGTCCGCCGTCAGCGCGCGGTTGCCAGGCTCCACGGTCACACTCTCCCCCCAGTCGACGAAGCAGTCTCCCATGATCAGGCAAACGTTGTCTGACGTGACGCTAGGAGCTGAGCCACGCGCCGGGTTGGCACCGGACTCCAGGCCGCTTCGGCGTTTCAGGGCGCCGTTGCCTGCGGCCGCAGCGCTGGCCCGGCACCGAACGAGCGGCCGAGACACTGCTTCCACCGGAGGGGCGGCGATCCCAGTCGGCAGCGAGAGGACCAGACGCCGGTCGGTGACAGCCGCGCTCCATCACCCCGTACAACGGCAGGCTGGCCGTTCTCGAGAGCGATGCGGTCGCCGGCGGCAAGGAAGAGTGGACTCGTCAGCGCGAAGACGTATCCGTCATCGGTCTCAAGGTCGTTCACGAGGACCAGCCGCGAGGTTGGTGTGGCTCCGTCAGCTACCAGCCGCATGCGGAAATCGTCCCACGCACCATGAGGTCACCACGACCCAATTCGGCAGCTGGACAATAGCCTCCCATGTTCAAAGAGCAAGACCAGGGAGGAAGCCGGCTCAGCGAGCCGAACCCCTCATCCGCCCGTGCCGTTGCTCGAATCCCGCTTGTCCAGACTCGACTCCCGCGTTTCCCCCGGCCAGGGTCACGCCGTGGTGGGGGCATGGTCGTGGGTGGTAGGTCGATCTGTGGACCGGTGCGCCTGGTTCACCTCCCGAAGAGCCGCCCACGCGTCCGCTACGGGGCCGACGTGACCGAGCTTGTCGGGGTTGTTCACGGCGTGGATCGTCTGCACCTGTCCGTCGCGTACGTCGAGCGCCCAGGTGCCGAGAACCTGGCCCTCCCTGTCACGGAAGACCGCACCCGGCCGGCCGTTCACCTGGCGCGGCTCCACGAGGCCGCCGCCCCTGATCACCCTTGGTACGAACGCCGCGAGCACACCGGCCACATGTCCGGCACCGAGGACGACCGGCTTGATCTGGGGGCCTTGCCGCCGCTGTCGCCGATCATCTGGACGTCGGCGGCCAGCAGTTCGGTCAGCCCGTCGACGTCCCCGTCCCGGAAGGCGCCGAAGAACCGTTCGGCGAGTTCCTCACGCGCCTTGCCGTCGGCCTCGAACCGCGCCCGGCCCGCGTCCATGTGGCGGCGCCCGCGCGCCGCGAGCTGGTGGCAGGCCGCCTCCGATCGCCCCACGGCCGCCGCGATCTCCGGGAATCCGAAGGCGAACACCTCCCGCAGCACGAAGACCGCGCGTTCGAGCGGGGTGAGCCTCTCCAACAGGAGCAGGGCCGCCATCGAGAGTGAGTCCGCCAGCTCCGCCGACCGCGCCGGATCCTCGTACGGGTCGGTCAGCAGCGGCTCGGGGAGCCACGGTCCGACGTACTCCTCCCGCCGGACGCGGGCCGAGCGCAGCACGTCGATCGAGATCCGGGTGACCACGGTCGACAGGAATGCCTGCTCCTCCTTGATCGCCGCAGCGGCTCTGTGGATAGACGGATCCGCGGGTAGGTGGGTCGGTGGATCAGTGGGTAGGTGGATCGTTGGGTACCAGTACGTGGCTACGCTGAGGCCCTGCGGCCCGTGAAACGCCGCTCTCCACTGCCTCCGTCACCAGGGCACCGCGCCCTCCTCGCCGATGAATCGCGCCGTCGGGCCGTCCGCGTCCAGCGTGGCCAGGCGCACCACTACTGCGGCGCCTTGCGCGACCGTGAGCAATCCGGTGTGGTTGTTGCTGTCCGTGTCAACGAAGCCGGGTGCGACCGCGTTCACGAGGATGCCGTCCTTCCGCAGCTCATTGGCGTACTGCACCGTCAGCGCGTTCAGCGCGCTCTTGGATGGTGCGTACGCCGCCGAGGGCAACAAAGCGGCGAAGGGGCCCTCCGGATCGCTGGTGAGGCTCAACGAGGCGGCGTGACTACTTACGTTGACCACGCGTGGCATCGGTGACCGCCGTAGCAGCGGCAGCATGGCGTTGGTCACCGTGATCACTCCGAAGACGTTGGTCTCGAACACCGCTCGGACCATGTCCACGTCGACAGAGCTGGGGACCTGATCGTGGGCGTCCTCAGGCGAAACCTGCCCGGACCCGGTGATTCCGGCGTTGTTGATCAGCACGTCGAGGTGGCCGAAGCGCTCCTCGACCTGCTTCGCGGCCTCCTGGACCGTGACATGGTCGGTGACGTCCAGCGTGACCGCGTACGCTTCGCCGCCGGTGGCCCGCACAGCCGCGGCGGACTCCTCACCGCGCCGCGGGTCCCTGGCACCGATCAGTACCGTCATTCCCAGCGCGGCAAGGTGTTCGGCGACCCCACGGCCGATGCCCTTGTTCGCCCCGGTGACCAGCGCGACCCTCCGGTGCGTCGTCTCCTCGCTCATGCCCGGCTCCTTGTCGTCAAGGGGGCTCTTGGTCTCCTCAGAACCCCTCCTCACCACCTGAGACGAGACAGCCCGGCCGTTTCTGACACGGGTGCCGTGCCCGACTGTCCTCCGTAAGATCACTCCATGCCTGCTGACGAGCCTGTTACTCGGTCCATGTGTCGCGTCCAGCCGATATCGGACCCTCGGCCGATGCCGGTGCTTCCTCAGCGGATCTGGTCGGATGAGGACTGGAAGCGGATCCAGCGTGGCTACGCGTCACAGGACATGGACGAGAAGTGGGACGTCTTCACCGAGGGTGAGGTGGTCTTCCTGCATCGAAGCTGGACCGGTTTCGGAGTCTTCGCCGCGACCTTCGCGCCGGTCTATGGCGGTGGATGGCGGATCGTCAGTGCCGTGACAGAGCGAGATGGCGAGCGCTATGGAGGCAGGGACGACGCCTACGACTGCGTCATGCTCGAACTGGTCGTCAGCGCCATCGTGCTGGGTGAGCCAGTGCCTGAGCTCCGCTCGAAGCTGGTGGAGTTGACCCGACGTAAGGCGCGTTCTGCCGATGCTCCGGCCGGCTTGATTCAGCACAGCACGCTGGGGCTGCGCTCAGGATCGGTGCGTCGTTCGTAGCGCACGTGGAGCCGTCGAACCGGCGGAGCCGAGCGAAGGCCGTCCGACCCCGGATCGACGGAATGGCGTCCAGCAGCGGCAGGAGTTGAGTGACGCCCTGCCTGGGCGCCGGCGTCCGCCGCCCGGTCGGGAACGCGCAGCTCAACTCATTCCGAGACGATCAGCTATCGGAGCTCCGGCAGTGGTCCGGGACTCTTCGGGTAGGAACCCTCTTCGAGCCGGAAGAGGTACCTCCACAGGTCCGCGCCGAGCCCCTCGGCGATGTAGGCGGCGAAGTCCCGCAGCCCCTCCGCGGCTTCACGCTCTTCAGCCCTGTCGCTGGAGGACCATCCGGGCAGGAGGGACTCCAGGTACTCGGTGACCCGCCCGCGGTCGCGCCACCAGTCTCTGACGGCGTCGGGGATCCATCGGCTGTCGCCGTCGCAGGCGTAGCCGCGGTACGGATCTTGCTGGGCTGCTGGGCGGAGTCTGTGGTGCGAGGCCCATGCAGAGCGCTGCCCCCTTGGCCGGCACCTGCTCACTGCGCGGCCCGGCACTGGCCCGCTCGTCCGACGGCCGCGGTGCTGCCGGTCGGGCCAGACAAGCTGGACGGAGGGAACCGGGGACTGGCGAGAGAAGCCGACCCGCCTCCAAGGTGCCGGTACCGGCGGTGACACTGACGCCGCCAGAGCACGTCTCGGCTGGCAGCCGACCGCGGCCATCCCCTTCCGCGGCGGTCGCCGACGTACGATCCAGCCCCCTGTGGTCCCTTCCACGGTCTGCGGAACCGCCGTCCCCACCAGATCCACGCGGCGCGGACCTCTGCCGAGGTGGCAGAGGCCCGCGGTGTGCGTAGCGGTCAGCGCAGGTGCCGGGTGAAGAACTGGGCCGCGGCGTCACCCGCGAACTGCGGGACGCCGGTGTGTCCGCCCATGTTCGCGTTCAGGGTCTTCTCCTTGGAGCCGAAGGCGTCGAACAGGTTCAGGGCGGCCTGCCGGTCGTTGCCCTCGTCGTCCCACTGCAGCAGGACATGCAGGGGGATGCTGACCTCCCGGGCTTCCTCGAACATGGCCCGGGGGACGTAACTCCCCGCGAACAGAACGGCGGCCGAGATGCGCGGATCGACCACCGCGAGCCGGATCCCGATCGAGATCACTCCCCCCGAGTACCCGACCGGGCCGTCGATCTCGGGCAGCGCGAGGAGGGCGTCCAGGGTGGTCTGCCATTCCGGTACGGCCTGGTCGACGAGCGGGAGGATGAGCGCGTCGATGACCTCGTCGCTGACTCGCTCACCCGCGTCCAGGGCCCTGCGCAGGTCGGTGACGGCCTGCTCGGCGCCGGGCAGGCGCGGACGGCTGCCGGATCCGGGGAGCTCGATGGTCGCCGTGGCGAAGCCATCGGCGGCGGCCTGCCGGGCCCGGGCCAGCAGCCGCGGGTACGTCTGGCGCAGCCCGAGGGGCGGGGGGCTCAGCAGGATCAGCGGCGCCGGTGCGGAAGGGGCGACGGGTGTCCAGAGGATGCCGGGGATCTCACCGAGGGTGAATTCGCGTTCGAGGACGCCGTCGTCGAGACGTCGCTCAGAGGTGAAGTGCATGGTCGTGCCTTTCGGGGGAGCTCACAGCGGTGCTCCCGGACGACCTGTCGCCCGACCATGACCCCGGAGGGGAGCACCCATGTCGATACTGCGTTCACGGGTACCACCTCCTCGTTCTTTCGCACGGCCTCCGGGAGCGTAGCAACGGGCGCGGTGGTACGCGAACGGGTTTCGCGGGGGCCGGCCGAGCCCGCTGGGCGGATCACACCTGCGCATACAGTTCCGTCATGACGACAGCCGCTCACCACCGGTTCTCCGCCCCTGTCGGCCGATCCCGGGTCGAGGTCACCAGCTCCCTTCGGAACATACCCCTGCGGGTCATAGCCCCGTCGCGCCCCGGTGTGCGGGCGCCGGCTCCCGGAGCAGCCGCGCGAGACGCGTACATCGGCTGTGGGAGGGCGGCGCGTTGAGTGACGACGAGCCGGTCTTCGTCCGCAGCCGGTGGGGAACGAGCCGGTACGTCTACAACCACCGCAACCCCGTCGGTCTCGCTCTGATCCTTCTGACGTCGCTGCTCGCGATCGGCATGCTGTTCGGCCTGCACGCCGAGTCGACGTGGAGCGAGGGCGAGCTGGGTGACGCCGTCCGCGAGGGCGTCCGGGATCTGGAAGGCAAGGGGCATTACACGACCCTGGAGGGAAGCCACGGCCTCCTGGTCGAAGAGGCGATCAGGGAGAGCGGCATCGGGCCGGGGCATGGTGTCGACGCGCGTGAGGCGGAGGGCGGGGGCTACACCGTCAGCACCGAGGACACCGAGAGCGCGTACTGCGTCCGCGTCACGCTGACTCTGGACGAGCAGCCCCCTGTCGTTCTCCCCGAGGACGTCGACCTGCCGCCCCCGGGACCGGACAGGCTGGCCTTCTACGTCAGCCACGCGACGTTCAGCGAAGGCTCCTGCCCGTAAGCCCGGGAGTCCGTAAGCCCCCTCGCCGTGCGGACCGGTGCCGAACGGCTCACGCAGGGGGTGCCGACGTGGGGTCGAGGGCCGACTCCGGTCCCGTGGCGAGGAGTTCGGCGAGGCCGCGGCGGGTGGCGGCGACGACGACGCGGTCTTCGGGGCGGAGGACGTATCCGGGGTGGAGGTCCCACAGGAGCTGGGGCTGGGCGCCGTCGTGAGGGGTGGAGGCGAGGTCGGGGCGCCGGGCGGGCGGGTCGGCGGTGTCGAGGGCGAGGACACGCCAGGCGTTCGGCCGGAACGATTCGGCGACGGTGCGGCCTTCGAACTGGGGGTGGCCGGCGACGAGGACGGCGGCGAAGAGCAGGACCTTCCGTTCGACGGGTATGGCTCCGAGGATCTGGCGGCCCATCATGGCGCCGGCGAAGGCGGGGGCGGCGAGGTGGGAGACGCTGCGGCTGCGGGTGACGGCGTCGGGGTGCGCGGAGCGCAGGGTGCGGTACACGGCGGTGGCGAAGTCGTCGTCGTAGAGCCGCATCACCGTGCGCAGGTCGCCCTTGAGGGCGCGGGCGGCGAGGACGGCTTCCAGGTTGGTGGTGTCGGAGCTGGTCAGGGCGAGCAGGGCGTCGGCCCGCCGGACGCCGGCGGCGTCGAGCACACCGTCCTCGGTGACGTCGCCGAGGATCACGGGCACCCCCAGGTCGCGGGCGAGCGGGATGCCGCGGGCGTCTGGGTCCTGCTCGACGCAGACGACCGGGACGTCGTACTCCCGCAGCAGCGCCAGGACACGGGTGCCGATCTTGCCGAGGCCCAGCAGCACGATGTGCCCCGACAGGCCGCGCGGCGGGCGGCGCAGCGCGCCGGTGGCGCGGAAGGTGCCCAGGGCCTCCAGGCCGCCGGCGACCAGCAGGGGCAGCAGGGCGAGGCCGACGAGTCCGGACAGGAGTTGGAGGACCTGCCGGGTGG
Source organism: Streptomyces sp. NPDC085460 (assembly GCF_044541975.1). Lineage (NCBI taxonomy): Bacteria > Bacillati > Actinomycetota > Actinomycetes > Kitasatosporales > Streptomycetaceae > Streptomyces > Streptomyces sp. NPDC085460. The sequence continues at coordinate 46,734 of NZ_JBITTO010000013.1, forward strand.
TCGGGGCGTCGAGCGCGGGGTCGTTGATCGAGAAGAGGTCGAGCAGGGTCAGGTACGCCGCGTGCACGGGGTCGGCGTCGGTCAGCACGGCCGTCGTGGCGGTCAGGGCGAGCACGGCGGCCACGAAGCCGGCGACGGCCCACCGCAGCCGGGCGGAGAACACCTCGCCCCAGGGCGCGCCCCTGCGGGCCAGCCGCCGGGGCGTCGGGACGGCGCTCGCCCGCCGTACGGCTTCCAGCACGATGGTGCCCCTGCCCTGCGCGCCCTGGACGACCCGGTCGTCGGGGAGGAGTTCGGGGGCGGGGGTGCCGCTGGTGCCCGACCCTTCGGAGCCGGCCGGGTCGGAGGTGGTGGAGGACAGCAGCGCCAGCGTGCACAGACCGGGATCCGGGACCTCGCCGCGCCCGGGCGCCGGGCGCTCGGCCGCCCGCAGCAGCAGCCCGTCCGCCTGCACGACCTTGCGGGTGTCGGCCACGGCCGTCGCCACGAGCGCGGGCGCGGCGGTGTCCGCGTCGGACAGCACGGTGGTCGACGCGTCCAGGACGGTGCGGTCGGTGGCCGACGCGGTGACGAGCGCTGCCTGGTCGAGGAGTTCTTCGAGGTGGTCGCCGAGCTTGCGGTTGTACATGCGGACGACCAGTCGCAGGCCGGGGTTCAGCCGGCGTGCGGTCAGCGCGGCCCGCAGGTTGATCTCGTCGTCCTCGTAGAGCAGGGCGAGCGCGGCTGCCGCCTCCACGCGCGCCTCCCGGAGGACATCGCGTGTCGGTACCTCGGCGGACACCTCGCGCAGGGGCGGCACCACCGCCGGCCTCCCGGGCGCGGGTGTCTGCCCGTCCCGCGCGGCGGGCGGCTCCTGCGTCGTCGGTTCGTCGTCCTGGACGCCGGGGACGACGAGCACGACATGGCGCCGGTAGATCTCCCTGAGCTCGGCCGCCAGCCTGCGGGCGAGCCCGTCGTCGCCGCAGACCACCATGTGGCCGTCGGTCCACGGACGTTCCTGGCGCGGCAGTACCGTCATCTCTCTCCCCCGATGTGTCGGTCCGGGCCTGCCAGTTGAGTCGGCACCGCCGGCGAAGCTGCTCCCAAATGAGGAAGGAGCGCGCCGAGCGGGCGAACGGCAGGCACGGGGCCGGACGCCACCGTACCTGCCGGAGGCGTCGGAGGGACGGCTGATGCGACCTCGCCGGACGGCCGACGGGCGGTACGGCGCACGGCCGACGACCGACGGACAGGCGACGCAGGGCCGACAGACGGAGAGATGGACGGAACGACGGACTGGCCGACGGTCAGGCGGGCACGGTCACGCGGGGGCGGCGAGCGGTGGGTGTTCGAGCACGCGGGGCTTGTACTCGACCAGCTGGATGCGGCCGTCAAAGGTGCGGTGCTCGGTCATGTCGAGGGCGACGTCCGGATAGCCGTCGTAGATGCGTTCCGCGCCCGTGGCCCCGGTGATCACCGGGAACATCACGACCCGGAAGCGGTCGACGAGTCCGGCCCGCAGCAGCGACCGGCACAGGCTGAGGCTGCCGATGGTGCTCAGGAGCCCCGAACCGCTCGCCTTCATGGCGCGGACCGTCTCGACGGCGTCGTCACGGACGAGCGTGCAGTTGTCCCAGGTCAGCGGCTCCTTGAGCGAGGAGGAGAACACCACCTTGGACGCTTGCGTGAGCTCGCCGACGGACGCCTCCTCCTCGGGCCTGAACTCGTCCTGGCCCGACGGGACCTCGCCCGCGGCGAAGCCCGACATCAGGCGGTAGGTGTTCGCCCCCATCAGGTACGTGACCTCGGGCTGCTCACCGAGCCACGCGAGGTACTCGGGGCCTTCCAGGCCCCAGAATCCGGGCCATCCCTCCCCCGATGCGTAACCGTCGAGAGAGGTGATGAAATCGACGAGTAGCTCCGACACGGCACTGTCCTTTCCCAGGGAGTCGAGTCACCAGATTGGACCGGCCGGAAGCCACAAACTCATCGGCCACGCTGTGAAGCGACGAGAAACCCCGGATGTCGCGGCCGATCAGGTGGGCGGGGGCTGGACTCCTCGCGGCCTCCAAGCGGACCCGCGCGCCGACTCCACGCCATCCGGGACGCCGGTACGAGGCAGTGCATGCGCCCCCGGCTCCCCGCCGGCTCGGCCCGATCACCGCCTGCTCCCGGTACGGCATCGGGCCGACCGCCGCCGCGATCCCGCCGGCGGCTGCGCGCGAGGGTCCGCGGGCTGGACTGCGGGCGCGGAATCCGCTCCCCCGCCGGGCTCGCCCCGTCCGAGAGGCGGCCCGCTCCGGGTGGAGACCGACCCCCCGGCCCCGGTCGACTCCGCTCCCCTACCGGCGCCGGCCGACCGGGCGGGGCGGGCGCGCGCGAGGTCGATGGGAGCGGGTACGCAGGGCAACGAACCGGGTCCTTCAGCCCGCCTCTACCGCCGCGCGCGGGCCGTCACCGGAAAGGCGTGGGCCTGGTGACCGCCGGTCGCGAGCATGCGGACGTCGCCGTGCTCGCTGATCTCCGCGCGCACGATGCCCGTATCGTCCTCGTAGACCGGGCAGCCACCCGGCCCGGCACGATCCGTGCGGCGGACCACGACCACGTCGTCAGCCACCGCCGACTCGTTGAAGACCAGCTCGTATGTCTCGGGGTACTCCATCGATGCCACCACCCTCTTCCATCGTGACCCCCATACGGGCCACCCGCCTGTTCACCACAGTGCGCGGGTACGCGGGATCCCGGGTGCACGGGTACGGGTACGGGTACGCGGGGGTAACCGGTGCCCGGGTCAGAGGCCGAATTCCGCCGCCGACAGGCCAAGGGCCGCACACGCCTCGCGGATGATCTGCTCCTCGGCGGGCTCGATGTAGCCGTCCGCACCCGCGACCACGATGCCGGTCTGGATGACGGCGCGCGCCTCGGCGGGCTTCTTCGCCACCTTGGCGACCTCCTGGAGCACCGACGCCTTGCCGATCACGAAGCCGGCCGACAGCTGGTCGACGTGCTTGTTGAAACGCTGGCGGAGCTGGTCGGCGGGGAAGTTCTGGAGGACGTCGTTGGTGAGGATGAGCGATTCGACGTGCTGGCGCTCGGCCGGGTCGATCCGGCCGTCGGCCGCGGCCACCAACGCGCACATGGCCATGCTGGCGTCCCGGAAGGCGCCGCTCTTCAGCTCCGCCTTCAGCGAGGTGAGCTGCAGCTTCAGCGCGCTCACGAGCTCGGCCCTGGATCCGCCGCCGGACCCTGTGCCGGACCCTGTCCCGGCCCGCGCGCCGGACGGCCCGTGGCCCGGGGAGCCGCCACGCATCCCTTGAGCCTGCTGCAGACCTCTGGTCGCCTGGTCCTTGATCCGATCCCACATCGCCACTCGTGCCACCTCGGCTTCTGCCATGTCGTGCCTCACCGGACGCGCGTCATCGTGCGTCACCCTGCCAACGCCATCCGTATGCCGTGAAGTTCCGCCCGCGCGGAGGAATCGGCCTCCTCTGCGCACATGCCGCCTGCCGGCCTCGTCTGCCGCCGACCGGCCTCGTCCGCCGTCCGCCTCGCCCGGCGGGCTCGTCGGCACCTAGGCACGCGGGGCGGTCGCGTGCCAGCATGACGGCGTGACAAAGATCGTCAAGGGGGGAAACCTGCCGGTCCCCGGGCAGGTGTGGCGGATCGCGGTCGTTCGGCGGGCGGCCGGGGACGGAGTGCCGGAGGTCGACGCCTCGGCGCTGCTGCTCGACGCCACGGGCCGGGTCAGGGGCGATGGCGACCTGGTCTTCTACAACCAGCTGACCCATCCGTCCGGCGCCGTGCGGCACATCGGGCAGGTGCGTGACGAGCAGCACCGTGTCGCCGACTGGCTGGAGGTCGACACGGCGCTGGTGGAGCCCGCCGTCCACCGCATCGTCATCAGCGCCTCCACCGACGCGGGGACGTTCGGCCAGGTGCCGGGGCTCCACATACGGACGATCAGCGCCGGTACGGGGGAGCAACTGGCGCTGTACGAGGTCGATGACGCGAGCACCGAGACGGCGTTCGTGCTCGGCGAGTTCTACCGGCGCGACGGGGCGTGGAAGTTCCGCGCCGTGGGCCAGGGGTGGGACTCCGGACTCGTCGGGCTTGCGGAGGACTTCGGCGTCGAGGGCAGGGACCCGGACCTCGACGAGACCGCCCTCGACGACGGGCCGGCGGCGCCGGTCGGCGCGCCGCCGGAGGCCATCCCCGAGGAGCTTCTGGCGAAGGTCCGGGAAGCGGAGGCCGCCGACCTGGAGCCGGTTACCGTACTGGAGCCGGTTGCCGACCTGGAACCGGATGCCCTCCTGGAGCCGGATGCCCTCCTGGAACCGCTCGCCGTCCAGGTCCCTGAGCGGACCGGCCGCCCGGCGTCGGACCTGGGCGTCTTCGGCGGGGACTTCCCCGAGTTCGTCCGCAGCGGCAGGGGCGGGAAGACGCTCACGGTCGACGTGCCGATTCCCGCCGGCTACGTGGTGGTCGACTCCGTCCGGAGGGGTGACGGCTACTTCAGCGTGCACAGCCTGGACGAGCACGGCCAGAAAGACGTCCTCCTCGCGAACACGACCCTGGAGGACTTCGAGGGCCGGTCCGTGCTGCGCCACAGCGGCAGGAGCCCGCTGCGCCTGCGCGTGGGTGCCGCGGGCCGGGAGTGGACGATCGCCGTCCGTCCGGTGAGCGTCGTGGAGGAACTCGGCCGGGGCGCGAAGGGCCGGGGCGCGGACGTGCTGCTCCACACGGGGCCCGCCGGCCGGCTCACGTCCACGCTCCACACCTTCGGTCACGAGTACTTCCTCGTGAAGGGTCATGCCCCGGACGGCCGCGACCGCCTGCTCGCCAACGCGGCGAGCCGTCGCCCCAAGGACACCAGGGAGCTGCCGGCGGGACCGCTGCTCGTGCACGTCAGGAGCGCCGACGGCGACTGGACCCTGGAGGTCCGCCCGCCGAAGGAACGCGGCTCGGGCAGGTTCTGGCGCCGGACGGCACGCTGAGGGCGTCCCGCCGGGTGAGGTGCCGGTCCGGCTGCGGATGCCAGCGGCCCGCAGGCCCGCACCGGCAAGGGCGGCCCTCAGGACCGCACCGGCAAGGGCGCACCCGCAGGGGCGCACCCGCAGGGACTTCGCGCCGCCGCCGTGTCGGCTGTCGGGCTCATGCCCGATCGCGCGTGTTCCGGCGGTGCGGATCGAGCGGCAGGTTCCGGCTGGTCACCCGGTCAGGCGCGCCAGCGCCCCCAGTACCGGTGCCACGCCGTCCTCCGCCGCGAGGCCCTTGGCCAGTGCGCGGGCACTCGTGGCATAGGAGTCGTTGCGCGTCGCCCGGCGCAGGGATTCCGCCAGGGTGTCGGAGGTCAGTCGGCGCAGGGGCACCGCGCCGGGGGAGGTGCCCAGCGTGGTCAGTCGGGAGGCCCAGAAGGCCGCGTCGAACTGGACCGGGACGGGAACCGAGGGCACCCCGGCCCGCAGGACGGCGCCGGTGGTGCCCGCTCCCGCGTGGTGCACGACGGCGGCCGTCCGGGGGAACAGCAGGGAGTGCGGCACCTCGCCGACGGTCAGGACGTCGTCGCCCCGGACGTCCAGACCCGCCCAGCCGCTCTGCACGATCCCGCGTACCCCGGCCGCCCTGAGCGCGGCGACGATCTCGCGGCTCACCCGCCGGGGATCGGGGACGGTGGCGCTGCCCAGGCCCACGAACACCGGCGGAGGGCCGGCGGCCAGGAAGTCCTCCGTCTCTGTCGGCAGGCGACCGTCCGGTGTCTCGTGCGGCCACCAGTACCCCGACACCACCAGCCCGGCGGGCCAGTCCCTGGGCCGGGGGACCACGAGTTCGCTGTAGCCGTGGAACACGGGCCACGACCGCCGGGCCCGGCCCCCCGCCGGCGCCGCCAGCCCATGGCGACGCGGCAGCGAACGCAGGGCGTCGCGGAACATCAGGTCCACCGACGCCATGACGGCCCGGCCGCTCAAGCGGTTTCCCACCGCGCCCAGCGGCCTGGTTCCCAGGACGGGCGCCGGGAAGTCACCGGTCGGATGGAGCGGCTGGAGGTGCAGCCCCAGAGCCGGCACCGAAAGTCCCTCCGCGATGGCGTACCCGAGCGGGCCCAGCGCGCCGCCGACCAGCAGGACCTCGCCCTCGCGCGCCGCGTCCACCAGGGCCGCCGTCATCTCGTCGACCGATCGGCGCGCCATCGACACCAGCCGGACGAGTTTCCCGGCCCCGGTCCTGGCGTCGTGCAGCCGTCGGCCCCGCACGGAGTGCAGCTCGGCGCGCGGGTCCACCGGCAGCGGACGAAAGCCCACCCCCGACCCCGCCACCAGTGGTTCGAACACCCCGTGCGTGGCCAGGAGCACCTCGTGCCCGGCCCGTACGAGACCGGCACCCAGACCTGTGAACGGCGCGACGTCACCGCGCGACCCCGCCGTCATCATCACGATACGCACGCCACCAGCGTGCCCCGCCCGGCACGCGACCACGCCGGGGACCCGCCCACACGATCGACGGAATCCGCCGGCGGGCACCGGACCGCGGGCCCCGCGCCCGGCGAAGTCGGCTTCAGGACCGTTCGAGCAGGGCCATCAGGGCGCGGGCGGCGGGGCTGGTGGCCTGCGGGGGCGGCAGCAGCGCGACCGTTTCGTAGACGGTTGCCGGGACGCCCCGCACGGGCAGGGCGCGCAGGGCCTCGCGTTTGTGCCGGAAGTGGCGGGGGACGGCGGCCACTCCCAGGTTCTCGTCGACCAGGTCGAGCAGGCTGTGGACGTCGTTGACCTCCAGGGCCACCTTGCGTCGTACGCCCGCGACGGCGAAGGCGGCGTCGGTAGCCCGGCGCGGACCCCAGTCGGGATGGAAGTCGACGAAGACCTCCGCGGCAAGGTCGGCGGGCGCGAGGGGCGCCCCGGCCGTCGCGAGCGGGTGGTCGGGGTGGCACAGCAGGGTCATCGGCTCGGTGGCGAGGGGTAGGGAGCGCAGCTGGTCGGAGTCGGCGCACGGGCGGTAGGCGAAGGCCAGGTCGAGGCGGCCGCCGGCGACCTCCTCGGCCAGGTCCAGGGATCCGGACTGGCGCAGCCGGATCTCCACGTCCGGGTGCCGCCGGCGGAACGAGGCCAGCAGCCCCGCCGCGTAGACGCCGGCGATGCACTGCTCGGTGCCCAGCGTCAGCGTGCCGCGCAGCACTCCCTGCACGGCCGCCACCGCTTCGCGCGCGGTCCTCACCTGGGCCAGGATCCGCTCGGCCTCGCCCAGCAGCGCCCGTCCGGCCTCGGTGAGGGTCACCTGCCGGGTGGTCCGTACGAACAAGGGGGCGCACAGCTCCCGCTCCAGGGCCCGGACGGAGGCGGACAGGCCCGACTGGGACACCATCAGCCGTTCCGCGGCGCGGGTGAAGTGCTGTTCCTCGGCGACGGCGACGAAGTGCTGGAGGTGGCGCAGTTCCATGATTGTGCAGCTTATCCGCTGAATCCCATCGGATTCTCCTGTTGGACCGATGACCCCGTGCGGGTGCAGATTGGTGCACGGCCCGCCCCGCGGGCGGGCTGCCGCCCGCACTCCTCCCTCGACCTCATGGAGCCGTGTTGTACGCCGCACACCCCGACCGTTACGCCCACATGCCCTACCGCCGCACCGGGAACAGCGGCCTGAAGCTGCCCGCGCTGTCGCTGGGCCTGTGGCACAACTTCGGTCCCGACCGGACGGCGGAGGGCCAGCGGGCCATCCTGCGCCGCGCCTTCGACCTCGGGATCACCCACTTCGACCTGGCGAACAACTACGGCCCGCCGCCCGGCGCGGCCGAGTCCGCCCTCGGCGCGGTCCTCGCGACGGACTTCGCGCCCCACCGCGACGAGCTGGTCGTCTCCACGAAGGCCGGCTACCTGATGTGGCCCGGCCCGTACGGCGAGTGGGGTTCGCGCAAGTACCTCCTGTCGTCGCTCGACCAGAGCCTGGACCGCCTGGGCCTGGACTACGTCGACGTCTTCTACTCGCACCGCTTCGACCCGGAGACTCCCCTGGAGGAGACGATGGCCGCCCTGCACTCGGCGGTCCAGCAGGGCAAGGCCCTGTACGTCGGCGTCTCCAACTACTCCGCCGAGCAGACCCGCGAGGCCGCCCGCATCCTCGGCGAGCTCGGCACCCCGCTCCTCATCCACCAGCCGCGCTACTCCCTGCTCGACCGGCGCCCGGAGACCGAGGGCCTGCTGGACGCGCTCGACGACCTGCGGGTCGGCTCCATCGCCTACTCCCCGCTGGAGCAGGGCCTGCTCACCGGACGCTATCTGAACGGCATTCCCGACGACTCCCGGGCCGCGAGCGACAGCCCCTTCCTGCGGCGCGAGGCCGTCACCGAGGACCTGGTGACCCGGCTGCGGGCCCTGAGCGCCCTGGCCGAGGGCCGTGGTCAGTCGCTGGCCCAGCTCGCCCTGGCCTGGGTGCTGCGCGGGGGGCGCGTGACCTCGGCCCTGATCGGAGCGAGCAGCACCCACCAGCTCGACGACAGCGTGGCCGCCCTGAAGAACCTCGACTTCGATGCCGCGGAACTGGCTCGCATCGACGACCTCGTCGGGCCGTGACCCCCGGGGCCGAAACCGGCGTTCTCCTCCGAACCTCCGACCACAGGAGCCCCAACCGAGCATTTTTCAGCCGCAGTTGAGTGTGGGAGCGGCGGAGTCGGGCATCCGGCCCGCATGGGAGATGAGCCCGAGAACAGACCCTCGCCGCCCCGCCGTCCGTGGAAGCGCCCCGGAGGGAAGTGGCGCCTCACCGTCGCCGCCCTGCTGGTGGTCGCCGTCGCCCTCATGGTGATCGGCCAGCTCTTCAGGCTCCCGGGCCTGGACGTCTTCGGGACCGACGTGAAGGACCGCTCCGGCCCCGCCGTCCTGAAGTCCGTCCAGGACCTGAGCCGGTACGAGGGCGCGGCCGGGACGTACCAGATCGTGGTCGACCTGGAACACGACGCCCGGTTCCTGCCGGACGCCATCCGCGGCACCCGCACCCTGTACGTGGCGACCGGCAGCGTCAGCGCCTACGTGGACCTCGGCGGTCTGCACGACGACGCCGTGACCGTCGACGCCGACCGGACCGAAGCCACCCTCCGCCTGCCCCACGCCCGGCTGACCGACGCGGCGCTCGATCCCGAACACTCCTACGCCGTGTCCAAGCAACGGGGTCTGCTCGACCGACTGGGCGACCTCTTCTCCGACAACCCCGCCAGCGAACAGGCCGTCCACGTCCTCGCCGCGGAGCGGATCGGCGACGCCGCCCGCGCGTCCGACCTGACCTCACGGGCGGAACGGAACACCGCCGCGATGCTGCGGGAACTCCTGGGGGGCCTCGGCTTCGAGCGGGTGACCGTCACCTTCGTGTGAGCGGAGTCGTACTGCTTCATGTGAGCGGAGTCGTACTGCGCCGTCCGGGTTGTGTGACGCGGGACACGCGCGGAGCTCTCCTCCGCCGGGGCAAGGGGCTCCTATGAGTTCCCACGACGACGAGCGGGCCCGCCCCGGCCCCACCGCACCGGACGCCACCACGGTCGAGGCCCTCGGTTCGCTGTCCAAGGCCCTGGAGACCGTGGAGCGCGCCCGGGGCCATCTGTACGGCTTCCACCAGCTGACCGGCACCGCCGACTTCGAGCTCGACCGGGCGGTGATGCTCCTGCGGGCGGCCGGGCACCACGCCTGGGCGGACCGGGTGGAGACGGAGCTCCTGGGGCGCAACGTGATCCCGGGCAGCTGGACGTACCAGATCGTCGACGCCTACAACGAGACCTACTACGAGCCGTTCCGGGCGGTCGAGCGCGCCGCGGTGTCGGCGCTTGCCGGTGGCCGGGAGCACCGCTTCGAGGCCCGTCTCCAGAAGGACCGGCGCACGCCCGGTCACCCCGACCACGCCCCGGCGGAAGGAGCCGACGCATGAGCGACGCCGGCGGCCCCGTCGGCGCCCGTCCCGACGACGCGTCCGACGCAGCCTCCGACGCCGCTGCCGGCGACCCCGCCGACGGCCTGCTGGACGGGCTGAGCGTGGACACCAGCCGCCCGGAGCAGCCCGTTCTGCTGGACGCGCGGGGGCTCCCCATCCGGACCTGGCGCGAGAACTACCCCTACGAGCGGAAGATCCGTCGCGGCGAGTACGAACGGACCAAGCGGGTCCTGCAGATCGAGCTGCTGAAGCTGCAGCGCTGGGTCAAGGAGACGGGTGCCCGGCTGGTCGTGATCTGCGAGGGGCGGGACGCGGCGGGCAAGGGCGGCACGATCCAGCGCTTCACGGAGCGGCTCAACCCCCGGGGGGCGCGGATCGTCGCCCTGGACAAGCCGACCGAACGGGAGGCGGGGCAGTGGTACTTCCAGCGGTACGTCCCGTATCTGCCGGCACGCGGCGAGATCGTGTTCTTCGACCGTTCCTGGCACAACCGCGCGGGTGTCGAGAAGGTCATGGGCTTCTGCACGGAGGAGGAGCACGCGCTGTTCCTCCGGCAGTGCCCCGCCTTCGAGTCGATGCTGGTCGAGGACGGCATCATCCTGGTCAAGTTCTGGTTCTCGGTCTCCCGCGCCGAGCAGCGCACCCGGTTCGCGATCCGGCAGGTGGACCCGGTCCGCCAGTGGAAGCTGTCGCCGACGGATCTGGCCTCGCTGGACCGGTGGGACGCGTACACCGCCGCGAAGGTCGAGATGTTCCGCGCGACCGACACCACCGACGCGCCGTGGACGGTGGTCAAGAGCAACGACAAGCGGCGGGGGCGGCTGGAGGCAATGCGCTATCTGTTGTGGCGGATCGACTACGACAGCAAGGACGCCGAGGCCGTCGGGCTGCCCGATCCCCTGATCGTGGGCGCCGCCGACACGCTCCTGGAACCGGGAGAGGAGCCGTCGGCGCTCTCCCCGACACCGCTGGCCGGGCCTCCGGTGGGCCGGGGCCATCACCCGACGGCGTGAGAAAGGCTCCAGGGGTTCCGCACCGGACAGTCGTCCGGTGCGGAACCCCTGGAGCCGTGCGGGAGGGCGGCTCAGGCGGCGCCGCTGCCCAGCAGCCCTTCGCGCAGGCGCTTCACGGTGCGGGACAGCAGTCGTGAGACGTGCATCTGGGAGCAGCCCAGGCGTTCTCCGATCTGGGCCTGGGTGAGTTCCTCGACGAACCTGAGATGGATGATGTGGCGGTCGCGCTCGTCCAGGTCCGCGATGAGCGGGGCCAGTGCGTGGAAGTCCTCCACCAGCTCCATCGCGGGGTCCTCGGCGCCGATGAAGTCGGCCAGGGACGCGTCGCCGTCCTCCTCGTCACCGCCGAGCGCGGCGTCGAGGGACGAGGAGTTGTACCCGTTCGACGCCAGCCGCGCCTCGGTCACCTCTGCCTCGGTGAGGCTCATCAGCTCGGCCAGCTCCTTCACCGTCGGCGTACGACCGAGCCGCGTACTCAGCTCCTCCGTCGCCTTCGCCAGCTCCACCCGCGCCTCCTGGAGCCGGCGCGGCACATGCACCGCCCACGACGTGTCCCGGAAGAACCGCTTGATCTCACCCACGATGTAAGGAACGGCGAAGGTGGTGAACTCGACCTCGCGCGACAGCTCGAACCGGTCGATCGCCTTGATCAGGCCGATCATCCCGACCTGGACGATGTCCTCCATCTCGTCCGCACGATGACGAAACCGCCCGGCCGCGTAACGCACCAGGCTCATGTTCATCTCGATGAGGGTGTTCCGCGCGTACTGGTACTCGTGCGTCCCCTCCTCCAGCACCGCGAGCTCCCGGAAGAACACCTTCGACAAAGCCCGCGCGTCCTTCGGCGCGACCGCCGACGTGTCCGGGATCTCCGGCAGCGTCCCCGCACCGACCTCGACTCCCGCTACCGGCATCGTGGTGACCGTCACACCGTTCCCCTCTCACGTAGGTCCCGAACCGGGACGCGCGCCCCTGAGGTTGCCCGCATACCCGGAGTTCTTCTGTCCACACCCATGATTCCTCAACTGATTCGATCGGTTTTCTAGCGCCTGAGGGACGCGAGCAGCGGCCCCCAGTCGATGTGGTGTTCCTCCGTGCCCTGGGGCACCAGGACGAAGGTCTCGCGGACGAGGCGGGCGAGCGCCTCCTGGTCGCACCTGACGACGGCGCGCCCGCCCGCCGGCCCGAGGCGCAGCAGGAGTGTTCCGTCGGGGGCGGGCCGGATCAGGACGTCGCCGTCGCCGGTGGGCCGGAGCGATCCGGTGAGGACCATCTCCCGGTCGACGCGCCACACCACCGCGTCCTCGCCCAGGAGGTGGAAGGCGATGCTCAGGGCGTGCGGGTCGCGGGAGTCGTAGCCGACGGTGGTGTCGACCCTGACCGCCGCGTCGGCGGTGAGCAGTTCCATGGCCATCGGCTGGGTGAGGACGCGCGGTGCGGGGAGCGGCGCGGCGGGATGCTGGTACATGGGTCCTCCGGCTGAGGGGCTGTCAGCGAGCGGGTGCGGTGTCCGCTTGACCCGTCCCGCCCCTGATACACCTCGTGACGGCGCGGCGGATGTGGAGATGGCGTGGGGATCGCGTGAAGCTTGTGAAGGGCTGTCAGGGGCCGGTGGGGCGGGGGCCCCGCACCGTGCCGCTGGGGGTGTCGCCGTCGGGTCCCGCGGTCTCGGACCGGCCCGTCAGGTGCTCGTACGTGCCGGTGATCAGGAGCATGCGGTCGAGGAAGGGCGGTCTGCGGTCGAGGTGCAGCCGGACGCCGGCGGCGGCGGCCAGCCGGTGGAGGGTCAGCAGGGCGGACAGGCCCATCGAGTCGCACAGGGTCAGTCCGGCGCAGTCGACGCGGACGTCCGTCGGGGCGGCGGGCGCGTCGAGGTGGGCGCGTGCGGTGTCGGTCAACTCGTCGGCGCTGTCCCAGGCCAGGTCGCCGGCGAGTGTCACGTACAGGACGCCGTCGGGGGCGGTGACGGTCCGGAGTGCGAAGGTGTGGTCGGGGGTGTTCACGAGCGGGGTCCCGGGGCCGGTGGGGCGGGTACGCGGAGGAGGGCGAGGCGCCCGGCGGCGAGGTGGGACCGCGCGCGGGGGAAGTCGTGCTGGGCGTCGGCGAGCAGGTCGAGGGCGGCGGCCAGGGCGGTGCCCGGGACGCCGCGGGCCCGGAGGATCGCGGCGGTCCAGGTGGTGAAGCCGGTGAACAGCTCGGGATCGTCGGTGTAGAGGGACGCGGCGAGGAAGTCGACGATGTGAGCGATGTCCTCCGCGGTCCTCTCCCGCTGCCTTTCGGTGTACGCGGCCATGGCCGGGACCGAGGCGTCGAGGCCCTCGAGGACGTGGCGGACGAGCTGGGTGCGGGCGCGCGTGACCAGGGTGAACTCCTGGTCGGCCAGATGGGACAGGTCGCCGCCGGGGGCGGGCCGGGCCGTGCGGGGACGCGGCGGGCCGGCGGCGAGGAGGCGGGCGGCGGCGCGGGCGTCCGGTGCCCATCCGTCCGCGCCGAGCAGGCGGGCGTACCGGCCGTCGGGCCCGAAGGCGGCTCCGCCGACGAGGACGGGGAGTCCGATGGCCTGGACGGCGGTGACGGCGGCGTGGGCGGTCGGGAGCCGGAGCGGCAGCGAGGCGGAGAGCGCGACGGCGTCGGTGCCGGTCTCGTGCAGGTGCGCGATGAGGTGGGGGGTGGGGACGTGTGCCCCGAGGTAGTCGACGGAGAAGCCCCGGCCGCGCAGGACCTCGGCGAGGAGGCGGGCGGGAAGGGCGTGCCACTCGCCGTCGACGCAGGCGACGGTGATGTGCCGGGGCGTCGTACCGGTCTCCGGCCGGGGGCCGCGCGCGTCCGCCGCGCGGTGGGCGAGGGCTGCGACGACGCGGTCCTGGATGGCCGTCGCGGCGTGCTCCTGGGCGACTCCGATGCGGCCGGCGGCCCACTCCGCGCCGATCCTGGCCTGGGTCGGGCCGATCACGTCGAGGAGGAGGTCCTCGGCCGGTACGCCGGTGTCGTGGGCGGCGAGGACGGCCGCGGCGGCCGCCGGTTCGTCCCGTGCTTCCAGGGCCGTCCACAACTGTCGGCGGGTGGCGGCGAGGCTGGTGGTCGAGGGGGTGGTGGTCTGCGTGCTCACGCGGTGTACCTGCCCCGGGTGTGGCCGTTCACCGCGGAGAGATGGTGGGTGTGCGGCGCGGTGATGGCGACGACCGCCATGTCGTCGTGGGGGCCGTGGCCCACCCAGTCCCCCGCGATCATCTGCAGGCGCTCGACGATGGCCTCGGCCGGGAGGCCCACGCATTCGGCGAGCGCGGAGCACAGTCGGTCCTCGCCGAACATGGCCGAGCCGAGCGGCCCGCCACGGGCCTCGGTGATCCCGTCGGTGTAGAGCAGGCACGTCTCGCCGGGCAGGAGGTGGACGGTCGCGGATCGGCTGGAGACGACGGGCAGGGCGCCCACCAGGGTGCCCGCGGTGTCCGCCTCCTCCACCTCGCCCGTGGCGCGCAGGATGAGCGGGCGGGGGTGGCCGGCGCTGGTGAGCCGGAGCCGCACCTGGCTGCCCGCGCGCCGTACCGAGGCCAGGACGAGGGTGGCGAAGCGGGTGTGCCGGGCGGTCAGCAAGGCGCCGTTGAGCAGCCGCAGGACGGACTGGTGGTCGTCGGCGAGGGGCAGCAGGGCCTGTACGGTGCTGCGGATCCTGCCCGTGAGCACGGCGGCGTCCAGTCCCTTGCCGCACACGTCGCCGAGGACGGCGAGCGTCTCCTGGCCGTCCTCGGTGCCGGCGTGCACGTCGTAGAAGTCGCCGCCGATGCGCTCGGTGTCCTGGGAGGTGCGGTAGCCGCCGGCGAAGTCGACGCCGCCGACGTGGTGGAGCTGCGGCGGGAGGAGTTCGGCGATGAGCGCGCGGGTGATGCGGGCCTGTTCCGTGTAGAGGCGGGCGGCCGAGAGGGCGGCGCCCGCGCGGGCGGCGAACAGGCGGGCGAAGAGCTCCTCGGACGCCTCGAAGGCCGGCCGCCCGCCGCGCCGCAGCAGGATCAGGGCTCCGGCGGGCACGCCGTGGCCGGGCAGCGCGGTGATGGCGACGGCGCCCGGGGGCCCTCCGAAGCCGTCGGGCACGGCCCAGTCCGGGAGTTCGGCGGGGTCGATCCAGCGGGCGGGCACCGGCGGGAAGCCTTGCAGGGCCTCGGCGAGTCCCGGTACGAGGGCCGGGTCCAGGGTGAGCTGGCTCCGCTCGAAGCCGCCGTCCATGGCGGTGACCACGGTGTAGCGGTTCCGTACGGGCGGGGAGATCACGAGGGCCGCGTCGCCGAGGTGGGCGGCGGCGAGCAGGGCGGCCGTCTCCAGGCAGCGGTCGGGGTTGAGGGAGGCCAGCAGCTGCGTGGACGCCTCGGCCAGGAGGGTGTGACGCTCCCGTTCGGTCCGCAGGGCGTCCTGTGCGGCCGTCAGGTCGGAGTCGTCGACGAGCCACCAGGCCACGTCTCCGTGACCGGAATCGGTGGGGTGGGCTCGCAGGAGCCGGCCGTCGTGGCTGCCGCGCAGCGGGGCGGGTCCCGCCCGCGCCGCCGCCGCGGCGGCCGGTGCGGGCGCCGGGTGGGCAAGGCGTCGGTGGGCGTCGGCGAGCCATCCCGGGACGACCTCGTCCAGCCATGTGCCGACCCGCATCCGGGGGAAGAGGTCGGCCGCCGCCGCGTTGAACTCCACGACGCCGCCCTGCCGGTCGGCCACCACGGCGGGATGGGGCGAGCCGTGCCAGGAGGTGCCCGCCGTTCCCGCGGTTTCCCGGGAACGGCCGGACTCGTCTTCGAAAACAGTCATAAGAGCGTGGCCCGTGTGTGGTGGCCCGCCACCTTCCCACTCGACGACAGCTCGTCCGTCCAGCCTTGCGGAGCGGGCGCCGCACGGCAAGTGAACCCCCCTCCTCCGGTACGCGCCCCGTGCTTCCGCGCGACACCCGCACGGTTTCGGCACAGGAGCTTCACCGGAGGCGGGCCCTCACGTGGCAGTGAGGACGAGGACCGCCCGGTCGTCGTCGATCTCGTGTCCGCCGGTGAACGCGCGCACGGCCTGGGTGAGGGCGTCGACGACCTGCTGGGCCGAGGGGCGGGGCGGGGTGCCGGCGACGGCTTCGGCGAGGCGTTCCTC
Source organism: Streptomyces sp. NPDC085460 (assembly GCF_044541975.1). Lineage (NCBI taxonomy): Bacteria > Bacillati > Actinomycetota > Actinomycetes > Kitasatosporales > Streptomycetaceae > Streptomyces > Streptomyces sp. NPDC085460. The sequence goes on from NZ_JBITTO010000013.1 coordinate 62,747, forward strand.
GCCGAACTGCTCGCCGTCGCCGTCACGGGCCTCCGTGATGCCGTCCGTGTAGAGCAACAGGCTCTCGTGCGGGTCGAGATGGACGGTGCGGGAGACGACGTCGGTGGCGGGGGAGATGCCGAGCAGGGATCCGGGGGCGTCGACGAGGCGGGTGGTGTGGCGGGCGTCGAGGTGGAGGGGCAGGGTGTGGCCGGCCCGTACGAGTTCGACGTCCAGTCCGTGGCCGGTGGGGGTGAGCCGGCCGCACACGAGGGTGACGAAGCCGGTGCCGTGGCTGCCGGGCCGGTTGACGAGGGCCTGGTTGACGGCCGCGACGACCTCCTCCGGGCCGGGCAGGAGGGGGGCGACGGCCCGGGCGGTGTGGCGGACGAGGGCGGTGGTCGTGGCGGCGATGGCGCCGCGCCCGCAGACGTCGCCGAGGAGGAACGCCCACCGGCCGTCGCCCAGCGGGAAGACGTCGTAGAAGTCGCCTCCGATGTCGAGGCCCTCCCCGGCGGGGTGGTAGGAGGTGGCCACGTCCGCGCCGGGTACGTCGGGGAGTTCCGGCATGAGGAGCCCGGCCTGGAGGTCGCGGGCGAGGGTCACCCGGTGGGTGTACTGGCGGGCGTTGCGGGCGGCGGAGGCGGCGCGGCGGGCGAGTTCCTCGGCGAGGGCCACGCGGTGTCCGTCGAAGGGCGCCGCCTCGGTGGAGAGCAGCGTCACGGTGCCGAAGGCGGTGCCGCGGTCGAGCAGCGGGATGCAGAGGTAGCCCGTCACGCCGAGGTCCCGCCAGGGGCCCGGTCCGGTGGGCGCGCGCCGGGCGATCTCGCTCGCGCGCGTCGCGAGGACCCGGGCGACGGCGTCGTCGTCGGAGTCGTAGACCGGGATGTGGGAGGCGAGGACCCGCCGCTGCCGTTCGTCCGGGGCGGCCGTGGCGACGCGGTGCAGGCGCCCGTTCTCCACGAGGTCGACGGCGCACAGCGGTGCCAGGCGCGGGGCGCAGGAGGCGGCGAGCCGTTCCAGGGTCTGGACGGCGTCGAGGTCGACGGTGAGGGCGGTGCTGGCCTGGAGGAGGAAGGCGAGGTCCTCGCGGGCCTCCCGCTCGCGGGTCTCGGCGGCCCTGCGGGCCGCCTCCTCCTGGTGCCGCTCCACGGCGAGTGCCGCGGTGTCGGCGAAGAGGCGGGCGAGGGCGAGGTCGGCCGTCTGCGGGAGCCTGGGGGCGCGGTGGTACATCGCGAAGGTTCCCAGGAGGGCGCCGTCGCGTCCCAGGACGGGGGTGGACCAGCAGGCGGACAGGTCGGCCTGCCGTGCCAGGTCGCGGAAGTCGTCCCACAGGGGGTCCGTGGCGATGTCGGCGACGACGACGGGCTCGCGGCGGTGGGCGGCGGTGCCGCAGGACCCGGCGCCCTCGCCGATGTCGATCCCGTCGACGGCCCGGTTGTAGAAGTCGGGCAGGCTGGGTGCCGCGCCGTGGAGGAGGCGCCGGCCGTCGCGGTCGGCGAGGAGGACGGAGACGACGAGGTCCTCGGGCGACAGTTCCTCTATCGCGCGCGCCATTCCGTCCAGGACCTCGCTCAGCGGCGCCTGCCGGGCGATCTGTTCCAGGAGCACGCGGTGCTCGGCCGTGAACCTCTGGGCCTGCTTGACCTGTGTCGTCTCCACGCCGATGACCCGTACGCCGGTGACGTTGCCGCCGGTGTCGACGCGGGGCTCGTAGCTGAAGTCGAAGAACGCCTCCCGGTGCTCCGCGCCGTCGGCGAGGAGCACCCGGGCGTCGCGGCTCGTGCGGGAGGTGCCCGACCGGTACACGCGGTCGAGCAGGCCGATGAGTTCCTGGCCGGCGAGCCCGGGCAGCAGCTGCGCGAGGGGCACGTCGGTGCGGCCGCGCGGGCCCGCGCCGATCGCGTCGAAGAAGGCGGGGTTGGCGCTCTCGACGAGGTGGGCGGGTCCGGCGAGGGAGGCGAAGACGGCGGTGGCTTCGCCGAACAGGGCTCTGAGGTCGTCCTCCGCCGGGCCGGCGGCGGCACGACCGAAGTCCTCCGCCGGGTCGGGCCGGTGGGGGTGCTGACCCGGTACGCGCCTCATGCGCTCTCTTTCCTGTTCGGCCGCGCCGGTGCTCCGGCTCCGGGTGCGGTGTCCGGCCCGGCCGGTCCCGCGGCGAGTGCCTCGTGCACGCCGGCGTGCATGGTGAAGATCTGGTCCAGGCCGGTCAGGGCGAACAGGCGCTGGACGGTTCGCGGTACGGCGGCGAGCCGGAGGGGTCTCCCCCGGGCGGAGAGGTGCTGGTAGAGGCGCAGCAGGGCGCTGACGCCGCTGGAGTCGCAGAAGGTCAGGGCGGCGAGGTCGGCCACGACGGGCCCTTGGCCGTCGCCGGAGACCGGGCCCGTCCGCCGGACCTCGTCCAGCTGGACGGCGCTGTCGAAGTCCAGCTCGCCGCGGAGCAGCAGCACCGTGCCCCGCTCCTCCTGTCCGATGTCGACCGAGAACACCCTCGACTTCCTCCGTGCGCCGCTTGCGATGTACGTCCCGGCCTGGGGGCGGCCCGGAGATCACTGTCCCTTCCGCGTTCCCCGGTCCGCCGGATTCACGGCGGAGCGGGGAGTTTCGGCGTGACGGTCCCGGTCGTGCCGGTCCGGCTGTCCGGGGTCGCCTGCCGGTGTGTCAACGCGGGCGCCCTTCCGGCGGGTGCGCCGCCTCGGCGTGGTCCGGCAGGAGGGAGAGGCGGGCACGGACCCGTTTCCCTTCCGGGGCGGGTTCCACGGTCAGGCTCTCGCAGACGGCGAGGACGATCTCGACGCCGTGCTGGCCGATGCGGCGGGGGTCGTGTCCGCGGGGGACGGGGGCGGCGGCGCCGTGGTCGAAGACCGAGATCTCCAGGGCGTCGCGGCCCAGTTCGAGGAGGAGGCGGCAGGGGCCGGACGTGTGCCGGATCGCGTTGGTGACGAGTTCGCTGACCACCAGCTGCGCGAGTTCGACGCGCTCGTCGGCGACCGGTCCCGGCAGCACGGTCGGGGCCGCCGCGAGGAGGTCGGCCGTGAAGGCGCGGGCGGCCGCGATCGCCCCGCCGCGGAAGCCGTCGTCGTAGACGGCCCCCGCGGACAGCAGGGGCTCCGGCACCGGGCGCTCCGCGGTGATCGCGTCCGTCATGGCGCTCGTACTCCCCTCGTGATCGGCGGCTGGGCTCCTCGTACCCGCCTTTCCCCTCTTCACCGATCCCACACCGCCTGTACCGCGGATGGCACCCGTCGGCCGCGCGTCAGGGGGAGCCCGGCCCCTGCGCGGGGCCGCCGTGCCGTCCCGTGCCGGGCGTTTCGGCGTCGTGGCCGTGCCAGTCGAGGCAGAGTACGAGGACGGCGTCCGGCACGCCAGGGGGCGCCCCGCGACGCAACGCCCGTACGACGGCCCTGGGGACGTCCGCGCCCTTCCGGCCGCCGTCGCCGGCGAGGGCGCGGGCGACGGGTCCGTCCGGCGCTTCGTGCTCCCCGCCGGCCGGGACCTCCGTGGCGCCGTGGGCGACGAAGACCAGGCGGTCACCGCGCTGGAGGCGCAGGCGCTGGGTGGTGTAGACGGTGTCCTCGAACATGCCCAGGGGCAGTTGGCGGTCCAGTTCGATGCGCTCGGTCGCGGTGGAGCGGATGCGCCAGAGTTCCGGTGATCCGGCGTCGACGACCTCGGCCTCGCCGGTGGTCAGGTCGAGCCGGAGCAGCAGGGCGGCGAGCGGGTGTTTGCCCCGGTACTGCCCGTAGAGGGCCTGGTCGGTGAGGCTGGCCTGGGTCTCCAGGTCGAGTCCGGCCCGCCGGGCGTTGCGGATCGCCGTCAGCGCGAGGGTGCTGGCCAGGGCGGCGGGGGTGCCGGGCCCGGCGCCGTCGGCGACGACGATCAGCAGTTCCCGCTCGGTGGCGCTCCAGTCGAGGAGGTGTCCTCCGGAGGTGTAGGCGGGTTCCCAGTGGGCGTGGAGGGCGAAGGCCGGTCCGGTGCAGGCCCGGCCCGGGAGGGTGTCCCACTGCATCTCGCCCGCGACGCTGAGGGCGCGCGTCCTGCGGGTGCGGCGGTAGAGGTCGGTGTGGCGGTCGGCGACGCGCAGGGCGTGTCCGAGGGTCTCGGCGACCCGGGCGAGGCTCGCGGTGGTGGTGGGGCCGGAGCGGTCCGCGGGCAGGGTGACGAGCAGGACGCCGAACCGGTCGCCGCGGACCGTGACGGGAAGGTAAACGGTCGCCGTGGGCCCGACATCTCGGAATAGATATGGTTGCTGGGTGCGGAGGACGCGGCCGGCGGGGCCCACGTGCACGGGTACGGCCGGCATCCCGGCGGGTGTCTGCACGGGCTCGACGGGGCGCAGGGTCGTGAATCCGTAGTCGACGAGCAGCAGGTCGGCACAGGTCGCGGCGTACAGGTGCGCGAGACTGGTACGGAGGGAGTCCAGGAGGAGGTGTGGTGCCGCCCCGCGCAGTGCGCTTTCCACTGTCACGTGTCGATCCACCGGATCCGTACCGCCTTCTGGAGAGATGTGGAGATGACCGGTCGGTCGCAGGGCCGACGTCCCCGGCCCCGGACGTCCGAGGAGTGTCGGCAGGCATGAACGTCAACCCAGCCCCGTCGCCGCGGGAGCCGCAGCGGACGGCAGAGGCCGCCCGGGAGCTGATCGAGCTGCTGGAGGTGTTGTGGGAGCGCGGCCGGGACATGGTGTCGTCGACACCGGTCTCGGCGAGTCAGCTGCGCGTGCTGTACAGCCTGGACCGCGAGGAGGGCATCAGCCTGCGCACCCTGGGCGAGCTGCTCGGGTCCGCTCCCCCTTCGGTGAGCCGCATGTGCGACCGGCTGGAGGCGCTGGGTTTTGTGCAGCGGCTGCCCAGTCCCGTGAGCCGGCGGCAGCTGGAGCTGCACCTGACCGTGCACGGCAAGGCGTACCTGCGGGACCTCCGGGCCCAGCGCGAGGAGGCCCTGCTCGCGGTCATCGCGGACATGTCACCGACGAGCCGCAAGGCGCTGCTGCGGGGGCTCACCGGGTTCCACGAGGCCGTGGGAGGGGGCGGGGCGACCGCCTCGTCACCGGGAAGCACGTCGCTGAAGGACGTCAGTTCCGCCTGATCCCCGCGCGGCGCCGACTCCGGCCGTGCGCGCACCCCATGTCCTCATTGCCACCTCTGGTCGTCCTTGACGGCGTTCTTCCGGGCACCCCGCCAGGTGTTGCCCCAAGGATACAGTTGTCACACGGCAACTGTTGACGCGGTGCCGTGCCAGTCGAGGCAGACGACCAGGGCGTCGTCCTCCAACGGGCTCGCGCCGTGGTGGACGGCGAGCTCCCGGAGCACCGCCTGCGGCACGAGCGTGGGCGGCAGCAGACGCGTACCCCGCAGGGCCCGGGCCAGCGCCCGGTCCCCGTAGCTCTCCCCCGCGGGCGAGACCGCGTCGTACACGCCGTCGCTGCCGAACAGCAGCCGGTCGCCCGGCCGCACGGCGAACCGCTCGGGGACGTACACGGTGTCCTCGAACATGCCGAGGGGCAGCTGCGCCTCGAAGCCGACGGGCTCCACCGCCTGCCCCCGCTGGCGCCACAGCCGGGGCGACCCGGCGTCCACGGCCTCCACCTCGCCCGTGGCCAGGTCGAAGCAGAGCAGCAGCACCGACACGAAGGCCGCGCCCCGGTAGTGGGCGTACACGGCCTGGTCCGCCAGCGCGGCCTGGTCCGCCAGCGGAAGACCGGCCCGGCGGGCGTTGCGGAGCGCGTTGATCGCGAGGTTCGTCAGGAGGGCAGCCTCGATGCCCTCCCCCATGCCGTTGGTGACCGTCAGGGTCAGCCGGCCGTCCGAGACCGACCAGTCGTAGTTGTCGCCGAAGATGGCGTAGGCGGGCTCCAGATGCGCGGCCAGGGCGAATTCCGGACGCGCGCAGGAACGGCCCGGCAGCAGCTGCCACTGCATCTCCGCCGCGAGCGTGAGCCGCGCCGCGCGCCGGGCCAGGACGTACAGGTCCGTGTCGCGCTCGGCCACCAGGATCTCGTGGCCGAGGGCCTCGCAGACCTGGGCGAGCGCGGGGAGCAGCGGCCTGAGGTCGGCCTCCGGGGGAAGATCCGCCGTCAGCACCCCCAGCCGGTCCCCTCGCACGGTGACCGGCAGATGGAGCCGGAGCGCCCCGGGATCCCGGACGACGTACGGCTCCTGGGCACCGAAGGCGCGCCCCTGGGGACTGTCGTGGATCGGGACCGCGGAATCGTCCGCCCCCGAGGCGTGCCCGACGAGCTGGAGCGTCCGCAGGCCGTAATCGGCCAGACGGAGCTCCACCCGCCGCACCCCTCGGTGCTCCCTCAGGGCGTCCTCGACGACACCCACGAGCTGGTGTGGGGCCGCCCGGCGGAGCGCCTGCTCGATCTCGGCGATCTCGTGCACGGTCTCCCTCTCCCTCTCCCTCATCTCCGGGCCCGGTCCCGTGCACGGGGACCGGGCCGCCCGTCCGCTATCTCGCGCCGCCGGCCGCGGCCAGCGCGTCCGCCACGCCGCCGAACGGCGGGATCGTGGTCGTCACGCCGGTGATCTCCAGGATGCGTCGCACGGCCGGGGTCGGCGCGGCGAGATACAGGTCGCCGCCGTCCTCCCGCGCCCGGTTGACGGCTCTGATCAGGACGTTCAGCCCCGAGGAGTCCATGAAGTCGAGGTCGGACAGGTCCAGCACGAGACGGCGCCGTCCCTCGCCGAACTGGTCCGACAGGCGTTCCTGCAGACGGCCCGCCGTCTCCATGTCCAGCTCGCCCGCCACGGTCAGTACGGCCGTGCGGTCGTCACGGATCTCGACGCCGACATCCAGATTCGGTTCTCGCTCGGACATAGTTCCTGCTTTCCATGGGGGCGGTCGTGGGGACGGAAGGACGGGGTCAGGACACCTGGACGCCGACCACGCACGTGTCGTCGTCCGTGTCCGACTTGCTGCGCTCCAGCAGGTGGTCGAGCCGGCGTTCGAGGCTGTGGGTCGGCTGCCGGGCGACCGTGAGCAGTTGGGCGACGGAGTCGTGGACGGCGGTGTCCCGCCGCTCGACGAGCCCGTCGGTGTACATCAGCACCGTGTCGCCGGGTTCGAGCCGCAGCTCCGACTCCTCGTACTCGGCCTCCGCGAGGGCCCCCAGCAGCAGCCCGCGCAGCAGCGGCAGGTCGACCGCGTCCTCCCCTCGGACCAGCACGGGCGGGAGGTGTCCCGCGCGTGCCCAGCGCAGGGTACGGCTCTCGGGGTCGTAGATCCCGCACACCGCGGTGGCCGTGACGTGGGCGGTCAGGTGGTGGGCGACGCTGTTGAGCCAGGAGAGCAGCTGCCCCGGGCCCGCGCCCGTCACGGCGAGGCCGCGGAGCGCGTTGCGCAGCACCACCATCCCCGTGGCGGCCTCCACGCCGTGGCCGGCGACGTCGCCGACGCACAGGAGCACCTTCTTGGACGGCAGCACGACCGCGTCGTACCAGTCGCCGCCGACCAGCGACTCGGTCTCGGCCGGGCGGTAGCGCACGGCGACGTCGAGTCCGGGCGCGTCGAGCGGTGGCTTGGCCGGCGGCATGATGGCGTGCTGGAGCTGGAGGGTGAGCCGGTTGCGTTCCTCGGCCGCCTCCTCCGTCGCCGCCAGCCGGTCGCGGGTGGCGGTGAGGGCCACCTCGGTCCAGTGCTGCGCCGAGATGTCCTGGTAGGCGCCCCGGACGGCCTGGAGACCGCCGTCCGTGCCCAGGGCCGGTTCGGCGGTCACCCGGATGTGCCGCGTCACGCCGTCGTGACGGAGCATGCGGAAGGCGGTGGAGCCCACCCGCCGCTGATAGAGCACCTTCTGGAGGAAGCGGCGGATGGTTTCCGCGTCGTCGGGGTGGGCGTGCGCGGCGAGGTCGCGCAAGGCGACCGGCGGCTCCGTCGGCCTGCGGCCGAAGAGCTCGAAGAGCTGGCCGTGCCAGGTGATCTCCCCCGCGACGACGTCCTCCTCGAAGGCGCCGACCCGGCCGAGCCGCTGCGCGTGCTGGAGGAGACTGGCCAGGCGGGCCGACTCGTCCTCGACGCGCCAGATGAGGAGGACGCCCGTGCCGAACCGGCTGATGCTGATGTCGGCGAGCGAGTCGAGCGGCACCTGGTCCACCAGGGCGGTGAGCCGGATCCGGCGGGCGCGGAACGGCTCGCCCGTGGCGTAGACGCGTTCGATCCGGTCGAAGAGTTCGCTCCCGCCGGCCGTCGCCGGGTACGCCTCCAGGAGGAGAGCCCCGTCGACGGAACCGCGGGGCCGTCCGGCCGGGTCCTGGAAGTGCGCGTTGGCGTGCCGGATGCGGAAGTCGACGAGCCGCCCGTCCTCGTCCAGGTGGGGGGTCAGGACGAGGGCGGGGTCGTAGAGCCCGTCGGAGAGCTCGGCCAGCGCCGGCGCGCCGTCCCCGCCGGTCCCGCCGGTCCCGCCGGCGAAACCGCCGGGGGCGGCCTCGGGCAGTGCCTCCAGGGTGTGGGCGCAGAGCTCGGCCAGGGCCTCGATCTGCCGCTCCACGGCCTGCGGCAGGGGGCCGAGCGGACGGGCCCAGCAGATCTCCAGGACACCGTGGATGCGGCCGCCGGTCCCGGCGGGGACGACGACCCGGCCGCCTTCGGGATGATGCGCGCGCCCGATCGAGGGGATGCCCGCGGCCGCCAGGGAGGCGTACCGGACGGTGCTGCGCCCGGTGAGCGCCTGGCGGGCCGCGGTGGTCACCCCCGGCGGTACGTAGTGCCAGCGGGCCGCCTCGTCGAGACCGAAGCCGGCGTGGCCGCGCAGGCTCAGCGAGGTGTCCGGGCCGGTGGTCCAGATCGCGACGGCGACGGCCCCGAGGGGTTCGAGGGCGTGGGTGAGCAGCGACTCGGCGACGGCCTGGGTGTCACCGGCGCTGAGCGCCGCGCTCTCCGCCGTACGCAGCCGCACGGCCACCGAGGCGGCGGGGGCGGTGGTGCCCGGCTCGCCGACGGCCGTCCTCACGAAGTCGTCGGCCACCTCGGCCATCCGGTCCCGGGCCGCCTGGTTGATGATGTCCGCCGCCAGCTCCAGCCGGGACAGTCCGGCCCGGTCGGCGAGCTCCGCGAGCTGGCGGGCCGCCTGGGCGGGCCCGCAGCCGAGGCGCTCGACGATGACGCCCTTGGCGACCTCGATCAGGGCACGGCCCTCGGCCGCCGCGTGCGCGGCGCGCACCTCGCCGCGCAGCCGCTCCACCGTGGCGGCCAGCCGGCCGTCGGCGGACGCGGCGCCGTCGGCGGGGGCCGGGACCGCGCCCGCGCCGTCGTCGGGGGCCGGGACCGCGCCCTCGAAGACCGCGGGCGCGCCGGGATCGGCGGACGGATCTCCGCCCGTGTAGCGGGGGTCCATCACCTCGTCGACTCCTCGGTCGGGGCGGCCCCGGGGCCGCGGTGTGCGGGGAGGGGGCGCGGGCCGGTCCGGCGCTCGCCGGCCGTGCGCGGAGGGCGGGCCAGGCCCGCGGGGGCGGTCACGAGGCCGCTCCGCCGTCGAGCCAGCGGCTGACACAGGCGATGAGTTCGTCGGCGTCGACGGGCTTGGTGACGTAGTCGCTGGCGCCGGACGCGAGGCTCTTCTCCCGGTCGCCGGGCATCGCCTTCGCGGTGACGGCGATCACGGGAAGGTCCGCGTACTGCGGCAGCTCCCTGATTCGCGCGGTGGCCGTGTAGCCGTCCATCTCCGGCATCATCACGTCCATCAGGACGAGGGCGACGGCCGGGTTGGCCAGGAGCGTCTCGATCCCCTTCCGGCCGTTCTCGGCGTGCAGCACGGTGATGCCGTGCAGCTCCAGGATGCCGCTGAGGGCGTAGAGGTTGCGGGCGTCGTCGTCGACGGCGAGGACGGTCCTGCCGCGCAGGGTGGTGTCGATGGCCTGGGGAGCGGGGGCCCAGTGGTCGCCCCGTACCAGGGGGACGACGTCGCCGGGCTGCTCCGCGGACAGGTGGAGGGCGATCCGCTCGCGCAGCTCGTCGAGGCTGGAGAGGAGCTCCAGCGGGCGGCGGCGGGCGAGGTCCTGGAGGGCGCCCTCCTCCTCGGCGGGGAGCCTGCGGTTGTTGTGGGCGAGGACGGGGACGGTACGCAGGGCCTCGTCGCCGTCCATGGCCTCCAGGAAGCGCAGGGCGTCGCCGTCCGCCATGTCGACGTCGAGCACGACGCAGTGGAACGGCCGGGTGGCGAGGGCGGAGGCGGCCTCCTGGGGGCCGACGACCGCGATGAGTTCGATGTCGGCCCGTTCCGTGTGGCCGCCGTCGGCCGCCAGTTGCGTGACGGCGTTCTCGGCGACGACGGCGAGGAGCCCGCGGGGCCGCTCCTCGATCACCAGGAGGCGTCGCGTCGGCCGGGCGGCGGGGGCGCCGGGCAGGGCGAGCGCGCCGCCGTGGGCGGGTGCCGGGACGGGGAGCACCGCGGTGGGGTCCGCCGGCGGGGCGGCGGGTCCGGGCTGTTCGGTGAAGTCGGTGCGGGTGACGGGGAGGTAGAGGGTGAAGGTGCTGCCCTCGCCGGGGACGCTCGTGACCGTGAGGGCGCCGCCGAGCAGATAGGCGATCTCGCGGCTGATGGAGAGTCCCAGGCCGGTGCCGCCGTACTTGCGGTTGGTGGTCCCGTCGGCCTGCTGGAAGGCGCCGAAGATGGCCTCCAGGTTCTCGGCGGCGATGCCGATGCCGGTGTCGGCGACGCGGAAGGCGACGACGGGCCCGCCGCGCTGCACGGAGACGGGCAGCTCGCCGTCCGACGCCGGTTCGATGCGGAGCTCGACGCTGCCGTGCTCGGTGAACTTGACGGCGTTCGACAGCAGGTTGCGCAGCACCTGCCGGAGCCGTGAGTCGTCGGTGACGAGGTCGACCGGGACGCCGGCGGCGGTGGAGACCGCGAAGGTGAGGCTCTTCTGCGAGGTGAGCGGGCGGAAGGTGGCCTCGACGTAGTCGAGGAGCCTGCGCAGGGGCACGCGCTCCGGGTGGAGGTCCATCTTGCCGGCCTCCACCTTGGACAGGTCGAGGATGTCGTTGATCAGCTGGAGCAGGTCCGATCCGGCCGAGTGGATGATGCCGGCGTACTCGACCTGCTTGGCCGTGAGGTTGCGGGTCGGGTTCTGGGCCAGCAGCTGGGCCAGGATGAGCAGGCTGTTGAGCGGGGTGCGCAGTTCGTGGCTCATGTTGGCCAGGAACTCCGACTTGTAGGTGGAGGCCAGGGCGAGCTGCTGGGCGCGGTCCTCCAGCTCCTGCCGGGCCTGCTCGATCTGGAGGTTCTTGGCCTCGATGTCACGGTTCTGGGTGACGAGCAGGGCGGCCTTCTCCTCCAGCTCGGCGTTGGAGCGCTGGAGTTCCTCCTGCCGCACCTGGAGTTCCTCGGTCCGTGAGCGCAGTTCGCCGGCGAGCCGCTGGGACTCGTCGAGGAGTTCGTCGGTACGGGCGTTGGCGACGATGGTGCTCAGGTTGACGCCGACGGTCTCCATGAGCTGTTCCAGGAAGTCCCGGTGCACGGAGGTGAAGGGGCTGAAGGACATCAGCTCGATGACGCCGAGCACCTGCTCCTCGACGACGACCGGCAGCACCACGAGGCTGCCCCGGGTCGTGCTGCCGAGTCCCGAGGAGATCGTGACGTAGTCGCCGGGGACGTTCTCGGCGGCGATGGTGCGGCGGCTGCGGGCTGCCTGTCCCACGAGCGACTCGCCCGGCCGGAAGCGGGCGGCCCGGCCCGGGTCGCCGGCGGGACGCCCGTAGGAGCCGACGAGGCCGAGCTCGACACCGTCCGCGCCCTCCTCGGCGAGGTAGAACGCGCCGTACTGGGCGGCGACGAGCGGGGTCAGCTCGTCCATGACGAGTTCGGCGACGACGGCCAGGTCGCGGTGGCCCTGCATCAGCGCGGAGATCCGGGCCAGGCTGGACTTGAGCCAGTCCTGCTCCTGGTTGGCCCGCGTCGTCTCGCGCAGCGAGCCGACCATGGCGTTGATGTTGTCCTTGAGCTCGGCCACCTCGCCCGACGCCTCGACGGTGATCGAGCGGGTGAGGTCGCCCTCGGCGACCGCGCTCGCGACCTCGGCGATGGCGCGAACCTGGCGGGTGAGGTTGCCGGCCAGTTCGTTGACGTTCTCGGTCAGCCGCTTCCAGGTGCCGGAGACGCCCTCGACCTCGGCCTGGCCGCCGAGCCTGCCCTCGCTGCCGACCTCGCGGGCCACCCGGGTCACCTCGGCCGCGAACGACGACAGCTGGTCGACCATCGTGTTGATCGTCGTCTTCAGCTCCAGGATCTCGCCCCGGGCGTCGACGTCGATCTTCCTGGACAGGTCGCCGTTGGCGACGGCGGTGGTGACCTGGGCGATGTTGCGGACCTGCCCGGTCAGGTTGTTCGCCATCGAGTTGACGTTGTCGGTGAGGTCCTTCCAGGTGCCGGCCACGTTCGGCACCCTGGCCTGGCCGCCGAGGCGGCCCTCGGTGCCCACCTCGCGGGCGACGCGGGTGACCTCGTCGGCGAAGGCCGACAGCGTGTCCACCATGGTGTTGATGGTGTCGGCGAGGGCCGCGACCTCGCCCTTGGCCTCCACGGTGATCCGGCGGGACAGGTCGCCGCGGGCCACGGCGGTGGCGACCTGGGCGATCGAACGCACCTGCCCGGTGAGGTTGGACGCCATCACGTTGACGTTGTCGGTCAGGTCCTTCCAGGTGCCCGAGGCGCCCCGGACGGTGGCCTGGCCGCCGAGGTTGCCCTCGGTGCCCACCTCGCGGGCGACCCGGGTGACCTCGTCGGCGAAGGCCGAGAGCTGGTCGACCATGGTGTTGATGGTCGTCTTCAGCTCCAGGATCTCGCCCCGGGCGTCCACGTCGACCTTCTTCGACAGGTCTCCGCCGGCGACGGCGGTGGCCACGTGGGCGATCGCCCGCACCTGGGCGGTGAGGTTCCCCGCCATCGAGTTGACGGAGTCGGTCAGGTCGCGCCAGGTGCCGGAGACTCCCTTCACGTCGGCCTGTCCCCCGAGGATGCCCTCGGTGCCCACGTCACGGGCCATGCGCGTGACCTCGTCGGCGAAGGCCGAGAGCTGGTCGACCATCGTGTTGATGGTGTTCTTCAGCTCCAGGATCTCGCCGCGCGCGTCCACGTCGATCTTCTGGGAGAGGTCGCCCTTGGCGACCGCCGTGGCCACGTGGGCGATGTCACGGACCTGGGTGGTGAGGTTCCCGGCCATCGCGTTCACCGAGTCGGTCAGGTCGGCCCAGGTGCCGGAGACACCGGGAACGGCGGCCTGCCCGCCGAGCGTCCCCTCCGTGCCGACCTCCCGCGCCACCCGTGTCACCTCGGACGTGAACAGCGACAGCTGGTCCACCATCCCGTTGAACACCCGGGAGATCTCACCCATCAGCCCGTCCGCCTCGTCCGGCAGACGGGTGCCGAAGTCGCCGTCCCGCACCGCCGTGAGCCCGGCCAGGAGCTGGCGGAGTTCAGGCTCGACCACTGCGGCCGGTCCGGGGTGTTCCCGGCCCGGGGAGCCCTTGGTCGTCGTCTCAGACATGCCCCATCCTCGTTCCCCACCAAGCTGTCGCACACGGACCGTACGGCGGGCGCCACGGGCTGGACGTCCGCTCCCCCGGGACGGCTCCGGCTGCCGCGATCGTTGCCGTACGGCAATCATGACGACAGTACCCCTCCGTGATCGACAAGAGGAGAGCGGTGCCGGGTCATACGGCCTGAACCCGCCCTCGCCCGTCGCCGGACGGCGGGCATACGCCACCGCGACCGGGGTACACGCGCGTCGAACCGGGCGGTCCCCCGCCCCCGAGGACAAAGGGGAGCATGACGTGCTGATGGCCCATCCCGTGGTGCTGCGCAATCTCATCGAGCAGTACGAGACGCTCCAGGCGCTCCAGGCGGAGAAAGGCGGCGCGGAGGTTCGGCGGCGCATGGACGACCTCGCGTACACCCTGTGTGTCTCCACCGGTACGCGTGACGTGGACGCGGCGCTGATCGCGGCCCGCCACCGGCTGCCCGGCGCGCGCCCCGAGGACGACTCGGTGCTGAGCGCCTGATCGCACGGCCGGGCCCCGGCCCTCCCCTGACGGAGGTGCCGGGGCCCGGTCATGCCGCGTGCGGTCCGCGCCGCACGGCCGAGCCCGGCCCCTGAAGGAGGTGCCGGGCTCTGTCGTGCCGCGGGCGGTCCGCGCCGCGGGGGCCGCCTACCAGCGGTACCAGCGGCCGGTGCCGCCCTTCGGCCGGGCCACGAAGCCCACCAGCCACAGGACGAGCACGATGACGGCGATCCACCAGAGTGCCTTGAACGCGAAGCCGGCACCGAAGAGGAGCAGGGCGAGCAGCAGGACGAGAAGCAGGGGGACCATACGGATCGACCTCCGGGAAGACGGGTGGACGCTGGGGGTACAAGACGGTCGGAGTGCGTGCGGGGCCGCGCTCACGCCCCCGGCGGGAGGCGGGAGGCGGGCGGCCTCCGCCCGTTCAGCGGCGGCGGGCGAGGAGCAGCGCCACCGGGCCGAGGTCGCGCCGAGCGGCGAGGCTCCCGGTCCGGTGCCCCCACCCGTACGCGAGGGCGAGCGCGGCGGCCGTGCCCGCGGCGGCACCTGCCGTCACGGCCCGGTGCGCCCGCGCGACGCCCCACAGGTCGTTCCCGGCTCCCCGGGCCGCCTCCGCGGCCGCGCGGGCCTTCCCGGCGAGCGGGGACGGGAGGTCGCCCTGCTCCCCGAGGTTCGCCGGCTCGTACCGGGCGTCCACGTCGGGGTCGTCCTCCCGCGTCAGCCCCACCCGCGCCGGGCCGGGTTGGTCCGGGGCGCCCTGGGGGCCGGTCCAGGGGAACTGGTTCCGTTCGCTGTTCTCCGAAGCGCTCATGGACACCGTCTCGCCGGACTCCCGCACGCCAAACCTGGCCGCCCCGGCGCTTGGCCCGGCCCGTCCGGGACAGACGGCCGTCCATGGTGACGTCACTGCTCGTGGTCTGCCCCGTCCTCGCCGCGCTCGCCACCGGCCTCGCGGCCGTCCTGGTGTCCCCGTGGTGGTGGTGCGCGGCCGGCCCCGCCCTGCTGCTCGCCGCGGTCGCGTCGTACGACGTCGTCCAGCGGAGCCACTCGATCCTGCGCAACTATCCGCTCCTCGGGCACCTGCGCTTCGCGATGGAGGCGATCCGCCCCGAGGTCCAGCAGTACTTCGTCGAGGGGAACGTCGACGGCGTGCCCTTCGACCGGGACACCCGCTCCATCGTGTACGAGCGGGCGAAGGGGACGGACGCCGAGGACCCCTTCGGCACCGAGCTGGAGCTGGACCGGACCGGCACCGAGTACCTGATTCCCTCCATGGCCCCGCGCCCGGTGCCGGAGGAGCCGCCCCGGGTCCGGATCGGCGGCCCCGACTGCGCCCGGCCCTACGACATGGCCCTGCTCAACGTGTCGGCCATGAGCTTCGGCTCCCTCTCGGACCGGGCGATCCGCGCTCTGAACGAGGGCGCCCGGCGGGGCGGTTTCGCCCACGACACCGGCGAGGGCGGGATATCGGAGCACCATCTCGCCCCCGGCGGCGACCTCGTCTGGGAGATCGGGACCGGGTACTTCGGCTGCCGGACCGAGGACGGCGGCTTCGATCCCCGGCGGTTCGCCGAGAAGGCATCCCTCGACCAGGTCGCCTGTGTCCTGCTGAAGGTCAGCCAGGGCGCGAAACCCGGCATCGGGGGCGTGCTGCCCGGTGCGAAGGTCGGCCGGGAGATCGCCGCGGTCCGCGGCGTTCCCGAGGGCCGCACGGTGGTCTCCCCGCCGTACCACCGCGTCTACCGGACTCCCCGGGAGCTGGTGCGCTTCCTCGGCCGGATGCGGGAGCTCTCCGGGGGCAAGCCGGTCGGCTTCAAGCTGTGCGTGGGCGCGCGCCGCGACTTCCTCGCCGTCTGCAAGGCGATGCTGGAGGAGGACCTCACCCCCGACTTCATCGTCGTCGACGGCGCGGAGGGCGGCACGGGCGCCGCCCCGCTGGAGTTCGCGGACACCGTCGGCCTGCCGCTGACCGAGGGCCTGACCACGGTGCACCGGGCCCTCGTCGGCACGGGACTGCGCGACCGCGTGCGGATCGGCGCCTCCGGCAAGATCGCCACCGGGAGCGACATCGTCAAGCGGCTCGTCCAGGGCGCCGACTACACCAACTCCGCCCGGGCCATGATGTTCGCCCTCGGGTGCATCCAGGCCCAGCGCTGCCACACCAACACCTGCCCCGTCGGGGTCGCCACCCAGGACCGCCGGCGCGCCAGGGCGCTCGACGTCGAGGACAAGGCGGAGCGCGTGCGGCGGTTCCAGGAGGCGACCGTCCGGAGCGCCCAGGAGCTCATGGCGGCCATGGGCGCCGGGGGTCCGGGGGAGCTGGAGCCCGGCATGCTGCTGCGCCGGGTCGGGCCGGACACGGTGCGGTCCCACGGCGAGCTGTACGAACCGCTCGAACCGGGTCTGCTCCTTTCGTCCGCATCGGTTCCGGACACCTGGGCAGGCGACTGGAAGGCGGCTCATCCGGACCGGTTCACCCTCAGGTGAACCGGTCGACATCCCCAGCGAAAGGGAGACCCATGACTCGTACCGTCGCACAGGTGATCGTCGACGGGCTCACGGACCTCGGTGTCGGTCGTGTCTTCGGCGTGGTCGGCGATGCGCTCAACCCGCTCACCGACGCCATCCGGACCACCGAGGGCATCGACTGGACCGGCTTCCGCCACGAGGAGGCGGCGGCCTTCGCGGCCGGAGCGCGCGCCCAGCTCTCCGGCGACCTGGCCGTCTGCATGGGCACCGTGGGGCCGGGCTCGGTGCACCTGCTGAACGGACTGTACGACGCGGCGAAGAGCGGGGCGCCGGTCCTGGCGATCTGCGGCCAGGTGCCGCTGTCGGAGATGGGCGGCGACTACTTCCAGGAGGTCGACAATGATCTCCTCTTCCGGGACGTGGCCGTGTACCGGGCCACCGTGACCTCCCCCGACCAGATGCCCCGGCTGCTGGAGTCGGCGGTGCGGGCGGCCGTGACCGGGCGGGGCGTGGCGGTGCTGACCGTTCCCGGGGACCTCGGCGACCAGGAGGTCGCGGAGGACCGGCCGACGCGGTTCGCGCTGCCGCGGCCGGCCGTCACGCGTCCCGACGATCCGGCGCTCGCCGAGGCGGCCGAGGCGATCGCCCGCGGCTCGCGGGTCACGCTCCTGGTGGGGCGCGGCGCCCGGGAGGCCCGTGCGGAGGTGCTGCGCGCCGCCGAGCTCCTGTCGGCGCCGATGGTGCTCACCCTGAAGGGCAAGGAGGGCTTCGAGGACGACAACCCGTACGAGGTCGGCCAGACCGGCCTCATCGGCAATCCCGCCGCGGCGCACGCCATGGACACCTGCGACACGCTGATCATGCTGGGGACGGACTTCCCCTACCGGGACTGGTATCCGGACGACTGCCGGGTCGTCCAGATCGACACCCGCGAGGAGCACCTGGGGCGTCGGGTCCCGGTGGACGTCGGGCTGGCCGGGGACGTGGGCGCGACGCTGCGGGCGCTGCTGCCGCTGCTGGCGCCGGTTCCGTCCCGCTCCCACCTGGACGAGGCCCGTGAGCGGTACGCGAGCTGGCAGGAGGGCCAGGCGGACCTCGCCGATCCCGCCCACGACAAGCGGCTGCTGGGGCGGGTCCGGGCGATGTTCGACAACCGCGAGGACGAGATCCGCCCCGAGGCCCTCGCGGTCGCCGTCGACCGCCACGCCGCCGACGACGCGATCTTCACCTCGGACACCGGGATGGCCACCGTGTGGCTCTCTCGGCTCGTGCGGATGCGCGGCACCCGCCGGCTGATCGGCTCGTACAACCTCGGCTCCATGGCCAACGCCATGCCCCAGGCCATCGGGGCGCAGCTGTGGGCGCCCGACCGGCAGGTGGTGGCCTTCTGCGGTGACGGTGGCCTCGGCATGCTGCTCGGCGATCTGATGACCATCCGGTCCGAACGGCTGCCGGTCAAGCTCGTCGTCTTCGACAACCGTCGCCTGGGCATGGTCAAGCTGGAGCAGGAGCAGGCGGGGCTGCCCGAGTTCGGGACGGTCCTGGACAATCCCGACTTCGCCGCGGTGGCCGAGGCGATGGGTCTGACCGGAATCCGCGTGACCGCGCCGGGCGAGCTGGACGAAGCCGTGCGCGAGGCGCTCGCCGTGCCCGGCCCGGTCCTCCTCGACGTGCTGACCAACCCGGCGGAGGTGGCCGTGCCGGGCAAGCCGACGGTGTCGCAGGGGTGGGGCTTCGCCATCGCCAAGATGAAGGAGAACCTGCCGTCCGGCACGCGCTGAGCGGCGCGGTGGCTTGTGACGGACCTCGTCCGGCGCGAGAGGGGCGGCCCGCCATCCGGCGGGCCGCCCCTCTCGCGTCGTCGCTCCCGGCTCGTCGGGGCGTGCAGGCCGCGGGGTCAGCTTCCCTCGGCGTAGCGGGTCCGGACCCACAGGGGCAGGGCGAACCAGCACAGCAGGTACCAGGCGAGGACGCCGGAGACCAGCCAGGGGACGTACGGGTCGTGCGTCGCCACCCGCAGGATGAGGAACAGCGCGGCCGTCAGCGTCGCGAGCAGCAGCAGGATGCCGGTGAAGGTGAGCCGGGAGGCCCAGGCGACGGCCTGGGGCTTGACCCGGCGCCCGGACACGATCCGGTGGAAGGAGACGGGGCCTATCAGCGCGCCCGTCGACAGCGAACCGAGGACGACGGTGACCAGGTAGATCGTCTTGTCGGTCTGCTCCAGGTCGTGGAAGAGCGGGGTGAACACGACGGTCAGGAGGAAGCCGAGGAGGATCTGGACACCGGTCTGCGCGACCCGTATCTCCTGGAGCAGCTCCTGCCAGCGCCGGTCCGCGCGCTCCTCCTCCGTCTCCCCCCGCCTGTCCGCGCCGGCGCCGGGCTCGGCACCCGTGCCACTGCCCGGCTCCGGGGCGTGCCCGCCGTGCCGCGCCTCCTTCGTCTCGTCCTCCGGCGTACTGGCATGTCGTTCGTCCATGAAGATGCTCCTCTGCAGCACGGGGCAGGAGCGGCCCGCGCCACCCGGTCGGGTGGTGCGGGCCGCCGATGATCGGATGCGGATGGCGCGCCGTCCCGGCGGCCCGCCGCGTCGCGGGGCGGTGCCGTGGAAGGTGCCAGGGGCCCGGGGCACGGCGCGGGGCCCGACACGACGGAAGCCCCCGTCGATACCAGGGGCTTCCGCGCGGCGCGGCACGGCACGGTGCGGTGTCAGGCCCGCTTCGTGCCGGCCGTTCGCGGGGGCGCGTGGTGCCGCCACCGTCCACGGCGGGCGTTGCCGTCGTCGCGGAGCGCCCGCGCGCGGGCGCCGGTCGGGAGACCGTCGACGCGCCCGTCCAGCCCCCGCCGCCCCTGCTGCCCGTCCCGTCCGCGCGGCGCGTCGGGGGTCACGGCGGGAGCGAGCCTGCGGCTCTCCCCGCTCCGGCCCGAGGCGCTGGGGTCCTCGGACGGGGCTGCGGCCTTCGGCGGCCGCGACGGCGGCGTCACCGGAAGGCGGGGCGGACGACGAGGCGGGCGGGCCGGTGCCCCGGGCTCCGTCACACCGGTCCGGACGGCGTGCGCGGGCTCGAGAACCGGCGTGCCGGGGAGCCCCCGGGCAGGGGTGCCCCGCGAGGGGGCACCCGGCGCCGGAGCCGCCGGCGCCGGAGTCCCCTGAGTCGGCGGTTCGCGCCGCTTCCCGTGGGTCCTGGGGTCCGCCCCCGGTCCCGGCGGGCCACCGGAGGAAGGGGCTGGACGGCCGGGCCGAAGCGATTCCACCCGCGCGGCGCGCGGCGCCACGCGGACGAGGACGCGGGTCGGGTTCGACACGAGCGCCTCCTGGGTGGGTTTCGCGGGCCGACTGTCCGTCACCCTGCTTCCGGTGTGTACGAGTTCGCCTTGCCGCTCTTGTCTCGCTCAAACCCGAGGATCCGGAGACGCCTCGCGGCGGTGCGGCCCCGCTGGGGCCGTCGCCTCGGGCGCGTCCCCGGCGGCATGCGTGCGGCCCGCACCTCGTGGAGGTGCGGGCCGCACGCGGGTGCCGCCGACCGCGGCAAGGGGGGGAACCGCGAATCGTCCGGCGTGAGCGTGTCCCATCGCTCGACCACCGCCTGCCCCGCCTTCCGGGATTCATGCCACCCGATCCCCTCCGCCCGGGGCGCGGCCCGGTCTCGGCGTCGCGGTCTCCCGGCGCCGGGAGCGCGGAGACCGGCGGGGCCCTGTGGCGGCGTCGCGGTGTTCGGGCGCCGGCGGCGCGGAGACCGGCGGCGGCCGGGGCAGGCCCGGACGACGTGCCGGGACAGGGGACCGCCCCGCGACGGGAGGGGTCCCGTGCGGGGCGGTCGCCGTGGCGTCGGCGATCATTCCGGCCTCCTCGGAGACGTCCGGGGTCCGGCATTCTCCTGTCCGCGCGAACACGCCTGCCTCCGGATCCGTCGTCTTCCGGGGGATGTTCATGGACGGACGGGGCACGCGGTCAGCCGCGGGCCCGCGTACGCACCTGCGGGCGACCCAGCCGACTCCCGGCCCCTCGGCAGAGGGCCGGTCACACCCCCAGGGAGCCCCGATGCAGGTCCCAGCGAGTCCCGTACAGCCGGACGTCACGTGGACGGCCCGTACCGTCGCCGGACGATACCGGCTCGATGTTCTCCTGGGCCGGGGCGGCGCGGCGGACGTGTACGAGGCGCTGGACCTGCGGCTGTGTCGCCCCGTGGCGGTGAAGGTGTTCCGCCCCGCGGCCGCCGGCGGGACCGGGGCCCAGTGCGGCGAGGAGGCCCGGCTGCTCGCCCGTATGCACCATCCCGGCCTGGTGACCCTCTACGACACGGGCCGCGACGCGGGCCGGCCGTTCCTGGTGATGCAGCTCGTACGGGGCACGACCCTTCGGAGTCGGATCGCCCGCCGGGTCCTCACCCCCGCCGAGACCTGCCGGACGGGGGCCGCCCTGGCGTCGGCCCTCGCCCATGTCCACGGTCACGGCGTCGTCCACCGCGACGTCAAGCCGTCGAACATACTCCTGGACCGGGCCGACACCCCGCACCTCGCGGACTTCGGCATCTCCCGCCGCGTCGAGGCCGTGGACGACACGCCCGAGAGCGCGGGCGCGGTCGTCGGCACCGCCTCCTACATGGCGCCCGAGCAGGCCCTGGGCCACAGGACCGGGCCGGCGGCCGACGTGTACAGCCTCGGCCTGGTCCTCCTCGAAACGCTCAAGGGCGAAGCGGAGTACGGCGGAACACCGCTCGAGGCGGCGGTGGCGCACCTGGACCGGCCTCCGGTGCTGCCGCCGGGCCTCCCGGCGGGACTCGCCCGGTTGCTCACCGCGATGACCGCCCGCTCCCCCGAGGCCCGGCCGGAAGCCTCCGTCTGCGCCCGGATCCTCGCCGACCCGCGGACGGCGGGACGTGCCTCGGCGCCCGCTCACGGACCCGGCTCCCGGAGGGCGAGGGCGCAGGGGGCACACCGGCCGCCCCGGCCCGCCGCCGCCACCGCCGGGCCGGGGCGGCCCGGTCCGGCGCGGGCCGTGGCGGCGACCCTGGTCACGCTCGGTCTCACGCTGACCGGATCGCTGGGCAGCGCGCCGGCTGGCCGAGCGGCGGCCCCTCCCCACGACGGGGCGGCGGACGGGACCCGGACGAGCGCACCGGCATCGCCCCTCCCCCACACCAACGACCGTACCGAGCACCTCGCCTGACGGTCAGTCCGTGGGTGAGCCGCCTGCTGGGCAGGCTGCGCCACCGCTGACACCTGCTCGCCCAGCCCGGGGACCGAACGGCCGACGCCCCGCGCGAATCACCGCGCGGGGCGTCGGCGTGTGCGCGCGGACCGGGCCCGGACATGACGCCGGCCCGGCGGTGCGGGCCTTCGAGGCCGCTCGCACCGCCGGGCACGGGAGAGGGGGCGTCCGGTACGTCAGGTGGACAACAGGCGCTGGAACAGCGCGCGGTACTGGCAGAGGGCGAGGCGCAGGCTCTCGGTGTCGGCCTCCAGCCCCTGGCTCCACTGCCCCTCCAGGGTGTGCCGGTGCCGGGCGAAGGTGTCCGTCAGGGTCTTCATCACGTCACCGACGAGGGCGTCGGCGGCGTGGACCGCCTGGCGGGGGTCGTCGACGAACCGGCCCTGGACCTCGTGCCAGCGGCGGACGAACTCTCCTTCCTCCGCCGGGCCGAGCAGGTCGGGGATCCCCTCCGCCTCGGTGCCGGTGCCACGGTGCTCCGGCACCGGGGGCCACTCCCGCGAGGCGGGCGCGGCGTGCCGGCCGTGTCCGCCGTGGGGGGTGGACGTCGGGTCCGGAGGTGCGGCGGGCATGGGCGGAGGGGAGGCGGAAGGTGTCCGCTGGGCCGGGATCCGCGGGGACTCGGGGGGATGCGGCGGGTTCCCGGGACCGCCGGGGCGAGGCTGATCGTGCGGGGGCCCGCCGGCGTGGGGCCGGTCGGGTCGGGCCTGGTCCGGGCCCGACCCGCCCGACTCGGGCCAGGTGTAGGGGGATCCGTCCGACGGGGATCGATCCTGGCGCGGTCCGGCCTGCTCGGGCCGCGGCTGCTCCCGTTCGGGCTGGTCGTGCTGAGGCGGGGTCGGGGCGACCGTAGGACTGCCCGGGGCCGGCGAACGGGTCGTGGGGCCCGACGGCGCGGGCGGGACGGAGGACGGGGCCCGAGGCGCGGACCGCCGGCGCCCGTCGCCCTCCTCCTCCGTGCCGGGCTGCCGGGGCGGGGTCGGCGCGACCGTCGGGCTGTGGTCCGGCGCTCGCACGCCGTCTCCACCGCCCGGCGCGGGACCGGAACGCCCGGAGCCGACGGGGCCCTGTCCGGCCTGCGGTTCGGGGCGGGTCCGCCTACGCCCGGGGTACTCGTCCGCGGGGTCCGCGTGGTGGTGTCGACCCGGAGCCCGGGTCGTGCGCTCGGGCGTCTCGTGGTGTCGCATCTCTCCTGCCTTCCGTGTCAGGACCGGCGGGTGCCGGTCGGCTCGCCGTCGGCGAGCAGGTCGTCGAAGAGGGTGCGGTAGTGCATCATCGCGCCCCTCAGCTGTTCGGTGGTGGCGGAGTTGTGGGTACTCAACGCGTGGACCTCCAGGGCCGCCCGGTAGTCGTCCAGGGTGCGGCCGTGCCGCACGGACAGGTCGCGCAGCCGCTGCTCGTAGCCCTCGTCGGGGTAACCCCGGTCGCGCATCAGGGCCGCCACGAGTTCGTCGGCGTCGTGCACGGCCGCCTCGGGTCGGTCCACGAACTCCTCCTGGACGCGCATCCACCGTCGCGCGTACTGCTCCCGTACCTCACCGGGTACCGGCTTGATCTCCAGATCGGCGAAGCGGCGTTCGCGGGCGTCCAGTTCCTGTTCCGCGGCCCGTCTGCTGCCGGTCGCCTCGACGGCCCGTTCGTACTCGGGCCCGAAGCGGTCGCGCAGTCGCGCCCGCCGTCGGCGGTCCACCATCACGCCGACGGCGAACCCGACCACGACGACGACCGCGACGACGGCCAGGACGATTCCGATCGACATCGGCTCTCACCCTTTCGCGTTCTCTCTCTGCGTCGCGCTGTTCCGGCCCCGTGGAGAGCCCGGAACTCATGGAGGTCCGCGTGCCCCCCGCTCCGCGACGCAAACCGGGCATCGGGGGCGGGCCCCGTCGGTGGGCGGAGGACAGCTGTGGCGGCGGGAACGAAGACGTGGGTGGACGGGGGCGAAGACGTGAGTGGCCGGGGGCGAAGACGTGAGTGGCCGGGGGCGAAGACGCGAGCGGGCGGGGTTTTTATCCGATCAGAGGGGAGGTAACCGGAGATATCGGGGCACAAGAAGAACCCTCGGACAGGAGGCCCCCGCTCCGGAAGACCCGGCCGTGCGAGACGGAGAGCGAACGATGCGGCAGACGGACCACGCGTACACCACCCATGCCTTCGACCGGGGCGACCTCTCGCCCTCCCGGGCCCGTCGCCTCGCCGCGAACTTCCTCGGTGCCCTCGCGCGGCGCGGGCGTCCCGTGCCGCCCGACGCCGTGGAGATCGCCCGGTTGGTCACCAGCGAGCTGGTGACCAACGCCCTCAAGCACGCTCCCGGACCCGTGCTGCTGGAGCTACGGCTGACGGCCGGTCTGTTCGCCGTCACCGTGCGGGACAGCTCGCCGGCCCTGCCGGTGGTCGGGGACACCGACCCCACCCGCGTCGGACGGCACGGCCTGGAGGTCGTGACGGCCGTCGCCCCTCACTTCGAGGTACGTGTGGAGCCCGACGGCAAGCGGGTGACCGCCGCCTTCGCCCTGGACGGCGCGACGGCCCCCGCGCCCGTACCGGCGCATGAGGGGAAGGTCACCGGGGCCGACCGGTGACGGGCGGCGAAGGGCGGGCTGATGCCTGTGGACGGCCACGGCGACACCTTGCGACAGCGTGGCCGCCGTCGCGCACCTCGGCTTCGACGCCGAGGAGCCGGCCCGTATCGACGCCCTCGTCGGTCCGTGAGCGGGCGGGGCCCAGGCCCCGCCCCTCGGTGTCCGCTCGTCAGAACGCGAACACGTCGTTGCCCCCCAGCGTGACGGACATGGCGCAGGTGTTGGAGAACGTGTGCTGCCAGCTGACGCGCTCGCCCTGCCACACGCCGACGGCGGAGACGGTGATCGGGTCGTAGTGCAGGGGACAGAGGCGGTCCGGCGCGGGGGCGGCCAGCAGGCGGTCGAGGGAGCCGGAGGTGGCGGCGAGCGCCGCGCAGGCGCCTTCGGGGTCGGGGTGGGTGCCCTGAGCCGTCGGTGCGCAGCTGAGGGTGGACGCCCGGACCACTGTGGCCGCCTGCTCGTCGCCCTGGGCGACGGTCAGCACCAGGGCCGAGGGGGCGTACAGGCTGTCCGGCGCGGCCTGCGCCACGCCGGCGGAGCCGGCGAGGACGAGGAGGGCGGAGGCGGATACGGCGGCGATACGGTGACGCACGACAGGATGCTCCTTCGAAGATGAGGGATCTCGCAGAAGATTTCAGCGAGTCTGTGGTTCAACGCCGCAGATACTGTCGCGAACGAAGGTGGAACACACCTCGATGGCCTACTTACGGACAAGTCCGCGGAGGCACGGCCACCGACCGAACGTTCTGCCTGTTCGGCACGGCGAGGACGCCTCGCGGGCACCCCGGGCCAGGCGCGCCCCCCTCGGGTGCGGGCCCGCAATCCCGGGCCCGCGCTCCCGCTCCGGGCTCCCCGGTGTTCACCTTCCGTGCATCGAAGATGACCGATTGTCCTCGCTCTTCGAACGGTCGGTCACCGATGGGGCAATTGTTCGGCCGCGGCGTGGTAGGCGCGGCGAACGGCACGAGGTCGGGCGCCGGACGGTCAGCCGCTCTCGGAAGGGGCCGGAGCGGGGCCGAGGTCACGGATGTGGCGCACGGCGCGGGAGAGGACGAGGACGCCGACGACGATCAGGCCCGCGCCGACGGCCTCCGGCAGGAGGTACCAGCCCGTGCGGATCGTCTCCCGGAAGAGGAAGACGCCGATCAGCAGACTGGCGAGGGCGTCGCCGATGGTGAGCGCGGGCTGCGAGGCGGCAAGCGATCCCGCCTGGAGGGCGTTCTCCAGCAACAGCACGGCGGCCACTCCCGTGACCGCGAAGCCGTACGTCTGCCAGCTGGTGAGGAACGCGGCGGGACCGTGGTCCGCGAAGGCTCCGGCCGAAGACTTCAGCAGCGCCGCGGTGAGGGCGTTGGCGAGGGCCGCAGCCGTGCCGAAGCAGACGGCCCGCCCGAGCGGGGAGCGCCGCCGGGCCACGAGCACCGCGGCGCCGATCGCGCCGAGGCAGGCCGTCAGCACGACGGCCCACCGGGTCATCGGCGCGTCGCTGGAGGCCCCCGTCGGAGCGGCCGCGCCCAGGAGCAGCGCCAGGCCGGCGACCACGCCGGCCACCGCCCACCAGCCGGAGGCGGGAAGCCGCCGGTGGAGCAGCGGCATCGAGATGAGGAGGGCGAACGGGAGCTCCAGGACGAAGACGGGCTGAACGAGGGAGAGTGGTCCGAAGGACAGGGCCAGGGCCTGGAAGACCGCCGCGCCCACCACCCCGGCGATGCCGACCAGCCAGACGGGACGACGGGCCAGGGTGAGGATCAGCCGCAGGCCGCCGCCCTCGGGGACGGTGGCCGCGGCCTTCCGCTGGAACACGGTTCCGGTGGCGTTGCTGGCCGCCCCGAGGACGGCGAAGACGACGGCGAGGAGGAGCACACTGGCCACGCTCCCCCGGCCGGCGCGGGTGCACGACCGGCCTCGGCGGGGATTGGGCCGATCGGACGCGCGGACGACCCGGCGGCGGTCCGCCGGCCGGGAGCGCGTCGTGCGGTGCGCCGCCGTCGGGTCGGCGGGCCGAGGGCGCCGCGCGGGTCTCGCGGAGGCCGTCCGGGAGCGGAACGCCGTGGGCCCGGCCGGCCCTCCGGACCGGTGTCACCACGCCGGTCCGGCGTGCGTCCGCGGCGGAGCCGGCCGTCCGTCGGGGGTGGCCGCGGCACCGGTCTCTCCGGCGAGGCGTTCGAGGTCCGTCGTCAGCGAGGCCAGCCACGCCATGGTCGCGTAGTAGGCGTGCGGGGTCCCGGGCGGGGCGTCGAGGAGGAGGGCGGGCGCCGGGGGGCCGGAGAGCGGCAGCGGTGTCTCCCCGGTGTCACCGGTGGGGTCGGTACGGGCGGAGAGCAGCAGCATCCGGGCCGCGACCCGGTCGCCCGCGCGGACGACGGCCTCGGCCGGGCGGCTGTCCAGCGGGGGGACCTCGACCGGCTCCGGCGGTACGAGGAGCCGGTCGGCGCCCCACAGCGTGTGGTGTCCGGTGATGAGCGCGGCCTGCCAGTCCTGGCCGCCCGGCGGGCGTGCGCGGCCGCTCGGCTCGCTCTGGTACTGGGCGTACGCCGACTCCGCCATGACCAGGGCGTGCTGGAGCGACCGGCTGCCCGGCGCGGAGAGCACGGGTACGCGCCGGCCGCCCGCCGCTGTCCATGCCGTCGTGGAGACGACGATCTCCGCGGCGACGCGCAGCAGCACCGCGACCGAGCGCCGCAGCTCGTCGTGGGCGCCGCGCGGCCAGGCGAGCAGGCCGAACACCGCGCCGATCGCGCTGCCCGTGACCACGTCGAGCAGCCGGAACTCCGCGAGCTGCCAGGTGGCCGGCGCCAGTTGGGCGAACACCAGGGCGACGACGACCGTGAACAGCGCCTGCGACCACCCGACGCCCTTCACCGGCCCCAGCGTGAAGGTGACGAGCATCAGGGGCGGCAGGGCCACCGCGTACACCTCGATGTCGGTGCCGACCAGCGCGAGCAGGGTGGCCGCGACGAAGGCCCCGACGAGGGTGCCGGTGAGCGCCCTGCGCACCGTCGTGCGGGTCTCCCGTACCGTCGTGCGCGTCAGCGTGAGGGTGGCCAGGAGGACCCAGAAGCCGTGCGGAAGTGTGTCGACGCCGGCGATCAGCCGGGCCGCCGCCAGGGCGAGGCTGATCCGTACGGCGTTCTGGAAGAACACCGATCTGCCGCCCACATGGCCGGACAGGCGCCGCCACCACAGCTGCGGGGCCCGCATCCGCGCGTACCAGAAGCGCCCCGGCGCCGGCGCGGCGGCGGCCCGGCCCCGTACGGCGAGGTCGGCCGCGGTGGACATCGCGAGCGCCGCGTCCGCGATCTCCAGGAGCGCGGCGGTGCGACGCTGTGCGGCGGGCAGGGCGTCCTCGGCCGAGGTGAGCGCCCGGCGGACCCGCCGCAGCCGGGCGCGGGCCCGGACGTCCGGGGTTCCGCCCCGTAGCCCGACGACGGTCTCCTCCGCGACGTCCGCGACCACCCGCAGCGGATCGGCGTCCGTCCCGTCCGCCTCGGCCGCGGTGCCGCCGGGCCGCACCGCGGCTGCCGGGGGCGGTGGCAGCGCCGCCAGCCGGCCGAGCAGGGTGCGGGTCGCCAGACCCGTGTGGGCCAGCGCCCGCTGTCGCAGGCCGGCTCCGGCCGGCCGCTCCGCCTCCGGGACCTGGGAGGAGCGGAGCTCCGTGCCGAGGGCGCGGGCCGTGTCGCGCAGGTCCTCCGGCAGGGTGTACGGCGCCGACCGCAGCCGCTCGGCGCAGCGGGCGGCGCCCTCGGCGGCCCGGGCGGCCCGTTCGCGGTAGGGCAGCGCGCCGGGCTCGGGCAGCAGCGTCAGCTCCGCGACGATCAGCAGGGCGATCCCGAAGGTCGCCCCCGCGAGTCGTTCGCCCAGTGAGCCGGGGGCGTAGGGCGGGAACGACGGCAGGATGTACATCAGGTGCAGGCCGGTGGCGGCGCCCGCGAACCGTGGTCCCCCGACCGCCGTGAAGGCGAGCGTGAACCCGACGACCAGCATGCCGACGACGGCGCTCCAGGTCCGTACCGACAGGTACGTGCCGAGCGTGATCAGCGCCCAGCACACCGGCACGGCACCGAGCAGCGACCCGGCTCGCTGCCGTCCGGAGCCGGGGAGGTGCGACAGGCCGGCCATGGCGATCGCGCCGAAGAGGGCGTAGGTCGCTCCGACCGACCAGTCCAGTCCGTACAGGAGGACGTAGAACCCGGCGGAGGCCGCGATCGTGACGCGCAGTGCCCCGCGCCCCGCCGTCCGGTAGGCGGGCGGGGGCCGTCGCCGGAGCACGCCAGGCATGCCCCCAGCATCTCGCGGCACGGCGGAACCCGCCGGATGACCGGCTGTGTGCCCGCGCCGTCCGGGGCGCCCTCGCGCGCGCGGGGGAACGGTGCCACTCGTTCCGGCGGATTGGCCGAACTCCGCGTAGACCGGATAGGTGCCTGAGGCATGTAGTGGAGGGTGGCGTTCACGCCGGAGCCCACGATCCGACGTCTGCGAGGTTCCCAGATGACGACAACGGACGAGACCGTCACCTTCCCTCAGAACCGATCCTGCCCCTATCACCCGCCGACCGCCTACGATCCGCTGCGCGAGGACGGCCCCCTGTCCCGGGTCACCCTGTGGGACGGCCGGGAGGTCTGGCTCGTCACCGGACACCCGACCGCCCGCGCGCTCCTGGCCGACCAGCGCCTCTCCACCGACTCCACCCGCCCCGACTTCCCGATCCCCGTGGAACGGGCCCAGGCCCTCCGCAGCCGCCGGCGCACCGCGCTCCTCGGCTGGGACGACCCCGAGCACAACGTCCAGCGGAGGATGCTGATCCCGAGCTTCTCCCTGAAGCGCACGGACGGCATGCGCCCCCGGATCCAGGCGACCGTGGACCGGCTGCTGGACTCCATGGAGGCCGCGGGTCCGCCGGCCGAGCTGGTGAGCGCGTTCGCGCTGCCGGTGCCCTCGATCGTCATCTGCGACCTGCTGGGCGTGCCGTACGAGGACCACGACTTCTTCGAGGAGCAGTCCCGGCGCCTGCTCCGCGGCCCGACGGGCGACGACATCGAGGACGCGCTGGCCCGGCTGGAGGGCTACATCGGCGACCTCATCGACGGCAAGCGCGCCCGGCCCGGCGAAGGAGTCCTCGACGATCTGGTCGCACGGCAGGCGCGCGAGGGCGGACCCGACCGCGAGGAGCTCGTGCAGCTGGCGACGATCCTGCTCGTCGCGGGACACGAGACCACCGCCAACATGATCTCCCTGGGGACGTACACGCTGCTCCGCCATCCCGAGCGGATGGCCCAGCTCCGAGCCGATCCGGCTTTGTTGCCGACGGCCGTGGAGGAGCTGCTGCGATTCCTGTCGATCGCGGACGGCATGCTGCGGGTGGCCCGCGAGGACGTGGAGATCGACGGGGCGGTCATCCGCGCGGGTGACGGGGTGGTGTTCTCCACCTCCCTCATCAACCGTGACGGCTCGGTCTACGCCGACCCCGACGCGCTGGACTGGGAGCGTACGGCCCGCCATCACGTCGCCTTCGGCTTCGGTATCCACCAGTGCCTGGGCCAGAACCTGGCGCGCGCGGAGCTGGAGATCGCCCTCGGCACGCTGCTGCGGCGGCTGCCGGGCCTGCGGCTCGCGGCGGCCGCCGAGGAGATCCCGTTCAAGCCGGGCGACACGATCCAGGGGATGCTCGAACTCCCCGTCACCTGGTGAGCGTCCCGGCACGGCACGGAGCCGGCCCCCCGAGGAAGGGAACCCCAGTGGTACGCATCGCCATCGACCCCGACCTCTGCATGGGAGCGGGCCAGTGCGCCCTGGTCTCCCCCGAGGTCTTCACCCAGGACGACGACGGCTTCGGCACCGTCCTGCCCGGCCGCGAGGACGGCGAGGGCGCGACGCTCGTGCGAGAGGCCGTCCGCGCCTGCCCCGTCCAGGCGATCAGCCTGGGGGACGGCCCGGCACGGTAGGAAGGCACCGGGCGGGCCGGGGGCGCCCGCCCGCGGCCCGCCCCCGCCACCCACCGATTGAGAAAATATATAGATCGGTCTACAGTTCACCCATGGGACTGAAGGGCGCCGAGACACGGGACCGACTGCTGGACGCGACGCAGGAGTTGATCGAGACCGGGGGCTATCCCGGCGCCGGGCTCAATCAGGTGATCGCCGCCAGCGGCGCCCCCCGCGGCTCGGTGTACTTCCACTTCCCCGGCGGCAAGGACCAGCTGGTCGGGGAGTCCGTCCGGCGGGCCGGCCGCGCGATCGGCGGCGATCTGGAGGAGCTGGCGAAGTCCAGCGCGTCGGCGGCCGAGTTCATCGGGGCGGTGCTGCGCCACCTCGGTGAACGACTGGAGGAGTCGGACTGGCGCAAGGGGTGTCCGGTGGCGACCGTCGCACTGGAGACGGCCAGCAGCAACAACCCGCTCCGGGAGGCATGTTCCGAGGTCTACACCTCGTGGGAGGGGGCGCTGCGCGCTCGACTGGCGGGCCGCCCGGACGCCGACGACCTCGCGGTCACCGTCCTCGCCCTCGTCGAGGGCGCGCTCCTGCTGGCCCGCACACACCGCAGCAGGGAACCTCTTGACCGGGTCGCCCGCCAGATCGGCGCACTCATCGGCTGACCCCGCCCCCTTACGGCCCGCCCTCACGGGCGGGCCTTTGCCTGACTCAAAAATATGTAGACCGATCTATTCAAGGAGAGCTCCATGGACGCGATCGTCTTCGGCGCGACCGGCTTCATCGGCCGTTCCCTCGTCGCCGAACTGCTCGGCCGCGGTCAGCGGGTGGCGGCCGCCGTACGCGACGACACCCTCACCCCCTGGCTGGCGTCCCAGAACGTCGACACCCGCGGACTGGAGATCGTCACCGCCGACATCACGCGACCGCTGACGGACCTGCCCGACGTCCGGGACGTCTACAACGCGGCCGGCCGCTTCGCCTTCGGGCTCGGCGAGCGGGAGGCCCGGTCGGTCAACGTCACCGGCGCGCTCCACGTGGTCGAGTGGGCCGCGTCGCTGCCGCGGCTGCGCCGGCTCGTGCACCTCACCGGGTACCGCGTGTCCGCGGCCGACGACCTCCTCGGCCGGCCCGCGCTGGGCGCCTACGAGGCATCGAAGATCGAGGGCGACCGGGCGGTCCGGGCCCGAGCCGAGGCGCTTGCGGTACCGCTGACCATCGCCAATCCCAGCACGGTGATCGGGCCGGGCCAGTACATCGGCCTGGCGACCCTCGTCGAGGACCTGTGGAACGGGCGGCTCCCCGTGGTGCCCGGCGGCTCCGACACCTTCCTGCCCGTCACGACCATCGATCACCTCGCGCGGTTCCTGGCGGAGATCCCCGCGTCGCCGGTGGGCGAGCACTACTGGGTGCTGGACGACGACACCCCCCTCCTGCCCGACCTGATCGGCATGCTGGCCGCCCACATGGGGGTACGGGCACCCCGCAGGACCGTTTCCGCCGGACTGCTGCGGCGGCTGCCGCGCCGGCTGACGGGCGTCGACCCCGAGACGCTGTCCTTCCTGTCCGCCGACCGCTACCCGACGGCCTCCGCCCGGGCCTTCGCCGCACGCACCGGTCTGGAGGCACCTCCGGCGACCGATGCCCTGCGGAGCTGGGCCGACGACCTGGTGGCCGCCCGCTTCGGCTCCGCGTCGCCGTGGCGGAGCCCGTACGGCTTCCAGACCGTGGCGGGCGGCCCGACCTGGGTGACCGGTGACCGGCGGAGCCCCTCCCACGTCCTGCTGCACGGCCTGCCGATGAACGCCGACCTCTGGGCGCCGCTCGCCGCCCACCTCTCCGGCCCGGTCCTCGCGCCCGACCTGCCCGGCCTGGGACGCTCGGCCCCCTCCACGCAGCCGGTCGACGCGTGGCTGGCCGATCTGATGGGCCCGGTGCGGACCCGCCCCGTGCTCGTCGCGCACTCCCTGGCCTGCGGACCCGCCCTGCGCTTCGCCGCCGCCCACCCGGACCGCGTCAGCGGGCTCGTCCTCGTCTCCCCCGCGTTCCTCCAGGCACCCTCCTCCCGGCTCGCCCGCTCGGCCCTGGCCGCGCCGATGCTCCGCCGCATGCCGGCGTCCCGGCTGGCCACGACGCTCGGTGTGCCCGAGGGACCGGAAGTGCGGAGCGCCGCGGCCGATCTGAGCCGCCCCGGGGTGGCGCGGCGCGTCGCGGCGGCCCTGCGCGGGGCCGTCTCCGAGCGCGGGCGGCTGCGTGCCCTGCCGGCGCGGGTGGAGGTACCGGTCCGCATCGTCGTGGGCTCGGAGGACCCGCTGGTCGAAGCCGTCGACCTGCCGGTGGCCCGGGTCGCCGGGGCCGGCCACTACCCCCAGCTCACCCACCCCGCCCAGGTGGCCCGACACCTCGACGTGGCCGTGCCGGCCGGCGCGTGACTCCGGTGCGGGCGACCGGCCCGTCCGGAGCTCCGGCCGCACCCGGCCTCGGGAGCCCGGGCGAGTGAGCGGGGCCGTGCCGCGTGCGCGCGGCACGGCCCCGCCCGGTGGTGGGCGAGGGTCACGGGCGGCGGCGCCGGGCCGTCACCGCGTGGCAGACGAGGAGGACGGCGGTGAACGCGAGGCCGATGCCGGCGGCCTGGCGCATGTCGGGGACCTCCACCGCCGTCGCCGCCACCGCGAGGACCCCCAGCGCGGCGACGACCGCGAGCTTGTCGCCGCCGGGGATGCTGAAGCCGGTGAACTCCTCCGGGTGCGCGTTCCGGTGGCGGCGGAAGGCGACGTACGAGGCGAGAATCAGCAGCCACACGAGCAGCACCGCGAAGATCGCGATCGACATGAGGATGCCGAAGAGCCCGCTGACGTCGTAGAAGGCGAGGAGCGCCGCCACCGCGATGCCCAGGGTGGACGCGGCGAGGGCGGCCGCGGGGACGCCGCGCCGGCTGAGCCGGGCCAGCCGGGCGGGGGCGAGGCCGTCGGCGCCGAGGGAGTGGAGCAGCCGGGAGGCGCCGTACAGGTGCGCGTTGGCGGCGGACATGGCGGCGATGAGGACGACCGCGTTGGTGACGGTCGCCGCGGCGGGCACGCCGACCTCGGTGAAGACGCGGACGAACGGGCTGGACTCGACGCTGCCGTCGCCGCCGGCCAGGGTCCGCCACGGGATGAGGGCGAGGACGAGGGTGATGGACAGCAGGTAGAAGAAGGCGAGGCGCCAGGCGAGCTGGCGCATGGCGGTGCGGATGGTGCGCTGTGGGTCGGCCGCCTCGGCGGAGGCGATGGCGACGACCTCGAAGCCGGCGTAGGCGAACATCACGATCGACATGGCCAGCCAGACGGAGCTCGCCCCGTGCGGCAGGAAACCGCCGTCGTCGGTGAGGTGCGCGAAACCGGTCGCCTCGGTGTCCGGCAGGCCGAAGACGACGAGCAGGGCGGCGCAGAGGACGAAGGCGCAGAGCGCGACGACCTTGACGGTGGAGAGCCAGAACTCGGTGGTGCCGAAGGACTTCACGCTGATGACGTTGACGGCGAGGACCACCGCCGCGATGACGAGGATGGCGGCCGACATCGGCACCTCGGGCCACCACCAGCGGATGTAGAGGGCCGAGGCGACCACTTCGGTGCCGATGACGACGACGGCGCTGAACCAGTACAGCCAGCGGCTGAGGAAGCCGGCCCAGGGGCCGAGGTAGCGGTGGGCGACGGTGCCGAACGAGCCCTGGACGGGGTGGGCGGCGGACATCTCGCCGAGCAGGACGGCGATGATCGCGACGAGCACGGCGCCGATGACGTACGCGACGATGACGGCGGGTCCGGCGACGGATATCGCGGAGCCGGAGCCGAGGAAGAGGCCGGTGCCGAGCGCGGAGCCCAGTCCGATCATGGTGGTCTGGCGGTGGGTGAGGGAGCGGACCAGGCCGCCCTCGCCTCCGGGAGCCGGTCTGGCGGCCTCGTCGGCGTCGGTTCGGTCGGTTCCGTCGGGGGAAGTGGGGGCGGGGGGCGCGGATTCGCCGGCTGCGGTCATGGCGGGGTGACCCTTCTGCGCGGGGCGGGGCGGGGTGGGTGGTGCGGGTACCGTCGGGAGGTCAGAACTCGCTGCCGCGGAACGGCTTCGCGGGGGCGTCGAGGTCGGGCTTGCCGAGGACCTTCGACGACAGGGCGTAGATGCCGTGGTTGGTCAGCGCCCAGGCGATGTTGCGGTCCCACTCCACGTAGATGCCGTGGGTCTGGTTGCCGTACGCGTACGCGGCGGTGTCCCGGCCGTACGCCTTGGGCACGAAGTACGCGGAGATCTCGGGGGCCGCCGGGTCGGAGACGTCGAAGAACTGGACGCCGGCGTTGTAGAAGCCGTAGCCGAGGAGTCCGGCGTCGTGCTTGCCCGGGTTGGTGTAGTAGCCGGTGCGCTTGGGGCCGAAGCTGCCGCGCCGCTGGCAGTAGTCGGTGAGGCCGGACGCCTTCGGAGGGACGGGGCGGGGCAGGGCGCCGACGACGCGCGGCCGGGCGGGGTCGCGGACGTCGATCTGGTAGACGTCCTTGTAGGGCTCGTAACAGTCCTCGGTCAGCGGGTAGCCGGAGTAGTAGATCATCCCGGTCTTCTCGTACTGGGAGACGTCGATGTTGTCGCCCTCGGTGCCCGCGACCGAGGCGGGCAGGTCGAGCCGGCCGACGGTCCGCAGGTGCGCGGGGTCGGAGACGTCGAGCACCGCGAGGCCGTATCCGCCCATCGCGGCGAAGGCGTAACGCCCGCCCTTCTCCACGGGCTTGGGAAGGAAGAGCGGCATCCGGGCGCCCATCCAGCTGGTGCGGTTCCCGCAGCGCGGGTTCTTCCGGTAGGCGGCGTCCTCGCCGGTGCGCTGGCCGGGCAGGTGCCAGGTGTCGAGGAGCCTGGGGTGCGCGGGGTCGGACATGTCCCAGGACTGGTAGCCGGCCGAGTGCAGGTTGGTCGGGTACTCGGTGCCGGAGTAGGTTTCGTCGGGGGCCGTGGCGAGGAACATGTACTTCTCGCCGGTCCAGTACGGCACGTCGATGGAGCCGGAGCCCTGCTGCGCGGTGGCGGGGTCGCTGCGCAGCGGGTCCCGCTGGGTGGAGTCGGTGGAGACGGTCGCGAGGAGCTTCCAGTCCTTCTTGCGGGGGCCGTCGAGGCGGTAGACCTTGAAGCCCTTGAGCCCCGGCTTGGCGCGCAGCTTCCGCACGCCGTCGGGGTTGTGGTACTTGTCGAGCGGCGGGTGGTCGGAGAGTTCGGAGATCTGCCGCTTGCTCTCGAAGCTCTGCACCATGACGTACGCGCCGAGCTTGCGGCTCCACTGGATGGTGGACGCGCCCCAGTAGTCGTGCGCGGCCCAGTCGCCGTTGGCGCGGGTCTCGTCGCCGTCGACGTCCTCGCGGCTCAGTTTCTCGACGACCTTGACCTTCCTGACGTCGGTGACGTCGTAGACGCGACCTTCGGAGCGGTCGTACTGGAAGAGGTAGCGGCGGCCGTGGAAGTCGACGACGTTCTGCCAGGTGTGGAAGTAGTCGGGGGTGAAGTCGGCACCCTCGTAGGCGGCTTCGACCTTCATGTTCTTGATGTACGCGCGGGTGTCGTACGCGTCGGCGCGGCCGGGGAAGGGGTGGTCGGACCCCTCGTCGACGGGGGTGAGGGAGGGGTGGCGGAACGTGCCGTCGAGCTGCATCCCGTACGCGCCGGGGTCGGCCGGCCCGGGGCGGCGGTCGGCGCAGACCTCCCGGACGTCCGGGTCGGTCGCGGCGGCGGCGACGGGCGTGGCGGAGATGCCGGGGGCGAGGAGCGTGGCCGTGGCGGCGGCCGCGACGAGGGTGGCGAGCACCGTGTTTCCGCGGGTGAGGCGCATGGACGGTCCTTTCGGGTGGGGGCGGGGCGGCGGGGTGGTCAGGTGACCGTCGGGCGGGACTGGAACGCGGGGGCGCGGTGGGCGCCGGTCACCGCGATGTCGCGGAGCTCGCGGACCGCGCGCAGGACGTCCGCGTGGGTGACGTACAGGGCGTTGAAGCCGAAGCGGAGCAGGTCGGGCGCGCGCATGTCGCCGATGACGCCCCGGGCGGTGAGCGCGGCGACGAGGGGGTACGCCTCGGGGTGGCGCAGCGCGACCTGGCTGCCGCGCCGGTCGGGCTCGCGCGGGGTGGCCGGGGTGAAGCCGAGTCCGTCGAGGAGGGTGTCGGCGCACTCCTGGAAGAAGCCGGTGAGGGAGAGGCTCTTCGCCCGGACGGTCTTCATCCCGACGCCGTCGAAGGCGGTGAGCGCGGCTTCCAGGGCGAGCAGGGAGAGGAGGGCGGGGGTGCCGACGCGGGCCCGGGTGACGTCCGGGGCGGGGGTGTACGTGCCGGCCATGGCGAACGGCTCGGCGTGGCCGTGCCAGCCGGTGAGGGGGTGGTCGAACGCCTCCTGGTGGCGGCGGGCGAGGTACGCGAAAGCGGGGGCGCCGGGTCCGCCCGACAGGTACTTGTAGCCGCACCCCACGGCGAAGTCCGCCTCGATCGCGTCGAGTTCGACGGGGAGGGCGCCGGCCGCGTGGCAGAGGTCCCAGTGGACGAGGGCGCCGGCGGCGTGGGCGGCGGAGGTGAGCGCGGCCATGTCGTGGAGCTCGCCGGTGCGGTAGTCGACGGGGGCGTACGCGGCGACCGCGACGTTCCCGGACTCGGCGGCGAGCACGGCGGCGGCGTCGCGGGCCGGGACGCGGCGCACGTCGAGGCCGAGGAGGCGGCCGACGGAGTCGGCGATGTACTGGTCGGTCGGGAAGTGGTCGGGGTCGGTGAGGAGGAGGCGGCGGCCGGGGCGGAGCCGGGCGGCGGCGAGGAGGGTGTTGAAGAGCTGGACGCTGGTGGAGTCGCCGGCGACGACCTGGCCGGCGGCGGCGCCGATCAGCCGGCCGATGGCGTCGCCGGTGCGGACGGGGGCGTCCCACCAGCCGTTGGCGTTCCAGGAGCGGATGAGGTCGGTGCCCCACTGGCGGTGGACGGCGTCCTCGACGGCGGCGGGGACGGCGGCGGGCAGGGCGCCGAGGGAGTTGCCGTCGAGGTAGACGACGTCCTCGGGGAGGAGGAAGCGGTCCCGGACGGCGGCGAGCGGGTCGGCGGCGTCCAGGGCGGCGGCGCGGGCGGCGAGGTCGTGCGTCATGCGGGGGCTCCGGGGGCGTCGGTGCGGCGGGTGAGGTCGAGGGCGATGTCCGTGAGGAGGTCCTCCTGGCCGCCGACGAGGCGGCGGCGGCCCGCCTCGACGAGCAGGTCGCGGGTGTCGAGGCCGTGACGGGCGGCCGTGGTCTCGGCGTGCCGCAGGAAGCTGGAGTACACGCCGGCGTAGCCGAGCGTGAGGGTCTCCCGGTCGACGCGGACGGGCCGGTCCTGGGTGGGGCGGACGAGTTCCTCGGCGGCGTCCATGAGGGGGAAGAGGTCGCAGCCGTGCGCGATGCCCATGAGGTCGAGGACGGCGACGACGGGTTCGAGGGGGGCGTTGCCGGCGCCGGCGCCCTGTCCGGCGAGGGAGGCGTCGACGCGGTGGGCGCCGGCCTCGACGGCGACGATGCTGTTGGCGACGCCCAGGCCGAGGTTGTGGTGGGCGTGGACGCCGATCTCGGTGGCCGGGTCGAGGACGTCGCGGTAGGCGCGGACCCGGTCGCGGACGCCGTCCATGGTGAGTCGGCCGCCGGAGTCGGTGACGTACACGCAGTGGGCGCCGTACGACTCCATCAGGCGCGCCTGGAGCGCGAGTTCGGCGGGTGGGGCGAGGTGGGACATCATCAGGAAGCCGGAGACGTCCATGCCGAGTTCGCGGGCGAGCCCGATGTGCTGCGCGGAGATGTCGGCCTCGGTGCAGTGGGTGGCGACCCGGACCGAGGTGACGCCGAGGGCGTGGGCGCGGCGCAGGTCGTGGGCGGTGCCGATGCCGGGCAGCAGGAGGGTGGTGAGGCGGGCCCGGTCGAGGGCGCCGGCGGCGGCCTCCAGCCACTCCCAGTCGGTGTGGGCGCCGGGGCCGTACGTGACGGAGGAGCCGGAGAGGCCGTCGCCGTGGGCGACCTCGACGGCGTCGACGCCGGCCGCCTCCAGGGCGGCGGCGATGGCTCTGACCTGGTCGAGGGTGTAGCGGTGGGAGACGGCGTGCATGCCGTCCCTGAGGGTGACGTCCTGGACGTAGACCCGGTGCGTCGGCCCCGGTTCCGTACGGCTCATCGGGTCCGGCTCCGTTCGGCCAGGCGCTCGGCGGTGCGCAGCGCGGCGGCGGTCATGATGTCGAGGTTCCCGGCGTAGGCGGGGAGGTGGTGGGCGGCGCCCTCGACCTCCAGGTAGACGGAGACGAGGAGCCGGGCGCCGGCGCCGAGACGGACGAGCGGGTCGTCGGCGGGGAGCGTGCGGAACTGGGGTTCCTGCTTGAGCCGGTAGCCGGGGACGTAGGCGGCGACGGAGGCGACCATGGCGTGCACCGAGGCGGTGACGCGCTCGGTGTCGGCGTCGTCGACGAGGCAGTGGACGGTGTCCCGCATGAGGAGCGGCGGTTCGGCCGGGTTGAGGACGATGATGGCCTTGCCGCGGGCGGCGCCGCCGACCTCTTCGAGGGCGCGGGAGGTGGTCTCGGTGAACTCGTCGATGTTGGCGCGGGTGCCGGGTCCGGCGGAGCGGGAGGCGATGGAGGCGACGATCTCGGCGTAGTGGACGGGGGTGACGGCGGAGACGGCGGCGACGATGGGGACGGTGGCCTGGCCGCCGCAGGTGACCATGTTGACGTTGGTCGCGCCGAGGTGCTGGTCGAGGTTGACGGGCGGGACGACGTAGGGGCCGAGGGCGGCCGGGGTGAGGTCGACGAGCGTCTTGCCGTACGGGGCGAGGGCGGCGGCGTTGTGGTGGTGGGCGCCGGCGGAGGTGGCGTCGAAGACGACGTCGATCTCGTCGAAGCCGTCCAGGGCGATGAGTCCGGCGACGCCGTCGGAGGTCGTCGGGACGCCGAGCCTCCGGGCCCGCGCGAGTCCCTCCGAGCCGGGGTCGATGCCGGCCATGGCGGCGGCGGTGACGTGCCCCTCGCCTCGGATGATCTTGATGAGGAGATCGGTGCCGATGTTGCCCGATCCGATGACGGCTGCCTTCACCGCGCGGCCTCCTTGAGCCTGGGGGTCAGTCCGAAGAAGCGGACGGCGTTGCCGCCGAGGACGGCGGCCCGCTCCTCGGGGGTGAGGTCGCTCTGGCGGACCAGCCGGCCGATCTCCTCCTCGCCGAGCGGGAACGGGTGGTCCGAGCCCAGAAGCACCCGCTCGGCGCCCATCACGTCGACCAGGAGCCGCAGCGCGTCAGGGTCGAAGACGGCGGAGTCGACGGAGAAGCGGTCGGTGTACGCGGACGGCGGGCGGGGGCTGTCGGCGCGGACGAGGTCGCGGCGGTGCCAGGCGTTGTCGGCCCGGCCCAGCAGGTAAGGGAAGCTGCCGCCGCCGTGCGCGAAGAGCAGTCGCAGCGAGGCGGGAAGCCGCTCGAAGGCGCCGGAGAGGATGAGCGAGAGGATGGTCAGGTGGGTCTCGCCGGCCATGCCGGCCAGCCAGGCCAGCATGTACCGGGAGTACCGGGGCCCGGTGGGCAGGTCCCACGGGTGGACGAGGACGGCCGCGTCCTCGTGGGCGCAGTGCGCCAGGAACTCCACGAGCGCGCCGTCGTCGAGGTCGCGGTCGCCGAGGTGGTTGCCGATGTGGACGCCGTGGAAGCCCTGCCGCATCGCCTCGGTGACCATGGCGCAGGCGGCCTCGGTGTCCTGGAGGGGCACCTGGCAGAGCGGGGCGAGCCGGTCGGGGGCGTGGGCGGCGTACGCCAGGAGGTGGGCGTTGACGGTGCGGCACCAGTCGGCGGCTCGGGCGGGTTCGAGTCCGTAGCCGAAGAGGAGCGGGGTGCTGGAGAGCACCTGGACGTCGACGCCGAGCCGGTCGAGGTCGGCGACGCGTTCGGCCGGGTCCCACAGGGTGCGGCGCACGGGCCGGTACTCGGCGGTGCCGGCCATCATCATCCCGGCGTCGGGGCCGTCGGTGGTGCGCAGCCAGGGCGCGTCGTCGCCGCCGGTGATGCGGCCGGCCTCGGCGCGGCCGATCTCGGGGAAGACGTGGGCGTGGACGTCGACGACGGTCATGAGCCGTCCGCCCCGTCGCGGCGGGTGCGGGGGCGGAGTTCCTCGGGCCAGTCCTTGCCGGGGTGGAGGGCGCCGCAGTGGCCGCAGGTGCGGGCGGCGTCGTCGGTGTAGAAGGCGCTGAAGACGGGCGGCAGGTCGTCCACGATGGAGGTGAGCTGGACCTCGCTGCGGTGCACGAGGTGGTGGCACTCGACGCAGTACCACTCGAAGGCGTCGCGGTGGCCCTGGGGGCGGGCGAACTCGACGACGAGGCCGATGCTGTCCTCCTCGGGGCGCTGCGGGGAGTGCCGGAGGTGGGCGGGGGCGAGGAAGACGTCGCCCTCGCGGATGTGGAGGTCGCGCGGCGGCCGGCCCTCCTCCTCCATGACGCGGAGCACCATGTCGCCCTTGAGCTGGTAGAAGAACTCCTCGATGGGGTCGTCGTGGAAGTCGGTGCGGCGGTTGGGGCCGCCGACGATCGTCACCATCAGGTCGGCGTCCCGCCAGATCTGCACGTTGCCGACGGGCGGCTTGAGCAGGTGGCGGTGGTCCTCGATCCACGCCTGGAGGTTGAACGGTCTGAGGTTCATCGGTGCGTGTCCTTGTCGTGCGGGAGGTGGGCCACCGCGCTGATCTCGATCAGCAGGTGGGGGTGGGGCAGCTGGTGGACGGCGACGGTCGTCCGGGTCGGTCCGGTCTCGTCGAAGTACGCGTTGTAGACCTCGTTGTAGCCGCCGAAGTCGTTCATGCTGACGAGGTAGGCGGTGACCGACACGAGGTCGCGGAGGCTTCCGCCGGCGGCCGCGAGGAGGGCGTCGATGGTGTCGAGCACGGCGCGGGTCTGGACCCGGATGTCGAGGTCGGTGACCCCCATCGGGTCGGCGTCCGCGCCGGCGAACGTGCCGTCGGGACGGC
Organism: Streptomyces sp. NPDC085460; assembly: GCF_044541975.1. Lineage (NCBI taxonomy): Bacteria > Bacillati > Actinomycetota > Actinomycetes > Kitasatosporales > Streptomycetaceae > Streptomyces > Streptomyces sp. NPDC085460. The sequence goes on from NZ_JBITTO010000013.1 coordinate 103,909, forward strand.
GGGAGCTGGTGCCGGAGACGAAGACCAGGTCGCCCGCGCGGCGCAGGTGCGGGAAGCGGCCGCGCGGCGGGGCCGCGCCGGGGACGATCACGGCGCCTCCCCTGTGGTGAGGCGGACCGCGCCGAGCCGGGCGACGGTGGCCCGTACGTGGGTGCCGGGCGGCAGCGGTACGGCGGCGGTCGCCGCTCCGGCGAGGATGACCGTACCGGCGGGGAGCGGTCCGGCGAGCCGGGCCGCGGCGGCGAGGGCGCGCAGCGGGTCGCCGAGGATCGCGGCGGTGGAGCCGGTCTCGGCGGGGCGGCCCTCGAGTTCAAGGACGACGCCGAGGTTGGCCAGGGCGCGCGGACCGCCCAGGGCTTCGGGCCGGGTCCAGGGGCCGGTGGCGTACGCGGCGGCGGAGGTGTTGTCGGCGATGACCTCGGGCAGCGAGAAGCGGAAGCCGTCGTAGCGGGAGTCGATGACCTCCAGGGCGGGGGCGACTCCGGCGACGGCGGCGGCCGGGTCGCCGCCGGGGGTGAGTTCCGCCCCGAGGAGGAAGGCGATCTCGGGTTCGACGCGCGGGTGGATGAGGCCGGAGATGTCGAGGCGTCCGCCGTCCGGGACCTCCATGCGGTCGGTGAGCCGTCCGTGGATCAGGTCGGCGACGCCCATCTGCCGCATCTTCGCGAGGCTGGTGAAGCCGAGCTTGACGCCGGTGGGTCGTTCGCCGCGGGCGAGCCGGAGGGCGACCAGGGCTTCCTGGACGGCGTAGGCGGCGGCGGTGCCGCCTTCTGGTCCGGCTTCGGTGAGGCCGGTGGTGCCGCTGGGGAGCGGGCGGGCGTCGCGGGCGGCGGCGTCGAGGCGTTCGGCGAGCGCGGTCGGGTTCATCGGGCGCCTCCTTCGGGGTGGGAGGGGTTCATCGGTGGCGTCCTTCGGTGGCGGCGGGATTCATCGGGCGCCCCCCGCGACGGCCGGGCCGAAGGCCGCGCGGACCGTGCCGAGCCCGTCGATACGGGCCTCCAGCACGTCGCCGGGAGCCACTTCGGCCATCGGGCCGAGCGCGCCGGTGAGGACGGTGTCCCCGGCGCGCAGCGGCCGGCCGAGGCGGACGAGGGTGTCGGCGAGCCAGACGGCGGCGTGCAGCGGGTTGCCGAGGCAGGCGACGCCCGCGCCGGTCGAGACGGGTTCGCCGCGGCGTTCCAGGACCATGCCGGCGGTGCGCAGGTCGAGGTCGCGCAGGAGGGCCGGGCGGGTGCCGAGGACGTACGCGCCGCTGGACGCGTTGTCGGCGACGGTGTCGACGGCCGTGATGTCCCAGTCGCGGACGCGGCTGCCGACGATCTCGACGGCGGGCAGCGCGAAGGCGGTCGCCCGGATCACGTCGGCGACGGTGTGCCGCTCGTGGAGGAGGTCGTGCTCCAGGACGAGCGCCACCTCGGCCTCGGCCTTCGGCTGGAGGACCGCGCCCCAGGGCAGCTCCTCGCCGTCGGGGACGGCGGTGTCGTCGAGGAGGGCGCCGAAGTCGGGCGTGTCGACGCCGAGCTGACGCTGGACGGCGGGAGAGGTGAGGCCGATCTTCCAGCCGGTGGTCCGGCGGCCCTCGGCGAGCCTGCGCCCGGTGAGGAGGGCCTGGACGTCATAGGCGGCGTCGAGGTCGCCGGGCGGCAGGAGGTCGCGTACGGGGTCGCAGGGAACTCCGGTGCGGCGGGCGCGGTCGAGGCGTTCGGCGGCGGCCGCCACCGCCTCGCTGCCGCGCGGGGTGGCCTGATGGGTCGTCGTCACAGCTTCACGCACACATTCATCGGTTCGGAGAAGAAGTCGAGCGAGTGGTCGCCGCCCTCGCGCCCGATGCCGGATGCCTTCACCCCGCCGAAGGGGGTGCGCAGGTCGCGCAGGTTCCAGGTGTTGACCCAGGCGATGCCGACGTCGAGGGCGGGGGCGACCCGGTGGGCCCGGCGCACGTCTCCGGTCCAGACGGTGGCGGCGAGGCCGTACGGGCCGGCGTTGGCGAGCGCGAGGGCCTCCTCCTCGGTGTCGAACGGCGCCAGGTGCACGACCGGGCCGAAGATCTCGTCCCGTACCGCCGGGTGGTCCTCCGGGAGGCCGGTGAGCACGGTGGGCTCGACCCAGAAGCCGCCGTCGCGGGCGTCCCCGAAGGACGGGACCCCGCCGCCGGCCAGCACCTGCCCGTCGGCGGCGGCGCGTGCGAGGTGGCCGCGGACCTTGTCGCGGTGGGCGGCCGAGATCATCGGGCCGTAGCCGGTGAGCTCCTTCGCCCCGGCGGAGAGGGCGGCGGCGAACGCGTCAAAGACCGGCCGCTCCACGTACAGGCGCTCGGTGCAGAGGCAGACCTGGCCGCTGTGGGTGAAGGAGGAGCGGAGGGTGCCCGCGACGGCCTCGTCGAGGTCGGAGTCGGCGAAGACGAGTCCGGCGTTCTTCCCGCCCAGCTCGAAGGAGACCGGAGCGAGCCGGGCCGCCGCCGCCCGCATGATGGTCGCTCCGGTGCGGGACTCGCCGGTGAAGGCGACCGCGTCCACGCCGGAGTGCTCGGTCAGCCACTGGCCCGCGGCGTCGGCGCCCCGGCCGTGCACGAGGTTGAAGACGCCCGCCGGGACCTCCGCCTCGGCCATCACCTCGGCGAGCAGGCAGGCGGTGCCGGGGGTGAGTTCGGACGGCTTGGCGACGACGGTGTTGCCGGCGGCCAGGGCCGGCGCGACCTTCCAGGTGAGGAGCAGCAGCGGCAGGTTCCACGGCGAGATGACCGCGACCACGCCGAGGGGCTTGTGCACCGTGTAGTTGAGGGCGCCGCGCCCGTCGGGGGTCGCGGTGTGCCACGAGCGCTCGTGGCGGCCGGTCAGGAGGTCCGCGTACGCCCGGAAGTTGGCGACGGCGCGCGGGATGTCGACGGTCGAGGCCAGCTCGCGGGGCTTGCCGGTGTCGGCGCACTCGGCGTCGGTGAACTCCTGAGAGCGCCGCTCGATGCCGTCCGCGATCCGGTGCAGGAGCCGCGACCGCTCCGCCGGGCTCCAGCCGGCCCACGGCCCGCGCAGCGCCGCGCGGGCCGCGCCCACCGCCCGGTCGACCAGCTCCGGGCTCGCCTCCGGCACCTCGCCGACGACGCGCCCTGTGACCGGGTCGACCAGCGGGAACGGCACGCCGGACGCGTCGAACCCGCCTCCTACGTAATGCCGCACGGGTGAACTCACCTTGCAGACCTCCGTTGCTGAGCCGGGGACTGTCCGAAACGCGCCCCCGGGGCGTGTCGGTATAGTGCGCCCCCTCAGCTATGCCGATCCAATGCCGATCGACGCATGAGGTATAGCGAAACCGGTATGCGGGAGGGGACTCGTCCCGCAGGTCCCGCGGAAGGAGCCCCGGGCGATGGACCTCCTGGACGGCCGGCTGAAGTTCCGGCACCTGACCCTGCTGATCGCGGTGTACGAGCACGGAAGCGTCGTACGCGCCGCCGAGTCGCTGCACCTCACCCAGCCCGCCGCGACCCGCACCCTGCGCGAGCTGGAGGCGGTCGCGGAGCTGCCGCTCTTCACCCGCGTCCCGCGCGGCATGCTCCCCACCGTCTACGGCGAGGCGCTCGTCGGCCACGCCCGCGCGGTGGTGGCGGAGGTGCGGCGCGCCGAGGAGCACCTCACGGGGCTGCGGCAGGGGCGGGACGGCACGGTCACCGTGGGCACCCTCCTCGCCGGGGCCAACGTGCTGCTCCCCCGTGCCGTCGCACGGCTGAAGCGCGAGCGCCCCCGGCTGACCGTCGTGGTCAGGGAGGGCACTCCGGACGTCCTGCACCCCGCGCTGCTCGGCGGCGAACTCGACGTCATCGTCGGGCGGGTGGGTGCCGTGCCCGGGGACGGCGAGGGGGGCGAGCGGCTACGCCAGCGTGTGCTCTACCGCGAGCCCATCCGGCTCGCGGTACGGGCGGGCCACCCCCTCCTCGGCGAGGCGCGGCCCCACGGCGGAGACGCTCCGGAGGTCACGCTCACCGACGCCCTCGGGCATCCCTGGATCCTTCCCGTCGAACAGACCGCCCTGCGGCAGGAGCTGGCCGCCCTCTTCGTCGACCGGGGCCTCTCGCTCCCCGCCGACCGGGTCGAATGCACCTCGATCCTGACCATGCGGGCCCTGCTGCTCCAGACGGACATGGTGGCGCTCCTGCCCGAGCTGGTCCTCCGCGACGACGAACACCTCGCCGCCCTGCCCGTCGAACTCCCCTCCGTCGGCCGCACGGTGGGCGTCACCGAGGCCGCCCACCGCACCCGCACCCCCGCCCTGGAAGCCCTCCTCCGCCACCTCGACGAGGAGGCGGCCCTGCTCCGCGCCTCACTGCCGGGCGGGAGCGTCGGCGGGTCGGGCGCGCTGCTCCTCTGAGGGATCCCGGCGGGCGCGATTTTCCCTCTTTCCGGGGATCGTCGCTGGTCAGTTGGGGTGAACCGAGGACAGCCGGCGTGCCCGGCGCCGGGCGGACGGCGTTGGTGGGGATGTGAGTACCGCAAGCACCGCTCCGATACTGACCGTTCTCCTCGACACTCCCGCCCCTCCCGTCGTGCACGACTCGGGCGCGGACGCCGCGCCCGGCGAGATAGTCGTCGTCTCCTGCACCACCCTCGGCAGCACCCTGGTCGTCCACCTCGCCGGCGAGATCGATCACCTCAGCGTCGGCCCGCTGCGCGCCCTGCTGGCTTCGGCGGCCGACGCCGGCACCACGGGCCTCGTCCTGGACACCGCCCAGGTCACCTTCTGCGACTCCGCGTTCCTCAAGGTCCTGGACTGGTGGCCGCGGCGCGGACGGCGACTCAGGCTCGCGAACCGCTCCCGGGCCGTCCAGCGCCTCCTGCGCGCCGCGGCGTACGGACGGCCGCGCCCCGAGTGGACGGTCTCCCCCGCCCGCAGGAGCCCGCGCGGCCGGCCGCGGGACAACGCCCCGGCACCTCCCGGCAGCCCCCCCGACCGGATTCCGGACCGCCCGCGAGCGGTAGCCCGTCCACCACGGACCAGGTGAGGAGAGGGGTGGGCCGGGTGACGGGAAGACCATCCGCGCCCACCCCTCTCCGCCGCCCGTACCGTCGGGGGAACGCCGCCCGTACCGTCGGGGGAACCCGCGGTCAGCGCTCCTCGCGCAGGCCCCAGGGCGCGCCGTACGCGCCGAGGAGGTCGAGGAACGGCCGCGGCGGCAGCGCCTCGGGGCCGAGGACGCCGGCGGCCTTCCACGTGCCGTCGGCGATCAGCTCCAGGGCGATCACCGGGTTCAGGGCGGTCTGCCAGACGACGGCCTGGGAACCGTACGCGCGCATCGACCACTCGTTGTCGACGACGTGGTACAGGTACACCTCGCGCGCCGAGCCGTCCTTGGTCCCCTTCACCCAGGTGCCCGCGCAGGTCTTGCCCTTCATGCGGTCGCCCAGCGTGGCCGGGTCGGGCAGGCAGGCGGCGACCACGTCGCGCGGCGAGACCCGGACCGGCCCGTCGGGGCCGGGCACGGTGACCTCGGCCGTCGAGTCGAGACCCAGGTCGCTGAGGGTCTTCAGCTTCGCGATGAAGTCGTCGCCCAGGCCGTACTTGAAGGTCACCCGGCGCGCGTCCACCCAGCGGGGCATGAGGAGGACCTCCTCGTGCTCGACGTTCACGCACTCCACCGGGCCGATGCCCTCGGGGAAGTCGAAGACCTCCGGCTCGCTGAAGGGCGCCGTGGTGAACCAGCCTCGGCCCTTCTCGTAGACGACGGGCGGGTTGAGGCACTCCTCGATGGTGGTCCAGATGCTGAAGGAGGGCGCGAAGTCGTATCCCTCCACCGTGAGGTTCGCGCCGTCGCGGACGCCGATCTCCTCGATCTCGTCGAAGAGTTCGTCCGCCGCGTACCGGGCGAACACGTCCGACAGGCCCGGTTCCACGCCCATGCCGACCAGGGCGAGGCGGTCCGCCTTCTCCCACGCCTCGGCCAGGGCGAACTGCTCGTCGCCGAGCTTGACCCCGCACTGTTCGTAGGGGGCGGTCGGGTGCGGCACGGACAGCGACATCGCCATATCGACGTAGTGCGTGCCGGCGGCGAGCGCGGCGCGGAACAGGGGCATCACGAACCTGGGGTCGGTGGCGTTGAGGAGCACGTCGCAGTTCTCCTCGGCGAGGAGGCGGCGGACCGCCGACTCGTCGGAGGCGTCCACGCGGCGCGCGCTGAAGCGGCCCTCCCGGTCGTCCAGCGCGGCCACGGCGCCCTCCGCGCGGGCCGGGTCGTAGTCGGCCACGACCATGTGGGTGAGGAAGCCGCGTCGGGCCGCGATGCGGGTGACGGCGGTTCCGACACCGCCGGCGCCCACGAGAAGTACACGCATGTCACACACCGTTTCGTCGAGACGGTCCCGGCGGGACCCCGGGAACGGCTCGATGGAACACGATCCCCGCCGATAAGGTCTACGGCGTTGGCATAAGGACCGGGGAGAGCGGAGAGGTGGCGGAGGCATGCCGAAGAAGGTGGTTCCGGAGGCGGAACGGCGCCGGCGCCGGCCGACCCGGCAGGGCACCGTGCTGTCGGAGAAGCACATCGTGGAGACGGCGTTGCGGATGCTGCGCGAGCACGGGAGCGCCGGGCTGACCGCACGCAGGCTCGGCGCCGCCCTCGGCGCGGACCCCAGCACGCTGTACCGCTACTTCTCCGGCCTCGACGGTCTCACCCGGGCCATCGGCGAGGAGCTCATGGGCCGGGCCCTGGACAGCTGGACCCCCACCGGGCACTGGCGGGCCGACCTGCGCTCGCTCGGCATGGCCATCCACGCCTCGTACCTCGCGCATCCCCAGGCGGCGCTGCTGACCGCCAGCCGCGTCACCGGCCGCCCCCGGGAGATCGAGGTGGACGAGGCCATCCTGGGCATTCTGCGCGGTGTGGGCTTCGGCGACGTGGAGGCCGTGGGCCTGTACCACGCCTTCATCGACCTGGCGCTGGCCTTCGCCTCCCTCGACGCGGGTGCCCTGGCCGTCAAGGATGAGGCCCGGCAGGCGGACGAGTCGATGTGGACCTCCACGTACGCCCGCCTGCCCGCCGAGACGCATCCGCACATCGCCGCCACCTCGCGCCTGCTGGCGGACCGGATGAACCTCAGCGCCTATCCGATCGTCCTCGACACCCTCCTGGACCGGGCGGAGGCCCGGCTGGCGGGCTCGCGGGGCCGGGCCTCCGGCGCCGCCTGACAGCCGGCGGGCGCGCTGCGGAACTCACCGGTCGGGATCACACTGGTCAGGGTGAGCAACCAACCGGCATCCGGTTCGGGGCCCGGAGCAGCAGAGACGGGGAGTCCCGCGCGGGCTCCGAACCAGACCGTGGCCCTCGCGGCGATGATGTTCGCGGTGGCGATGACCTTCATCGACCAGACCATCGTCTCCATCGCCGCCCCGGACATCGTCCGGGAGCTCGGTCTCACCAGTTCGGGCATGCAGTGGGTCGTGAACGCCTATCTGCTCGCCCTCGCGGCCTTCTTCGCCCTCGGCGGCCGCCTCGCCGACCTGTACGGTCCCCGGCGCGTGGTCATGATCGGCACCCTGGTGTTCGTCGTGGCGTCGGTGCTGTGCGGCTGTGTGCCCAGCGGGGACTTCGCGCAGACGTGGCTCATCGTCTTCCGCGGCGTCCAGGGGTTCGGAGCGGCCCTGCTGTTCCCGGCCGCGCTGGCCGTCGTGGTGGCCGTGTTCCCGGTCGAGAGACGTGGCCGCGCCCTCGCCCTGTTCTTCGGGATCTCCGGCGCGCTGACCGCGATCGGGCCGCTGCTGGGCGGCTGGCTCACGGCGTCGTGGACCTGGCGGGCCGTGTTCTGGGTGAACGTCCCCGTGGCGGTCGTCGCCCTGGTGCTGACGCTGTTCGCCCACATCGCCGACCGGCCTCGCAGCGGCACCCTGGACTGGCGGGGCGCCGTGCTCATCGCCGTCGGCATGGGCCTGAGCGTCCTCGGCTTCCAGCAGGCGTGGTCGTGGGGCTGGGCGAGCGCGGCGACGTGGCTCTGCGTCGTCGGCGGGCTCGCGGTGCTCTTCGTCTTCGTGCGGTACGAGCAGCGCGTCGCACATCCTCTGGTCGATCTGAGGGTGTTCAAGGACAAGGCGTTCTCGATGGACGTGGCGGTGCTGTTCTTCGCCATGCTGGCCTTCGTCCCGGTGTTCTTCTTCTCGTCCGTGTACGCCCAGGTGTCCCTCAGCGCCTCGCCGAACCAGGCGGCCCTGTTCCTGCTGTACTTCTTCGCCGGCTTCGCCCTCGCCTCCCAGTGGGGCGGCCGGATCCTCGACAAGAAGGGCGCCCGCCCCGCGCTGAAGGTCGGATGCGTCGTCGGCGCCGTGGGCTTCGCCCTGTGGGCGAACAACCTCACCAACCTCTCGATGCACGACCAGTGGCCCTACGCGGCGATGGCCGGCGCGGGCATCGGCTTCATCCTGGCGCCGGCCTCGACCGACGCCGTGAACCGGGCCATCGGTCCGTCGTACGGGGAGGTCACCGGCATCACCCAGACGGTCCGCAACTACGCGGCGAGCGTCGGCATGGCGGTGTTCGGCACCATCCTGACGCGGGTCATGGCCGACAACGTGGTGGACACCCTGCGGGCCCGCGGCTTCTCGTCCGACGTGGCGCACGACGTCGCCCGCGGCATCAGCGAGTCCGTCTCCGGACACGGCGACTCCACGCCGCCCACCGGAACCGGCCAGGTGGCGGAGGCGACACGGGACGCCATGCAAGCCATCCAGATGGACTTCGCGCAGGCCAACCAGTGGGTCTTCTACGGCATGGCCATCGCCCTCGCCGTCGGCTACCTCTTCGCCCTGCGCCACCCCGGCGGGCACGGCGCGGCCACGCGGCGGCCGGAGGACGAGGGGGCGGCGACAGGGTCCGATGCGGGGGCGGCCGGGACGCGGAAGCGCCCTCCGGCCGGCTGAGCGCCGGCACGGGCGATCCGGTCCATGGGGCCGTCCGGCCCATCGGACGATCCGGCCCATCGGACGATCCGGCCCATCGGACGGTCCGGTCCATCGGACGGTCCGGTCCATCGGGCCATCCGGTCTATCGGGCGGTCGGCGACTCGCGCGCGGAGGTCGCGGAGGTCGCGGAGGTGACGACGGCCGCCAGATCCGTGCCCGCCCGCAGCAGTGCCACGGACCGCGCGGCGATCTGGTCGAGACGTCGCTGCAGGATCTGCTGGGTCTCCCCCGGGCCGTCGAGCCGGTCCAGGGAGACCATGAGGTCGCGTACCGCGGGGATGCCGTACCCGGCGCCTCGGAGGGCCGCGACGATCCGGGCCGCCCTGATCGCCGGCAGGCCGTAGCGACGTGCTCGCAGCGACGTCACCCGCTCGGGGGCGACGAGGCCCTCCTGCTCCCAGAACCGGAGCGTCGAGGGGCGTACGCCGAGCGCCGCGGCCAGCTGGGTGATCGTCATCGCGTCGCCCTCCCGCTCGCACCCGGCGGGATCCGTCTCGCCCTGGATCGCGCGCAGGGCCTCTCGCGCGCGCAGGGTCTCCTCCCGCTCCCGCGCGAGCCGCACATGGACGGCGCCGACCGCCGAGGCCACCGCCGTGATCGTCTCCGTCCGCAGCTCGGCGAGCATCCGCCGTGCCTCCACGGGCCCCACCGCGCCGGCGAGCCCTCGGTAGGCGCCGAGAGCGTGGACGTGGACCGCCGTGTAGGACCGGTAGCCGTTGCCCGACCGGGCGGCCGGCGGGATGACTCCCAGCCGCTCCAGGTCGCGCACCTGCTGCGGCGAGTAGCCCGACCGCCTGGCGACATCGACGGTCCTCAGCGGTCCCGGGCGCGCGCCGCTCGCGGTCTTGTCCACCGGCCAACCCCACATAAGCACTCGAAGCTGAAGCTTGAACCATGAGTATGGAACAGATCATCGCGGCCGTACGCCGTCTCGACGGCGCGCTCGTCCTCGCCCCGCGGCCGGGAGACGGCTTCCCCGAGGAGGCGTGGGGAGACTCCTTCTTCTACTACGCCCCCGACGGCCGGATTCCCGCGAACGCCCAGCCCTACGGGACGGTCGTCACCAGGGACCGGCCCGGCGACACCGTTTCCGACCTCGACCCGCCGGGCCGCTGGCGCGTGAACGTCCATGTCGACCGCGAGACGTTCCGGCGGCTCACCGGCGAGGAGCCGCGCGGCCTCGGCCTGCCTCGCGACCACACGGCCACGGACTCGGTGCTGCCGCACCCGGTGTACGGCCCGCTCGGCTGGGTCTGCGTCGTCAACCCCGGCGAGGCGACGACGGACACGGTCGTGCGCCTGCTGCGCGACGCGCACGACGCCGCTCGCGCGCGCTTCGCGCGGCGCCACGGACCGGGACCCGCCTGAAGCCGCCCCGGAGGCGGGTGCCGCACGCGAAGCGGTCCGCCGAGGCGGGACAGGGCGACCACGCCGTCCACGGCTCCTCTACCCTCCCGTGTCATGGCGATGTTCGTACACCTGACCTCGGCGGCGAACGCGCCGCGGATCCGGCGTTCCGGTATCCGGGCGGCCGGCCACGGCCAGGGCGGCGCCCGGGGCGTCTACTGCTTCCCGGTCCTGCCCTCGTACACCCTCACCCACCAATGGCTGCGCGAGCTGGCCCGCTTCGGGAGCAGGGGCGGGCTCGTCGCCGTCCACCTGCGCCTCGACGACACCCAGGAGGTCCTGGTCGGACGGTACTCCGACCGGGCGCGGGGGACGCGGGCCGAGGTCGCCGCCGCCGAGGCGGTGCGGCGGGTCGCGGCGCTGGAGGACCCGCGCGGGTGGGAGGTCTTCGTGCCCCGGGCGATCCGGCCGCGCGAGGTGCACCGGGTCCGCGCGGCGCCTCAGGTGGCGGGCTGGCGGTACCTGCCGGACGCGCACGGAAACCGCCCGTGCACCTGTTTCGGGTGCCGTGACCGCGGCGGGTACGGGGCGCGGCGGCTGCGGGAGCGGTCACCGCACCCGCTGGACGGCCCGCCGCCGCCGGCCGGGGTGCTGCTCGCCCGGATCGAGGCGGGTGATCCCGGGGATCCGGCGGCGCTGTGCGAGGCGCTGCGCTGGTTCGGCATGCGCCGGCGCGGCCCGCTCGACCGGTTGCGCCACCTCGCCGCCCATCCCGATCCCGGGGTGCGGGAAGCCCTGGTGTGGGCGGTCTCGCGCTGGTCCACGCCGGGGGTGGCCGCCCTGCTCGCCGGTCTCGCCGACGACCCGCACGCCGACGTCCGGGACGCGGTGGAGGCGGCCCGCGATCCGCTCTGACCGCGTCCCCCGGCGACCACGGCACGACGGGCCCCCGGCGGCCCACCGCGGACGGTCCCGGCGGCCGACGACCGTCCGCGCGGCATGGTTCGTGCGGCCCTCCGCGTGACAGGGTTCGTGCGACCCCGTCCGCGCGGCATGGCTCGTGCGACCCGTCCGCGTGACATGGCTCATCCCGTCACGTGGTCGCCGGCTTGCCCCGGTCCGCCGGCGGTCCCGTCGGCGTGCCGGCGGGCGGTCAGCACGACGGCGAGCAGCAGGGCCAGGGCGGCGGTCAGGGCTCCCTCCGCGCCGAGACGGGCGTGCAGGACGCCTCCGGTGAAGGCCCCGGCCGCCAGGGTGACCACGGAGAGCCCGCGCCTCAGCGTGGCGGGTCCGGGCCGGTCCACCGCGAGCCCGGTCAGTGTCCGGGTCATCACGGTCGTGGTCAGATCCGGCACCCCCAGGCGGTGGACGAGGGCGTTCTGCAGCCCCATGCCGCAGGCCAGGGGCACCAGGACCGCGTAGCGGCCCCAGCCGGCCGCCTGGCCGGTGAGGGCCGCCGCGAGGAGCAGGGCCTGGGCCGAGGCCAGCGGCACGACGACGCGTGAGGGCTCCTCCTCGCGCCGCAGCGCGCCGCCCGCGACCGCCCCGGCGACGAACCCGGCGAGCGCGGCCAGCGCGGCGACCGCGGACAGCTGTGCGGCGCCCGCCAGGGCGAACCCGAGGAAGACCACGTTGCCGGTCATGTTGGCCACGAACACGCGGCCGAGACCGAGGAAGCTCACGGCGTCCACCAGCCCGCTGAGGAACGTCAGCGCGAGCAGCAGCGGCACGTACCGCGCGTGCGGGTGCCCCTCGGGGAACATCCACCGCGCGGCCACGCCTCCCCCGCTCACCGGAGACCACCTGGGCGGGGGTGCCGCGGACGGCGTGCGCCGGCCTCTGCGATGACTCGCGTCCCTCTCACCTCCTCACTGGACCAGAGGCGGGGAGGAAATCGGGCGTCCCACGCCCGGCGGGAGCCCTCCGTCACGCCGCGGGGGCCTGGGAGACCGCCGGACGGGGACGCGGAGGGCCCCTCTCGCCCGTGGGCGGGAGGGGCCCTCCGCGTGGTGCTCGACGGTCGGTGACGGTCAGGCGTGGCCGCGTCGGCCGCCGCTGACGAGGCGGTAGAGGGCGAGCAGGATCATCGATCCGACGATGGCCGCGATCCAGGTCGAGAGATCGAAGAAGCCGTCGATCGAGTCGACGCCGAAGATCACCTTGCCCAGCCATCCGCCGAGCAGACCGCCGGCGATGCCGATGAGGATGGTGATGATGACGCCGCCGGGGTCCCGGCCCGGCATGAGAGCCTTGGCGATCATTCCGGCCAGCAGGCCGATGAGGATCCACGCGATGATGCCCATGGGGCGCCTCCAGATTCTTGGCTCACGTTGTTCGTAGCCTTCGCATGTACCGATCCGGCCCCGCCAAACCTCCCTCTTCGCAACTTCGTACGAGTCGGTCGGCGACCGGCGCTCAGCCGGGCGGCGGGACGCGTTCGGCGGGCGGCGGGGGGCCCGGCGGGGTGCCGTCGCCGAAGGGGCGTCCACCGAGCGCCTCGCGGCCGTGCGGGGTGAGCCAGTCGCCCGTGTCGGGGCCCCGGGGCACGATCCCGGTCGGGTTGATGTCCCGGTGGACGACGTAGTAGTGCTCCTTGATCTGGGCGAAGTCGATCGTGTCGCCGAAGCCGGGGGTCTGGAAGAGGTCGCGGGCGTACGCCCACAGCGCCGGCATCTCGGTCAGCTTCCGCCGGTTGCACTTGAAGTGGCCGTGGTAGACGGCGTCGAAGCGGGCGAGCGTGGGGAAGAGCCGCACGTCGGCCTCGGTGAGGGTGTCCCCGACCAGGTAGCGCCGGCCGGAGAGCCGTTCCTCCAGCCGGTCGAGCCTGTCCCACAGCCGGCCGTAGGCGGTGTCGTACGCCTCCTGTGTGGTGGCGAAGCCACAGCGGTACACCCCGTTGTTGACGTCCTGGTAGATCTCCTCGCAGAGCGCCTCGATCTCCTCCCGGTGCCGCTCCGGGAACAGGTCGGGCGCGCCGGCGCGCTGGTGTGCCGTCCACTGGGCGCCCAGGTCCAGGGTGATGGCGGCGAAGTCGTTGGTGACCACCTGGCCGGTGGGCACGTCGACGATCGCCGGCACGGTGATCCCCCGGTCGTACCCGGGGTCGCGCTTCAGGAACGCCTCCCGCAGCCGCCGGATCCCGAGCACGGGGTCCCGGCCGCCGGGGTCGAGGTCGAAGGACCAGCTGCGCTCGTCGTGGACGGGTCCCGCGATGCCCATCGGGAGCACGTCCTCCAGGCCCATCAGCCGCCGCACGATCACGGCACGGTTCGCCCACGGGCAGGCCCGCGCGACGATCAGCCGGTACCGGCCCGGCTCCACGGGATAACCGTCCCGCCCGTCGGCCGTGATCCTCGTCGTCAGATAGTGGCGGTCCCGCTCGTACGCTCCGTCACCGGCCATCGTCCCGCACCTCCTGCGGCGGCAGCCCGGCCAGGCGCCGCTCGTCCTCGTTCCACGCGCGCGTGTCGCGCGGTTCCACGTACGGTTCCCGGTCCGGCGGCATGCCTCCCGCCACCGCCCGGCGGCGCAGCAGTTCGGCGTCGAACTCCAGGCCCAGCAGCACCGCCAGGTTGCTGATCCACAGCCACACGAGGAACACGACGACGCCGGCCATGGTGCCGTAGACCCGGTTGTACGACGCGAACTCGGCGACGTACACGGCGAAGCCCGCCGAGGCGGCCGCCCAGATCAGCAGGGCGAGCACGCTGCCGGGGGTGACCCAGCGCCAGCCGCGGCCCTTCGCGTTCGGGCTCGCCCAGTACAGCAGGGCGATCATCACGACGGCGAGCAGGAGCAGAACCGGCCACTTGACCACCGACCAGACGGTCAGCGCGGTGTCGCCGACGCCCAGCACGTCACCGGCGCGGCGCGCCAGGTCCCCGCTGAGCACGAGCAGCAGGGCGCCGGCGGCGGCCATCACCGTCAGCGCGGCCGTCATGCCGAGCCGCAGTGGCAGGAGCTTCCACAGGGGGCGGCCCTCGGGCACGTCGTGGACGCGGTTGGCGGCGCGCATGAAGGCGCCGACGTAGCCGGAGGACGACCACAGCGCCACGGCGAGGCCGACCACGGCGAGCGTGGCGCCCGTCGCCGCGTCGTCCCGCAGGGAGGCCAGGGCCTGCTCCAGGACCTCACGGGCCGGTCCCGGCGCGAGGTCGCCGAGGCTCTCCATCACCCGGTCGGTCGTCTGCCGCCCGCTGATCCCGAGCAGCGACACGAGGGCGAGCAGTCCGGGGAAGAGCGACAGCACGCCGTAGTACGTCAGCGCGGCCGCCCGGTCCATGAGCTCGTCGTCCGTGACCTCGCGCACCGTTCCCCGGAGGACCGCGAGCCAGGAGGCCCTGGGCAGCCCGGCCGGCGAGTCCGGGGCCCGCGCCTCGACGCCGGGGCCCGGCCCGGCGGCCTCGGTGTCGCGGGGCTCGAGGTGGTCTCGGGGGGCGGGGTGATCGCCGGTCGCGGGGGTGTCGCGCGTCGGGTCGGTGCCGTGCGGCTCGGGGGTACGGCGCGTCGGGTCGGTGTCGCGAAGGTCGGAGGTAAGGCGCGGCTCGGGGGTGCCGCGCGGCTCGGAGGTACGGCGCGGCTCGGGCGTACGGCGCGGCTCGGGGGTCGGTGCCGATCGCTTCGGCCTCTGCGGTCCGGGGATGCTTCGGTCGGCCATGCCCCGCCGTGTACCCGCCCGGGGCGGTTCTACGCGATCCCGCGGCCCGCCGGCAGCCGCCGCTGCGGCGGGGCATGCGTGCCGGGGGCTGCGGGCAGCCGTGCAAGAAGGCGATGCCGATGCGTCACGTATTGATCGACACGGTGCGCGCGAAGGCCGGTGACGCGCTGTTGCGGCGGGTGGCGGGCCCCACGGCGCACCGTAAGCGTGCCCGGATCCACGGAACCCCGGGCCCGCGCTGGTTCGCCCCGGAGCGCCCCGTGCGGGTGGTGCACGGGGACGCCTCCATGTACGTCGGGGGTCTCGCCGCGCTCCTCCTGCAGTCGCTGCACCCGGTCGCCATGGCCGCCGTGTGGGCGCACTCGGGTTTCCGGGGCGACCCCTGGGGCCGGCTCCAGCGGACCAGCACCTTCCTCGCGGAGACGACCTTCGGGACGGCCGACGACGCCGAGCGGGCGGTGGCGCGGGTGCGGTCCGTACACGCGCGGGTGACCGGGGCGACACCGGACGGGGTGGCGTACAGGGCCTCCGATCCGGCGCTGCTCTCCTGGGTGCACCTGGCCGAGACCTTCTGCTTCCTGCGGGCCTACCAGGGGTACGGGCGGGCTCCGCTGCCGGGCGCACGGCGGGACGCCTACGTCGCGGACATGGCGTCGGTCGCCCGGCGGCTGGGGATCGCCGATCCTCCTCTCACGGAGGCGGACCTGGCGGAGGCGTTGGCGCGCAGGCGCGGCGAGCTGGCGGCCACCGACGAGTCGGCGGGTACGGCGCGCTATCTGCTGGCCGCGCCGCCCCTGCCCTGGCCGGCCCGCCTTCCGTACGCCCTCCTCGCCGCCGCGGCGGTCGACCTCCTGCCACCGTGGGCGCGGCGGCTCGTCCCCCTTCCGGTGCACGTCCGGCTCCTGCTGCCGGTGGCGCGACCGGGCGGACGGCTCGTCGTCGCGGCGATCCGCTGGGTGACGCCCTCGCTGCCGCCCGCCGGGTGAGGGGCCGCGCGGGATCAGCAGTCTGTCAGCAGGCCCTCGCGCAGGCGCTTCACGGTGCGCGAGAGCAGCCGTGAGACGTGCATCTGGGAGCAGCCCAGGCGTTCTCCGATCTGGGCCTGGGTGAGTTCCTCGACGAACCTGAGATGGATGATGTGGCGGTCCCGCTCGTCCAGGTCCGCGATGAGCGGGGCCAGTGCGTGGAAGTCCTCCACCAGCTCCATCGCGGGGTCCTCGGCGCCGATGAAGTCGGCCAGGGACGCGTCGCCGTCCTCCTCGTCACCGCCGAGCGCGGCGTCGAGGGACGAGGAGTTGTACCCGTTCGACGCCAGCCGCGCCTCGGTCACCTCTGCCTCGGTGAGGCTCATCAGCTCGGCCAGCTCCTTCACCGTCGGCGTCCGGCCCAGCCGCGTGCTCAGCTCCTCCGTCGCCTTCGCCAGCTCCACCCGCGCTTCCTGGAGCCGGCGCGGCACATGCACCGCCCACGACGTGTCCCGGAAGAACCGCTTGATCTCACCCACGATGTAAGGAACCGCGAACGTCGTGAACTCGACCTCACGCGACAGCTCGAACCGGTCGATCGCCTTGATCAGGCCGATCATCCCGACCTGGACGATGTCCTCCATCTCGTCCGCACGATGACGAAACCGCCCGGCCGCGTAACGCACCAGGCTCATGTTCATCTCGATGAGAGTGTTCCGCGCGTACTGGTACTCGTGCGTCCCCTCCTCCAGCACCGCAAGCTCCCGGAAGAACACCTTCGACAAAGCCCGCGCGTCCTTCGGCGCGACCGCCGACGTGTCCGGGATCTCCGGCAGCGTCCCCGCACCGACCTCGACTCCCGCTACCGGCATCGTGGTGACCGTCACACCGTTCCCCTCTCACGTAGGTCCCGAACCGGGACGCGCGCCTCGTGGGGGTTCGCCTACCCGGAGTTCACGCCTCCACACAGCCTTTCTCGAACCGGACCCGAAACGCGGTCGCACCGCGAGCGGGTGCGGACACGCCGAAGGCGGGACAGCTGACGCACTCTCACTCGCCTTGCCCCGTCAGCGCGTCGGGGCGTGGGCGGGGGCGGCCGACTGCCGGGGGCGGCGGGTTCCTTCGTCGGCCACGGGGCAGACGAGCCGACATCCCCTGTGGTCGTCCGGAGGAGAGTCATGAAACAGGATCCATCGATGCGAGCCGTCGGATGGGCGAAGTCGCTGCCCCTCGGCTGCGGTGTGAAGACCGCCAGGGACTGGACGCGCGGACACCTGGCCACCCTCGGCTGGGACCGGACCGCGCCCGACGCGGCGGACTCCGTGGTGCTGGCCGTCTCCGAACTGGTCACCAACGCGCACGTCCACGCCCACAGCGACGCGCAGCTCATCCTCACCTGGGACGAGGAGTGCCTGCACGTCACCGTGCACGACACCTCTCCCCGGATTCCCGAGCGGCGCGCCCCCGACGACGCGGCCCTCGGCGGGCGCGGCATGCTCCTGGTCGGCGCCCTCGCCGACGAGGTGCGGACCCATGCCTGCCCCCGGGGCAAGGACGTGACCGCCTGCTTCCGGCCACGCCCGCCCGACGAGCCGACGTGAGGATGCCGAGCCGGCCGAACCGGAATCGGGTCGGAGTTTCTCGGGGAAGGGCGTTTCGGCGTCGCGTTCGCGGTCACCCGGATCATCCGACGACCCGATCCCCCCGGAAGGATTCCGTCATGCCCGTCGTACTGATCCTGTTGTTCGGCGTCGGGGTGGCCATGGCGTGGTGGAGCGTCACGCCCGTGCCCGGCGGACCACGGAGGGGCCCCCGGTGACGTCCTGAGACCGGCCTCGCTCGCGCGCGTCCGAGATGCGCATCCGCGATGCGCGTACGGGTTCGCGTACGGGTTTCACGTACGGGTTCGCGTACGGGTTCGCGTACGGGTTTCACGTACGGGCGAGCGGTCAGGCGGACAGGAAGACGAACCCCAACGCATGCGCAAGGAGGCTCACATGGACAGCTGGCGTGCGGCCGCGGCCTGCCAGGAGGTCGACCCTGATCTGTTCTTCCCCGTGGGACTGGGCTCCCCCGCCCTCGCCCAGGCGGAGGAGGCAAAGAAGGTCTGCCGACGCTGCCCGGTACGGCGGCAGTGCCTGAGCGAAGCGCTGGCGGAGCCGCAACCGCCGGCGGGTGTCTGGGGCGGCCTCACGGAGGCCGAACGACGCTCGCTCCGACGGCGGTCGGGGCGCGAGGCGGCCGCGGGGCGTTGAGGGCCCTCCCGGCCCTCCCCCGGTTGCGCACTCCCCATGCGCGCCCGCCGGCTGGGTGGCGGCTCCCCCTGCCGGCCCTCCCCCGCCAGGACCCTGGTCGAGGTCGGCGACAGCCGCACCTTCCCGACCGCCGGCCACCTCTCCGCCCCCGCGCCGGGCGCCGGTTCAACACGTCTGCCAGTCAGCCCGTTCCGCCGTGTCGGTGGGGTCCGGACTGAGGGAGAGACGTGCGCGGACCCGTTTGCCGTCCGGGGCGGGCTCCACGGTCAGGCTCTCGCAGACGGCGAGGACGATCTCCACGCCGTGCTGCCCGATGCGGCGGGGATCGTGTCCGCGAGGCACGGGGACCGCGGCCTCACGGTCGAAGACCGAGATCTCCACGTCGTCCCGGCACAGCTCCAGGACCAGCCGGTACGGGCCTGCGGCGTGTCGCACCGCGTTGGTCACCAGCTCGCTCACCACCAGCTGCGCCAGTTCGACGCGCTCGTCCGCCACCGGCCCACCCCGTACGGAGGGGGCGGCCGCGAGGAAGTCCGCCGTGAAGGCGCGCGCCGCGGCGATCGCGCCGCCGTGGGCGGCGTCGTCGTAGACGACGCTCACGGACAGCAGGGGCTCCGATGCGGACCGCT
This sequence comes from Streptomyces sp. NPDC085460, assembly GCF_044541975.1. Classification (NCBI taxonomy): domain Bacteria; kingdom Bacillati; phylum Actinomycetota; class Actinomycetes; order Kitasatosporales; family Streptomycetaceae; genus Streptomyces; species Streptomyces sp. NPDC085460. The sequence goes on from NZ_JBITTO010000013.1 coordinate 122,696, forward strand.
CAGCGGCGATCGCGTCCGTCATGGCGCTGGTACTCCCCTCGTCCGGGTGGGCGGGCACGGCTGGACACCCCGTACCCCGCCTATCCCCGCTTCATGATTCCCACACCGGTCACGCCGGGGATGACACCCGCGGCCGGCGGTTCCGGTCTCGGTCTCCGGTCTCTCATCTCCGGCCTCTGGTGTCCCGGGCCGCGCAGCGCCGTGCCGGCTCGTGCAGACGTCCTCCGAGTCACGCGGCGAGCCCGGCACCTCCGGTCGGAGGTGCCGGGCTCGGACCGCGCTCGGGGCGCGGCGTCTCGCAGGGAGCCGCCTACCAGCGGTACCAGCGGCCCGTGCCGCCCTTCGGCCGGGCCACGAAGCCCAGCAGCCACAGGACCAGGACGATCACGGCGATCCACCAGAGCGCCTTGATCGCGAAGCCCGCGCCGAAAAGCAGCAGGGCGAGCAGCAGCACGAGAAGCAGGGGGACCATGCGTGTGCACCTCCGGAAGGACGGGGACGCGAGGAGGCGGGCTGCACGCGGGCGCACGCCTCCGGGACAGTACGGGTCGCGAGGGCTCAGCAGCGGCGGTCGAGCAGCAGGGCCATCGGCCCGAGGCTGCTCCGCGCGGCGCGCCGACCGGCCCGCCGGCCGACGAAGTACGCGAGGCCGAGCACGGTCGCCGCGCCCGCGACGGCGGCGACCGTCACCGCCTTGTCGGCGCGCACGGTCGTCCAGAGCGCGTCCCCGGCGCCCCGCGCCGCGTGGGCGGCGGCGCGGGCCTTCTCGGCCCACGGGGCCGGAAGCACGTCCGGCGCCCCGAGATCGGCCATGTCCTCGCTCTCGTCCCCGTCGGGGACGTCCGGCCACGCCATGTCGGGGTAGTCGGGCACGGCGTACGGGCCGGTCCCGTGGAACGCGTTCTGTTCGCTCTTTTCCGAAGCACTCATGGGCAACGTCTCGCCCCGCCCGCCCGAGCTAAACATTTGTTCGCACGGGACGGTCCCGTGGGCAGGCTGGGCCGACAAGACGGGCGGGCGGCGAACGGAGTTTTGCGCGGGTTTCCCCTATGCGGGCCTATGCGGGATGTTTGCTCTCCCTGATACGGGTCAGGCGTCCTGGTGTCAGAAGTGCCGCAGGGAGAAGGAGTGATCTTTCGTGTCCGGTGAGCAGAAGATGAAGGCCAAGGGCGAGCAGGCCAAGGGCAAGGCCAAGGAAGCGGTCGGCCGTTTGACCGACGACGAGCGCTTGGAGGCGGAGGGCAGGTCCGAGCAGGCGAAGGGCGACGCGCGCCAGGCCAAGGAGAAGGCGAAGGACGCCTTCAAGCACTGATCCGGCGCAAGACCGGTTTCGCACGGGAGGGGCGGGCCCGCCAGGTGGCGGGCCGCCCCTCCGCCGCGTGCGTACGGCCCGGGACGGCGGGTTCCGCATACGGCGTCATACGGCATCGTCCGGCGTCGTCCGGCGTCGTCCGGTTCTGCGGGTGGCGCCGACGCGGAGGGCTCAGGGGCCCGGCACGGCCGGGTTGCCGAGTGCGGCCCGGACGATGGTCAGGGCTTCGTCCCCGCCGATGCCGAGGCGGGCGATCAGGGCCGCGTACTCCGCGGCGGCGGCGCGAGCCCGCTCGCGCCCTTCGTCGCCTGTCGCGGTGACGAAGGAGCCGGCCGCGCGGCGGGTCTCGATCAGACCCGCCTCCTCCAGTTCCCGGTAGGCCCGGCCGACGGTGTTGGCCGCGAGGCCCAGGTCCGCGGCCAGCCTGCGGATCGTCGGCAGGCGGGTCCCCACGACGAGCGTGCGGTCCTGGATCTGGCGCGCGAGCTGCGCGCGGAGCTGTTCGAACGGCGGGACGGCGGAGGCCGTGTCGATGACGATCACGCCGTCAGCCGCCGACCGCGGGTCGGCGCGACGCGGCGACGGCCGCCCTGGCGGACCGCAGGGTGATCACCGCGAGCGTGACGGCGCCGAGGACGATGAGGGCGATCCAGGCGATGTTCCACCGGAGGAGGGCGTCTCCGGTGAGCACCGTGGCGGGGATGTACCACGGCAGGCACCACACCATGGTGGGCGTCGCGGCCTCCCGGGCGTCCTCGGCGCGCAGGACGTCGTCGGCGCGCAGCGCGGCCTCGTCGTCGGCCACCGCGGGGTGCGTCAGGACGTGGCGGAGCTGGACCAGTGTCACCGTCGCCGCCGCGCACACCCCGATGAGCAGGACGGTCGCCGCGTACCGTACGCCAGGCGCCGTGGAGGCCATCGCGCCGGCGGTCAGCGCGAGGGCGCCCGCGTACGTCCCGGCCGCGAGAGCGGCGCGGGGCCCGCCGACGACCGCGCGCCAGCTCGGACGCGCCACCTGCGCCACCCTCCGCCGCAGCTCCGCGCCCGCCCGCCGGTCCGCCCGGCGTACGCGCAGGTCCAGCGCGGCCTGCGCGGGCACGAACACCGCCACCACTCCGACCAGAAGCCACAGAGCCCGGCTCCCACCCTGGGCGCCGGCCGCGTCGGGCGCGAGGCCGGCGGGAAGGCTGGTGCTGTAGACGAGGGCGAACGCGAGGATGAACCCGGCCAGGAGGACACTTCCGGCCAGCCGGGAGCTCTGCCGCACGGCCAGGCGCCTCGCCAGCAGGCGCGAGGGCGGAACGTCGGTGAGCCCGTGCCCGGCCAGCCAGAGCCGAGCCCGCTCGGCCTCAGCCTCAACCTCGACCTCGACCTCGACCTCAGCTACAGGCTCAGCCCCAGCCCCAGCCCCAGCCCCAGCCGGGTCGTCCTTCGAGTTCCTCGCCACCACACCCCACCGCATCTCTTGTCTCAACCTTTGACTCAGGATGATGAGTCAAAGGTTGAGGCAAGTCAACGGGGTCGGCGCGGCGGCTCGATCTCCCGCTTGAGGATCTTTCCTGTGGCGCCCTTGGGAAGTGCGTCGAGGAGCCAGACGACCCGGGGGTACTTGTACGCGGCGACCTGGGCGCGGACGAAGTCGCGCAGGTCGTCCGGGGTGGTGGTGGCTCCCTCGTGGAGGACCACGGCGGCGCCGACCTCTTCGCCGAGCTCGTCGTGCGGCAGGCCGATGACGGCCGCCTCGGCGACGTCGGAATGCTCGTACAGGACCTCCTCGATCTCGCGCGGGTAGACGTTGTAGCCGCCGCGGATGATCAGGTCCTTCTTCCGGTCGACGATGGAGAGATAGCCGTCCTCGTCGACACGGCCGAGGTCTCCGGTGTGCAGCCACCCGTCGACGAGCGCCTCGGCGGTGGCGTCGGGGCGGTTCCAGTAGCCCTTCATGACGTTGTGGCCACGGACGCAGACCTCGCCGATGCCGTCCTTCTCGGCGTCGAGGCGGACCTCGACGCCCCGGAGCGGGGTGCCGACGGTGCCGGCCTTGCGGGGGCGGTCGGGGTGGTTGAACGTGGCGACGGGAGAGGTCTCGGACAGTCCGTAGCCTTCGAGGACGGGGCTGCCGAACGCCTTCTCGAAGCCGTGCAGGACCTCCACCGGCAGGGACGAGCCACCGGAGGCGCACAGGCGCAGACCGGAGACGTCGTGCGCGTCGGGGGCGCGGTGGCGGGCGGCGAGGAGCGCGTTGAACATCGTCGGCACGCCGAGGAACACGGTGACCCCGCCGGCGGCGAGGGCGTCGAGAGCGGCCTGGGGCTCGAAGCGGGGCAGCAGGGTGAGGCGGGCGCCGACCGAGACGGCCGTGTTCATCCCGCAGGTCTGCCCGAAGGTGTGGAAGAGCGGCAGGCAGCCGAGGACGACGTCCTCGGGGCGCAGGTCGAAGAGGTCGCGGGCGCACAGTTCGGTGTTGCGGGCGATGTTGTCGTGGGACAGTTCGGCGCCCTTGGGCCTGCCGGTGGTGCCGGAGGTGTAGAGGATCACGGCGGTGTCCTGGCCGCCGCCCACCGAGGCCGTGACCGGTTCGGGGTGGTCGGCGAGGAGATCGGTCAGGGCTCCCGGCGCCACGGGGATCACCACGGTCTCGGCACCCTCGGCGCCCTCGGCCCCCTTGGCGCCCTCGGCACCCTTGGCAGCCTCCTCGGCGACCGCGTCGAAGACGAAGAGCAGCCTGGCGCCCGAGTCCCGGAGGTAGTGGGCGATCTCCCGGGCCTTCAGGAGCGGGTTCATGGGCACGACGACGGCGCCGGCCCTCAGCGCGCCGTAGTACAGGGCGGGGAACTCGGTCAGGTTGGGCAGCATCACGCCGACCCGGTCGCCGGGGCGTACGCCACGGGCTTCGAGCAGGGCGGCCACGCGGCCCACCGTCAGGTCGAGTGCGGTGTAGTCGATGCGGGTGCTGCCCAGTTCGATGGCGGTGCGGCCGCCGTGCTCGGCCGCGCTGCGGCTCACGAAGTCGGCAAGGTTCATCGGGGTTCCAATCAAGGGGGTACGGGCGGGCCGGGCCGCCGCGCGGCGCGGAGCGGCGCGACACGGAAGGGTCAGCCGCGGAGCGCGGAGGCGAAGATGCCGGGGAGCTTGGCGAGCGAGGGCGCCGCGGTGAAGGCGGTGACGCGGCGGATCGTGGTGAGGGCCGTCCGGTTGGTGACGTAGAACGGCGGACGGGGTGAGATCGAGGGCGATCCGGTGAACAGGCCGCGCGGGGCGGGCGCGAACGGCGCCCGCAGCACGGTCTTCTCGACGTCCTCCAGCATGAAGGCGTTGTGGACGAAGCCGATGCCGGAGCCGATGGAGCGGCGCGTGTGGCCGGGGTGGGCGCCCCAGGGGGTGTAGCCGAGCAGGAAGCCGACGGCGGACCAGCAGTTGACGCCGAGGGTCCCGTAGCGCAGGGCTTCGATGGCCTCGATCACCTGCCGGGGGTGGCTCTTCTCGGTCCGTGGGTGGACGAGGAGGGTGGCGCCCAGCGTGCCGGGGAGGACGTCGTTGGCGAAGGCCACGGCCTCCTTCAGGAAGGGGCCGGGGTCGGTACCGGGGCCGGCAGCGGGGTCCGTACCGGCGTCGGCGGCGGTGCCGGTGCCGGGGTGGGCGCCGGGCAGTCGTACGACGGCGAGCGCGCTGGCGAAGACCTCGTCGGTGAGCAGCGGGTCGGCGTGGTCGGTGACGTCGGGGATCAGCAGGCGGCAGCCGTCGGGGCCCAGCACCTCGGCCTCGGGGTGTGCGGCGCGGACGGCGGCGAGGCGGTCCCGGGCGCCGGGGTAGTAGTCGGTGCGGGGCGGGAGGGCGCGCAGGACGCGGCGTATCTCGGTGAGGAGTTCCTCCGTGCCGTCCCAGTCGGCCGGCACGACGAGGACCTGGCCGGCGATGCAGTTGTGGCCGGAGTTGTTCATCTTGCTGGTGACGATGTGCTCGGCCTGATGGCGGAAGTCCGCCCTGGTCCAGGGGCCGGGGGTGACGATGCAGGGGCTGACCCCGCCGAGTTCGCTGGTGAACTCCTTGTCGAGGAGGGGCGTGTCGGCGCGGCGGCGTTCCTCGGCCTGGTCGTCGGTGCCCCACACGAGGGCGTCGTGGGTGCGGTCGCTGCCGGTGATGTGCAGGGTGTCGATCCCGTCGTGCCCGGCGAGGTAGGCGCCCTCGGCGGCACCGCCGGGGACGAAGCGGACCCAGCCGCGGGCCGTGAACTCGGCGAAGATCTCGTCGAAGTGGGGGCGCAGGTAGTCGTTGACCGGGTTCATCTTCGCGACGACGACCTGGTTCTCCGCGTACAGCTTGTGCAGGACGTCCAGGGCGGTGATCGCGGCCACGTTGCCGGCGCCGAGGACGAGTGAGACCCGGGGCCGGGGCGCGCGGCCCCGGTAGGGTCCGGCGGCGCGGTCGCGTACCTGGCGCGGGGTGGTGCCCGCCCGGACGTGTACTTCGGCGGTGAAGCCGTTGAGGAGGAGCCGGTCCCAGCCGGTGGCGGGGAAGACGTCGACGACGGTACGGCCCCGGCGTTCCCGCACGGCGTCGGCGGGGACGGGTTCCTGGCCGGCGGCGAGCCGGCGCAGCACGTGCAGCAGCGCGGCGACGTTCTGGGTCAGGGCCCAGGGGGCGCCGATCCAGTCCTCGGCGGCGGCGGGCGAGTCGGGGCCGTAGCCCTTCGCGCGGGCACCCGCCTCGGCCATCGCGGCGGCCCGGGCGGTGATACGCGGCAGCAGCCGTTCCAGGAGGGCGATGCGTTCGTCGAGCGGGGTGGCGGCCCAGGTGTCCCGGCCGGTCCGCAGGTCGGCGACGGCGCGGTCGAGGGCGTCGGTGTCGAGGAGTTCGGTGGTCACAGGGGGCTCCAGGGAGGTGGCGCGGGGCGGGTCACGTGCGGGAGTGGAGGCGGAGGCGGGCGGCGTCGCGGGCCGGGTCGACGAGGGTGAGCGAGGCGAGGGCGCCCAGGCAGAGCAGCGCGCCGGAGAGGAGGACGGCGTGTTCGTACCCGGCGTCGCCCTGGGTGTCGATGAGCCGGCCGACGACGACGGGAGCGATGAGGCCGGCCGTGGTGACCACCGCGTTCATCGTGCCGAGGGCGCCGCCGCGGCGCCGGGGCGGGCTGAGTTCGGCGATGGTGGTCGCGGCGATGGTGGCGTACGAACCGCCCATGCCGAGACCGAGGGCGAGCAGCACCGTCTTCGTGGTGGCGCTGTCGGCGAGCGGCACGCAGAAGAGGCTGACGGCGCCGATCAGGAGCATCACGCCGCCGACCCGGCCCCGGGCCGTACGGCTGCCGACGCCGCGCCGCATCAGCCGGCCGGTGAGCACCGCCTGGCCGAGCAGGACCACCGCCCCGACGGCCCACGGGGTGACCACGAGCGCGCCGGCGGTGTCGGCCGCGTAGCCGAGGCCGTTGCGCAGGTAGGACGGGAGCCAGGCGACCATCAGGCCGACGATCCAGTAGCTGGTGAAGTAGGCGAGGGTGATGCCGATCCAGGTGCGGGTGGCGAGGACGCGGTGGTATCCGGGGGCGGCTTCGGATGCGGTGGCGGCGTTGGACGCGGTGACGGTGGCGGCGTTGGATGCGGTGACGGCGCCGGCGTTGGATGCGGTGGCGGCGCCGGGGCCGGTGGCGACGTCGGGCGCGGTGGCGGCCTCGGGCCCGGTCGGCCTGTCGCGGGCGGGGGTGTCGTCGGTTCGGAAGGTGCCGTCGCCGCCGAAGGCCGACCAGACGGCGGCCCACACCGCCCCGACGCCGGCGACCACCCACAGGGCGGCGCGCCAGCCGTGTTCCTGGATGACCCAGGTCAGACCGGGTGCGGCGGTGATGACGCCGAGGGTGACTCCGAGGGTGACCAGGGCGCCGGGGAGATTGCGGCGGTGGTCGGGGAACCAGGAGAGCGCGGTCTGCTGGGCGACGGGGAAGGCGGGGCCTTCCGCCGCGCCGAGGACCAGCCGTGAGCCGATGAGGACGGCGAGGCCGCCGCCGATGGCCGGCGGGATCTGCGCGAGCGACCACAGTACGGCCATGGTCAGCAGCAGCCACTTGGCCTTGACGCGGTCGGCGAGGAGGAGGCCCACGAGGGCGCCGGAGAGTGAGAACAGCAGGAAGAAGGCGCTGTTGGCCAGGCCGAACTGCGTCGCGGTCAGGCCGAGGTCGGCGCGGATCTCGTCGGCCGCGAGGCCGAGGACGGACTTGTCCGCGAAGTTGACCATCATGAAGACCACGAGGAGGCCGGTGACGGTCCAGGCACGTCGGCCCGTGTTCGTCGTGGTCGGTGCGGCACCGCCGCTCAGCGGTCGGGGTGCGGTCTGTGCAGCGGTCACGGGGTCCTCCGGGGGGTGCCGGACTGCGGGGGGGGCGGGGAGGGCGGAGAGGCAGGGCTCTCGATGGAAGGGCTCTCGACACCGGGGCTGTCCGCGGCGAACCGCTGGAAGCCGCTGGAAGCCCCGGCGTCGAGGGGCGGCTGCGGCCCGGTCAGGACAGCGGGACGCCCGCGATGGCGATGCGCTCCATGACGCGGCGCCGGGGGAAGTAGTCGTTGACCGCGTAGTGCTGGGTGGCGATGTTGTCCCAGACGACGAGGGAGCCGGGCTCCCAGTGGAAGCGGATCTGGAACTCGGGGATGCGCGCCTGGAGGACCAGGATGTCGAGGAGTTCGCGGTTCTCGGCCTCGGGCAGGCCCTTGATGAAGCGGGTGAAGGGCTCGTTGACATACAGGGTCTTGCGGCCGCTGCGGGGATGGCGGACCACGACGGGGTGCTCGACCCGCGGCCAGTCCGCGCGGAACGCGGCCTTCTGCTCGTCGCTCATCAGCGCGCCCCAGCTGGCCTCCCAGTCGTGGACGGCGGTGAGGTCCTCGATGCGCGCCTTCAGGTCGTCGGGGAGGTTGTCGTAGGCGGCGGCCATGTCGGCCCACATGGTGTCGCCGCCGGCCTCGGGCACCTCGACGGCGCGCAGTACGGCGCCCAGGGACGGGTTGGCCATGAAGGAGTGGTCGCTGTGCCAGATGTTCTTGTTGCCGGCCGCCTTGGCGTCCTTGGCGAGGCGCGAGATGCCCGCGTCTCCGGTCTTCGGGAAGAAGGGGTTGGGCTCGGTGGGTCCCCAGACGGCCGAGAGCGCCTGGTGGTGGTCGGCGGTGACGCCGTGCTGGTCCCGGAAGAAGATCACCTTCCATTCCAGGAGGGCCCGGCGCAGTTCTTCGGCGAGGTCGTCGGTGATCGGCCGGGTCAGGTCGAGGCCGGTCAGGACGGCGCCGAAGTGCGGGGTGACCGGCTGGACGCCGAAGAGGGTGTAGGCGGTGGGGTCGGTGCCGGGCGCGGTGCGGTTCAGCTCGCGCCGCCCGTAGTGCATCAGGGGCTTGTCGAGGACGGGCTTGGGGTCGGCGACGGCGTCGGTGATCATGCGGCTCCTCTGTGGGGAGGCGGGGTGGCGTGCCTGCGCGGTGCACGGCGGGCGTCGGCCGGGCCGGGTACGTCCGGGCGCCCGTTCTCGTGAACGGCGGCTCGCCAATTTCGTTACCCGGAGTATCGATATTAGGGTGCGACTCGGCAAGGGGGTACGGCCGAAAATTTGCCGGGGGGTACGCGAGAGAGCCCGGCGACAGCGGCACCGGGGCCGCCGGACGGGGGCTCTTTCACGGCAGGCACACGCGTAACGGAGCGGCCCCCTCTCCGGGAAACCGCTCCGCCCGCGTGGAGTGCGGGCCGCGCCTCCGCGGCCCGCGGGCCGTCAGTCGCGCACGCCGACGGCCCGCGCGACCATGTCGACGACGGCGTCCACCAGTCCGACGTCCGGCAGGTCCTGCTCGGCCAGCATGCGGAACAGCAGCGAGCCGGCGACGAGCGTGGCCGCCGCCGCCACGTCCGTGTCGGGCCGTACGTCGCCGCGGGCGATACCCCGCTCCAGGACGCGCCGGGTCTCGCCGGTGACCCGGGCGGTGTAGGCGCCGTACGCGCTCCGCTCGGCGTCCGCCTCGGCCGCGGAGCCGATCACGCCGGCGAGGAGCCGGTCGACGCCCGGGGCGCGGTACTGCCGCAGCCGGGCGGTGAGCAGCTCCCGCAGTTCGGCCCTGAAGTCCCCCAGGTCCGGCACGGTCAGGGCGCCGACCCGTGACTCGGCCGCCGCGATCACGAGGTCCTGCTTGGTGGGCCACCGCCGGTAGATGGCCGGCTTGCTGACCCCGGCCCGGGCGGCTACGGCCGCCATGGTGAGCTCCCCCAGCCCACGCTCGGCGACCAGCTCGACCACCGCGGCCAGCACCGCACTGGCCATCCGCTCGTCCCTCGGCCGCCCCGGCCCCTTGCTCTCGACGTCCGCGCCGGTGTGCCTGTTGGTCATGCCCCGACCCTACGAGGCGTGCGGCCCCGGCCGAAACACGGGGAACGCCGGCACACGCTACGCGTGCAGGGCCCTCGCCATGGGGGCGGATCCGCCGGTGACGAAGGAGCGGATCTGGGCCAGGTAGGCATCGCGGCCGACGCGTCCGTCACCGTCCTCGTCCCACTCGCCGAGGCGGCGCGCGCGTGGTCCGCAGGTTGCCCAGGGCGTGGCGCAGCCGGGTCGAAGCGCCTGTTCACCTGCGGACTTCTCGGTCGGGACTCACTCCGCGCCGGCGGACGGAGCCTCGGCGTCGTCCGGCTCGCCGGCGGGCTCCGCGTACACCGAGCGGATCTCCTCCAGGAGTTGCGGGTAGTGCTCGCCATAGGTGTGGATCGCGTGCCAGACCGCGTCGAGCGCCGCGATGAGCGGATCCGCCCCTGCGGCGGCGACAACGGCGGGCAGGGCGAAGAACGGCTGGTTGATCGGTTCGGGTACGCGCGGCACGGAGGGGAACGTGACCACTTCGGCCCCGTCCGTGGCCGGCGGCACGAAGGGTGGCCGCTCTGGAGGGATCGCTCCCAGCACGAGCGGGCCCTCCTTCGGCAGATTGGCGCGCAGTGTCCGGAACATGAGGTCCCAGTCGTCGAACGGCGACGGCAGCGGGCGCTCCGCCTCCAACGCGCTCAGTGCCGGCGTGATCCACCACATGTCAGCCAGCCCGGACACCTCGCAGGCCCGGCGCGCGGCGACCAGCGCCACCGCTCGCTGGACCTCCGGCGCGAGCGGGCCGAGGGCGTGCACGAGCTCGGTGTCGAATTCCAGCAGTCCGAGCACGTTGCTTCCGCGCGCGCGGCGCAGACGGTCGCTGGGCAGCCGGCCGCCCCATCTCCACAACTCGTAGTGCCGCTCGTGCTGCTGGTGCTGATCGGTGAGTGTCGGACGCGTGTCCTTGGCGTGCATCGGATCCCTCTTTCCGTCGCGTGAGGAAATCGTGCCGCACACCACTGACACCGGGTCTCCGCCCGACAGGCCATCAGAAGCGGCCGTTGTCGTACCGATGCGGGCGGGAGGCGAGGACCTGCCCGGTGCCGCGGAGCGCGGCGGCGATCTCCTCGGGCACCGGCACCGCGGTGGCGTCGACCTGCCGCGCGTGTGCCGTCCAGTCCCGTTCCGGCCCGGAGGTGTCGTACCGGAACGGCTCGCTGTCCGGCACCAGTTCCCAGGCGATCGGGTACGTCGTGTCGCCGTGCCAGCCGCAGGCGCAGACGGCGCGCATCCGGTCGGCGAGCGGGCGCCGCAGGTCGCCGTCGTAGCTCCACCAGTCGGTGAAGCCCGGTACGCACCCGGAGCCGCCCCTGCCGACGTACACGGGCCCGGCGACCGCGCCGCCCTCCAGCAACACCCCGACGCCGCCCACGTGCCCTTCCGCGCCATCCCATTCCCACATGCCCCTGCCCCTCCCCTTCCGCGATGCCGCTCACGGAGCCGCATCCCGCGACTACCTCCGTATGTCCACGGTGACGGAACACCGGGAGCCGTCACAGCCGATTTCGCGCATATTCCATTGGCCAGTGACACGTACGCGCGCATGTCCGCCGGAGACGGAATGCCGTGCGCGTTCCCGAGGAGCACGCTGGGCACTGCGGCAGCATGGTGTCCTCTCTGCGAGAACGACAGGAATGAGACGTTTCATGAAATACACCGTGTCCACCGAGATCGCCCTCCCGCGTGAGGAGGTCGTCCGGTTGCTCGCCGATCCGGCGCAGCTGCCGAAATGGCTGCGCGGTCTGGTGGTGCACGAGCCGCTGAGCGGGGAGCACGGGCAGCTCGGCACCAGGTCGCGGGTCGTGTTCCGGACGGGCAAGCAGGAGATGGAGTGCATCGAGACCATCACGCGCCGGGAACCGGCGGACCTGCGTGAGGTCCCGGGAACGGGCGTCGTCCACTTCGACCGGGAGATCGTCGGCGAGGGCATGTGGAGCGCCGTGCGCGACCGGCTGACCGAGGTCCGCCCGGGGACGACGCTCTGGGAGAGCGAGAACGAGTACCGGTTCAGCGGCTTCTTCATGAGGCTGGTGGGCCTCGTGATGCCCGGCGCCTTCCGCAAGCAGTCGCGACAGCATATGCGGGACTTCAAGGCGTTCGCCGAGCGAGGCGCGGACGTCCGCGAGGAGGACTGATCGGGGCGAGGCGGGCGGGCCCGCCGACGCCCTGAGTCGAGACAGGCCGAGCAGTCGCTATACGACGACGGGGACGGCCGTCGCGTCGTGCTGCTCGACCGCCCAGGGCACGGCGGCGCAGGTCAGCAGGAACCAGGGGTCGTAGGCGTCCAGCTCCCAGGTGTCGACCGGGAAGCGGAAGGGGCCGTGGCCCGTGGACCCGTTCCTCTCGTGGCGGAGGTGGAAGCGGGCGAGCGCCGCCCTCAGGCCGGCCTCGGTGTTCAGCTCCGCGAGGGCCGGCGGGGAGAGCAGTTCGTCCGCCGCCGCGGACGCCAGGCCGGGGTGCGCCTCGTCGTTCTCCGCTACGGCGGCTCGGAGGAGAGCGATGGCCCGAGTCGGCGAGTACTTCTTCGCGGACTGGCCGCCACCGGGGGTGAACCGGTTCTCCCAGAAGTGCGGGTCGATCCGCAGGGTGTCGTGGGCGGCGGGCCGGGCGGTGTCCATCATGTCGGCGCCGTCCTGGTGGAAGGTCCAGCAGCCGAGCCCACCGCGCACGACGAGCGTCCCGGGCCAGGTGACCAGTTCGAAGCCCTCCCATGACGCCTTCGGAAGGTCGAAGCGGAGGTGGCGGTAGCCACCGTCCCTGCGGAGCACGGTCATCGTCGCGCCCCTGGAGTCGGACACGAAGCGGGCCTCGGCCTCGGCGGTCTGCCGCTGGAGCTCGTCGTACGGGTCGATCACGCTCATCCGGGCGCCTCCCTCTGGGTGCAGCGCACGTTCGTGCGCTCCTCTCGTCTGCCCCCGAACCGTCAGGGCATCGCGGGGCACAACGAGATGGCGCGGGGAGAGGGTACGGACACACACGAGGTTGACGTGATTCCGCTGTGCGGTGTCCTGTCGGCGGACGGACGGACGGGGGGCGGGCCCGGACCCGCGGAGGGACGAGCCGGCCGGCCGTGCGCCTCCCCCGCCCCCACCCCATCTCGCCCGCTCCCCCGGCCTGGAGCCATGCCAGGGGCAGGGCGTCAGCCGACCGAGAGGAGGTCGACCACGAAGATCAGCGTCTCGCCCGGCTTGATGGCGGGCGAGGGTGAACGGTCGCCGTAGGCCAGGTGCGGCGGGATGACCAGCTTCCGGCGGCCGCCGACCTTCATGCCCCGGACGCCCATGTCCCAGCCCTTGATGACCTGTCGCCCACCCAGGGTGAACTCGAACGGCTGGCCGCGGTTCCACGAGGCGTCGAACTCCTCGCCGGTGGAGTGCGCCACCCCCAGGTAGTGGACCGAGACCACGGAGCCCGGGGTGGCCTCGGCTCCGTCACCGACCACCAGGTCCTCCTTGTGTAGATAGGGGGACGGCCGGCCCTGGGGGGCGGCGATCTCGGGTCGTTCAAGGGCCATGGCCCGCTCCTCGCTCTCCTCGTCGGCCGGCCTGCCGCCGACCGACGTACGTGATTGATCATTATCACCGGAGGTGCGCCGGGAGGAGGGCGCCTGTGGGCGGCCTTTACCGGGCCTTCCGGCCGTCGCGGGTGCGCGCCGGCGTCGGGTTCGCGGCCGTGCCGGCGGAGGCGCGGCTCGTCCGGGCGGTCGCGGCAGCCCACAGCAGGAGGGCCGCGCCGCTGATCCCGGCTCCCAGGACGCAGACCGCGCCCCAGCCGGCCACGGCGTAGAGGGAGGTCGCGGCGAGGGCTCCGGTGGCGCTGCCGATCGAGTAGAAGAGCATGTAACCGGCGATCAGGCGGCTGCCCGCGTCCGGGCGGAGCTCGTGGACGAGGGTCTGGTTGGTGACGTGGACCGCCTGCACGGCGAGGTCGAGGACGACCACGCCGACCGCCAGGGCCCAGAGTGAGTCCCGCGTGAAGGCCAGGGGCAGCCAGGAGGCGGTGAGCAGCGCCAGGCCGATGCCGGACGTCCAGCGCGACAGGCCCCGGTCGTTGAGGCGGCCGGCGGCCGTGGCGGCCAGCGCGCCCACGGCTCCGACCAGGCCGAACGCGCCGATCGCGGTGTGGGAGAGCGTGTACGGGGCCTCGCTGAGCGGGAGCGCGACGCTGCTCCACAGGGCGCTGAACGCGGCGAAGATCAGCAGGCCGAGCAGGGCCCGGAGCCGGAGCAGCGGTTCCGTCGCGAACAGCGTGAGCGTCGAGCGTACGAGCTGTCCGTAGCGAAGCCGCGTGGGTGCGTGGGTGGGGCGCGGCAGTGTCCTGTGCAGGAGGAGTGCGAGCAGGACGGTGACGAGGGCCGAGGCCAGGTAGACCGAGCGCCACCCGACGAGGTCGGCCAGCAGACCGGAGGCCGTACGGGCGAGCAGGATGCCGATGACGATCCCGCTGGTCACCAGGCCGACGACGCCACCGCGCCGGGCGGGGCCCGCCAGGGACGCGGCGAAGGCGACCAGCGTCTGCGCGACCACCGCGAGGAGCCCCATCGCGGCCATGCCCGCGAGGAGTACCGGGGCGGTACGGGCGGTGGCCACGGCGACGAGGGCCACCACGAGGAGGAGCAGTTGGGTGACGACGAGCCGCCGGCGTGCGACGACGTCGCCGAGCGGGACGAGAAGCAGCAGCCCCACGCCGTATCCGACCTGTGTGAGCGTGACGACGGCGCCGACGAGCGCCGGGCTCATCGCGAGGTCGCGGCCCATGGTCACGAGGAGCGGCTGCGCGAAGTAGACGTTGGCCACGGCCGATCCGCAGGCGAGGGCGAAGAGGACGACGAGGGTTCGGGGCAGGTTGTCGGGAGGGGACGTGCCCGGATCGCCCCCGACCGGATCGCTCCCGCCCGGATCGCCCCCGGCCGGATCGGGGTGGCGGACGCCCGTTCGCGCCGCCCCCGTCGCATCGGGAGCGACTCGTGCCCCTGCCCTGTGGTCGCAGCTCACTCCGTACCCCTCCACACCCTCTGGTTTCATATTGCTACCAGGCTGGACCGTAGCCCGCTTGGTAGCATGTTGCAACCAGAGAGAGAAGGTGGCCGGGCATGGTGAAGAGGACGCGGTTCGACGACAGCGACTGCCCCGTGGCGCGCTCGGTCGACGCCATCGGGGACTGGTGGTCGCTGCTGATCGTGCGGGACGCCTTCGACGGGAGCCGCCGCTTCGGAGAGTTCCAGCGCGGGCTCGGCGTGGCGAAGAACGTCCTCAGCGCCCGCCTGCGCGATCTGGTCGCGGGCGGTGTGCTCGAGTCCGCGCCCGCCTCGGACGGCAGCGCCTACCGCGAGTACGTCCTGACCCCCAAGGGTGAGGCCCTCTTCCCCGTCATCGTGGCGCTGCGCCAGTGGGGCGAGGGGAACTTCTTCGGTCCCGGCGAACCGCACTCCGAGCTCGTCGACCGCGACCAGGGCCGCCCGCTGCGGCCGCTGGCGGTCCAGGCGGCGGACGGAAGGGCCCTCGGCCCCCATGACACCGTGGTGCACAAGCTCCCCACGGACTGAGCCGGCACAGGGCGGCCACACGGCTGTTCACCCTAGTTTTGGAGCGATCGATTCAAAACCTGTTAGGGTGCGAACACCCCTGCACACACAAGGAGTCAGCCATGGCCTTACCCTCCACTCCGCCGCTCGACCGCACCCGCGTCCGCGTCACCGCCGACCCCGACTGGTACGAGGGGGCGGGGATCTCGCTCGGCATCCGGGTCGGCGGGCTCGTCTTCACGTCGGGGCAGGCACCGGTCGACGCCGAGGGCGTCACCGTCGGGCGCGGAGACTTCACCGCGCAGGCCCGGCAGGCCCTGGCCAATGTGTCCACCGTGCTCTCGCGGGCGGGCTCCGGCCTCGACCGGGCCGTGAAACTCACCGTCTTCGTCACGGACATCACCCACCAGGACCTCTTCGCGGCCCTCCGCGCGGAGCAGTACGCGGAACCCTTCCCCGCCGAGACGTTCGTCCAGGTCTCCGCCCTCGCGGATCCCGAGTGGATGATCGAGATCGAGGCGGTCGGCGTCGCCGCGTGACTCCCACCGCCGGGTCCCGCACGGGCCGGCCCGGACGTGCGGGACCCGGCACGTGCGGGACCCGGCATAGGCTGCACCCATGGCAAGGCCCCGAGAGTTCGACGAGCAACGCGCCCTGACGGCGGCGATGGAGACGTTCTGGAGTCTGGGTTACGAGGGCACGTCGACGCGCGACCTCTGCGCGAGCACCGGCCTCGGGCCCTCCAGTCTCTACAACGCCTTCGGCGACAAGCGGTCGCTCTATCTCCGCGCGCTCGGCCGGTACCACGAGACGAGCACCGCCGAGCAGGTCGCGCTCCTCCAGGGCTCCGGCCCCGTGAAGGAGCGCCTGCGCCGGCTGATGGTCCACGCGGTCGACGCGGATCTGGACGAGGCCGGCCGGCGCGGGTGCTTCACGATCAACGCCGCCGTCGAGGCCCCCGTCCACGACCAGGAGGTCAGGGAGCTGGCCGCGCGCAGCTTCGACCAGGTCACGGGCGCACTCCACGCTGCCCTCGCCGAGGGCAGCGGCACGGGCGAGATCCGCGCCTCCGGAGATCTCCACGCCCTCGCCCGCCGCATCCAGAGCACCTACTACGGCCTGCGCGTCCTCGCGCGGGTGCAACGAGACCGGCAGGCCCTGCTCGACACCGTGGAGAGCACCCTCGCGGACCTCTGAACGGAGGAGCCTGGACCGCCTTGGTAACAGTCGTTACCATTCCGGTATGGCGAAGACACAGCTGGGTGCGCGGGTGGACGAGGACATCGCGGAGCTCGCGCGGAAGCGCGCCGCCGATCTGGGCCTGAGCATCGGGGACTACCTCGCCCGGCTGGTTCAGGACGACGCCGGCGGCCTCCGCGCGCGAGCCGTCGACGCGGCCACCCGCTTCCTCGCCGAACACCAGGCGGTCTTCGACGAGGCCGAAGGCGCCCCCTCCCGGCCCGCGCCCCGGGGAACGCGCGCCGCCTGATGGAGCTGCACATCGACGTTCCCTGGATCCTCCAGGTCGCCGAGGCCGCCGGAGCGGACGACCCGGCCCCCGACGACTACGGCGTCCCCATCTCGGCGGTCGCCCGCCACCGGGCCGTACTGTTCGAGCGCCCCGTCTACGACGGCCCGTACGCCAGAGCCGCCGCCCTGGTGCACACCCTGGCCCGGTGCCGCTGGCTGGAGCGCTCCAACCTGGCCGTCGCCGCCGCGACCGGCGTCATGTACCTCGAAGGAGCCGGCGTCTCCGTCGTGCCCGCCCGCGAGGACGCCATCGCCCTGCGGGACCTGCTCCTCGACCCGGCCTGCAGCGCCGGGAGGATCGCCGCCCTGCTGCGTACCTGGCCCACCGCCTCCTGACCCGCGTCCCCGGTCCTCCGCCCCGGTCCGGTTCCAGTGCCGGGCGGCGCGGGCCCGCCCGGCACCCTCGCGGGAGGGGCCAGGCGGGAGAAGGGGACGGACGGAGGGTGGTCAGGAGGCGGGGACCTCGTCGACGAAGGTCGTCCCCGCGCCGCGCAGGGCGCCGACCTTCGCGGCGACCTGGGCCGGGGTGAGGACCTGGTCCTTGACGTGCAGGACGTAGTCGACCTGCTGGTCGTAGGCCCGGGGAGTGGTGGACGGCTGGCCGTTCAGGTCGATCAGCCACTGGTTGAAGTTGATCGACATCGGCCGCTCGGGCAGGTAGGCGGCGTCGTGCGTGCCGAACAGGGCGCCGTCGACGTAGTAGGTGATCTTGCTGTTGTCGATGGTCACGACGAGGTCGTGCCAGCCGGCGAAGCTCGTCCGGCTCTCGCTGTGCTGGTTGACGGCCTGCCAGGGGTCGGGGTTGTAGGTCTCCCAGGAGGTCGTGTAGAGGATGTTGGCGGGCTCGCCCCAACCGCCGTTCGGCAGGTACTCGAAGTCGTACTCGGCGTAGTCGTCCGCCATCGGGGCCTTGAGGTCGTTGATGGTGAAGAAGGTCTGCACGATCCGGTCGCCGTCCGGGCCGTACTTGGGGGCGTCGGAGAACTTCACCCGGGCCGCGTACGTGCCGTTCTTGAACTTCGTGGCCTTCGTGAGGACTTCGGTGTGCACGGTGCTGGCGCCGGTGCCCGCGCTGGAGGTCTCCAGGTTCATCACCGTGTTGCCGCTCTGGTTGACGAAGGTCACCTTCGAGGGATCCCAGCTCGCGCCCGGGACGCCGGGGCCGCCGGAGTTGGAGCGGACGCTCCAGCCGTGCGAGGCGAGGGCCGGGTCGGTGTGCGAGGTGTAGGAGAAGTCGTCGAAGAGCGTCTCGCCGTTGCCCGGCGGGGTGGTGGGCGGGGTGGTCGGGGGCGTGGTCGGCGGGTCCGTGGGCTCGTTGCCGGCCGGGGCGGTGCCCCACACGTTCACGCCGGCGATCTGGGCGGTGACCTTGGTCCAGTCGGCGTACGAGGTCGGGGCACCCTGGAAGGAGTAGTCGTCGCTCTGCGTCAGGGTCTGCCAGTTGGCCTGGTAGAAGCGCAACTGCATGTCACCCGTGTCGGCGCCGGGGGCCAGCGAGCCGGCCGCCGGGGTGAAGCCGATCTCCAGGTAGCGGTCCGCGTTCGCCGTGGGGTTGGCCAACGTGCCGAAGGTGCCGGTGATCGCCGAGCAGCCCTTGACCGCCCAGGAGCAGGCGAAGCGGTAGGTGGCGTTCGGGGAGTCCGCCTTGAAGTAGTAGCGGATCTTGACCTGGCTGAGCTGGACGCTGGTCGTACCGGTGTTGCGGACCTTGAGCCACGGCTCGCTCTGGTCGGCGGTCGCCCCGCTCGCGCTGGTCCGGTACTGCACCGCGACCCCGCCCTCGGACGCGGAGGCGGTCGTCAGGGGGAAGGTCGCCAGGGCCGCGCTGCCGACGATCGCGGTCAGCGCCAGGGCCGCGCGCGTGGAGCGGCTGGTGGTACGGCGGGTACTCATCCGACGGTTTCCTTTCGTTCGCTCCCGCCGGGCGGCGGGAGGATCGGGGATCGGGGGGCCTTGGATCCGGGATTTTGGATCTTGGATCTTGGATCCGGGATCTTGGATCCGAGAGGGATCGGGAGGGAGCGCGTGGGGGAATCGGGGCGGGCAAGGGCCGGCCCCGTGCCCCGCTCGGATCAGACCGTGGCGGGGGCCGGGCGGTCGCCGAGGGTGTCGTGCGGAACGTCGAGCGCGGTCAGGCGGGCGCGGTGGCCGTCCAGGCGGCCGCGGAACTCCCGCCAGTCGTCGGTCGCCGCCCAGGCCCGCTCCGCCAGCGCGCACAGCCTCGGGTAGGTGAGGTACTCGATGTGCCGGGAGGTGGGTACGAACTCCGTCCACAACTGCCCCTGTGTGCCCAGCACCCTGCCCGCCTGACCCGGTTCGCCGCCCGGGGGCAGCAGGTCGAGCCCGTACACGCCGCGTACGTCGGTGGCGTGGCCCGGCTGCGCGGGCGGTTCGCCGGGACCGGTGGCGCGGGCGTAGTCGAAGTAGGTGCGGCGGTGGTCGGCCTGGACGACGTCGTGGCCCCGGCGGGCCGCCGCCCAGGCGTGCTCCGGCGTGCGCCAGCTCATCACCGTGCACGACAGGGGCAGCGTCGTGCCGTCCTCGGCCCAGGCCACCGGGCGGCGGCCCGCGCCCGCCACGTGGTCGGCCATCCGGCCCAGGAACCAGCCGTGCAGTTCGCGGGGGCCCGCCAGGCCCTCGCGGGCGGCGCGGGCGATCGCCGCACGGCTGGACTCCCATTCCCGCGTGGGTACTTCGTCCCCGCCGATGTGGATGTACGGGGAGGGGAAGAGGTCCATCACCTCGTCCAGGACGGTGCGGAAGAAGTCGAGGACGTGGTCCCCGACGCCGAGGACGTTGTCGCACACCCCCCACCGGGTCCAGACGTCGAGGCGCCGGTCGGGGAAGTTGCCGAGCTCCGGGTAGGCGGCGAGCGCGGACCGCACGTGGCCGGGGAGGCTGATCTCGGGGACGACGGTCACTCCGCGTGCGGCGGCGTGGGCGACGAGACCGGCGAGTTCGGCCCGCGTGTACGAACCGCCGTGCGGGCGGCCGTCGAAGCGCTCGCTGCCGGCGGGCCCGATCATCGACTCGGCGCGCCGGCCGCCGATCTCGGTGAGCCGGGGGTACGCGGCCACCGGCATGCGCCAGCCCTGGTCGTCGGTGAGGTGGAGCTGGAGGACGTTCAGCTTGTGGAAGGCGAGCAGGTCGACGAAACGGTGGAGGTATGACACCGGCTGGAAGTGGCGGGCGACGTCCAGGAGCATGCCGCGCCAGGGGTGGGCGGGGAGGTCGGTGATCTCCACCCCGGGCAGCTCGACGGCGGCCGCGGCCGAGGCGAGCGGGGGGCCGTCCGGCCGCGGGGCGGCGAGGGTGTGGGGCGGCAGGAGCTGGCGGACGGTCTGGACGCCGCGGAGCAGACCGGTGGGGCGGGCCGCGCGCAGCAGGACGCCGTGCTCGGCGACGGTGAGCCCGTACCCCTCCTCCCCCAGGCCGGTGAGCGCCGGGTCGAGGGCGAGGACGAAGGTGCCGTCCTCGGCGTGCTCCGGGCTCAGCCCGGTGGTGGGCGTCAGGTACGTCCGCAGGAGGTCGGCGGCCGGTTCGGCGCCGGGCGAGACCCGCAGCCGGGTGGTGCGGTCGAGGCGGAAGCGGCCGGGGCGGGGCGAGAGCCGCCGGGGGCGGGGGACGAGGATCTGGTCGAGGCGAGGATGGCTGGGTTGGCCATCAGCGGGGCCCAGGTGGGCGGGGAGAGGATGGGCGGGGCCGGGATGGGCGGGGCCGGGATGGGGCAGGTCCACGGGTGTTCTCCGGTGTCGGGCGGTCTCCGGTGTCGGGCGGGGCGCGGGCGGTGTGCGCTGTCCGGGCGTCAGCCCTTGACGCCGCCGGCGGTCAGTCCGGAGGTGACGTGGCGTTGGAGGGCGAGGAAGACGACGAGGGCCGGCAGGGCGAAGAGGGTGGAGGCGGCCATGGTGGCTCCCCAGTCGGTGCCGAAGGTGGTCTGGAAGGAGGAGAGCCAGACCGGCAGGGTGCGGCTGTCCTGTTGTTTGATGATGAGGAAGTTGGCGTAGGTGAACTCGTTCCAGGCGGTGATGAAGCCGAACAGGGAGGTGGCCATCAGGCCGGGGGCGAGGAGCGGGAACGCGACGCGCCGGAAGGCGCCGACGCGGGTGCACCCGTCGACCTGGGCGGCTTCCTCCAGTTCGGGCGGGATGCCGGCGATGAAGCCGCGCAGGACGACCACCGTGAACGGCAGGGTGATCATGAAGTAGACCAGGGTGAGCGTCGGCAGCCGGTCGAGCATGTCGGTGTCGCGGGCGATGATGTAGACGGGGATGACCAGTGATTCCCAGGGGGCCATCTGGGCGATGAAGACCGCGAGCATGAACTGGCGGCGACCGCGCCAGCGCAGCCGGGCCACGGCGTAGGCGGCGCCGAGGGCGACGACGAGGGAGAGCAGGACGGCGGCGAGGGTGACGAGCACGCTGTTGCGCCAGAACAGGCCGAAGCCGTCGGCGCCGATCGCGGTGCGGAAGTGGTCCAGGGTCCATGTGTCGGGGAGGAGGCGGGGGTCGTACGACTGGATGTCGCGGGAGGGCCGGAAGGCGGTCGCCACCATCCAGTAGACGGGGAACAGGCAGCACACGACGGTGAACGTGGCGGCGGTGAGGAGCAGCGCCCGCCGCGAGGCCCGCCGCCGGCCGGCCGGGGTACGGAGCCTGGTGAAGGGACCCTGGGTACGGAGCCTGGTGCCGGAACCGGGGGTACGGAGCTTGGTGGCGGGCCCGGGGGAAGGGCCGGGGGAAGCGCCGGGGCCGGGCGGTGCCGTGGCGGCGGGTGCCGTGCTCATGAGAGGGCCATCGCTTCTCACAGGTGCTCCCCTTCCTGGCGGAACAGTTGGCGGAAGTAGAGGACGAGGACGCCGCTCATCAGCAGGAGGGTCACCATGGAGGCGGCCGAGCCGAGGTCGTAGCGCTGGTTGGCGAGGGCGGTCTGCACCGCGTACACGGGCAGGATGGTGGTGGCGTCGCCCGGTCCGCCGCGGGTCATGACCCAGATCTGGACGAACGCCTTGAAGGTCCAGATGACCTCCAGGGAGAGCACGAGCATGAAGATCGGGCGGACCAGGGGGAAGGTGACGGTGCGGAAGATGGTGCGGGTGCCGGCGCCGTCGATGCGGGCGGACTCGTACAGTTCGGCGGGGACGGTGGTGAGGGCGGAGTAGAGGGTGATGGCGGCGAACGG
Organism: Streptomyces sp. NPDC085460; assembly: GCF_044541975.1. Classification (NCBI taxonomy): domain Bacteria; kingdom Bacillati; phylum Actinomycetota; class Actinomycetes; order Kitasatosporales; family Streptomycetaceae; genus Streptomyces; species Streptomyces sp. NPDC085460. The sequence goes on from NZ_JBITTO010000013.1 coordinate 144,620, forward strand.
CACGGACTGCCACACGATGAGGGCGACGATGATGGTGAAGGCGGCGGTGCCGTCGGCGAACCACGTGTAGCCCTCGAAGGAGCTGAGGCCGAGGCTGGTGAGGGTCTCGTTGACGATGCCGAACTGGGAGTGGAAGAGCCACTGGAAGACGGTGGTGGCGGCCACCACGGGCACCGCCCACACCAGGACCAGCGAGCTGAGGACCACGGTCCTGCCGATCCTGCCGAGCCGTTCGGTCATCAGGGCGACCAGGGTCGCCAGGATCATGATGGCGACGACGTTGACCGCCATGAACAGGAAGGTGCGGCGGACCACTTCCCAGAACCGGGGGTCGGCAAGGAGGGTCTGGTAGTTGCGCAGGCCCACGAACTCGGCGTCGCCCCGGATCAGTTCGCGCAGCCGGAAGTCCTGGAGGGAGATCAGCAGGGCGCGGCCGAAGGGGTAGAGCAGGAGGTAGAGCATGCCCAGGACGGCAGGTGCGACGAGGAGGTACGGGCCGAGGGCGAGGGCGCGTCGGCGGGGTGGCCGCCGGGCGGTTGCGGCGTACATGGGTCAGGAACCGCTGTTCAGGGTCGTGGTGATGGACTGCGACGCCTTCGCCGCCTCGGCCGCGGGGTCGCGGCCGACGAGGACGGCCGTCATGTAGTCCTTGATGGGGTTCTTCGCCTCGACGGCGGCCCACTGGGGGGTGTTGGGGGTGGCGTGGCCGTTGGCGGCGCCGACCGCCATGGTCGCGGCGCCGGGGTCGGAGGCGACGGCGGTGGCCAGGTTGGTCTTGTTGGGGACGTAGCTCATGGCGAGGGCGAGCTTCTTCTGCCAGGCGTCGCCGGCCAGTTCCTTGATGAAGGTGTACGCCTCGTCCTGGTTCTGGGCGACGGCGGGCACGACGAGGTCGGAGCCGCCGGTGAAGACGGCGCCGGGGGTGTCGGCGGTCTTGCCCGGGATGGGGAAGAACCCGAGCTTGCCCTTGAGTTCGGGGTTCTTCTGCGCGATGACGCCGGCGCCGCCGGGGGTGGCGATGACCTGCGCGACCTGGCCCTTGGCGACCACGTCGGCCTGGAGGGGGCGGGATTCGTCGGAGTCCTTCGGGCCCTTGCCGAGCGCTTGGAGCCGCTTGTAGAAGTCCATGGCGCGCAGCGCCTCGGGGGTGTCGAGGGCGCCCTTCCAGGTGCCGCCCTCATCGACGGCGAGGTCGCCGCCCTCGTCCCAGACGAAGCCGGCCAGGGTGAACCAGTTCTGGCCGGGCAGGTAGATGCCCTGGACGCCGTCCTTGTCGAGCTTCTCGGTGGCGGCCAGCCACTGCTCGCGGGTCTTGATCTTCGTGGCGTCGATTCCGGCCTTCTCGAACAGGTCGGTGCGGTAGATGACGACGCGGTTGGCGGCGTAGTACGGGATGCCGTACTGCCTGCCCTCCCAGGCGCCGGGCTCGGCGAGGCCGTCGAGCCAGAAGTCGCCGCCGAGCTCGCCGACCTTGCCGGAGAAGTCGGTCAGGCCGCCGCTCTGGGCGTACTGGGCGACCTGGGTGTTGCCGACCTCGATCACGTCGGGTGCGTCGTTGCTGGCCAGGGCGGCGGTGACCTTCTCCCCTATGCCTTCCCACTCCTGTATCTGGATCTTGAGGTCGATGTCGGGGTGGTCCTTCTCGAAGCCGGCCTCGAACTCCTTCTGGAACGCCTCCGAGACGCTGTCGCGCATGAGCCACACGTCGAGCACGGTCGGTCCGGCGGCGTTCCCGCCGCCGGACGAGGAACAGCCGGCGAGGCCGGTGGTCAGCAGCATCGTGCCGAGCAGGGCGAGGGGGCGGTGCTTCACGGTTCACCTCTGGAGGAGCCTGGGAGCGGAGGGGCGGGGAGGGAAGGGCCTGACAGGGAGGGGGATCACGGAGATCCGGGAGAGCCGGGGAACGACGGACGAACCCGACTTAACCACTTGCCGATCGGTGGTTTACCAGTTGGCGCGAGATGAAGGTGGCATGGACCAATGTCGGCGTCAACCCCCGCTACACAGACGGTTTCTGGCCGCATGTCGGCTCGAAGTCGGCCCACCCCGCCACTCATGAGTGGTCAGTTGTCACCTGACCAGCGAGCCCGTTATGGTTGACCAGCGAAGGTGCGACCAGTTTCCGACGACGAACGAGAGCCGGTATGGAGATCGACGCGGCGGCCTCCGGCGCGATGCTCAAGCGCGAGCGGGTACGGGACGCGATCCTCGAACTCATCGAGGCGCGGCGCCCCGGCGACGCCATCCCCTCCGAGCGGGTGCTCTGCGCCGAACTGGGCGTCTCCCGCCCGACCCTGCGCGCGGCGGTCGACGAACTGGTCATGGCCGGCCTGCTGGTCCGCGAGCACGGCCGGGGCATGTTCGTCGCCCAGGAGAAGATCACCCAGGAGCTGGTCTCCGACCGCAGCTCCTTCAGCCTGCCGCAGGCCGGCGGCGTGTGGACCAGCCGCCTCCTGGAGCTGCGCTCCCTGCCCGCCGGGGCCCGCGTCAGCCGCAAGCTGCGCGTCTCCCCCGCCGCTCCGATCCTCTACGCGGCCCGCCTGCGCTTGGTCGACGGCTCCCCCATGGCCATCGAGCACCTGCACATCCGCGCCGACCTCGCGCCCGGCCTGAGCCGCGAGGAACTGGAGCAGGGCGACCTGTACGAGCACCTGCGCGACCGGCACGGCGTCCTCGTCAGCGAGGCGGTGCAGTCCATCGAGCCCACCGTGGTCACCCGCGCCGAGGCCGACCTGCTCGAAGTGCCCGAGCTCTCCCCCGGGCTGCTGTTCGAGCGGCTGACCACCGACTCCCAGGGCCGGGCGGTGGAGTACGTCCACTCGCTCTACCGGGGCGACCGGTACCGCATCGTCTCGCGGCTCGCCCTCGGCACCCACGACGAACGGCCTCCCGCGAAGGAGGGCCACCACCCCGGCATCCCGCCGGGCGACTTCACCGGCGGCGCCCCGGTCACGTTCTCCACGCGGGGCGTCGTGCAGCAGCACGATTGAGCCGGGGCTCGGGCGTCGGCACGGGCATGTGGGCAGCGACCGCGTAAAGGACGTCCACGTCTCTTACGCTCCGGGGGGTTCGCGATCTAGCCTCACCACAGATCAGAAGTTACCTGCCAGTCAACCACTCTGTGATGGGTGCCCTCGGGCCCGGAGGTCGACATGAGTTCCGCGCAGCATCTTCTCGAAAGCCGCCCGCACTCCGTGGCGCACCTGTTCCTGGCGCGCGTCCGGGAGACGCCCGAGCGGGAGGCGTACCGGTACCCCGTGACCACGGGCGACGGCTCCGAGGAGTGGCGCTCGCTGACCTGGAGGCAGACGGCTCAGCGGGTCGACGCCATCGCGGCCGGGCTGCTCGCCCTGGGGCTGCGGCCCGAGGAGCGGGTCGCCATCTCCTCCTCGACCCGGATCGAGTGGATCCTCGCCGACCTGGGGGTGATGTGCGCGGGCGCGGCGGCCACGGCCGTCTACCCCAGCACCAACGGCGAGGAGACGGCGTACATCCTCGCCGACTCCGGCAGCCGCGCGATCTTCGTCGAGGACGCCGAGCAGCTGGCCAAGGTCGCCGCGCACCGGGGCGAGCTGCCCGGCCTCCGGTACGCGGTCCTCTTCGACCCCGCGCCCGGAACCGCCGAGGTCGAGGGCCTGGACGTGCTCACCCTCGCCGAGCTGGAGCGGCGCGGCGGCGAGTACCTCGCGAAGCACCCCGACGCCGTCGAGGCGGCGGTCCGGGAGATAGGCCCCGAGCAGCTCGCCACCCTGATCTACACCTCCGGCACGACCGGCCGTCCGAAGGGCGTGCGGCTGGTGCACGACTGCTGGTCGTACCAGGGCGCCGCCCAGATGGCGACGGGACTCGTGCTCCCCGACGACGTGCAGTTCCTGTGGCTGCCGCTGTCGCACGTCTTCGGCAAGGCCCTGATCTCCGGCCAGGTGCAGTCCGGGCACGTCATGGCCGTCGACGGCCGGATCGACCGCATCGTCGGCAACCTGCCCGTCGTCCGGCCCACCATCATGGCGTCCGCGCCACGGGTCTTCGAGAAGGTCTACAACGGCATCGCCGCCAGGGCGCGCGCCGAGGGCGGAGCCCGGTACAGGATCTTCCAGTGGGCGGCGAAGGTCGCCCGCGACCACGCCAGGACGGGCCAGGAACGGATGGTCGCCACGGGCCGGCGCACGGTGCCGCTGTCCCTCACCGTCCGGCACGCCGTCGCCGACAAGCTGGTCTACGGAAAGATCCGCGCGGCCTTCGGCGGCCGGCTGCGCGGCAGCGCCTCGGGCAGCGCCGCGCTCGCCCCGGAGATCGGGTACTTCTTCGCCGGGGCCGGGGTCAACGTCCTGGAGGGGTACGGCCTCACGGAGACCAGCGCGGCCTGCACGGTCAACCCGGCCGACGACGGGCGGGTGGGGACGGTCGGCAAGCCCCTGCCCGGCACCGAGGTCCGCATCGCCGAAGACGGCGAGATCCTGCTGCGCGGACCGGGCATCATGCGCGGCTACCACAACCTCCCCGACAAGACCGCCGAGGTCCTGGAGAGCGACGGCTGGTTCCGCACCGGGGACATCGGCGAGATCGACAAGGACGGCTACGTCCGGATCACCGACCGGAAGAAGGACCTCTTCAAGACCTCGGGCGGCAAGTACGTGGCCCCCACCGAGATAGAGAGCCGCTTCAAGGCCGCCTGCCCCTTCGCCAGCAACATCCTGGTCATCGGCAACGGCCGCAACTACTGCACCGCCCTGATCACCCTGGACGAGAGCGTGATCATGCCCTGGGCCGCCTCGAACGGCCTGGCCGGCCGCGGCTACGCCGAGGTCGTCACCTCTCCTGAGGTCCACGCCCTCGTCGACGGCTTCGTCCAGCGCGTCAACGCCGACCTCCAGCGGTGGCAGACCCTCAAGAAGTTCGCCGTCCTCCCCCGCGACCTCGACATCGAGCACGGCGAGCTCACGCCCAGCCTCAAGGTCAAGCGCCCCTTCGTCGAGCGCGAGTACGCCGACCTGGTCGAGGCGATGTACGAGGGCGCCCGCGAAGCCTGACATCCGTCCGGGGCTCCCGGGCCGTCCGGAGGATGCCGGTGTCGCCGCCGGTCAGGCGCGGAGGGCCGTGTACGCCGCGAGCCAGCCCGACGCGACGCGGTCGCCTCGGGTGAAGACGGCCGCTCCCCGGCGGTCCGCCGTCGGTGACGGCGGGTCGGCCGGGTCCGGGGGCGGGAGGGGCAGGAGGGTCTCCTCGTCCTCGGCGGTGTGCAGGGTGGTGGCCGTACCGTTCCACAGGCGGACCGCGGCGCCGGGCGGGGCCCACATCCGGACCTTGTCGTCCTGGAGGGTGAGGCGGGTGCCGGTGGCGCGCTCGGCGAGCAGGGCCCGGTAGCGGTCCGCGGGCAGGGCGCAGTCGCCGGGCGGGGTGGTGCCGGGCCAGTCGGGGGCGTCGACGCCGCGGGCCCGGGCCGCGTGCCACAGGCGGGGGACGAGCTCGGGCGCGAGCGGGGGCGTGGCCATGCGCTCGCACATCCAGAGCAGACGTCCCGCGCCCCGGCCCGGGCCCAGGGTGCGCCAGCGGATGCGCAGGGCGAGGTCGCCGGCGACGACGGCGACCCAGGGGTGGACCGTGCCGAGGGGCCCCTGCGCGCCGAGCCAGGCCAGATAGCGCCTGGCCTCCTCCAGGATGCCGGTCATGGAGTCCACGGGGATGCCGAGGACGTAGGAGGGGCGGCCGCGGAAGAGGGCGGGGCGGGTCGCCGCGAGGAGCAGGACGGCGCGGGCCAGGTCTCCGGCCTGGGGCCGCTGGTCGTCGTCGTCCGCACCGGGTTCCTTCGCCGGTCCGAGTCCCCAGGGGTCGTCCGGGTCACCGGCGGTGTGCTCGTGCTCGCGCAGGACGCGGCGGAGGGCCGCCTTCGCGCGTTCCGTGAACGGTGCCTGCTCCAGGACGGGCAGATGGGTGCTGAGCAGCTCCGCCAGCAACTCCTCGGCGGCGGGCGGGCTTTCGGGCACCGGGCTGTGGCGCAGCGCCGTGGCCAGCTCGTCGGCGAGTGCGGCGTCCACCATGAAGCGGCTGGTCAGCCGTCCGAGAGGGCTCGGTTCCAGGCGGTCCTCGTCCACGCCCGTCCGCAGGCACCCCACGTCCGCCAGGAACTGCGCCGCCTCGTGCAGGGGTTCGACGCTGTCGTGGCCCTGGTGGGCGGCGAACGTACCGGCCCACCAGCGCTCCGCCTCGTCGAGGGTCGACAGGCGTTCCTGTACGGCCTCGGCGAGGAGGTGGTCGGCCAGGTGCTCGTCGAGGCGCGACCGTACGGTGTATCCGGCGGCCAGCCTGGCCTGCCAGTGCGCCCGTTCGGCCGGGTCGGCGAGCAGGAACGCCCAGCCCTCGCGCTCGCCCGCGCCGATGCGCCCCGCGCGGCCGAACATCTGCTGGACCATCGACACCTCGACGCGGTCCAGGCCCAGCGTGGTGTCGCGGACGATGACCGCGCGGGCGGGCAGGTTGACGCCGGCCGCGACCGTGGAGGTGGCGACCAGGACCTCCGCCTCGCGGGCGCGGAAGGACTGTTCGGCCTGGCGCTTGTACGGCCAGTCCCGGTAGTGGAGCCGCACCCCGGCTTCGGTGCAGACGCGTTCCACCGCTTCGGCGTCGTCGGGGTCGACGCCGGTGGTGGGCACGCCCCGGTCGGCGGCCAGGGCCAGGGCCGTGGACCGGACCCCGCGCTTGCTGCCGCAGAAGACGAGGACGCTGCCGCCGTCGGCGGTGATCTGCCGGGCGAGGCGCACGGCGGCATCGGTGCGGACGGCGGCCCGCGCGGACCAGTCCGTCTCGTCGACCGGGGGGAGGTGGGGCAGCTGCCAGGTGAGGCGGGTGGGCCTCCATGTGGTGCGGACCAGGCGCGCGCCCAGCCAGTCGGCGACCTCGCCGGCGTTGGCGACCGTCGCGGACAGGCCCACGATCCGGGTGGCCGCGCTGTCCTCCCGTACCCGGGCGAGCAGCGCCTCGAGGACGGCTCCGCGGGTCGGGTCGCCGAGCAGGTGGATCTCGTCGACCACCAGGCAGCCGACCTCCGCGAGCGCGTCCCGCAGCGAGCCCGCGCGGCAGATCGCCTCGAACTTCTCGGTGGTGGCCACCCACACGTCGGCCGACCGGATCAGTTCCGTGTCCACCGCCGCCTCTCCGGTCAGGCGCACCACCCGCAGCCCGCGTGCGCGCCACAGCCGGAGCTCGCGGTCGAGCTCGTCGGTGAGGGAGCGCTGCGGCACGAGCCAGGCCGCCTTGCGTCCACGGGCGTGTGCCTCCAGGGCCGCGACCATCCCGATCGGGGTCTTGCCCGCCCCTGTCGGCGCGACGACGACGAGGTGCCCGGTCTCTCCGAGCACCACCGGTACGGCGGCGGCCTGCACCGGGTTGAACGTCGGGTGGGGCAGCAGCGCGGCCCACGCGACCGGCACGAGCTCGCCGACCGGCACGTACGCGTCCCCCTCCCCCGCACCGGCACCGCCCGGCAGTTCCTCCAGGGCGTCCCACTGGGCGGCGAACGCGTCCCGGGCCGCCACCGCCCAGGGACCGGCGGCGGGGGCCGCCCCGTGCGGGCCGACCGTGACGAGTGCCGTCCGCCCGCCGGTGTCGCCGACCGTGCCGACCTGTCCGGTCTGCTCCCAGTAGCGGCCGACCCGGTACGGCACGCCCCGCTGGTCCAGCCACGCCCGCAGTTCCGCGTACTCCGGGCCTTCGGGCAGGATCACCCGCACGTCCTCGGCGGCGGCGACCGCCGCCTCGGCCGGACGCCACGCGGGATCGGCGGTGGCGCACCACAGGAGGGCGCGCGGCTCCTCCTCGTCGGACACGACCAGGTCCTCGGGCCACGCGGGGCCGCTCTCCAGGCGCACCCTCAGCGGCGGCTGCCCCGGGACGCTCACGGTGGCGGTCACCGCCCTGACCCGCCCGTCCGGGCGTGCCCCGGCCGGCGCGGGCGCCCGACGGGGCCGGGGTGGCCGCTCCGCCCTGCGGGGCACGGTGCCGGTCAGCTCGTCGTACCGCTTCACGCCGAGGTCGGCGAGGGTGAAGGGCGGCGGGGCAGCCGGGGCAGACGAGCGCGGTGTAGCGGTAGGTCCGGCCCTGGGACTCGTACGGTCTGCGCACGGCGTGCAGTTCCCCGCCGCAGGCGGGACAGCGGCGGTCGACGGTGGCCTCGTGGCTCCATCCCGGCTCGGCGAACCGCGCGGGCAGTTCGCCGTGGAGCGTGACTCCCCACCGTTCCCGCGCCAGCTCGGCGACCGAGCCTTCCGCCGTTCCCTCCACCGGTCCCTCCACCTGGGCCTCCTCACCGCGCATGACGCGACTGTCGCATCCCGTGATCGTTTTCCGCAGGCGCTTCGCGAGGTTGGCCGTCGGGCGGGGGCGCGGACTCCCGCCGTGTCCGGGACAGGCATCCGACCAGGCCGGACAGGGCCGATGCTGTCCGGGAAACACGGATGCGCTGTGCCGCCGGCCCGGATTCCGCAAGCCTGTTCCCCGTCCAAGCGATCACTCCACAGCACGGCTCACACGAGGAGCATCAGTGAAGAAGACGGTTTTGGCGTCGCGGATCGGCAAGGCGGGGATCGGCGTGACGGTGGCCGCCGCGGCCACCATCGCGTTCTCGGGCACGGCGCACGCGGCCGACGTCTACGGGAAGACCGGCAACGGCTGCGCCGACGCGGGCGGCACGTACAGCTACTCCTGGACCGGCAGCGCCCAGGGGCGTGACACCTACAACGCCTACTTCGACATCACGGTCCGGGACAAGTGCCCGGGTGACGGGTGGGCGGGCGCCCTCTACCTGAGCTACTGGAAGTACCAGAACGGCCAGTGGAAGTGGACCTCGCAGCAGCGGGTCAAGGTCAACGGAACGTACAGCACCCCGCAGACCAACGTGGACGGTCTGCAGATCAACGTGTGCAACTACCTCCCGGACAGGGCCCCGTCGGGCTGCAGCCGCGTCTGGTGATCCGAACCACCGCCGGGGTGCGCGCGACGCGCGCACCCCGGCGGTGTGTCTTCGGCTCGGATCGCTAGATGCGCGACTTGCGCATCGAGTGCCAGGCCGCGCCCGCCAGCGCGCGGGCGGACCTCGGGAGCGAGAGGTGCTCGTGCTCCCGGTACAGGACCCAGTTGGCCGGGACCAGCGCCAGCTTGTTGGAGCTCAGGGACCCCGCCCGGCCGGCCCGGTAGACCGCCAGCGGCTCCCGTACCGAGCGGGCGTCGACGCCGTCCCGCATGATCGACAGCCACAGCGCGTAGTCCTGCCGGCGGGGCATGTCCGGCATCAGCCTCGATCCGAGCGCGGCGCGGTCGTACATCGCGGTCAGGGCCCCGATGTGGTCCTGCACCAGCATCGCGCGGTAGTCGACCCGGGCGGGGGCCCAGACCACCCGGCCGTTCGGGACGAAGTCGACGGCCTCGCCCTCGTGGTCGGCGTCCATCTTGTAGTAGGAGGTGAACGTCAGCGGCGTCCCGGCCGTCGCGGCGAAGGCGAGCTGCTCCTCCAGCTTCCGCGGGAGCCACCAGTCGTCGCTGTCGAGGAAGGCCACGTAGTCGCCCTTGGCCCGGGCGATGGCCAGGTTGCGGGCCCGCGCCGCGCCGCCCTGCTCCGGCGCCGCCGCCGGAAGGACGCGCTCGTCCTGCCGGGCCAGCTCCCGCAGCAGCTCCATCGACTCGTCCGTGGACGCGTCGTCGGTGATCAGCAGTTCGAGGTCGGTATGGGTCTGTGCCAGCACCGACCGGACCGAGGACCCGAGTGTGACCGCCGAATTGTGTACCGGCATCACCACAGAAACCAGGGCCACAGCACTGCTCCTTCTCCAGAGGGGGACATCGCGGATTGTCCGTCGGCGGCCAAGGCTACGCGGCCGGGACGTCAGGCGAGGTCGCGGTGGCGGCCCACCCCGCTGGAGAGGAGGTAGAGCCCGGGCAGGAGGGCGGCGGCGCAGACGATCCAGAGGGCGGTGTGGGCGCCGGCCCAGGTGGCGAGGAGGCCGGCGGTGAGCGCGCCGAGCGGCAGCGCGCCCCAGGAGACGAAGCGGACCGTCGCCATCACGCGGGACAGGAGGTCCGGGGGCGACTGGGTCTGGCGGTAGGTGCGGGTGGTGATCGAGCCGATGACGCTGCCGAAGGCGAAGCCGGCGTTGCCCAGGGCGAACCAGTAGGCGTCCTGCGCCGAGGTGGTCAGCGGGGCGAGCAGGAGCAGCGCGCCGCCGGCCAGGTCGGCCACGATGATGCCCCGCGCGGTGCCGAGGCGGGTGGTCACGCGGACCGCGACGGCGGCGCCGGCGAGCGCGCCGACCCCGTCCATGGCGAGGACGAGCCCGAGCTGTACGGGGTCGAGGCCGGCCTCGCGCACCAGGTAGAGGGGGGTGAGGGCGAGGAGGGCCGCGTTGACGAAGTTGGCGGCGGTCGCCCAGATCATGCAGGGCCGCATGACGGGGTGCCGGGTGACGTACCGCCAGCCCTCGCGCATCAGCCGGAGCGCGCTCTCGCCGGTGCGGGGCGCGGGGCGGGTCTCGGGAAGGGTGCGCAGGAGGACGGCGGAGGCCAGGTAGCTGGCGGCGTCCACGACCAGGGCGCCGACCGGTCCGGTGGCGCCGATCAGGACGCCGCCGAGGGAGGGGCCGCCGGTGTCGGTGACGGCGTGCGTGCCGGACATCACGCTGTTGCGGGCGGCCAGCTGTCCCGCCGGGACGACGGCGGGCAGGAAGGTCGAGTTGCCGATGTCGAAGAGCACCGTCGCCGCGCCGGTGACGAGCGCGGCGAGGAGCAGGTGCGCGTACGTGAGGGTGCCGAGCCACCAGGCGAGCGGCAGCGATCCGAGCGCCGCGAACCGTACGAGGTCGAGGGCGACCTGGAGGCGGCGCAGCGGTACGCGCTGGGCGACGACGCCCGCCGGGAGGCTGAGCAGCAGCCAGGAGACCTGTCCGGCGGCGGCGAGCAGGGCGACCTCGAAGGCGGAGGCGTCGAGGACGGTGAGGGCGACGAGCGGCAGCGCGAGGGCGGTGACGGCGGTGCCCGCGCCGCTGACGGTGGCGGCGGCCCAGTAGCGCCAGAAGACGCCCGGCGGTGAGGTCTTCCGGTCCTCGTCGCGCGGTTCGTGCTTCGGGATCGTTCGTGTCGGGCCCATACGGCGTCCACCCCCGGATTTCTTGTCAGTCTCTTTTGGGAACTCACTCGCCCAGTGAGTTTCTATAGGAAACTGACTGGATGGCGCAAGATGGTTCCGACGAGCGACGTCGAGCGCGCAGGAGGGGAGACGCTGTGATGAGGTCGGTGCCCGAGCGGGACGCGGCCTGCGCGATCGCGCAGGCGGCGGCGGTGGTCGGCGACTGGTGGAGCCTGCTCCTGATCCGGGAGACCGCGCGCGGGCACCACCGCTTCGACGCGCTCCAGGAGGAGCTCGGCATCTCCCGGAAGGTGCTCACCGAACGCCTGGCGCACCTGGTCGAGACCGGCGTCCTGGAGAAGGTGCCGTACCAGGACCGGCCGGTGCGGCACGAGTACCGGCTCACCGAGAGCGGCCGGGGGCTGCTGCCGGTGCTGCTGTCGATGCAGGACTGGGCGGACCGCTGGGTCTTCGGCGACGGCTCGCTCACCGGCACCGCCGACGAGGCGAGCGCGGAGGCGCGGCGCGTCGCGGACCTGACGGGCGAGCGGCTGCCGCGCCTGGAGCTGCCGGGTCACCGGGACGGCGCGCCGGTGGACCCGGTGGCCGGCGGCGCGGCCACCGTCCTGTTCTGCTACCCGGCGACCGGGGCCCCGAGCCCTCTCCCCGACAACTGGTCGGACATCCCCGGCACGATCGGCTGCACCCTGGAGAACCGGCTGTTCAGGGAGGCGTACGGGGACTTCCGCGCGGCGGGCGCGGAGGTGCACGGCGTCAGCACCCAACGACCCGACGAGCAGCGGGTGTTCGCCGCCCAGGAGAGCATCCCCTTCCCCCTCCTCTCGGACGTGGACCTGCGCCTCGCCGCCGCCCTGCGACTGCCCACCTTCCGCGCCGGGCAGCTGCTGCGGCTGAAGCGGGTCGTGCTCGTCGTGGACCGCGACCGCGTGGTGCGGCACGCGCGCTTTCCGGTGACGGACATCCCTGCGGCCGTGGCGGAGGCGCTGGCGCTGGTGCGGCGACTGGCGGAGGAGGGCTGAGGGGCGGCGCCGGTCGTCGTGGTCGCACCCGGTCAGCGGGTCAGCGCGCCCTCCCGTCCCACTGCCACTCCGCGCGCCGGGGCAGGCCCGGGAGCGGGACGCGCCCCGTACACCACAGCAGGGTGTCGGCCGGGCCGTGTCCCCGCGGGGCGTCCGGGAAGAGGAGGCCGAGGACAGCGGCGGCGAGGCCGTCGGGCAGGGTCCAGGCCACACCGAGGGCGCGCGTGACGTCGTAGGTGTGGACGACCAGTTCGGCGATCCCCATGGCGGCGAAACCGGCGGGGTCGGAGTGGCCCCAGGGATGCCAGGCCCGTACGCCGGGAGGCGTGTCGCGGACGGTCGAGGCGAGGAGCGACGCGGCGATCCGCAGGCCCTCCAGGCAGGCGGGGACGGGGGCCTGGGGGTCGAGCGAGGCGAAGAGGGTGACGTAACGGTCGCGGGGGCGGGCGACGAGCAGGCCGGTGTAGCCGGTCAGGCCGAGCGCGAGATGGTCGAGCGTGGCGCGGCAGGTCCAGTCGAGGTCGCGCGCGGGCCGCGACCAGTCCTGCCCGGCCCCCGCCAAGAGGGCGGCCAGGCAGTCGTCGGTGGCGGCGGCCAGCAGGTCCGGCCAGGACGCGGGGGCGGGGGCGGCCGGGGCCGGTGCCGGGGTGTGTGGAGCGGGGGCGGCCGGGTCCGGTGCCGAGGTGTACGGGGCGGGTGCGGCCGTGGCCGGTGCCGGGGTACGCGGGGCGCGGGGCGCCGGGGCCGGTGCCGGGTTACGCGCGGCGCGGGCAGACGGGGCCGGTGCCGGGGTACGGGGGGCGGGGGTCGGTGGCAGGGTCACGCGGCGCTTCCCCGCTTCTTCAGGACCTCGATCACGCTCGCGTAGCTGTCGGAGCCGTGGCCCGCGGCCCTGGCGCGTTCCATCGCGGACTTCAGGAGTTCGGGCAGGGCGTTGTCGACGCCGCGGGCCTCGGCGGCGTGGAGGAGGTGGTCGACGGCCGCGATCTGGACATCGACGGTGGCGTCGTCGCCCGGGTAGCGGCCGGCGTCCACCTGGGGCGCGTACGTGGTCATGAAGCCGGCCACGGCCGTGAGCCAGCGGATCGCGACGGGGGTGAAGGCCGTGGCCGGCGTCTTCTCGGCGCCGACCAGCGCCGTCCCGTGCAGCCAGCCGGTCAGGGTGGACCACATCAGCCCGAGCAGGGCGGCGTCGTAGAGGGAGGCCAGGCCCGGTTCGGCGCCCATGTACAGCGGATCGCCGAGGGAGGCCAGGGTCGGGCGATGGGCTTCGAAGGCGGCGCGGGATCCGCTGTAGAGGAACATCATCTCGGGGCTGCCGACGCCCGGCGGCGTGGTCATGATCGCGCCGTCGAGGTAGTCGGCGCCGTGCGACCCGGCCCACGCGTCGGCTTCCCCGGCCTGCTCGGGGGAGCCGGACGTGAGGTTGACCAGGGCCTTGCCCGCGAGCGCTCCGGCGGCGGGGTCGAGGACCGCCCGCAGCGCCGCGTAGTCGAGTACGCAGGCGATGACCACCGGACTCGCGGCGACCGCCTCCTCGGGCGTCGCGGCCAGACGGGCCCCCCGCTCGACGAGCGGCCGGGCCTTGTCCGCGGAGCGGTTCCACACGGTGGTCTCGTGCCCCCGCTCCAGCAGCACGGCGGCGAGCGCCGAGCCCATCGAACCCAGTCCGAGGACGGTCACCGACGGCAGGTCAGAACGCATGTCACCACTCCTTGTTCGGCCGCGCGCGGCGGCTGGTCACGTGCAACCAAGATCGCAGCGCGCGTGGAGCCGGAACAGTGACGCCCGTGACGGCGACCACCAAATTCCTGCCGTACGCTGCGAGGCATGAGTGCTGGTTCCGTCGCCCTGGTCGTGCCCGAGGACATCGGGTTCCCGTCATGGGATCTGTACGAACTGAGCATCCCCTGCACCGTCTTCGGGAAGCCCCAGCCCGACCTGGCCGACCCCTGGTACGACCTGCGGCTGTGCGGTACGGGCGGAGGCCCGGGGGACGGCTCGCCCGCCGGGACCGGGCTCTCGCTGCGGACCCGCCACGGGCTCGACGACCTCGCCGGAGCCGACACCGTCATCGTGCCCTCGGTGCCGGACGCCTGTGTCGAGGAGGGCCGGCCGCTGCCCCGGGAACTGATCACGGCCCTGCGCCGCGCCCACGACGCCGGTGCCCGGATGGTCTCCCTGTGCACCGGCGCCTTCGCCCTCGCGGAGGCGGGGCTGCTCGACGGGCGGCGCGCCACCGCCCACTGGATGCACACCGCCCAGCTCGCCGAGCGCTACCCGAAGGTGGAGGTCGACGACTCGGTGCTGTACGTGGACGACGGCGACGTGCTCACCAGCGCCGGACTGACCGCCGGGCTCGACCTCTGCCTCCATCTGGTCCGCCGCGACCTGGGCGCCCACGTCGCCAACCAGCTGGCCCGCCGGATGGTCGTACCCGCTCACCGCCCCGGCGGGCAGGCCCAGTTCATCGACCTGTCCGTGCCCACCACCGACGACCGGAGTCTGGCGCCCGTGCTCGACTGGGCCCGCACCCGCCTGGACCGGCCGCTGACCGTCGACGACCTGGCGCGGCGCGCGGCGATGAGCACCCGCACCCTCCACCGGCGGCTCCAGGCGGCCACCGGGACGACTCCGCTCCAGTGGATCCTCAACCAGCGCCTGGCACGGGCCCAGAGCCTCCTGGAATCGACGGACCTGCCCATCGAGAAGGTCGGCGAGCTGAGCGGCCTCGGCACCGCCAACAACCTCCGCCACCACTTCCTCAAGCACATCGGGGTCTCACCGAGCACGTACCGGCGGGCCTTCCCCCGGACCACCACGCCGGAGCCCTCCCCCTCGGCGTGAGCACGGGGGAAGACGACTCCCGCCGGTTGCCGCCCCTCAGCCCAGGCGTACGCGGACCCGCTGCGGGGCGCCGGCGGCCCGATCCAGGCCGGTGAAGGTGAGCGCGAGCGCCGGGCCGGTGGTCACGGCGGTCACGGTCGGCGGCTTGGAGATCACCGAGGCGACCCGCCTGCCCCAGGTGATCCGCAGCGAGGCCGCCTGGCGGGCCGGGTCGGAGACCACGACGGTCGCCGTGCCGTCCCGGTGCTCGCGGACGAGGACGGACGCCGGGGCGTCGGCGGAGAGCCGCCCGGCGGTGCCGGCGCTCCAGAAGTTGACGGCGGTGAGACCGAGGCGGGGCACCCGGACGCCCTGCTGCGCGCCGGTGTTGGCGAGGAGGTGCAGCCACCCCCTGTCGGCGGCCCGCCGCGCCGTCGTACGCAGGCTCGCGCCGGGCATCAGGACGTACGCGTAGCCGGCGTCCGTCGGGTCGGTGCCGTGGTCCGCGTAGAGGGTGAGGTAGCGGCGGGTGAGCGGGTCGGCGGGTCCGCCGGTGTTGATGTCCCGCCAGGCTCCGGTGCGTTCCTCGCGTACCGTGTCGAGCCGCAGTCCTCGGGGGAAGACATAGCCGGCGTGGCCGGCGATGTGCGCCCAACGGGCGTTCTCGAAGCTGCCCGTGCCCGGACGGCTGTGCTGCGTCCGGCCGTCGACGGTCAGTGCGGGGTTCTCCGTGGACGTGAGGGCCCGGTTGTCCACCGTGGTCTCCACGGCGTGGCCGTCGCGGGAGGAGATCCCGGCGCCCAGACAGACGACGGCGTCATCCAGCCAGAACCACGACTTCTTCGCGTGCATCGTGGAGGACAGGCCGACGAGGTGCTGGCCGGTGGCGCCGAACTCCCCGTCGGTGGTGCCGCCGACCCAGGCCGCGTCCGGCATGGGCTGGCCCCAGTTGCCGCCCTCGCCGTCGGCGAGCGGCTTGCGGGAGGCGGTGATGCCGGGGAGGCGGTACGGGTCGACCGTCGGCCAGTACGCGTCCGAGTACTGCTCCAGGCCGAAGTCGTCACCCCACCAGGAGAGCCAGCCTGCGCCGGTGTGGTAGCCGCGGGCGTGCTCGCCGTTGCCGTACTCGTAGTGGGCGATGCGCTTCGAGGCCATGGAGACCGAGGCGCACCACCCCCGGCGGCGGTGGGTGGCCCGGTCCATGTGGTGGAACAGCCGGTGCTCGACCGGTTCCGGCGCCGGCTCGACCGCGGTGTCGTCCAGCAGGGACCGCAGCAGGGCGGCGCGCGCCAGGCTCAGCTTCGGGTTGCTCAGCGGCGGGGCGTGGTAGTCGCGCCGCATCCAGCCCTTGACCATGGCGCGCCAGCGGGTGTTCTCGGCCTCGCTCGCGCCCTGGCCGATGAGCACGATGGTGGCGAGCAGCGCGTGCGCCCGGGTGTGGTCGGAGGTTCCGGCGCGGCTGATGCCCCGGGAGGACACGTTGTCCATGATCAGCCCGTTGTGGACGAACGGCGCGATGGCGTGGTCGACGGTGTCCAGGAAGAGCTGCGCGTCCGGGGAGGCCACCGGCCAGGGCGAGGTGCGCAGCAGCGCCATGAGGCGTCCGACGCCGTCGTGGAGGACGGAGCCGTAACCGCCGATGTAGGGGACGTTGCGGTGCTGGATGAACGAGCCGTCGGCGTAGAAGCCGTCGCCGCTGGTCACGTACGGGAACACGGGGTCGAGGGCGGCGACCGCGCGGGCGATCCGGCCGCTGTCCTCCCCGACGATCGAGCGCAGGATCACGCTGCGGCACAGGTCGACGCGGTTGGCCCCGGTGGAGGTGCCGGTGTACGCGTCGAAGACCGAGTCGGGGACGAAGTGGTCGACGGCCCTGCAGTAGGCGGCGATCCGCTCGGCGGGCAGGTGGTCGTGGACGAGGACGCAGGTGTCCATCAGCGCCTGCGGGGCGCCGATCTGCCAGTTCCACCAGTTGCCGTAGCGGACGGTCGTCTCGTTGTAGACCTGGGTGTACAGGTGGTCGAGGCCGTCGAGGACCGCCCGCAGGACGTCGGGGTCGGCGGTCAGGCCGGTGCCGGGCTGGGCCCACGCCTGGGCGAGGGTGGCGAGCCGGTTGTAGCTCTCGTTCATCTTGGCGGAGAAGGCGTACGACTCGGCGTCCGTGTCCGGTTCCGGGTCCCGCCACACCGCGTCCGGCCACAGCGATCCGTCGGCGGGGGTCATCGTGGACAGGTGCGCCTGAGCGGTCCTGCCGAGTTCGGCGAGGAGGGTCCTGAACGGCTCGGCGGTGGGGCTGAAGCCGGTTCCGAGGACGAGTTCGCGCCATCGGGCACGGAGGGCGGCGAACTCCTGGGGGCCGGTGACCGCGCTCTTCTCGACCGCGGCGGTCGCCGGGGTCGTCGCGGCCCCGGCGACGCCGAGGCCCAGCGCGGTGCCTCCGGTCACGTGGAGGAAGGTGCGGCGGCGCATGGACGGGGACATGGCGGACCAGCCTTTGCGGGGAGACGGGCAGGGGCTCGGCGCTCAGCGCGTACCGCTCGACACGTACTGCTCGGCACGTACTGCTCAGCGCTTGCAGGGCAGCCTCCGCAAGCGCTTTCTCCCCGTCAAGGGACGGAAGCGACTCGGGCAGTTTTCGGTCAGTCAGGAGTACGTGCGGTGGGGGCTGGTGCAGGGGCTGACGCCTACCGCCGGCGCGGCGTGGGCGGCTCGTACTCCTCGGGGGAACGCCCGGCTCCGCAGGAGTCCCGGATCACGAGGCGCGGCAGCCACTCGACCGCCGAGTGCGCGGCGTCCGGTTCCTCCAGCCGGCGGACCAGCAGCCGGACCGCCGCCTCGCCGACGGCGAACGTCGCCGGGCTCACGGACGTCAGCGGCACGTCCGCGAGCGCGGCCATCTCGTCGTTGTGGCAGACGAGCGCGAAGTCCTCGGGGACGCGCACGCCGTGGGCCAGCAGGCGGTGCAGGAGGTTCGCCGCGTCGATGTCGGTGTGGACGAGCCCGGCGCGGACCTCGCCGGCGTCGATGAGGTCGAGGAGGCGGTCCCCGCCGATGTCGTCGACGTGCCATCCGGGCCCGTACGGGAGCGGTGACAGGTCGTCGTCGGGAAGGCCCAGCGCGCGGACCGCCGACAGATAGCCCGCGCGCACCGCGGGTCTCGTGTGGGTGTGCCGGGCCAGGAGCGCGATCCGCCGGTGACCGAGCTGGGCCAGGTGCCGCACGGCGAGGGCGGCTCCGCCGGCGTGGTCCGACACCACCCGGTCCAGGTGCGAGCCGGGCACGCCGAGGGGGATCCGCCGCTCGACGAGTACGGCGGGGACCGGGGGCTCGGCGAACGGCGCCGCCTCGGCCTCGTCGGGACCTTCGAGCGCCCAGCTCGGAGCGAGCAGCAGGCCGTCGACACCGGCGTCGAGGAGAGTGGCGACGTGTTGGTGGTCCCGCTCCGAGGTGTAGTCGGTGACGCCCACGAGTAGGCGGACCCCCGCGTCGGCGGCGGCCCGGCGGGCTCCCTGGATGACCGACCGGAAGTAGTAGTCGGAGACGGGCACGACCATGCCCAGGACCAGTCCGTCCGGGGCGCGCGCCGGGGTACGACGGGCGACGCGGGCGTCGCGGGCGTTGAGCGGCGCGGTCGGCCAGCTGACGGTGCCGTGCAGCCTCCGTACGCGTCCGACCGCGGCCAGCGCGGCCACGTCGCGCCGGGCGGTCTCCACGGAGACCCCCAGGCGGGCCGCGAGTTCACTGACGCGCACGCTCTCCCGCTCGCGGACGAGCCGCAGGATCCGGCCGTGCCGCTGCTCCACGCTCTCTCGCAACGCCGGCGCCTCCTCGTCCGCGGTCGGTCCTTCGCGGACGCAGCCTAACGCCGTCGCTGCCGGGGACCGACGGGCTGCCGCTTCGCGGGAACGGTGGGGGGGCCGGTGCGGGAGCCCCGTTTCGCGGGAACGGTGGGGGCCGGTGCGGGGCCGGTGCGGGAGCGATGCGCCGGAGCGGTGTCACGTCGGCGGGTCGGTGACCGCGACCCGTACCTTCCCCTCGGACCGCCCGCCGCGCGCGTCCCAGAACCGGCACCGCGTGTCGATCAGGAGGAGGGGTCCGCTGCGCCCCGACCTCTGCCGTGCGTCGACGAGTTGGACCTCGCCCCGGAAGTCGTCGCCGCGCATCGCGCGCCGGAAACGGCTGTGCATGTCGAGGATCAGGATGTGGGGCAGCTGCCGTGCCCAGTAGTCGTTCATCGTCCACTCGCCGAACGGTCCGCGGATCCGGTCGCGGATCGTCGCGGCGAGGGTGTAGTAGGCGAGCTGGTTGAAGCAGATGTTGAACTCCACCGCGTTGAAGTGGCCGGTGTCGTCGATGTAGCAGGGCTCGGGGATCGTGAACTCCCCGCTGCCGGTGAGCGGCCGGCCGCCGGTTTCGCCCGGTTCCAGCGACGCGTGCCGCAGGTAGCGGCAGTGCGGTTTGTACGGAGCGAGCACGCGTTCGAGGAGGAGCTGGTCGTCCTTGTCGGAGCCGGGTGCGGACGGGTGCGACGTGCCAGGATCCGGCGTACCAGTGATCATCACGGGCCCATCGTGGTGCCCCCGGACCACCCGGAACCGGGCGACATGCCGGAGTGCCGGGAGTTGCGAGGGCGCGGGCGGGCAGGACGTCGGACGTCAAGCCTCCGGGTCCTCCGTCACGGGCAGGCACTCGGCGAGCAGGTCGACGACGTCGCGCCAGGCTCGCCGTGCGTGCCGCGGGTGGTAGCCGACGCCGGGGACCACGGGGTGGTCGACCGGCGGATGGTGGAAGGCGTGCAGGGCGCCGCCGTAGACCACGAGGCGCCAGTCGACGCCCGCGGCCCGCATCTCGGCGGTGAACGCGTCCCGTTGCGCGGGGGGCATGATCGGGTCCTCCGACCCGACCCCGGCCCATACCGGGCAGCGAATGCGCGCCGCCTCGCCCGGCCGGCCCGTGGTCAACGCGTTGACCGTGGCGATCGCGCGCAGGCTGACGCCGTCGCGTCCGAGTTCCAGTCCGATGGCCCCGCCGGTGCCGTAGCCGACGGCGGCGATCCGGTCGGGGTCGGTCCGCGGTTCGGTACGCAGCACGTCGAGCGCCGCATGGCCGATGGCCCGCATCCGGCCGGGATCGGCGAGCAGGGGCATGCAGCGGGCCAGCATCTCCTCGGGGTCGTCCAGGTAGCGGCCGCCGTGGAGGTCGAAGGCCAGCGCCACGTATCCCAGCTCGGCGAGGGCGTCGGCTCGGCGGCGCTCGACGTCGCTGAGCCCGGTGCCCTCCGGCCCGAGCAGCACCGCGGGTCGGCGGCCGGCACCGGCCGGAAGCGCGAGGTGCCCGATCATCGTCAAGCCGTCGGCCGGATACGCGACCGTACGTGTCGAAATCGTTGTCATGGGACGGGACCGTAGCGTTCCCCGAGGCCGGTCCGGCCGGTGTTCCGCCGGCGGCGGAACACCCCGGGTGGGGTTCCGGAAACCGACCGGGGAGGCATCCGTCGGCGTCTCGGCGAGCCGACGGGTGGCCGTCCGAGGGGCATCGGTCCGGTCACTCGGCACCTGCCGGGGTGGGCGGCGGAACCTGCCGCGGTGCGTGGCGGAGCGCGTATCCCCCCATCGCCGCCAGCACCCCCGCCGCCGCGACCAGCAGGGCGGCGGTGATGCCGACGCGCAGCAGCAGCGTGCCGATCGCCGCGCCGGTGAGGACAGCCACCAGCCCCGCGACCCGGTAGCCCTGGTTCGGGGCGCCCGTCCCGCCGCCGAGAGACGAATACCGGATCAAGGTGACGAGCGTGCCGGTGACGAGGGTGGTGTTGAGGACGGATCCGAGCCGCCACATGGTCGCGCTGCGCACGCCCATGGCCAGCGCTGTCGAGGCGATCACCGCGTAGTGCCGCGGGGACGGCCCTCCGGTGGCGGACGGCAGGCCGATGGCGCAGAGTGCGCCGATGACGAGCAGGGTCGCCGCGACGACGGCCGAGCCGAGGACCCACCTCCGGGGCCTGGTCTGCCATGCGGCCCCCAGCCGGCTGCCCGCGACGGCGCCGGTGAAGAACGCGGCGAGGGCCGTGAGCGAACCGAGGGGCGCCAGACCCTCGCCCCCGGCCAGGGCGAAGCCGAGGAAGAGGATGTTGCCGGTCATGAAGGCCGTGAAGATCTGCCCGAGGCCCAGGAAGGCCACCGCGTCGACGATCCCCGTCACGGCGGTCAGGGCGACGAGCGCCCGGGGCAAGGGATCGGGAGAAGCGGCCGTGGACATGTGCACACCTCCCGGCCCGGGGAGAGGGGCGGGCCGGTTTTCCAGCGCATCCTTCATAAAAAGCATGCACCAGGCAGGCCCGGCCCGCTGACACGAGCACCACCACACCGTGCTCTTCCGCGCGAGGGCTCGGCACCGCCCGCGTGCCGCCTAGGAGGACGACGTCACGGGGTGACCGGCATGACAGGAGGCGCAGACACCGACGAGCTCGACCGTGTGCTCCACCGCCGAGAAGCCCCGCTCGCCGGCCACCTCCACCGCCCAGCGCTCGACCGAGCTCGCGTCGACCGGTCGGCTGACGCGGCAGAGCCGGCAGATGAGGTGGTGACGGTGTCCTTGCCGGCCGCGCAGCCTGAACAGACGTTCTCCGCCCTGGACCTGCACGACGTCGATGCGGCCCGCGGCCTCCAGGTACCGGAGCACGCGGTAGACCGTGGTGCGGCCCACGCCCGTACCGGCCTCCGACAGCGAGCGATGCAGATGCCGAGCGGAGACGAACCTCATGGACTCCGTCAGGGCGGCAACGACCGCTGCCCGCTGCCGTGTTGACCTCTCGGCCACCTCGGACCACTCCTCTCACACGTGACGGCACCGAGCCTATACGCGTATGAAAATCATGTCCATGTTCAAATAGGAGTCGGGCACCGCGCGAGCCGGGCGGCGTGCGGTGCCCGATGCGCGGTGCCCGGATCGCGGGGTCAGCGGGTCAGCGGGTCAGCGGGTCAGCGGGTCAGCGGGTCAGCGGGTGACGGTGACCTGGTCGACCGCCCAGAAGGCGCTGTTGGTGCCCGTGTAGCGGAAGTACAGACGGGCGGTGGTGGCGCCGGCGGGAACGGCGACCGTGAGCTTCTCGAAGGCGTTGCGGTCCGCGCGGTAGGAGCGCAGCAGCTGCCGGGGGCCGCCGTCGAAGGAGATGTGGACGTCCCCGGTCTGGGGCCCGTCCACCTTGTAGTTCGTCGCGTACGACACGGTCGCCGGCGCGCCGCCGGTCACGGCGAAGGACGGGCTGACGAGGGTGGAGTCGAACTGCCCGGCGCCGTGCGCCTTGTCGTCCCACTCGTCGGAGTCGGCGACGGCGAAGACGTCACGCATCCGGACGCTGGTCTCGCGGCCCTGGCCCAGATGCGTGTTGCTCCAGAACTCGTCCGTGGCGAAGGACCAGCCCCGCCACTCGGTGACGCCACCGGTGGGCATGGCGGAGTTGTCGACGCTCCAGCCGCCGGGCGCGGTGGTCGTCCAGCCCTTCAGCGTGGAGGGCAGGCCGAGTTCGTCGACCCGGGTCTTGAGGGCGGGGCGCAGGGCGTCGAAGGCGTCGGGGGTGAGGGTGGAGACCGCCTTGCCGTCGAGCTGCCACGCGGGGTCGGCGGCGACGCCGAAGTGGGCGAGGACGGTGGGGGCGATGTCGGTGATCCTGACGTCGTGGCGGACCGAGCCCGGTGTGAAGCCGGCGCCCTTGGCGATGACGAAGGTCTGGCGCTCACCGGGGCTGTTCCCGCCGTGGCCGCCGCCGGGCGTGTGCCCGTGGTCGGCGGTGACGATGATCTGCCAGTCCTCTGCGGCGTACGTGGCGCGGGAGGTGACGGCGTCGAGGATCCGGCCGATCTGGGTGTCGGCGGTGGCGAGGGCGTCCAGGTACGCCTGGTGCCCGGTGCCGTGGGAGTGGCCGGCGCCGTCGACCTCGTCGAGGTGGACGAAGACGGCGTCCGCGTCGGTGGTGGTGAGCTTGGTGACGGCCGTCGCCGTGGTGTCGGCGTCGCTGACGCCGCCGAGGCGCGTGTCGACCGCCGGCCCGAAGACGGTGTCGCGGATCGGGCTCCAGGTGCCGACGACCAGGGTGTCGTGCGCGGGGTCGGCGTTCTCCAGGCGGGTGGCGTAGTCGGGGTAGAGGTCGTAGCGGGCGCCGCCGAATCCGTTGTCGACGACCTTGTGCTTGTCGGGCCAGGCGCCGGTGGCGATGGTGGACCAGCCGGGACCCGAGGAGGTGGGGGCCATCGGGTTGGCGTAGAGGTTGCTGGTGGCGGTCATGCCGCCCGCCATGAGGCCCTTGACCCTCGGCATCTTCGCCTTGTCGAACGTGGCGAACGTGGCGCCGTCGATGCCGATCACCAGCGATTTGGGGGACGTGGCCGTCGCGGCGACACCGGAGGGCGCTCCTTCCGCGGCGTACGCGGAAGCGGCGAGCGGCAGGACGGCTGCCGCGAGGGCGCCGGCGAGAGCGGCGCGCAGGGGACGGGACAGGTGCACGGAGTCTCCTTGTGGAGTGACCTGCGGGAAGTGCCCGGCCGTCCTGACCGGGCACCGACGATCCTGAACCCCGGTGAGAATCAACGGATTTACACGGAAGTCCCCATCGATGAACGGCGGGCGACATCTGGACCAGACCCGTTATCGTTTCGTGATACTGCTGCTGACGCTCGGTCGCCGGGACGGAGGCGGCACCGGCGGCCGGCCGGCCGTCTCAGAGGTCGTCCGGCCACTGGTCCAGCAGCTCGTCCTCGGACAGGTCCGCCCTGGGCGTGGCGGTCGCGAGGGACTGTTCGGTCCAGATGGTCTTGCCCCGGTCCAGGTAGCGGGTGCCCCAGCGGTGGGCGAACTGCGCCACGAGGAAGAGGCCGCGGCCTCCCTCGTCGCCCGCGGCGGCCCGGCGGAGGTGCGGGGCGGTGCTGCTGCCGTCGCTGACCTCGCAGGTCAGGGTGGCGTCCTCGTGGATCAGCCGGAGGCGCGCGGGCTGCTTGCCGTAGCGGATCGCGTTGGTGACGAGTTCGCTGACGATGAGCTCGGTGCCGTACGCGAGGTCCTCCAGGCCCCACGCGGCGAGGCGCCGCGCCACCGCCCGGCGGAGGGGGCCGACCGCCGCCGGGTCGTCGGGGATGTCCCATTCGGCGACACGGTCGCGGTCGACGAGACGGGTCCGGGCGATGAGCAGCGTGACATCGTCGGCGGGCAGCGGCGGCACCAGCCGTTCCACGGCGGCGCGGCAGCCCTCCTCGGGATCGCCTCCGGCCCGCGCGAGGACGTCGGCCAGCAGGGCGACACCGGTGTCGAGGGAGCGCGTGCGGTCCTCGACGAGGCCGTCGGTGAAGAGCACCAGGCCGCTGCCCTCCGGGGCCGCGAGGGTCGCGGTCTCGAAGGGGAGGCCGCCGCCCGCCCCGAGCGGCGGCGACACCGGCATGTCGGCCTGCGCGACCGTGCCGTCCGGCGCCATGACGAGAGGGGCCGGGTGCCCCGCTGCGGCGAGCGTGCAGACGCCGCCGACCCGGTCGTAGACGGCGTACAGGCAGGTGGCGCCGGTGAGGAGCGGGCGTTCCTCCGCGTCGCCGTCGCCGCCGGTGGTCTCCTCGTCGGTGCGGGCGACGAGTTCGTCGAGGTGGGCCAGGAGTTCGTCGGGCGCCAGGTCCAGGGCCGAGAAGTTGCGTACGGCGGTACGCAGCCGGCCCATGGTCGCGACGGCGTGCAGGCCGCGCCCCACGACGTCGCCGACGACGAGCGCGACCCGGGCGCCGGACAGCGGGATGACGTCGAACCAGTCGCCCCGGACGCCGTTGGCGGAGGGGAGGTAGCGGTGGGCGAGGTCCAGGGCCGTGCGCCGCCGGGGCGCGCGCGGCAGGAGGCTGCGCTGGAGGGAGACCGCGACGGCGTGCTCGCGGGTGTAGCGGCGGGCGTTGTCGATGGAGAGCGCGGCGCGGGTGGCCAGTTCCTCCGCGAAGGCCACGTCCTCGGCGCCGAATCGTTCCTTGTCCTTGCGCCAGAAGTCGGCGCAGCCGAGCAGGATCCCGCGGGCCCTCAGGGGTACCGAGACCAGGGAGTGGATGCCGTACGCCACGACCCGGCCTGCCCGCTCCGGGTCCTGGGCGAGCCAGGCGTCCGAGGTGGCGAGGTCCGGCAGGAGGGCCGCGCCCGCGAGGCCGATGCCCTCGCTCTCCGGCCTGCCGGGCATGGAGGTGAGCTCCGTGCCGACCGGGTGCAGGGGGTGGTCGTCGCGGACGCCGGCCGAGGCGACCCGCAGCATCCGCGTACCCGCTCCGTCCTCCGGTTCGTCGCCGGAGAGGACGGGTTCGAGCAGTTCGACGGTGACGAAGTCGGCGAAGCGGGGGACGGCCACCGCCGCGAGTTCCTCCGCGGTGCGGGTCACGTCGAGGGTGGTGCCGATGTGCACGCCCGCGTCGTAGAGGAGGCTGAGCCGGCCGCGGGCCGCGTCGGCGCGGGCGGAGACGGCCCGCAGTTCGGTGGTGTCGCGCAGGGTGGCGACGCTGCCGGACGAGCCGGCCGTCGCGATGGGGCGCTGGTTGACGGAGACGAGCCGGTCCCCGATGAGCCGTACGTCGTCGTCGGTGACGGCTCCCGAGGTGAGCAGGGCGGCGAGGTCCGCCGGCAGCCCCAGTTCCCGCACGTCGCCCCCGGCGTCGGGTGGCAGCGCGAGGAGCTTGCGGGCCTCGTCGTTGACGAGGACGAGCCGGCCGTCGTCGCCGAGGATGACGACGCCCTCGCGCACCGCGTGGAGGACGGCGTCGTGGTGCTCGTACATCCGGGTCATCTCGGCGGGGCCCAGGCCGTGCGTCTGGTGCCGGAGCCGCCGCGTGACCAGGGTCGTTCCGGCGACGGACAGGGCCAGGGCGATCGCCGCCGCCCCGAGGAGCAGGGGCAGTTGGCGCATCACCGCTCCCTCGACCTTGCGGACCGTGATGCCGACGGAGACGAGGCCCACGGGGTCGCCGCGGTCGTCGAGGACGGCGACCGTGGTGTCGACGGCCCGGCCGAACACGAGGCTGTCGAAGGTCTCCTGGAACGGCTCGCCGCCCAGGGCGGGCGCGAACTCCCCGGCCACGTGCCCGCCGATCAGGCTCGGATCGGGATGGCTCCACCGGATGCCGTCGGGGGCGAAGGCCACGACGTAGGTGACCCCGGCCGCCCGGCGGGTCGCCTCGGCGCTCGGCTGGAGGAGCGCGGAGGGATCGCGCGACTCCATGGCGGCGCGGGTGCCCGGGGCGTGCGCGAAGGTCTCGGCGACGGAGAGCGAGCGGTCGTACGCGTCCTGGGTGGCGTCGCGCCGGGCCTGGAGGAAGTCCGCGGCGGTGGCGCCCAGCACGAGGACCGTCACGAGCAGCACCTGCAGGAGCAGCACCTGCCCGGCGACGCTCGCGGGCGTCAGGCGGCGCCGCAGTCCGGAGGCCACTTGGCGAGGGGTCGACCGCACGTTTCCGCACCTCCGGCAGGGACCCGGTTCCGGGCGTACCCGGGCACCGTACCGACCTCCCGGCGGACCTGGTCAGAGGCGCGCATAACGGTCGTCCGCCGGAGGGCGGACGACCGGAGCGCGGGCCCGCCGCCGGACCGGGTCCGGCGGGGGCCGGTCGCTCACGCCCGCGGGGCGGGGGCCGTGGTGGAGCGGATGATCAGCTCGGGGTCGAAGAGGAGCTCGCCGACCGGCACCGCCCGGTTGCTGACCAGGGCCAGGACGCTGCGCCCCACTTCGAGGGCGAGCCGGTCGGCCGGCTGGCGCACGGTGGTAAGCGGCGGGTCCACGAACTCCGTGATCATGGATCCGTCGTAGCCGACGACCGACACGTCCTCCGGGACCGCGCGCCCCTGGCGCCGGATCCCCCGGATGGCGCCGAGGGCCATGTAGTCGCTCGCCGCGACGATCGCCGTGGCGCCGAGGCCCAGGAGCGTCTGGGCGGCGGCCTGTCCGCCCTCGACGGTGTACGACTGGCGGATGACAAGGCGCGCAGCGTCCTCGACGCCGCGCTTCGCCATCGCGTCGAGGAAGCCCTGGACGCGCCGGTCGGCGGGGTGGTTTCCGGTGGGGCCCGAGGCCATGCCGATGGCCCGGTGGCCGAGCCGGTACAGGTGGTCCACGGCCAGTTCGGCGGCGAGCCGGTCGTCGGTGGAGTACACGGGGACCTCCACGCCGTCGGCGAAGACGCCGTTCACCCCGACGTAGGGGATGCGGCGGGCGCGGAGGAGCTCGTACGTCTCGGTGTCCGCGCCCTCGACGGTGTTCGACGAGGAGAGGAAGACGACGGCCGCGATCCCCTTGTCGACGATCGCGCTGATGTACTCGGGTTCCTGCACCCCGCCGGGGAACGCCGGGCAGAGCACCGCCTTCAGGCCGTGCGGGGCGAGGGCCGCCTCGATCCGCTCGGCCACGTCCGCGAAGAACGGGTTGGACACGTGCTCGGTGACGAGGGCGACGAGCTGTCCCTGCACCGGACGCTCGTAGCCCAGTTCCGCCATGGCGGTCTCGACCGCGTCACGCGTCTTCTTGGCCACGCCCTGGCGCCGGTTGATCACGCGGCTGACGGTGGCCTCGCTGACTCCGGCACGGGCCGCGACCTCGACGATGCCGACCTTCATTGGGCTTCCCTCCGACTCGCGCCTCACGCGGTGTTCCTGATCGACCCCAGCCCCATGCGCGGCACCGGCAGCTGGTGCAGGCCGGTGGTGAGCTCGGTGCGGTGATGCTCGATCATACGGCCGTCCGGTCCGCGCACCTCGATCTCCACGGTGGCTCCGGAGTCGACGACCTCGACGACGAGCCGGTCCTCGCTCGTGCCGTTGACCAGCACGGTGCGGGAGACGGACGCCGGGCGCAGCGGCACCGGGCGGGCGGTGTGGACGGTCGTGACGTTCACGCCGTCCCGCTCCGAGCTCACCAGGGTGTAGAGGTCGTCCGGCCGGCCGGGCTCGACGGTGCCGTCGAGCAGCTGGGGCCTGAGGAGACGCCAGGTGGCGAGCCAGAAGCGCAGGGCCGCGACGTGGTCCTCGGGCAGGGTGTCGAGCCGGACGGAGACCTGCGGCACCGAGTGGAGCGTGCCGATGAGCTGGCGCGCGGCGGACTCGACGGGTGCGTCGGTGTCCCAGAGGAGCGGGTCGGAGTGGACGGCGCCGCCGACGGCGAGCATGCGGGTGTCGAGGGTGCGGACCCGGTTGGCGACGGAGTCGGCCGGGCAGTCGAAGGAGCGCAGCATGTTGCCGTACGCGACCATGCCGGGGCCCACGTACGGCTGGCGCAGTTCCAGGAGCAGGCCGGGGCGGACCGCCTCCAGGGCGGCGCGGAGTTCGGCGAGGAGCAGGGTCAGGGCCTCACCGACGTCGCCGCGGCCGTCGCCGGCGTAGACCATCGCCTCGTTGAGGAAGTCCACCTTGAGGCCGTCGAGGCCGTGGTCGCGGACGAGGCGGACGCAGGTGTCGACGAGGTGGGCGCGGACCTCGGGCCGGCGCGGGTCGAGCACGTACGCGCCGGGGACGCGGGAGGCACGGGGGGCGTACGGGGCCCACCGGCGGTAGCAGTCGGCCCGGGGGCCGAGGAGCAGGGGCGCGACCCAGGCGAGGTAGCTCAGCCCGGTCTCCCGCACCCGTGCCACGTGGCCCGTGAAGTCGGGGAACTTCGCCTCGTCCGGGATCCAGTCGCCCACGCCCGCGTAGCCGCGTCCGCTGCCGTACCGCTGCCAGCCGTCGTCGAGGATCATCGCGCCGAAGCCGATGTCGGCGGCGAGGACGGCCTGCTTCTCGACGGTGGGGGCCTCGATCCGCTGGTTGAAGGCGTACCAGGTGCAGTAGAGCGGGAGGCGCGCCGCCTCGGGGACCGGCATGGACGGCATCGCCGCCTCGTACCAGCGGCGCAGGTCGCCGAGCGCCGTGGCGACGGACGGCCTGCGGGGCACGAAGAGGAGGCGCTGGGGTCCGGCGGAGGCGGGGAGGTGGAGGTGGACGACGTAGGTGTCGTTCTCCTCGGAGACACCCCAGAGGAGGGAGACCTCGGGGACGGGGTCGGCGGCGCCGAAGGTGAGCAGGGTGGCGCCCTGGTAGTCGTAGAGGCAGCCGGCGGCGGTGCCGTCGACGAGGCTGACGGTGGCGCGGCCCTCCCAGTCGGCGACGACGGTCCGCTGCCAGCCGGCCTTGGGGTGCCAGTATCCGGCGGCGTCCCCGAGGGGAAGGGAGAGCCGGATCTCCACCGGCTCGCCGTCGCCGTCGACGTGCAGCACGCGCAGGCCGTCGGGGAGGTCGGAGACGTGCCACCGGGGCTCCCTCTCCCCCGCCAGGACGGCGATCTCGACGGTGTCGAGGAGGGGCCGGTACGGGGCGGGGGCGAGTTCGGCGGTGGTGACCGCCTCGTGGGTGTGGAGCGTCACGTTTCGGTTCATCC
This sequence comes from Streptomyces sp. NPDC085460, assembly GCF_044541975.1. Classification (NCBI taxonomy): domain Bacteria; kingdom Bacillati; phylum Actinomycetota; class Actinomycetes; order Kitasatosporales; family Streptomycetaceae; genus Streptomyces; species Streptomyces sp. NPDC085460. The sequence continues at coordinate 173,997 of NZ_JBITTO010000013.1, forward strand.
CTTCACGGCTCCGGCGAGCAGGCCGGAGACGAAGTGGCGTTGCAGGGCGAGGAAGACGAGGGCCATGGGGATCGCCGCGACGGCCGTGCCGGTGAGGATGGCGCCGTAGTCGGTGTCGTCGACGCCCTGGAGCGAGGCGAGGGCCACGGGGAGGGTGAACGACGCGTTGTCGCGCAGGACGATCAGCGGCCAGACGAAGTCGTTCCACTGGAAGAGGAAGAGGAAGATGCCCAGGGCCGCGAGGGCCGGCTTCATCGGCGGCAGGACCACCTTGAGGAAGAGCCGCAGCTCTCCGCATCCGTCCATGCGGCCCGAGTCGAGGAGTTCGTGGGGCAGGGCGCCCATGGACTGGCGCATCAGGAAGATGCCGAAGGGCAGGGCGAGGTTGGGCAGGATGACGGCCTGGTAGGTGTTGAGCCATTCCAGGTCGGCCATGAGCTTGAACAGGGGCACCAGGGTGACCTGCGCGGGGATGACCAGGCCGAGCATGATCACGCCGAAGAGGGCGTCGCTGCCGCGGAAGCGGTACGTGGCGAAGGCGTACCCGGCCAGGGTGCAGACGGCTCCCGCGCACAGCGTGTAGAGGATGGCGATGAAGAGGGAGTTGAGGAGGACCTGCCCGAAGGAGACCGTGTTCTGGAGGGAGGCGAGGTTGTCGTCGAGGTGGTCTCCGGGCAGGAGGGGCGGCGGCGTGCCGAAGATGTCGCCCGAGCTGTGCGTACTGGCGACGATGAGCCAGTAGAAGGGGACGAGCACCGCGGCGAGGGTGATGGCGAGGCCGGAGGTCAGCAGGATCGACCGGCCGGCCCGGGTGGGCGGACGCGTGTCGCGGTTCCGCGTCCGGAGGGGACGCGTCGCGGAAGTGGTCATTTCTTGTCTCCCAGGACGCGGAACTGGATCAGTCCGAGGATGCCGATGAGGACGGCGAGGGCGTAGGCGATGGCCGAGGCGTAGCCGAAGTCGAAGTAGACGAAGGCGTTCTGGTACAGGTACACGCCGATGGTGAGGGTGGCGTTGTCCGGTCCGCCGCGGGTCAGGACGTACGGCTCGTCGAAGATCTGCAGGGTGCCGATGGTGGAGAGCACCGTGGTGAGCAGGATCGCGGGGCGGAGTCCCGGCAGGGTGACGTGGCGGAAGGCGCCCCAGGCGCCGGCGCCGTCGACCGAGGCCGCGTCGTACAGCTCGCGGGGGATGGTCTGGAGCCGGGCGAGCAGGATCACCGCGTTGTAGCCGGTGTAGTGCCAGGTGAGGGCGAGGCCCAGGGAGACCTTGGCCCAGAGGGGGTCGGTCAGCCACGGGACGTTGTCGACGCCGACGAGGGAGAGGACCCAGTTGGCGAGGCCGTACTCCTCGTTGAGGAGGACCGAGAAGACGATGCCGTAGGCGACGAGACCGGTGACCATGGGGAGGAAGAACCCGAGGCGGAAGACCGTCCGTCCCTTCAGCAGCGTCGAGTTGAACGCCACCGCGAGTCCCGTGGCCAGGGCGAGCATGACGGGGACCTGGACGACCAGGATGACGGCGGTGTTCTCCAGCGCGGTCCAGAACAGGGGGTCCTGGAGGAGCCGGCTGTAGTTCTCGCCGCCGACGAAGGTGTCGACGCCGCCCACGGTCTTGAAGAGGCTGAGGACGAACGACCAGCCGATGGGATAGAGCTTGAACACCGCGAAGAGGACGAGCGCGGGCAGCACGAAGAGGTACGGGGCGAGGCGCCGGCCCGACAGGCGCGGCGGACGGGTGCTCCGCGCCGGTCGGGGGGTGGCGGCGCGCGGGGTGCGCGACGGGGTGCTCACGGCTGTCACCGGACGACCTTGCGGCCCGTCTGCTTGGCGAGCTGGTCGGCGGCGGCGGCGAGCACGGTGGCCGGGTCGGCGCCCTTGAGCAGGACCTTGGTCTGGGCGTCGGTGACGGCCTTGAGGGCGCGGGCGTAGTCGCCGGTGTAGTGGAAGGCCGGCTGCGGGGCGCGGAGGGCGTCGAGGAAGATCTCGCCCTTCTTCTGGCCGCTGAAGAACGCCGACGGCTGGTGGAAGACCGGGTCGTCGTACGCCTTGAGGAGGGCGGGCGCGATGCCCTTGGCCTTGTAGATGGCGACCTGCGACTCGGGGCGGGTGAGAGCGAACTCGACGAAGCTCCAGGCGGCGGCCTGGTGCTTGCTGGTGCCCGCGACGGCGAGGTGGGTGGAGTTCACGGTGGCGGACCGGGTGCCGCCCGGACGCACGGACGGCGGCAGCCGGACGCCCCACTTGCCGGCCTGGTCGGGGACGGTCTCCTCGATGATGCCGCCGAACCAGGTGGGCCAGGGCAGGACCGCGGAGGTGCCCTTCTTGATGGAGCCGATGAGGGCGTTCCAGCCGCCGGAGATGTCGGCGACGAGACCGGCGTCGTTCAGGTCCTTGATGATCGTCATCGCCCGGACGGCCTCGGGTGTGGCGAGCGTGATCCGTCCGTCGGAGTCGAAGAACATCGTGCCCTGGAGCTGGAGCAGCATCTGGAAGAGGTTCGCCGAGTCCGCCTGGGAGGCCGGCTTGTCGATGCCGAGCAGGGTGTGGCCGGTCTTGGCCTTGATCTTCTTGCCGGCCTCGATGGCGTCGTCCCAGGTGCCGATGGCGGCGACGTCGACGCCCGCCTTCTCGAAGAGGTCGGCGCGGTAGTAGAAACCGCCCGAATTGGCCTCCCAGGGGAGGGCGTCGACCTTCTTGCCGTCGGGGCAGACGGTCGCCCAGAGGCCGGCGGCGAAGGCGTCCTTGTGGGCGGTCGCGCCGAGGGGGCCGAGGTCGGCGAGTTGGCCGGGGAACTTCTCGACGTAGCCGGGCAGGTAGTCGACGCCTATGTGGAGCACGTCCGCGAGGCCGGCGCCGCCGGCCGCCATCGCGGTGGTGATCTTGTCCCAGATGGCCGGGTTGCCGATGTCCTGGACGGTGACCTTGACGTCCGGGAACTTCTTGTTGAACGCGGGGACGAGGGCGCGCAGTTCGGCGGCCGGGCCGGCCCAGCTCCAGACCGTGATGTCGCCCTTCCTCGGGTCACCGGCCGAGCCGGCGCCGCCCGCCGAGGCACCCGTCCCCGAGCAGGCGGTGAGCCCGCCCAGTCCGACGCCCGCGGCGACGGCCCCACCCGCCTTGAGGACTCTGCGGCGACTCATCTCCATGGCACTTCCACCTTCGCTCGCGGATCGGCGTCCCGGCGGTCACCGGGCCGACGCGGAGGGACGCTAGCAATCAGCCAAGTCGACTTGCAAGAGTTCATGGAAAACTTGCTGCGCGAATCAACAGAAGGATGATGCAGCTGTATTGAAAGCTGCCGAAGGGGGCTGTTAGCGTCCGGCCACCGCACCAGACACCTCCGGACAGGAGCCCTCCCGCATGCAGCCGTCCCCACCCCTGCGTCTCGCCCTGCTGACCTCGCTCGCGGTCCTCGCCCCGCTCACGCCGCTCGTCGCCGCCGGCCCCGCGAACGCCTCCGGGAACGCCTCCGCGAGCGCCTCCGGGAGCACCGCCGTCACGGTGACGAACGGCGGCTTCGAACAGGGCACGACGGGCTGGACGTTCACCTCGGGCACCGGCGTCGCCACCAACGCCCCGCACGGCGGCACCCGGCTCGCCTACCTCGACGGCGGCCCCGGCAAGAAGATCTCCCAGACCCTCACCGCCACCGGCACCGGCCTCTACGACTTCTCCGCCTGGATCGCCACCGGCGGCACCGGCGGCACCTTCACCGTCCGCGTCAACGGCGCCACCACCCGCTCCATCGACCTGCCCAGCCGCTCCTCCTACGCGCAGTACACGCTCCCCCACGTGTCACTGAGGAACGGCGACACCGTGGAGATCGCCTTCGAGTCCGGCACCGGCTGGGTGAACGCGGACGACGTCACGGCCACCGTCTCCGTCCCGCCGCCCGTCGACGTGATCAACCCCGGCTTCGAACAGGGCACCACGGGCTGGAACTTCACCCCCGGCACCGGCGTCGCCACCAACATCCCGCACGGCGGCACCCGGCTCGCCTACCTCGACGGCGGCCCCGGCAAGAAGATCTCCCAGACCCTCACCGCCACCGGCACCGGCCTCTACGACTTCTCCGCCTGGATCGCCACCGGCGGCACCGGCGGCACCTTCACCGCCCGCGTCAACGGCACCACCACCCGCTCCATCGACCTGCCCAGCCGCTCCTCCTACGCCCGGTACACCCTCAGCCGCGTCTCCCTGAACGAGGGCGACACCCTGGAGCTGGCCTTCGAGTCCGGCGACGGCTGGATCAACGTCGACGACCTGATGGTCTCCCCCGGCGCGCCCGTGGATCCGGTGGTGACCTCGTCCGACCCGCAGATCGTGGCGATGTTCGACTGGGCCAAGCGCAAGGCCAACAGCTGGGTGCAGCTGCCGGGCGTCGTGGGACCGGTCAACGTCGACGAGGGCCGCCGCTCCGGCACCGGCGTCGGCGTCTACGCCCCCTCCTACTGGGCCGGCTACGCCCACCGCAGCGCCTCCTACACCCGCGACCTGGCCCACCAGATGGCCGGCGCCTCGGTGATCGGCCTGCACGCCGAGAACAAGTCGATGCTCCGCGCCTACGCAGAGTCGGCCACCGCCGAGCACAAGTACTTCCCGGTCTGGGCCCTCAACTTCGACAACCGGACCTATCTGAAGATCGACTACCACAGCCCGACCTTCTTCGTCCGGGAGGTCCCGGCCGCCTTCGAACTGGTGCAGAAGGCCAACGAGGCGTACCGGTGGAGCGGCGACAGCGCCTACATCGACGACCCGGCCCTCTGGGACTACTACAAGCACACCACCAAGGAGTTCATCGAGCTGCACGACACGAGGAAGACCAACGGCATCGCCGAGGGCACCGGCGACGGCATCTTCTCCGGCGCCGTCAGCTACAACGAGACGGGTGAGCACCACCTGATCGAGGCCGGTGACGCCCTCGGCAGCCAGTACCAGGCGTTCCGGGCCATGGCCGCGCTCGCCGCGAGCAAGGGCGAGACCGCACTCGCCCACCGGTTCAAGCGCAAGGCCGACGACCTCAAGGCCCACTTCAACGACACCTGGAGCGGCGAGGGCAGCGGCGCCTCCATGATCCGCGGCTACACCCGGGAGGGCGACGCCCTCACCGGCTGGGGCCTGGAGAACAGCTGGTTCATGGCGATGAAGCAGCTCATCGAGCCCGGCGACCGCGCCGAGGCGTACCTCGACTTCATCGACCAGCAGGCGAGCGGCAGCGGGAAGCCGTCCAACATCGAGGCGATCTCCTACCTGCCGGACACCTTCTTCGCCTACGACCGCAACGACACCGCCTGGAAGTGGATGAAGTACGTCTACGACCAGCGCGACGTCCAGCACCCGGTCTCCCGGCAGGGCCCCAACGGCGACTACCCCGAGGTGTCGTACACCCTGCTCGGCCAGACGGTCGAGGGCCTGATGGGCGTCCGGCCCGACGCCCCCGCCAAGGCCCTGGCCACCGGCTCCCGGCTGCCCTCGGGCATGGACTGGCTCCAGGTCGAGGACATCCGGATCGGCGGCAGCACCTTCACGCTCCGCCACGACGGCGCGACCGCATCGAAGCTCACCCACACCAGCGGCTCCGCCACCTACCGCTGGGAGGCCCGCTTCCCCGGCAAGCACGCCACGATCAAGGTGGACGGCGTGCCGCGGAAGGCCAGGACGAAGACGGTCAACGGCAAGCCGTACACCTACACGACGGTCTCCGTGGCCCCCGGCCGGACGGCCACCGTCACCGTCTCCTGATCCCGCACGTGGCGCCTGCGAGGTCCCGCCGTGCGGAGGGTTACCGCGCGGCGGGACCTCGTGCGGGGCGAGCTGCGGCAGGGCGAGGCGGCTGCCGGGGGGAGGGGCGGATGGGCGGACGGGCAGACGGCGGACGGGCGGACGGGCGGGCGGACGGTTTCACGGGTACGCGGTCGAACTCCGGTCCCGTGAAGAGGAGTTCGGCGAGACCGCGCGGGTTCAGTTCACCGGCATGCCGATGCCCGGCAGCCAGAGCCGGCCTCGGTCGTTGACGGTCAGTTCCCAGGCGACCAGCTCGTCCGGGCGCACCGAGCCGCGAGCGCGGACGTCGGCGACCAGCAGCCGGGCCGCCGACCGCGCGGCCTCGGGGTCCTCGTCCGCGAACTCGGCCCGCCACCACCCGCGCTCGCGCACCTGCCAGCCCCGCTCCCGCATGGAGTCCTCGAAGCCCGGCTCCTCCGCCGGGGTCCGGTGGTCCACCATCAACGAGAGCTGACCGCCGTCCTGGCCGCACCCCACCCGCAGGTGCCGCGGCCAGTCCCGCGCGCACCCCACGACGAAGGACGCCCACTCGCCCGGCACCTGCACCGGCAACTGCTCCATCCACGAGTCCAGGAGCAGTGCGAGCGCGGACTCCAGGTGCTCCCAGGACGCCGCCGTGTGGTGGCCGTCCCAGCGGAAGGCCGGCCAGCCGCGCTCCGGTCCACGGTGCAGCAGCCACAGATAGGGCAGCGTGTCGAAGCCGTGCGGATCCTCCGCCCGCCAGCCGATCGAACCCTCCACTGCCGAGTACTCGCGTCCGTACAGGTCCGACGCCGTGTGCACCGAGAGTGTGGCGCCCTGGGGGCCGCCGGCCAGCAGCACCACGTGCGCACCGGTGTGCCAGCGCACGCTGGGCCCGGCGGCCGAAGCGCCGTACAGCGTGGGCTCCCCGAGCTCGGCCGCGACCGCCGCGTACACGGGCCGCAGCGCCTCCCGCCGGGCCGCGCGCCCAGACTCCGGCGCGTACGGGGCGACGAGCACGGCGGGCAGGCCCAGGTACGCGTCGGGACGGGCGTGGAGGGAGCGCGCTCGGGCGGCGGCGTCCGCGGGACCAGTCGCGCTCGGGGGACCAGGAAGGGAGGGGGACTTGCCGATGACCATGGCGTCATCGTGCCAGGCGGCCCGCCTGCCGGTACGCGGCGGTGCGAACCCGGGTCCCGCCGGACGGAATCGCGGGGGTCAGCCCGCGCCCCGGGTCCCGTCGGCGCGGTCCTGCTCGCCGGGACCGAGGCTGACACGGGCCGCGACCGGAAGGTGGTCGCTGGGTGTCGCCGGCAGGGTCCAGGCCCCGGTGGCCCGCACGCCGGCGACGAGGATCTGGTCGATCCGGACGACGGGGAAGCCCGCGGGCCACGTGAAGCCGAAGCCCGCACCGGCCGAGGACTGGGCCGAGGTCATGCGGCTGGTGAGGGGACGGAAGGCGCGGTCGTCGGTGGAGCCGTTGAAGTCCCCCATGAGGACGACACGCGGGACGCGTTCGGCCCGGAGGACACCCTCCACGACGGTGATGACGTCGTCACGGGCGCCCGCGGTGAAGCCGGAGGGACCGACCCGGACGGACGGCAGATGGACGACGTGGACCGCGAGCGGGCCGTGGGCGGTGTCGACGGTGGCGCGCATGGCGCGGGTCCACGGCATGATCGGGACGGCGCGGGCGTCGCGCAGCGGAAGGGTGCTCCAGAGGCCGACCGTCCCCTGCTGGAAGTGGTACGGGTACGCGTCGGCCAGGGCGGCTTCGTAGGCGGGCGCGGTCTCCGGGCTGAGCTCCTGGAGCGCGACGACGTCCGCGCCGGACGCGATGAGCGTCCGGGCGGTGGCCCGCGGGTCGGGGTTGTCCTGGCTGACGTTGTGGCTGACCAGGGTGAGGTCCCCGCCGGCGGACGACCTGTCGCCGAGGGTGCCGCCGAAGACGGTCAGCCAGGCGGCCACCGGCAGGACCAGCGCCGCCGTCGCCGTCCGCGACCGGCGCAGCAGCGCCAGGGCCGCGAACAGGGGGATCCCGAGGGCCGACCAGGGCAGCAGGGTCTCGGCGAGGCTGGTGAGGTGTCCGGGGAGGGCGGGAAGCCGGCTGTGACCGACCAGCACCAGAGCGAAGAGCGCCGAGAGGACGGCGAGCACGGAGCCGGCCGGGACGGGCACGCGTTGGCGTCCCGCCCCGCGCGGGCGGCGCCCCTCGTCCGTGCCGGGCGCGGCGGGGACGGGGCGGACCGGAGAACAGGCGGGTCGCGCCGCGGGTCCGGCCGGAGGGCGGGCGGCTTGCGGCGCGAGGCCGGCCGGAGCACCGGCGGGTCCCGGCGCGGGGCCGACCGGAGGACAGGCGGCTTCCGGCGCGAGGCCGGCCGGAGCACCGGCGGGTCCCGGCGCGGGGCCGACCGGAGGACAGGCAGGTCCCGGCTCGGGGCCGGCCGGAGGACAGGCGGCTTCCGGCGCGGGGCCGGCCGGAGGGCCGACGGCTTCCGGCGCGGGGCCGGCCGCAGGGCAGGCGGGTTCCGGATCGGCCGCAGGGCGGGCGGGTGCCGGCGTGGACGGGTCGGGGGTGGTGTCGTGGCGCGCGGTCGTCATCGCGGTTCAGCCCTCCGTCCGCGTACGCGGCAGCTGCTCGCGCAGCGCGGTGATCAGGCGGCGGCTGCTGTCGGCCGCCGCGTGGAGGCCCTCGCCGGGAGTGGTGCCGGCCCGCTGGTGCAGGACGGCGCCGACGAGCAGGCGCGGCGTGCCGCCGACACGGACCTCGCAGGCCCACAGGAGGTTCCCGCCCGCCGGGGTGCTGGATCCGGTCTTGACGCCGACGACGCCCGGGACGTCCAGGAGGGGGTTGGTGTTGGTGATCGTGCCGACCCCGGGGACGGTGACGGCGCGGGAGGCCACGATCTCGCGGAAGACGGGGTGCCGCATCGCCGCCCGCGCCAGGACGAGCTGGTCGGTCGCCGTGCTGACGGTGGTGGGTTCGATGCCGCTCGCCCCGGTGTACGTCGTCCGGTCCATGCCCAGGCGTGCGGCGGCGCTCCGCATCTTCCCCACGAAGGCGTCCTGGCTTCCGGCGTCCCAGCGGGCCAGCAGGCGGGCGACGTTGTTGCCGGAGGGGATCAACAGCAGTTCGAGGAGCTGCCGTTGGGAGTACTTTCGGCCCGCCTGGAGCGGCACCGTCGACTCGCCTCCGACGCCCGCCTCGTGCGCGGCCCGCTGGTCCACCTCGATCAGCGGGCCGTCCTCTCCGGGCCGCAGCGGGTGTTCCTGGAGGATGACATGAGCGGTCATCACCTTGGTGAGGCTCGCGATGGGGACGGGACGCCCGTCGCCCCGTGTGGTCACCGGCCCAGCCCCTTCCAGTACGACGGCGGTCTGGCCGTCCTCCGGCCACGGGACCGCCCCGGTGTCGAAGGGCGTCACTCCGGGCGCGGAGGGCGCGGCGGGGCGGGGCTCCGTCCCCGATCCGCTGACGGCCACGCCCAGGGCCGTCACGAGGGCCAGGGCCAGCGCGCCGCCCGTGACGCGTGTGCGATGGCTGAGGGTGAGGGACATGGGACCGCCTCCGGGTGCTGTCGTACGGGATCGGTACGACGGCAAGGCTGCGGGGGCGACGTGTCCGGACGGCCGAGGCGAAGGCGCCGGAGAGGCTCGGCAACCCATCGATCGTGTATCAGCGCGGACGCGGCGGTGCGGTTCGGGCGGGCGGCGGTCACCGCCCGGGAGCGGACGGCCCCTCGTCCGGGAGGCGCAGCGTCGCCACCGCTCCCCCGTCCTCGGGGTGGTTCGCGAAGGCCAGCACCGCCCCGATCACCCGCGCCTGCCCCGACGCGATGGTCAGGCCCAGGCCGTGGCCGCGACCCCGCTCGTCCGCGCCGGTCCTGAAGCGCTGGGGTCCGTGGGCGAGGAGGTCCGCGGGGAAGCCGGGGCCGTGGTCCCGTACGGTGATCGTCCCGGTCGAGACGGTGATCTCCACGGGCCCGGCGCCGTGGCGGTGGGCGTTCACGACGAGGTTGGTGACGATCCGGTCCAGGCGCCGTGGATCCGTCCGGACCTCCGCGGACTCGTCGGCGGTCACCCGCGCGTCGAGGCCGGCCCTCGCCACCGATTCCCGTACGAGCTCCGCCATGGCGACCGGACGACACTGCGGCTCCTCGGCGCCGGCGTCGAGTCGGGAGATCTCCAGCAGGTCCTCGACCAGGTCCCGCAGGACTCCGACCCGGTCCCTGACCATGTCGGTGGCCTCGCCCTCGGGCAGCAGCCCGGCCGAGGTGACCAGGCCCATGAGGGGGGTGCGGAGTTCGTGCGCGACGTCGGCGGTGAAGCGCTGCTCCCCCGCGATGCGGCGCTGGAGGCTGTCCGCCATCGAGTCGACGACGGCCGCGATCTCCCCGATCTCGTCACCGCCGCCGTACGTGTGCCGGTCCTCGCCCGTGTCCGTGTCCCCGCCCGCGGGCCGCGTCGCGTCGCCGGGGCGCCGGCCGGTGCCCGTGCGGGCGTCGAGGTCGCCCGCGGTGATGCGGCGCGCTGTGCGGGCCACGCGGCGGAGCCGCCGCGCGGGCAGCTCGGTGACGAGCGCGGTGACCGGGACGACGATGCCCAGGGTGAGCAGGGAGTACTTCCACATGTGCCGGTCCAGCGCCTGCCGGGTGAGCAGGTCGGCGGTCATGTCGACCCTGACCGCGTAGAGCCGGCCGCCCTCCTGCCGGGCGGCCCAGTAGACCGGCGCCGGGGGCCGGTTCACGTACAGGGTGCCGTCGCCCTCGCGCTCGACCTGGCGCAGCAGGGCGTCGGGGAGCTCCGCCGGGGTGGCCACGGGTGGTTCTCCGCCGTCCCGGACGTCTCGCATGGCCTGGTCGAGGGCGGTCGCGGCCTTGCCCGCGCCTTCGTGCAGGGACCGGTTCAGGGTCGACTCGTGGACGAGGACGCCCACGGTCAGGGCCATGGCGGCGCAGGCGAGACCCGTCAGCAGCAGGATCTTCCAGCGCAGTGAGCGGGGGTTCAGGAGGGCGCGTACGAAGGTCATCCGGGGTGCTCCGTTCAGCGCCGCAGCTTGTAGCCGAAGCCCCGGACCGTCTCGATCCGGTCGGCGCCGATCTTCTTGCGCAGCCGCTGCACGCACAGGTCGACGACGCGGGTGTCGCCGTCCCAGCCGTAGTCCCAGACGTTACGGAGCAGGCTCTGGCGGTCCAGCACGATCCCGGGGTGGGCGGAGAATTCCAGCAGCAGCCGCAGTTCGGTCGGGGCCAGCGCGATCTCCTCCCCCGCCCTGCGTACCTCCAGGGCGGCCGGATCGATGCTCAGGTCGCCGAAGACCAGCGCTCCGGCCACCGTCTGCGGGGGATCGGAGGGCGCGGCGGCCGGCGGCACGAACGCGGCCCGGCGGAGCAGGGAGCGGATGCGGGCCACCAGGATCGCGGTGTCGACCGGCTTGACCACGTAGTCGTCGGCTCCGGCCTCCAGTCCGGAGACCACGTCGAGGGCGTCGCCGCGCGCGGACATCATGAGAATCGGCGCCGTGCTGGACTCCCTGATCCGGCGGCACAGCCCGATGCCGTCGAGGGCGGGGAGCATCACGTCTAGCAGCAGCAGGTCGTGCCGCCCGTCCCGGAACAGTTCGAGGCCGGTGAGTCCGTCGCCCGCGACGGTCACGCGGTATCCGTACCGCTCCAGCGCCATGGCGACGGACCTGCGGATCACCTCGTCGTCCTCGACGAGCAGAATCGTCACGGGAACGGGCTCAGACATGCGGGTACATCCATCGAACGCGGGGACGGGTGGATCTGCCATCATGCCCCACCGCTCCCGGCGGGCGCGGACGCGGGCGCGGGGAGCGGGGGCGGGGAGCGGGGCGCGGGGGTTGGGGGGCCGGGGCACGCCGCGCCTTCCGGGTTCGCCGCTCCTTCCGGGTTCGTCTGTCAGGTGAGAGCGGAGTTCTCGCGTCCTGACCCGTGTGACCACCGCTCTCGAAACCCCCGCCGCCTCCGGCGTCCCCGCCCGCCAGGTCTGGCGGGCGCTCTACACCCACTTCCGGCCGCACCGTGCCGCCGTCGCGTTCGGGGCGGTGCTCGCCCTCATCGGCGCGGCCAGCGGGCTCGCCCAGCCGCTCGCGGCGAAGGCACTGGTGGACCGGCTCGGCCACGACGAGCCGATCGCGTCGATCCTGCTGGTCCTGACGGCGCTCGTCGTCTTCGGCACGGCCGTCGAGGCGCTCGGCTCGTACGTCCTGGAGCGGACGGCCGAGTCGGTGGTGCTCGCCGCCCGGCGCTCGCTGATCGGGAGGCTGCTGCGGCTGCGGCTGCCGGAGGTCGAGAAGACCCAGCCGGGTGACCTGATGTCGCGGATCACCTCCGACACCACCCTGCTGCGGGCCGTCACCACGCAGTCCGTCGTGTCGGCGGCGACCGGCGGGCTCTCCTTCGTGGCGACGCTGGTGCTCATGGGGTTCATGGACCCCGTGCTGCTGGGCGTCACGGTCGGCGTCATCGTGCTGATCGGCGGAGCCGTCGCCGTGCTCATGCCGCGGATCGCGGCGGCGACCCGGCGCTCCCAGGAGGCGGTCGGCCGGATCTCCACCGTTCTGGAGCGCGCCTTCGGCGCCTTCCGGACGATCAAGGCGTCGGGCGCGGAGGCGCGGGAGACGGCCGTGGTGGACGAGGCGGCGCGGGACGCCTGGCGTCACGGCGTGAAGTCGGCCAAGTGGCAGTCGCTCGCGGGCTCCTCGATCGGGCTCGCCGTACAGGTGTCGTTCCTCGCCGTCCTCGGCATCGGTGGCGCGCGGGTCGCGTCGGGGGCGACGTCGATCTCGTCCCTGATCGCGTTCCTGCTCTTCCTCTTCTACCTGATCGAGCCGATCTCCAAGCTGGTCGAGGCGGCGACGCAGTTCCAGGTGGGATCGGCGGCGGTGGCGCGGATCCTGGAGGCCGAGGCGCTGGAGGTCGAGGAGCCCGACGCCGGGGCGACGGTTCCGGCGGGCGGCTCCGGGCCCGCGTCCGTGGTCTTCGACGACGTGTCCTTCCGGTACCGGGACGAGCTCCCCGCCGTGCACCGGGGCGTCTCCTTCGAGGTGCCCGGACGGGGCATGACGGCCTTCGTGGGACCGTCGGGCGCGGGAAAGACGACGCTGTTCGGGCTGATCGAGCGCTTCTACGAGGCGACCGGGGGCCGGGTCCTCGTGGACGGCCGGGACGTACGGGAGTGGCCGCTGGCCGAGCTGCGGGCCTCGATCGGGTACGTGGAGCAGGACGCGCCCGTCCTGTCCGGCACCCTGCGCGAGAACCTCACCTTCGCCGCGCCGGACGCGGACGAGGAGGAGATCCGCAGGGTTCTCGTACGGGCCCGGCTCGACGCGCTCGTGGAACGGCTGCCGGAGGGCCTGGAGACGGTGGTCGGCCACCGCGGCTCCAAGCTGTCGGGCGGCGAGCGGCAGCGGGTCGCCATCGCGCGTGCGCTGCTCCGCAGGCCGCGGCTGCTGCTGCTCGACGAGGCGACCTCGCAGCTGGACGCGGTGAACGAGCTGGCGCTGCGGGACGTCGTGGCGGAGGTGGCGCGGGAGACGACCGTCCTCGTCGTGGCGCACCGCCTCTCCACGGTGACGCTCGCGGACCGGATCGTCGTCATGGAGGCGGGCCGGGTACGCGCGGTGGGCACGCACGCGGAGCTGGTGGAGGGCGACGAGCTGTACGGCGAGCTGGCGGCCACGCAGTTCCTGGCGACGGCGTGACGCCCGTACCCCGGGCGTAGCCCGCGCGCGGGCTCGGAAGCCGGCCCCCCGTTGTACGGCCGGCTTCCGCTCCCGCTCGCCCGGCGCCGGGCGCTCTTCGGACGTACGCGCCGCCGGGCGCTCAGGGAGTTCCCTCACGCTCCGGCCGCGTGGCGCGGTGGATCAGCGGTGGATCAGCGGTGGATCAGGTGCGGACGTAGAGGTCGTACAGGCCGCCGGCGTTGCGGACGCACTTGGCCGAACCCGCGTAGGAGTCCCGCAGCGAGATGCACTCCGAGCGGCTGAACTCGCCGATGTACTCCCATCCCTGCGCCCCCGCCGGGGTCAGGACGGCGGGGGCCGGGGCGGCGGACGCGACGCCCGCGGTCGACAGCACGGCGACGGCCACGCCGGCCGCGAGTGTCGTGGCGACGCGCTTCACTGTGGCGCCCGTAGTCGGTCTCCCTGTGTGTAGGCGGAGGAGGGCGAGCCTCCTCGCGGATCATCGTGGTGTGCCCCGGCGGCGCGTCGGCCGGCGGAGCACGACAGAGCCTGCGGAGCGGCGGGCGGCGGGAGCAAGGCCGGGGGCCGTCCCCGGACAGACGCGCGCTGTCCGGCCTGGTCAGGACCTCGCCCCCGTCGTGTCCCGGACAGCGGCGACATGGCGAAATCCACCGTTGCCGCTCGCGTCACGACCTCGGAGGATGACGCCCGTGGAGCATCTGGGTGAGTCATCGCCGTACGAGGCCCGAGACGCCGCCGGCTTCGTCGAGTCGTTGCAGCGGCTCAAGGAGCGTTCCCGGCTGACCTACCGTGAGCTGGAGGAGAAGGCCGCCCGCAACGGGGACGTGCTGGCCCGCAGCACGCTGGCCGACACCCTCCGGCGGACGAGTCTGCCGCGACCCGACGTGCTCGCCGCGTTCGTGCGCGCCTGCGGGGAGGGCGAGCGGGTCGCCGACTGGCTGAGCGCCAGGGAGCGCATCGCGGACGGCGTCGTCGCCGCGACGCCGGCCTCGGCCGATGCTGCGGATTTCGGGCCCACCGAGGCCACCGAGCCCTCCGGGCCCTCCGGCCTCGGCCCCGAGCCCCCGAGCGCGGACCGGGAGGCCCACGGGTCACGGCCCCGCCGTGTCACGGGCCGCGCCGCCCTGCTCCTGGCCGCGCTCGTCGTACCCCTGTCGGCGTGGGCGGCGTGGGCTCTGCTCGGGAACGGCGCCGCCGAACAGCGTCCGCCGTCGTGGGGGGGGGGGGGGCCCCCCCCCCCCCCCCCCCCCCCGGAACCCCCCCCCCCCCCCCCCCCCCCCCGGGTTTAAAAAAAAAAAAAAGCCCCCAAAATAAAAAAAAAAAAAATTGGG
>NZ_JBITTO010000014.1:0-62947 GCF_044541975.1 Streptomyces sp. NPDC085460
CCCGCGGAGCGGGTACCACCGCGCTGCGCGCGGTGAAGCGAACCGCCCCGGCTTCGCCGGGGCGGTGAGCGGGCCCGCTTCGCGGGCCCCGTGAACCCCCGGGCTTCGCCCGGGGGTTCACACCCTGCGGGGTCGCTGCGCGACCCCGCAGGGTGTGCCCTTCCGCTGCGCTTCAGGGCAGCGGACTCCGCTGCGCTTCGCCCGCCCTGGACTGACTGACCGTCAGGATTTGTACTGTGGGTGGTGGGTGAAGCCCCGTCCGCTGCGCTTCCGGGGCCTTGCCCGCTTCGCGGGCGGCTGGCTACGGGGAGGGGGTGGCTGCCTCACGTTGATGCAGCATGTTGCTTTGGCAGAATTGGGTGACACCCGATGGTGTTCAGGCGAGGATGTGGAATGCGTCCGTGCATTCGGTTCCTGGCGGGGGCACGATGATTTCTCCGTCGGGCTGGAAACAATAGGCGTCGAACAGTTCGGCGCCGGTCATGGCTTGGGGGATGCCTTCGGTTACCCGCCATCCCCGGACGGTGTCTTCCGGGTGGCTGAGAGTACGCAGGATGATGCCTCCCACCAAGTTGCCCGCGATGGCGCAGGCGAGGAGGTAGGAGAGTTCCCATACCTCCTCCAGGTTGGCGTGGAGGGTCTCGCTCTGATCGGCGATCAGGAAGTCCGTCGTGTGGACAGCGCTGCCGCCGATTCCCGCGATGGACATGATGATGCTGTGCCTGCCGTCTCCCGCCCTGCCGACCAGGCGGGAGAGGTAGTCGGCGGCGCGCTGCTGGTCGTTGTCGCTCGCTTCGGGAAGGAACATGTCTCCTCTTCCAGTGGTGCTTCCGGTGACCCGTGCAAGGGGGTGCCACTCCCCCCGCACGGTGTTGAGGGTCGGGACGTGGGCGCGCCCCGGGGAGGGAGGGGCGGTGGCCCCTCCCTCGCTCGCCTACTCGGCCAGTGCGTTGATGTCGGCTCCGGCCATGGCGAGGATGGTGAGCATGTGTCCGATCAGCTCCGTGACCTGGTCCTCGGTCAGGCCGAGGGTGGCGCCGTGCGGGTCGGCGCCGCCGGTGAAGACGGCGTTGCCGACGTAGCGCTGGGGCGGGGTGCAGTAGCGGAAGAGGATCAGGGAGGCGGGGACGTTCACGTGGGGGTTCTCGGCGTACAGGCCCTCGTCATCCACCCACATGGACAGGGTCTCGGTGACGTCGAAGACGTCGACCGTGCGGCACTCGATCTCGGCTCGGAGGGTCTTCAGGTTGTCGCCGGTTTCGGCCGGCCAGTCGATGATCTTGAAGAAGCCGTCCGGGCGGACGAGCAGGGCGAAGGAACGGGCGTTGCTGATCTTCGACACGGGGTCTCCCGGTGTGAGTGTGGGTGCTTCGGGTGTTGGGCGGGTGCCACCCCCGACCAACACAACAACTATAACACGTACCCATCACTTTCGGGGTTGATTTCGCAGGTCACAACCCATACGAGTGAGCGGCAAGTCGTTCGCGACTCGCCTTTCCCGGTGGCGCGCGGAGTGCCCTCCGTGAGCGGCCCGCAGGGGCGCCGCACGTGGGAGCGCCGCAGGCGCTCCCACAGCGGCCCGCAGGGCCGCTGCGCAGGGGCGTAGCCCCTGGAGTGCCGCAGGCACTCCGCGTCGTGTCTCCGCAGGAGACCGCGCGCCAAGAAGGTGAACGCAGGGAAGGGGATCCGGCAGCGTCCCACTACGCCCGGTCCCCTCAGAGAAGGCGAGGGCGCGCCCCCGCCCGCGTCTCCCCTTTTGCGCCCCGCCTTGGACGGGTGCCCGCCGGCCTCCCCTGCCCGGGTGCCCCTGGCATGCCGGAGGGGCGGCCCCGGGTCTTCCCGGGACCGCCCCTCCGGCTGTCTTCTATGACCAGTCCCACCAATTCTTGATTTCCTCCACGGAAACGCCGAAGGCGTCTTTCGCGATGTCCTGGAAAGTGGATCCGGGTCCTCTGCAAGCTTGGTTGCGGCTGCCATGAAAAGCGTCACGATGTCGCGTTGCGGCTCATCCAGCTTCAACTCTTCCTGGATCATGTCCGCCGCGCTGTCGTGGGCACGCTTAATGTCCTCGGAGGTGAACTGGCTGCGGAGCGGTGTGATGCCGTCGCAGCGGGCCTTGGTGCAGTCCGCAATGGGGCGGGGTGTCCCGCAGGTAGCGCAGCGGATCAGGGTCATATGGTCCTGCTTCCTTGGCTCATCAGCCCGTGCCGGGGACGCGGCGTACGCGCCCCCGGCACGGGAAGGTGGGTCAGAGGTTCCAGGTGCCGTCTTCGAGCCGGACGGACATGAGGAGGTGGCGGTATCCGTCACCACTGATGGCGGGGCCGTCCGTGAAGGTCATCGCGAGGGCGTCGCCTGTCGTGATCTTGGCGGGGATGTGGAGGGTGACGGTGTCGCCGGAGAACGCGGCGAGGGCGTCGGCCAGGTAAGCGGGCTTGAACGATACGTGGCGGCGGGGGAGTACAGCGGGGTCGCCCTGGTCGGCGGTGTGGGGCACCGGGATGCCCTGGAGTCGGGCACGGTCCTGTGCCTCGGGAAGGACGGGAGCGAGAGTGAGACGGCCCTCGCCGTCCCACAGGAGGCTGACGGGTGTGTGCTTGTCGCCCTTGGCCTTGAGGACGGCGGCGCACTTCTTCAGAGCGGCGGCGAGCGTGGTTCGCGGGATGCCGACTGAGACAGGGGCCTCGGCGGGGAACAGCTTCTTGTATCTGGGGAGACGGCCGTCGAGGGTGCGCGTGGTGACGGTGATCTGTCCGGCTGTCAGGGTGAACCACCGGCCGTCCGTGCTGATACCGAGCGAGATGGTTCCGGCGTGTGCCTTGAGAACCGGCACCAGCCGCTTGAGGACGGCGCCCTGGACGACAGCGGACATGGGGCGATCGTCGGCCGTGACACCGTCGGCGAGTGTCGTGGGGACGTCCGCCACGGCGAACCGGTAGCGGTCGGTCGCGGCCAGGGTGAGGGTCTGACCGTGGAAGGTGAAGTCGACCCCGGTCAGGGTCGGCAGGGTGTCGTCGGTGCCGCAGGAGGACAGCGTGCGCAGCAGCTGCCCGAGGAGCTCGCCCGAGTCTGCGGTGGCCAGGGTGGGGGCGGGGAGCGGCGGGTGGATGTAGGCGGCGGGGTCCGGGGTGGCGATGGGAACGGTCATTGCGCCGCCGGTGAGGAGGTCACCGGAGAGGGTGACGGGCATCCGGGCCGCGACGGCCTTTGCCTCACCCGCGACGAGTGCTCCCATGACCTTGGTCCACTGGGCGTGGTCGAGGAGGGATGCGCCGGCCATCGTCGGGGTGGCGCCCGGGAGCGTCACGGAGACGGCTGTTTCGAGGTCGAACGTGCAGAGAGTGACAGCGTTGCTGCTGCTCTGGACACGGACACCGTGCTGAGCGGGGTTCGTAATCTTCGGGTTGATGCCGAGCGCCACGGTCGTGAGCGCGGCGGTGAGGTCGGTGTGCAGGGAGCTGAACGCGGGGGTGGTGGACGTCTGGTCGGCGGAGGGGTTGGTGTTCATGAACGGCCTTTCACGGAGGAGTGCTGTCGGTGGCGGCGGGGTGCCACTCCCCGCCGCCGCAGGCGGGGCGCAGCTCGGCTGCGCCCCGGAGGGGGTCAGGCGTTGGCGGCGGACCGCGTGATGGAGCGGCGGCGGACGCAGCAGAGCGCGGTGGCGTCCGGGTCCTCGGCGAACGGGTCGGTGAGGCGGTAGCGGACGTCGGTGCTGCCGAGGTAGTCGGCGCTGGCGCAGTAGGCGCAGGCGCACGGGTGGGCGATGTGGAGCCCGTGGTGCGCGGGGATGCTGCCGTGGTAGACGACGACGTCGCCGGGCTCGATGAGGTCGAGGGAGGCAAACAGGGTGTCGGACATGGGGAGCTCCTCACAGGTGCACGTGGATTCGGGTTGTGATCGGCTGCCACCACCGACCAACAACATAACTATATCACGCACACGTCACTTCAGGGGGATGTTTCCGCAGGTCAACCCGTACGGGTGAATCCCCGAGGCCCGGCAGTGCCAGTGGCGAGGCCCACGGCACACAGAACGCCGGAAGGGAGATCGGCCGGGCTCCCGGCATCCCCAGCCGCTGAGGCAGCGGCCGGCCGCGCCTTCGTCCCCCTGGGGCGCGTGCGGTCTCAAGCGTTGCCGCGCCCGGGTCTCAAGCCCCGCCGGGCGCAAGCAGAAGCGGTCCCGCCCGGACCATCCCGGGCGAAACCGCTGGTTGCTTCGCCGCTTGGCCGAGTCACGCGATCAGCGTGAAATCCGCCCCCTCGACCACCTGATCGCAGAGGTCCCCGAGGAACGCCGCGACGACGTAGGCGCCGTTGTCGCCGCCCCAGAGGGTCTCGGGGGTCTCGCAGTACGGTTCCTCGGCGCGGTGGGGGAACGCCCCCAGTACCGCACGGGCCGCGTCCCCTTTCGCTTCCTCGTAGTTCTCACCCTCGGCGACGACCGCGAAGGTGTCGGCGAGGTCCGGGACCGAGTACCAGTCTCCGATGATGGTGAACTTCACTGGGGTTCCTCTCGTCGGCTGAAAGGGGCCCCGGAGACGCTCCGGGGCCAGGAGGGGTTGCTTAGCGGCGCGGGCCGGGGATGGCGCGGCGGCGGTTCATATAGCGGTCGAGCAGGGCGAGCGCCTGGTCCTCGGTGAGACCGAGGAGCGTGCCGCCGTGGGTGGACCCGGTGAAGACGGCCGTGCCGCAGACCTGGGCGGGAACGGTCTGGAAGGCGCGAAGGAGGTGGCGTGCCGGGTTGTTCGCGGGGCGACCGAGCAGGACGGCCAGGCCGTCGGTCCACATGATCAGTTGAGTGGTGATGTCGACGGATCGGACCTGGTCGGCGCCCAGGGCGCTCTGCGGGCACATGTCATGGCCCCATTCGATCAGGCTGAACTTTCCGGTCGGTGCGATGCGGAGCGCGTAGGTGTCCTGGGCAAGGGTGGGCATGAGTGTCCCCTTCTTCGGGAGATGCGGCTTTCGGTGCTGATCGGCTGCCACCGCCGACCATCGAGACAACTATATCAATTGCAATTCACTTTCAGGACGCGGAAGCCACCACTCCCCCCCCCGTTCGGCGGCACCACCTTCACGGAGGGCTGCGAAAAACCCCCCGGCCGGGCAGGACATCCCGGCCACTCAACCCGAAGGCGGGACACCACCCATGGCGACTGCTCACCATCGCCGGCGGACTGGAATTCCGCGCGGTCCAGGCCGGCCGGGGTCGAGCACGAGCGGCGCGCCGGAATGCGCCTGGCCCGGCGATCACCGGGCCAGGCTCGACACGCGAAGGTGAGCAAGGGGCCGACGGACATGATGCATGCGTGATATAGTTTTCTTGTTGGTCGGGAGTGGCACCCGGTCAGCACCCCCACCGAAACGCACTGCGCCGAGGAGCACCCGATGTCGAACTCCATGAAGATCACCGCCGGTCAGACCTCCACCCGCACCCTGGCCGACCTGATCCGCGCCATGGACGGACGGCGGGCCGCCACCATCACCTACGTGGACGGCAAGGGTGAGGAGACGGTGCGCACCATCGAGATCCACAACGTGATCACCACCAGCAAGGGCGGGATCGTCGTCCGCGCGATGTGCCGCGCCCGGGGCGAGATGCGGACCTTCTCCGTGGAGCAGATCAAGGCGTACACGGTGCACCGCATCCGCTTCACGCTCGCCGTCCCGGCGGAGAAGGCGGAGTTCCCCCTCGCACACCTCGCCCGTACCGCCCAGGAGCTGGTCGACATGGAGCTGGAGCGCGACTACCCCCAGCCCAAGTGGGTGCTTGTCGCCTAGGCGACCGGGCCCGCCCCGTCGGGGCGGGCCCCGCCCGGCCGTCCGTACCTGGGCACCGGCCCACCTGCCGACGTCCCCGCCTCATGCCGCACCCCCAGCCTCCCGCCGGAGCGAACCCTCCTCCCCGTTCTGGAGACCGCATGCCCGACGAATTCCCCTACGAATGGCGTCCTGCGCCCTGCCCCGTGTGCCAGGATCCGGCCGCTCGGCTCGTAGCCGCCGATCGCGACCGCTCTGCACTGCTGTTGTGCGGCCGCTGCCCCGCCTACGGGAAGTCCCCTTACCGTCACCTCTCCGAGGTCCACGCAATCCTTCCGCTCAACGCAGTGCTCGCCATGGGCGGAGAGGTCCTGCGCATCGGCGTCCCGGCCGCCCCGCCCAGCCTGAACCCCTACACGCAGGCGGTGGTGAAGCTGGCCACGGAACGGGGGTTCATTCCTGTCTGGCACCGCTCCCCCAGGCGCCACCGCGTGATCCTGACTGCGCCCGTCCCTGACGGTGCGTGGGGTTGGTTGGAGGTCGGCGCCTGCTCCGGGAAGATCCTGCGCGCTGGGGCCTACCCGAAGGGGCGTCGGACGCCCGGCGTCGGCGCCGAGGGGCCGCGTGCCGCCCGCCGGGTGATGGATCGTCTTTCCTGCGGCAGGTGGGCCGCCGAGGCTGCCGCAGGGAGCACGACGCCCGACCCGCACTGACCTGCCTGCTGCTGCCGTCCCCGCCGGGGCGGCAGCACAGGCGGCGGCACCCAGCGGCCTACTGCACCCTGACCCCACAACCGCGCCCCAGGGGCGGTGATGCAGGCCGGCCCGGCTCCGGGTGACTTGGGAGACCCACACGGACCGAGTCGGAGCGTTGATCCCGCGCCGCACGCGGGCCGGAGCCGGGCGGGAGAGGCCGCCACCTTGAAATAGTGATGCTTGCATGTTATTGTTTTCCAAGTGTTCGGCGGTGGCAGCCGACCGCGACCCGAATCCACACTCTCGGCTCTCAAGGGAGATCCGCATGACCCGGTACATCGACACCAAGCACGTCTCCGCCGAGCTCCGCCGGCGCCTGAAGGCAGCGTTCCCCGGGGCCAAGTTCTCCGTGCTCACCGGCACCGGCACCGGCTCCGCCTGGATCTCCGTCCACTGGACCGACGGCCCCGACATCAAGGCCGTGGACCAGGTCGCGAACCCCCTTCACGGTGCCCACTGGGACGGATACAGCGAGACGTACGTTCACACGGACAACGAACTCACCGTGACGGTGAAGGGCGAGCAGATCACCGGCAAGCCGCTCGTGGACGGCATCACCACCCACCGGGACTTCTCGGACGACGTCCTCGCCGAGGCGAAGACGCTGTGGTCGGCCGCGTTCGGCGGGGCCGACCCGGACGACGGCGGGATGCGCGGTGCGGCGGTCGTCGAAGGCAAGGTCGTCCCCGACAGCTGGGCCCCGAACCAGGTCCGTTTCATCGCGCAGGAGGTCGTGGCCCCCAAGCGCTGGAAGGCCGCCCAGGCCGCCGCCACGAAGGCCCCGGCCAAGGCTGGGGCCAAGTCCCGACGCACGGCTCCCGCCAAGGCCGGGACGTCCGCCGGGGTCACCGTCTCCTGCACCGCCGAGGCGGGTGTCACCGTCACCGGCACGACGTTCGGGGACGGCGCCGCCCCGATCCTCCGTGCCCACGGTCTCGACTGGAGCCGCAAGGGCGCGTGCTGGTACTCCCGGGGAAACAGTGGCGACGAATCCGGCGCAGCGCTGATCACCGCGTACGCCGCCGCCGAAGCTCTGCGCGCGGCCGGTATCACGGTCACCGCCGACCTTCCGACGCTTCCGGCCGGCGCAATCCTCCCGGCCGCCCCCGTCCCGGCCGAGGCGGAGGAGTCTGCCGAGGACGACGTTCCCGAGGGCTTCAGCGGGATCGTCCTGCGTCACACCCGCGCGGGCGGCACCCTCGCCGAAGGCACCGCCCGCGGCGACGGCTCCGCCGAGATCCTCAAGAGCCGCCGCTTCCGCTGGTCGAGGAACCTCAACGCCTGGTACCTCCCGCACTCCCGCGACAAGGCCGCCGACCGCTTCACCCTCAACGCGGTCTCCGAGGCCCTCCAGGAGTCCGGGCACGCCGTGCACATCACCGTGCGCGAGGACATCGCCCGCAGCTTCGGCGAGGCCGAGGCCGACCGGGAAGGGCGCGCCGCCGAGCGGGCCGAGCGCTTCGGGGAATACGCCGACCGGGCGGCCGGATCCTCCGAGGCCGCGTTCGCCGAGGCCCGCCGTATCGGCTCCGCCATCCCCCTCGGTCAGCCGATCCTGGTCGGTCACCACTCCGAGCGCCGGCACCGCCGGGATCTCGCCCGGATCGACGCGAAGCAGCACAAGGGAATCGAGCAGGGGAACCGCGCCGAGCACTACGCCGGCCGCGCCGAAGCCTCCGCAAACTACGAGCGGCACCGCAAGGACCCGGCCCGCACGCTGCGCCGCCTCAAGGAGCTCGAAGCCACCCTGCGCGGCCTGGAGAAGCTCCTTGCGGGGGAATCCGCTTTCGGTTCCTCGTGGGACATCAGCAAGCCGGAGAACGTCGCCGAACTGACCCGCCGCCACACCGAGACCGCCGACGAGATCGCCCACTGGCGGGAGATCATCGCGCAGGCGGAGGCCGACGGGGTCAAGCTCTGGTCCCGGGCCCAATTCACCAAGGGCGACTACGCCCGCGCGCGAGGCCACTGGTACGAGGTCCTCCGGGTCAACGCCACCTCCCTCACCGTTCCCGGCGGGCCGGACATCCAGCCCGTCATCAACCAGGAAACCCGGGCGTACTCCTGGAACGACCGCATCCCGTACGACGCCATCACCGGTCGCCTGAGCGCCGAGGACATGGCCGTCCGCCTCACCCCCCAGGACTGAACGGGAACACGGTGGCCGGGCCCCGGATTCCCGGGCCCGGCCACCACCGCGCGGCAGACGTCCCCTCCCGTCCAGCGTTGATCGTCGCTGCGCCCCGCCCGGGACACCGGCGGGCGGCGGCCGCGGTTCAAGACGTGGTGACCCGAACTGTTCCTCTCGGAAAGGGCGGCCAGGCATCACCGTGCGACGGCTTCCGGTGCGCTTCGAACACCACCTCATGATGAATGCGTGATATAGTTTTCCCAATGGTCGGCGGTAGCAGCCGACCTCACCGAATCCGCACACTCCGTGCCCCCTGGGTGTCCCTGGCCGAGGACATGGCCAGCCAGCAGTAGCTGGCCCCCTGGCGGGGCGGGTATCCGCCCCGCCCCACCAGGCACGCGTACGACACCGGCGGCTCGGTCCCGCCGTCCCAAACACGCCAAGCGGCAGTGGCAGCCGCCGGCACCGGAACCACCACCCCGCACCCGAGGAGCCCCATGGACTTCCCCACCCGCCGCCGACTGCTGGAAGGCGTCCGCCGCGCCCACCAGGCCGACGCCGCCCGCACCGCCGCCACCCGCGCCCACACCCGCGCCGCCACGGCCCTCGCCGAGGCCCGCTCCCGCCTCACCTCCGCCGCAGCAGAACGGCTCCCCGCCGGCGAGCTGGAGGCGGCGCGGGCGGCCCTCAACGACCTTGCCCGGCGCGAGACGGCAACCCGGGACAAGCTGCGCAGGACGTTCGCCGCGGCACGCACGGCCAACGGCGTGCTCGGCGCCCTCTACGCTCCGCACGCCCGGGGCCGGGGCACCGGCGGCCTCACCCGGTCCGAGGTCGCGGCCGGTCTCCTCGGCGATCTCGCCGCGGCGCCCAGGGAGCTCATCCTGGCCGCAGACGCGATCGTGGTCTCCACAAGCGGCGGCAAGGACTCGCTCGTCTGCGGGGACCGCGTGGTCGCGCTGGCCACCGAGGCCGGCTGCCTGGACAAGGTGGTCATGGTCCATGCCGACCTGGGAGAGGAGTCGGAATGGCCGGGTGTGCGCGAGCTCGCGCAGCGCCAGGCCGAGCGGTGGGGCGTCAGGTTCCTCGTCGTCAAGGCCGAGGGCGGCTTGCTCGGCCTGGTCGAGAGGCGCGGCATGTGGCCGGACGCAGCCCGTCGGCTCTGTACAGCGTCGCTGAAAAGGGACAACATCGCACCGCTGTTCAAGCAGATCACGGACGCCCTCGGCCTTGACGGCCAGGCGCTGATCCTCTCCGCACTCGGCATCCGGGCCGCCGAGTCCCCCGCGCGGGCCCGCAAGACGCCACTCGCCCTCGACATGCGCGCGAGCAACGGACGCCGCATGGTTCTGACCTGGCACCCGGTACTGGAACTCACCGAAGCGGACGTCTGGCACCGGATCGCCGACGCCGGCCTGGAGTACCACCCCGTCTACGACGCGCTCATCCCCCGACTGTCCTGCGTGTTCTGCGTTCTCGCCGGCCGCGACGTCCTGGTGCGCGCCGTACGGCTGTGCTGGGCCCTGGGGCTGGACCTGCCCACCCGGTACGTCGCGCTGGAGGAGCACATCGGCCACCGCTTCAAGCAGCAGTTCGGCATCGCGGAAGTCGTGGCCGAGGCCGCCCGCGCCGAGGCGGAGGAAGGGCCGCTGGCCTGGAGCCGCGGAGACGCGCTGCGGCGCCACGTCGGCGAGGAGGCCGCTGCCGGCTACCTGCGCCGCCTCGCCGCAGCCGCCTGACGGTCCGGTCCGGTCCGGCCCGCCCGCTCCGTCCCGGGCGGTCCGGACCGGCGCCGGTGCGGCCTCCGGGCAGGATCTCCGGCTTGCGGTGAGCCGGCTCTTGGTGCCCGCCCGACCGTACACCCGAAATGGCTTTTGCATGTTATTGTTTTCTCATCGCTTTGGGGGTGGCACCCGGGCGGTACCGGAAGCACAGCACTGCACGGCCGCCGCGGCGGCCGGAGACGGGGACGCCCCATGACGGACACTCAGGCCGCCGAGCGCATCACGGAGCCGATCCGCGTGACCGGGCTCGGTTCGGATCCCACGGGACTGGTCCACCTGCTGCCCGACCACAGCGGCGCCGTCGCCCGCTGCGGGTTCGCCGAGTGGCACAGCTACGTCGTCTGCACCGACTGGCTGGAGGAGCGCACCTGCCCCGTGTGCCTGGCCGACCTCGCGCTCGACGTCGGTGCCGAGATCCCCGCCGACGTCCTCGCCGAACTCGACCAGATTGCCGCTCCCTGGCCCGGCCGCTGGCTCCTGCGCCCCCGCGAGGGCGACCCCGAGCGCATCGTCGGCGTCTTTGACGGCCCCGGGGGCTGGAACGAGGCACTGCGCGCGCTCGGCGCCCGCTACGACGCCGTCGGCCTGGACCTCTCCGGCGACGCCTGTGTCATCGCCGAGCAGGCCGGGCACCGCCGCATCGTCATCGACGTCACCCTGCTCGACCCCGAGCACCCCGCACTGCGCTGGGTCATCGGCGTCATCCTCTCGCCGCCCTGCCCTGCCTGGTCGACCGCGGGGAAGCGCGGTGGCCTCACCGCCCGGTCCCTGGAGATCCTCACCGCCATGTTGCGTGCCGCCGGGAAGGCCGCCGGGCACGGCGGCCGTCGGGAGCGTTCCGGCACGACGTGGGCCCAGGTTCGCGCCATGGCGGCCGCGATGCCGGACCCCGAGGCGGGGCTCGTCGCCGAGGTCCTGATCTGGGCGCTCGGTCTCCAGCTCCACGGCGAGAGCCTGCGGTGGGCCGCCATGGAGCAGTCGGCGAACCTACCCGCCGGGGTGCGCGAGACGATCAGCTCCGAACTCGCCCTCGCCGGCTGGTCCCAGCAGCAGTGGGCCGAGCTGGACGCCGCCGACTACGGGGTCGCGACCCACCGTCGCCGCGTCTTCCTCATGGCCACCCGTCATGACCGCATCCCTGGCTCTGTCCGGCCCGAAGTGCCCTTCGCCGAGCAGACATTCGCCGCTGCCCTGGGCTGGGACGCCGGGGAGCGCGTCAACACCCGCGGCGTACGGGGCCTGGGTCCAGGCGGGCGGCCCAAGGGCGGCAACACCTTCTCCGCCGACCGCGCCGGCTGGTGCCTCACCGGCAAGGCCCGGACGTGGTTCCGTGAGTCGGACGGCCGACGGCTGACCGAGGCCGAGGCCGGGCAACTGGTCGGGTTCCTCCCGTCCTACCCCTGGCGGG
Source organism: Streptomyces sp. NPDC085460 (assembly GCF_044541975.1). NCBI lineage: Bacteria > Bacillati > Actinomycetota > Actinomycetes > Kitasatosporales > Streptomycetaceae > Streptomyces > Streptomyces sp. NPDC085460. Next base: position 11,838 of record NZ_JBITTO010000014.1, read on the forward strand.
CCCAGTCCCCGACGTCCCGGAAGGTGGTCTCCCGGACCTCGGCGTTCCAGCGGATCGGAGACGTGGTCTGTCCGCCGGTCGGCGCGGCCGTCATGGGTGCCCTGACCGGCCGTCCCTGGTGTGAGCGGGTCAGGGCCTACCTCACGAGGGTCTACGGCGGAGCCGACGCTCCGCCCCCGGTTGAGGCGGCAACGCGCCTCCGGCAGTGCACGCCGGCGGACCTCGTGGCACTCGCGGCGTGACCCGGCCCAGCAGCGGGGCAGTCACCCCGCCGCCTGGCCGGGTCCCGGGGGCGCTCGGGGCATCTGGCCCGGTCTGAACATCGTTGAGAGCCCCTGGGGGAAGGGCTGATCGTCTTCCACCCAGCCACGGACAACACCCCCCATCGTCACGCATGCGTGTTATAGTTATCTAGCTGGTCGGCAGTGGCGGCCGGCCATCCATCCGCTTTCGCAAGACCGCCTGCGCGGACTGCGGCGGCGAATGCCCCGCTGACTACAGGCTGGCGACCTGAGGGCAGCCCTCCCGCACCACGCCATTCCGCCTCGCCCCCGGCCGGGGGCGAGGCCGCCCGGGGCCGGATGCCCCGCGTCCGGCCCCTCACCGACTCCAGGAGACCCGATGCACACCACCCCGCAGGAGTGCCGCAGCGCACTCGCCAACGCCCGGACCCAGGCGCGCGGCCTGGCCGCCACTCTCACCGCCACCCTGGCCCACATGTACCCGCACGCCGCCTACCTGGTCCTGCGCCGCTGCCCGGACTACCGCGATCTCGACCTCGACAGCATCCGGACCGTCAGCGGCGCCGTCCTGCACATGTTCGAAGACCTGACGGAACAGCTCCCTGACATCACGGACCCTGCGCTGCGGGCCTCCTGGGAGCAGAGCGACCCCCGTGACCCCCACGTCCTGCTCCACCTCCTCCGCGACCTCGACGCCCTGGGCGTCCGGTTCGACGTCCTCCCCGACTCCGCCCGGCAGAGGAACGATCCGCCCTGGGACGCGCTGTCTCTGCCGTGCCTGGTGGTGAACGCCGAGGCTCCAGAGCCCGAGGACGTCAAACAGGAAGTGACCGTGACGGTCGAACTGACCGTCACCGAGGAGGTCACCTACGAGTTCACCGCCGAGGTCGAGGTGCCCGCGCACCTCACGCGCGCCCCGGACGCCCTTCACGAGTACCTCGCGCACAACGAGGAACTGTGGCTCGACGCGCTGGACCCGCTCGGGGGTTGCGTCTGGGTCAACGAGCGCTCCCTGGACGAGGCGGCGCTCGTCCTCACCGCCTAAGGCCACCGGTCCCCAGATACGGGCGCCGCAAGGCGCCTGGGAAGGACGGCATCCGCATGCCCGAGTACACCGTGAGCTGGACGATCGAAGTCGACGCGGACACCCCCGCCCTCGCCGCCGTCGCGGCGCTGGCCGTCCAGCGCGATCCCGCCTCCTGGGCCACCGTCTTCACCGTCCACACGACCGAAGGCGACGTGACGGTGGACCTCGCATCCCGTCAGCAGGACCAGCGGACCCCGCCCGCATGACCCCCCTGCCCCTCGCGCCCTGGTACGGCCTGCGAGCCGTACCAGGGCGCGAGGGCGTGCTCCCTGGCTCCGTCCGTCCAGGCCCACACCGGTCACCCATGGATCGGACACACGCTCTCGTCCGGTGGGTGAACGGCTTCCGTCCTACTCCTCCAGGGCTCCCTCAAGGAAGTCATGGTGGCGGGCGAGGGCCTGGCCTAGGTCCCTACGGCCCGGCGTGCCACGCTGGGAGGTCTTCCACAGCCTGATGCCCTCGTTCTTGATCGCCACGGTGAGGAACGCTGCCCTGGAGGAGTCGTCGGGGATGTCAGCGGCCACGAGGGCCGCCATGACCTGGTGAGCGGCTTCGAGGTCCGGACGCCGGGCTGCGCGCCGTGCAACGGCGGTGATGTGGGTGATGTCAGTGGTGCGCTCAAGGGTCTGGGCGGTCAGTGCCAGCCACACCGCGTCGTCCAGTGCTGCGCTGTGGGCGAAGTTCCCGGCGGCGTGGAGGTGGCCAGCTGAGCCGGGAAGGTCAAGCGCGAGAACGCCGCGCCACAGCTCGACGCCGTGCTCGATGTCCGCCACGCGCTCTGGAGCTTCGGTACGGGGGAGGAGTCGCTCGGCCTCGCCCAGTAGCCGGGAGATAGCCGCCGGGCCGCCGTCGAGCGTGCTGAGGAGGGTGAGGAACTCGGGACGGCCTCCGAGGTCGCCCGGCCTGGCCAGGAGCAGGGCCGCGCAGTATCCCCAGAGCGCCGTGTGCGTCGTGTCGCCGCTGGTGCGGCCCAGGTAGGCGGCGAGTTTGGCCGGGTCGAGGCGCCGCATGATCCGCAGGCCGGCCGGGTCGATGCTCTGCCGGGCGTTGATCCCGTAGACGGCGGGCACGAACGTGTTGCCGAGGTCGAAGAGGGCAGCCTGGTGACGGTCGGTCCAGCGGGGCGCATGCTGGATCAGAGCGGGGAGGTGGCGGCCGATGATGGCCAGGGCGCGATGGTCGGTTCCCGTGTCGAGGAGGCCGTCGAGGAGGATCTTGACGGCCTCGGTGAGTTCGGCCGGGGCCTCGGCAAACGTAAGCCCGTGGCGGATGAGGGCGTCGAGCGCGAGGCCGCCGGTGTCCTGGTGCCCGCCCGACAGCGGGTCGGCCGCTGGGGTGGCCGGCTCGGTCCAGGCGAGGACGGCCGTTTCGAGCCAGCGGGTGAGTGCGGCCGAGATGTCTCCGAGGTCGGTGTGGTGCGTCCACGCCCTGGTGAGCGCGCGGCACAACGTCTGCTGCGCCTGTGCCGTGACCTGGCCCTCGACGCCGGGTGCGCGGAGCAGCCCCCACAACTGCGTGATGATGGCCTTCGTGGTGGCCTCGGGGTCCGGGAGCGGGCACGGGTCGGCGGTCAGCGGGGTGTGAAGTCCGGCCAGGTAGGCGTGTTGCAGAGCGTGGTCCGCGAGGGCCTCGGTGACCGCGGGGACGTCGGCGGCCCACAGGGCCGGGTCGGTGGTGACAAGGTTGATCAGGACGATCCGGGCGTAGTCCGGGGACAGGGAACCGGTCTGCTGCCGCTGCCGCAGGAGCGCGGCAGCGGTCGGGGCGCCCTGGCTGGTGACCACGGCGGCGAGTTCCTGTCCGGCGGCGGTGAGGGTGTCGAGGTAGGGAACGACCTGGACACGCGGAAGCGGCTTGGCCGGCGCGGGCCCGACGAGGGCGGTCACCGCGTCGATGACGGGCTGCCACGGGGCAAGCACCGGCGCGGGCAGCACCGGAGACAGTGACCACACCACGGACCAGCCGGCCGGAGCCTGAGCTGTCCAGTCGGCCAGAGCGCTGCGGCCCGTGTCGAGGGCGTCCCCGGTTGGGGCCGGGCCGAGCGCGGCGGTGAGTTCCTCTTCCAGCTCCGGCAGGGCGTCGGGCGTGCACTGGTCGAGGGCGGCGGCGATCAGGTCGACGGTGTCGGCGCCGGCCCTCTCAACGTCTCCCAGGCGAGCCAGGAGACTGCGGGCGGCCGCGAGCCAGCTCTGGGACGCCTCAGAATCGTCGCGCTGCTGGGGAAGCGTCTCCAGCAGGTGCGCCGCCAGCACACGGTCCGCCCACCGGGACGGTCCCGGCAGGTTCTGCCATCCGCGCGTGCGCTCGGTCAGGGAAACGCCGTGCTGGAACTCATTCCGGGCGAAGTCGAGGCGAGCCCGGACCGTGATCCGCGTGGCGGAGGGGCCGAAGTCGTCGGCCGAGACGGCCTGGCGCAGGTCGTCCGCCCAGTCGATGTGCGCCTGTTCCGCCTCGTACGCCACGGCCGCGTCGACGACCGCGTTCAGCGCGCCGCGGACGGCACGCACCACAGCCGCCGTCCCGGCGCCGTCGGGACCGTACCCGGCGTGGTGAAGATCCCGCAGCTGCGCCTGGAGCTCCCAGTACTGCCCGGCGGGGTGCTCCACCACGTACAGCAGTACCCGTTTGGCCGTCTCCACCCAGTCGAGGTCCCGCTCGCTGGCCGGGATGCCGGTCAGCCACACCACCAGCTGCCGCCAGAGCGCCTCCACGTTGTCGTCGGGGCCCAGGACGGTGCGCACCATGGGGGCGGAGGCTCCGCCGGTGGCGCGAGCCACTCGCAACAGACCGTCCAGCACGACCGGGTCCGCGCCGGTGAACTTGCTCTGGTGCTGCTGAAGCCAGGCCAGGGCCTTCTGCGGATCCGCCTGCGCGACGCGCTCCACGTACGGCTGGGCCGGCCAGTGCCCGGCGTGGGGCAGCAGCCGCGCCGGGCTGACCAGGCCGAGCCAGGCGGTGCTGACGGCGTTGGCGAAGAACCACCTGGTGGCTCGGGGCTGGTGGAAGGAGGCCACGGAGGCGGCGTCGGCCGCGGTGGGCGTTTCGGTCCGGGCGAGCCGGACCAGCAGTGGGGCCAGGGCGGGCAGGTCGAGCAGGAGCTGCTCGACGTGGGCAAGGAGGTCGGCAAAGAGTCGGCGGGTGCTTGCCTCGTCCGCGCCTTCGCCGCCGTGAAGGGTGGCGGAGGTCTGCCTGTAGAACCTCGACCATGCCCGCAGCGCCTCCTCCACGCCGTCCCCGGGGTCGGTGCCAGTGCGCTGGGTGAGGATGGACGCCACCTGGCGTCGCCGAAATCCGCCGCCGTTCTGTTCTTCGCGCTCCCGGTAGTCCCAGGCTTTCCGCAGGGCGTCGAGACCGTCCGGACGGTCCGCCTCTTCGGCCGCTCCGGACTCCTGGCGGGCCTGCCTCACCCTGCGCAGGGTCTCGACGACCGCGCGCTGGTCGTCCCCGTCGGCGGGCAGCGTCTTCAGTTCCTCGACCAGGTCAAGGAGCCGACGGACCGCCTCATACTCCGGCCGGGGGTCAGGAAGAACCGGCAGGTAGCCCTCGGGGACGCGGATCAGCCGTTCGACGGCCGCTCCCAGGCCGGCCTTCGGCTCAAGGCTGTCTGGCACGTCGCCGGCGTCGAGAGCGATGAGCAACTTGTCCAGCGGGGTCTGCCTCTGCTTCCCAGCCTGCTTGAGGAGGCTCTTGACCTCGCTGTTGACCTTCTCCTGGGCGTCGACAGGACCCTCGAATAGCTCCCCGGCTTCTTTGAGAAGCGCATCCAGAGCGGACCGGCAGGCCGCTTGGGCTGTCTCGAAAGGCCGGGGCCACCGCTCAGACTCCTGAAGCATCATCGCGGCGGTGCGGAGGTGGGCCAGCGCCCGCTCGCCGTTGGCCCCGAGCTCGAGGAGGGCCTCGGCGGTGTGTGAGCCGTCCGCCAGGCGGGACGGGTCAACTGCCATGCCAGTAGCGTCATTCGGGGTCACCGGCCCACGCTAGCACCCTCACTAGCAGCAGAATCAGCCCGAAAGCCCCTATTCGCTGCCGCTCGCCGCAAGGCGTGCCTCGTTCTCCGCGGCGATTTCGGTCACGAGCGCACCCAGGGCGGTGCCCTGGAACGCCTCCTCGATGGCCAGTTCGTCGCGGCCGACCGCCACGGCGACCGGGATGAGTTCGGCGAGTGCTTCCTCGGTCATGCCCTGTTCGGCGAGGGCGCTGCGGATCCGGCGGAGGACGGGCAGGTGAGCCACCATGTTGGCCAGGGCTTCTTCGCTGTCGGCGGAGAGGGCGAGGACTCGCTCCACGGTTCCGATCAGGTCGCTCGCCTGGGGATGCGTGATGTCGCTGGGCTTCAGGAGTTGCCCGGTGTTCTTGTAGTCCACGTAGAGGCCGCGGAACTTGTTCTTGCTGGTGCGCTTCGTGTCCCGGACGGCACGTTTGACGCCTCCCTCCCAGTCGCCGGGGTCGCCCTCAACCAGGTGCAGGATGAGGAAGGCGCAGAACGCCTTTACGTCGTGGTCGGTGAACCTGGCGGGGAAGGCGTCCAGTTCCGTTTGCCGCTGTTCGTCGGGCATGGGCAGGACTGCGGTGCACAGCACTGCCTTGCCGATCTCTTCCAGGGCGAGGGCCGCGTTGGCGTACGCGACGGACCAGATGCCGTCGTCGAGGATCAGGTGGGCGGCGCGGAGCAGTTCCCTAGCGTGCTTGAACGCTTCGCGCCCTATGTCGATGAGGACCCGGTCCGCCGTATCCGGGTCGCTGGGCAGCAGTTTCACTCGGTCACTCTGGCAGGGGCGGCAGTTGAATGCACGGGGTTTCCCTGCCCGTTCCCGAGATGGCTGCGTCCCAGTCCATCGTTCCGGACTGGCTGTCGGTGAGTTCCGCGAGGCCGGAGCCGGGAACGACCTGGGCGCCCAGGTCGCGGAGCTCGCCCGGAAGGGCCATTCCGCAGCCCGCCGAGCCGCGCCGGTCCGGCCTCACACCGGCCAAACCCTCGCGCCCGGCTTGACCGAAATGATGTGTCGCGGTTATAGTTATCTCAGTCGACCGGTGGTGGCAGTCGGTTGGCGACCGAGAAGCACGGATCCCGACAAATCAACAGAGGAGCCCCGAGATGGCGCGTACCTTCCACGACCGCCCCGCCCGCATGCAGTACGAGGAGCGACCCTGGCTGTCCCCGTTCCTGAAGGACAGCAGCCGGACCTGGTTGCAGAGGCGGGCGCACAAGCAGGACCGCGCAGCGGTCGGGCGGGCGCTGCGGACCGGCGCCGAGCCGCCGCTCCCCCAGCGCCGCCGGATCGACTGGGACCAGCACTGATCCGGCCCATGCGAAGCGGCCCCACCGAGACGGTGGGGCCGCTTCGGCATGTCCGGAGAGCTTTCCGGGCCGCGGGCGAGGACGCCGAGGACCGGAAGGCCGGGTGGGGTTATGCGGCGGCCTGTCCGGCCCGCGACACCGGCCTGCTCGGGTGAAACTGCGCCGGCAGACCGGTCAGCCTCCGTAGGACGGTTCGGCTTCTCCGCGCCGGAACGGCATCCATCCGTCTTGTCGGGGACCTCGTCTCCGTGCGCGTTGCGGAGACCAGTAGGGGTGGCTGGGGCGCTTCCCCCTGCGCGGTCCCTGCTCAGTCCTCTCCGCCGGCGCGCCCGCCCGCGTTCACCTTGGGTCGCTTGGTGCCCTTGCGTCCGTCGAGCAGAGCGTCGAGCAGCTCGGCGGGGTCGGGCCGCAGACCGCTGCCCAGGTAGCGGATCCCTTCCCCTTCGGGGGCTGTTTCGGTGTACTTGCCGATCGGATGGCGGCGGTTGTCAGCGGTACGCCACCCGTAGCGTTCGTCCCACACCAGGGCAGGCGCCGGCTGGCCGGCTTCGAGCAGGATGACGGCGGCGAGGTGCCCGTCGTCGATCTGCCGGACCTCGGCCTCGGCCCGCGGGGCTACGCCGGCGCCCGCCAGGACGTCCGCGGCGTGCTGCAGATACGGCTTCACGCTGCGGGCGTGCAGTTCCCCCTCGGCGGCCTTGATCGCGCCGCGGTGGGTGAGGGCGGGGTAGCCCAACTGGAGAGCGGCCTCCTTCAGACCGAGGCCGGGCCGGGCCTCAACAAGGTCGGCGATCCGCCGGCCCCGGAGGGTGACCAGGCCGGCCTGGGCGGTAGGGAACTTGGTGATGCCCAGGGTGTCCGCGACGGCCTCCAGGGTGATGGCGGGGTCGGCGTCCAGGAGCTCGGCGATCCGCGGCAGGATCTGGTCACGAGGCACCATGTCGCCGCTGCCCGGCCGGCGGCCGCCGCCGGCGCCGCGGCCGGGCCGGCTGTCCCTGTAGGCGAGGACCAGGCGGCGGGGCCAGTGTTCCGTCCCCTTGGGCCCTTCGGGCACGAGGACCACACCGTCGGCCAGGTCCGGGTTCTGCTTGTAGGAGTTCCAGCTCATCGGCTTGATCCCGAGGAGCTCGGCGGCCTCGTGGCGGTCCAGCAGGTCCTCGTCATCATCGGCCTGAGGCAGCTCGGGGACGGGCTTGCCGGCGTAGAAGGCCGCGGTCTGCTCCGCATCCCAGAGCTGGGCCCGGGCACCGGGCGAGCTGATCGGCGCCGGATGGCCTTGTGCGGCGTAGGGCTTGGTGTTGCGGACGGTGCCGAGGGACTTGCCCAAGGCATCGGCCAGGTCGGCCATGGTCTGGACGTACTTGAGGCGTCCGGCGCGGATCATCTTCCTCTTCCTCTGTCAGGAGTGGCGGGGTGCGCGTGGCACCCCGCCGGCGGGGTGTGTCAGGTGGTCGAGGGGTCGGGCAGGCAGTGCGGGTTGCACGGCGTTCCGGCCTCGGCGTCGCATCCTTCGCAGGGACGGGCGGCCGCCTCGAGGAGCGGGTGGAGGTCGGCGAAGGCACTGTCCGCGCCCGCGTGGGGGGTGATGCGGCCAGCGGCGATGATGTAGAGGGCGTGCGGGGCGCGGCCGGTGGTACGCACCCGGACGCCGGCGGTGTCGCCCGGGCCGCAGGCGAGGTGGGGGATCGTGAGTGTGTCTGCGGCCGGGACGACGGTGGCGCCGGCCTCGGCCAGGAGCCCGGCGAGGCGGGCGAGTTCGGCCGCGGCTGCGGCGGTGGTTGCCGGCCACACCGATACGCCGGCTCCGGCCGCGGGCTCGGCCGGGGCGGGGCTGCCGATGGGGAGCATGGTGGGGAAGGACATGTGGACTCCGAACGGTGAGTGGGTGTATCCGGTTCTGGACGGGCTGCCACAACCCGTCAGCAAAAAAACATTAACCAGCTTACGTCATTGTCGCAAGTGGCGGGGAACCTCCGCACCATGCTGAGCGGATACACTCGGAAGCGAGATACGCGTCTCGGGTCTCCCGGGTGTGTGTTTTCGGTTGGCCGGCGCCCTTGCCACCCGCCTCGGCGGAAGTGGGCGCCGGCCGCTTTCGTTCGGCGCCGCTGCGACCGGCCAGCAGCTCCCCCCTCCTTGCCTGCAAAGTTTCTCCGTGCCCGAGTGCGGGTCAGGCGCAGTCGTGGCCGGGGACGGACAGGGTCCCGTCGGGAGAGGTCTCGACGTGGGCGGCGAGGTGGGCGAGGACCTGCTCCGGGGTCAGACCGGAGCGGGCGGCGGCGCGGTGCAGTGCGGCGGCCTGGTCGGCGGTCAGCCGGAGCTGGAGGGTGACGGCGGAACGGTCTTGGCGGCGCTGCTCCTGGTGCGCGGCGAAGGCGTCGAGCCGCTGCTGCCGGTATTCCTGCCGCTCGCGGGCCCACTGGGTACCGGTAGCATCGTCGGACGGCTCGTACACCGCGCGACCGGACACCTCCAGGAGGGTGTGGATGCGCTCCCATTCGGTGTGCTTGGCCGCCCAGGTCGCTGCAAGACGGTGAGGGTCGGCAGCCACCAAGCCGTCGACGTCGTGCTGGAGGACGTGTCGGGTGCCGGCTGCGGTCTCCCGCTTCCGGCGGGCCGCCTCGGCGACCTGCTCGGCGACCTGGGTGATGTCCAGGCCGTCCGCCTGCCGGCGGACGAAGTCCCGGGCCACATCCTGCGAACTCCAGATGCTCATCCCTCGGTTCCTTCCTCACCAGCGGACGCGGGCGTGCGACTCGCTGACGAGCCAGACGGCGGGCAGCCGCCGCCTGGCTCTCCTCGCGCCGGACCGGTGTCGGCCTGGAGGCCAGACGACGCAGACGGCAGTAATGGTGTCGGACGTATGCCGCGCTGTGCCCGCCGGACGCTCCGGCAGCCTCCGACCAGCTTTCGGCGCCGCGACCTTGCTAGCCGGTCACAGTCCGAACTCGACGTTGTGAAGGTTGTTCATGCGGATCTCGTCCAGTCCCGCGGCTCGGGTGCCGCCCTGCTGGAAGTAGTCCTGGCGCAGCGACTCGGCGACGGCCTGGCGCATCCTGTCCTCGGTGTCGCCCTGGGCGGCGAAGATCCGCTCGGCGCTGGCCGGGGACAGGGCGATGGTGATGTGACGATCGCGGGCCTGGTCGGTCTTGCGCTCGTCGGCCACGTAGCCGAGGTTGGCCCGGATGTCGATCATCAGGCCGCGAGCGGCGGCCTGCTTCTTCGCCCGTTCCTTCACCTTCGGCTGCCAGCGCTTGCGTACCTCTTCCTTCAGCTGGCCCGCGACCTTGGCCCGGGGGTGCGTGATCTCTCCCTTCAGGTACCGCTGGACGGTACGCGGGGAGACTCCGAGGAGGTCCGCTGCGGCCTTGGTGCTCTTGAGCTTCTCCACCAGGAACCGCGCCTGCGCGCCGACGGACTGCGGCGGCTTGCGGGTGACCGCCTTGTCCAGGACCTGCTCCAGGCCCTCGCCGATCGACTTGACCACCATGGTCTACTCCCCTGTGTCCCCGGTCCGCTGACCGGACTTGATGTTGCGGGCGAGGTTGAGAAGCGGGTTGTCGAACCTGCGGCGGAAGGCGTCCGCCCATTCCACGCTCTGGGTCCCTTCGTGCTTGACCATCCCCGGGGAGACGCCGATCCGGAAGCTGCCCGGGATGGTCTTGCCGCCGGTGTAGGGCAGGACGTCGAGCGGGGACGGGCCGTTCGCGGCGTAGACGGCGCAGTCGGACAGGACAGAGACGGGGTAGCGGCCGGTGGCGGCGGCCAGGGCGACCAGCTTGCGGTGCATGCCGATCCTGGCCCGGGAGATGACCGCGGCGCGGATGTCGGGGCGCCAGGTCGGACGGGAGAGCGCTGACCACGGCTGGCCGGGCATCCAGTTGCCGCCCTGTGCCTTCTGCTGGAGTTTGCCGAGGCCGAACTTCACTGTCCCCTTGATCGCCTCCAGGACGATCGCCGCGTCGGGGTCGCGGTCCTTGCATCCGGTCATCGCCGCCAGGAAATCCTCCGGGGCGAGCCCGTCCGGCACGCCGAGGTCGGCCATCGTCGCCATGTAGGCGTCACGCAGGCGCTGGTACCAGGCGTCCAGGTAGCGGCCCGAGTCGGGGCGCAGCCATGCCTCCAGCGGCTGGACCTGGTATCCGAGCTCTACGGCGTAGGCGACGGTCGGGGTCGCATACCAGGCGGGGCCTTCGGGGCGCTCGCCGTACTGGGTGAACGGGCTGGGCAGCAGGTCTCCGCACAGGTCGACCCACTTCTTGCCGACCATTACGCGGTCGAGGTCGACGTGGGAGAGGTCGACCAGCCAGGATCCGGGGATCTTGGGGTCGAAGGCGGGGTTGACCGTGCGGACAGGCGGGGTTGCGAGTCCGACAATCGCACCGTTGGCGGCGGCGGCGAAGGCCATGTTGACGTCGATGCCCACCAGGTGGGAGTGGCTGCGGTCCTCGTCGGTCAGCGGCCGCGCCCAGTCGTACGCCTCCTCGAAGATCCGTTCCTCGGGGCCGCGCTGGTGGAAGCGTGGCAAATCGGCGAGGACGGGGTGGCCGTTGATCGCTTCGCACGGCGGCGGGTCCATCGGCTTGGCTCCGAGGGAGCCGGGGTTGTGGATGCTGTGCCGGTGGCCGTCGGCATCGGGGGCGGAGGCACGGGTCGGCGGGTGCAGCGCCGTCATCAGCTCCAGGCCGGTTACCGCGGTCGAACCGCGCGGGGTCATCACCCGCGAGGCGTACAGGCTCATCACACGGGCCAGGTCGGCGGCCGCCAGGTCGGCGGCGTTCTTCCAGGAACGGTCATCGAGCGCGTGCCAGGACGGGATGCACAGCTGGACGCACAGGCGGCGGCTGCCCTGCGCGGGACGGTAGATCCGCGCCCAGGGCCCGAATCCGCGCTGGGTGAGCTGCCACTGTGCCTTCTCCAGGTGCTTGATCACCGGGTGCGAGGCGGCGAGGCGTCCCGAGTCCTGCTCATCCTCGGTCAGGGCTTCCGGCAAGCCGAAGCGCTGCAGTGCGGACGGCGTCAGCACCAGCAGCGGGTCGGCGTCGCGGCCCGAACCGTTCAGCTTCGGGGCACCGAGCCGGCCCTTTTCTAGCGTCCACTCCACCAGTGCGGGAAGTGTTGTGGCGGGGACGTCGAGGACGAGGCCGTCGGCGCCGTAACCGACGAGCTCGCCGTCTTCGACGGTCAGAACGGCCAGCGGCCCGTTCATGAACGGGCCGTCACCGGTCGGTGCGGTGGAGCGGGCGGTCGTCTTCCGCACGGCGGGGCGCCGGGGCGCCGATGCCGGACGTGTCGTGCTGGGTCGGGGCGGGACCGGAGCCGGCTTCTCCACCGGTGTCGCCATGGATGCCGGAACGGGCACGGGAGCAGGGTTCTCGGCGGCCGGCTGCTCTTCGCGGGGTGCGGGGTACTTCCTCGCCCAGCCCTCCAGCAAGGCCAGGTAAGGGCCGCGGCGCGGCGGGCGGGGCTCGGAGCGGCCTGCCTCCCAGTTCTTCACTGTCTGCGTCGAGGTCTCCAGGGCGCGGGCGAGAGCGGTCTGGGTGACGCCAGCCGCCTCACGCAGCCGCGCCCGCTCGGCAGGCTCGGGGAACTGCGGCCCTCCGGCCAGCAGCTCCTCCACCGCCCTGAACAGGGCCTCTTCCTTCGAGTCTTTCGTCATGGGTCCACCTCCGAGCAAACCGTATCAGTTTTTACGTTGGATTTTGGGTTGAATTTTGAGAACGCCATCAAAAAGTGCAGGTAGATTGCCTGTAGTCGCAAATCCGTTTGGGTTGGAACTCGAGAGGAGTGCGGCTGGGGCACCTGGACGGTCCCATGCCCCTCTTCGCACCGGGCGGTACGTCCAGCCCGCGCCCCGAAGGTCAACAGCGCCGACGCCGCGAAGGCGCCGCAGCGAGGTCGGGCAGCACGCGGACGATGGAGGTGATGTCGGACGGGCCGGCGCGCAGCGCGCCACGACACTGACGACCATCGCGCAGACGGTCGCGGTTGCCTGTCAGGTTCCGGCCCGCTCACCACGCTCGGCGTCGCTTACCAGCTCCGGCGCGAAACCTCCGGAGCGTACGGCAGGGAGCGCCGGTCACGGACGGTGCGGGCGGGACAGAACCGTCCGCGGTTGAACAGCAGGACCGGAAGGACGAACTCCGAAGGCATGCCGTCGAAGGCACTCAGCCACGCCAGCGAAGGGTCGGGCTGAACGGGCAGGCAGATCGAGAACCGCTGCTGGCTCCGCCCGAGCCGGCCGCCCGTGCGAGCGCCGCCGGCCCGGCAGTCCTTCCGCCGCTGGTAAGTCCGGCTTGCCACTCCCTATCAGCAGGGCTATTCACCTGGGAAAACAGGGGTGTCACCTATCAGGTCCTGGGCCGTACTCACCACGGTGAGCGCCGCTTACCGCGACTCCCCTCGGTACCTGGCTTTGTCCACGAGATCGGGCTCTGGCTCAACTTCCGTGAAGCCGTACCCACCCTCGCTCTCCGGTGTCGGTAGCCCTGGTGAACCGACAGATCAGCAGCTCGTCCGGAGGTCAGCACGAACCCGGGCGGCACGGTTTCACTAAGTTGCGCCAGAACCCGAGTTTCGGCAGCACCGTCAAGGGGGCGGCCGGGGCTGGCCCGAGCCCCTGACGTACGTTCGAACGTATGACGCGCACCCTGAGATCCCAGCTGGTGGCCCAGTGAGCGGCTGGTGGGCCTACTTGGAGGAACGGACCTGCCGAGAGGTCGATGCCGACGTGCTGCGCGACCGCCGTATGCCGGCGGTCAGGTCCGTCTGGGAGGCGCTGCGCCCGCTGGGGGTTGGCCTGCACGAAGCCGAGCGGGTGGTCCACGCGCGATACGAGGCCCTGGGCGACCGCGTGCAGCGCACGCCGCCTGATCCGCTGGACCTCCCCTCGCTCGCAGCCCGCGCCGCGGCGCTCCCAGGTCGTGTGGCGGCGGTGGAGGCGCTCTGGGACGGCGATACGGTGCACGACTGGTTCGTCCTCCTGGTCGCGGTCCTGGACGCCCCAGCTGGGGACGGCCACCTGGCGACCGTGTATCACCGATCTGACGGGCCTCCTCCTGGTGTTGCCGCCGCCGAGGCCGGCCGGGCGCTGGCTGGCCACCTTCGCGTGCCTTTCCACTTCGCGTCTCCGGACGTCCCTGATGACGACGCCCCACGTTGGAGGACGATCCAACGTGTGACGGAAGGGCCGTGACTGGGGGCATGGACGGAGCGAGGCGCCCCCAAGAAGGCGGGATCACCTGGTGCCTCCCGTTCTCCGCGCGGGCGGCCAGACTGCTGGCGCGGGCGCAGGGAGCTACGTGAAGGCTCCACTGCCCAGGTACGGTCAGCCTTACCACAAGGCCCTGATCTGCGGTGGTAAGCCGGGCCTGACGTGGTAAGCGCCACGGTCACTGCGAGCTTCCACGGTCTTAACGCGGGCCGCTAGCCCGCCGGTTCCGGTCCCCGGGATGGTGCGCACCCCGGAGGGCGGCTACGGTCGCCCTACCGGCCGCCGTTCCAGGCGCCGCGCGCCAGGGAGGGGATCGTATGGGCCACGACACCGGATGGGGATGCGACCCCGGCTGGGGAGTCACCACGAACAGGACGGCGGTGCTCCGCGGCGACACCGGCTGGGGCTTCGACCCCGAGTGGGGTCTTGCCCCGGCACGGAACGTGTGCTGAATCCGCCAGGACACGTGTGAGGGCCCGCCCGGTAGATTCGGGCGGGCCCTCGCGCATGTCCTGGCGGGTCTACAAGGTGGTGTCGGCTGCCGCGGCGGCGACGGCCGCGCGGACGGCGTCGGCCCATTGGGCGTCCCGGGCGGCGCGGATGCGGTGTGCCTGGACCTGGCACCGGCCGCACAGGGGCACGAGGGAGCCCGTCTTCAGCACCGGCGTGCCACAACCGGCGCCGTCGTGCCCGGCGCACCGCGCGGTCGGCTCGGCGGCGGTGACAACGGCCGTGTCGGTGCAGTGGCGGCAGGGAGCTCCGTCCGGGGTGCGGTAGAAGTGGCACGAGGGGCACAGCTGCCAGCCGGCGCACTCGGCACACAGATCACTCCCGGCCTCCGGCGGCCGCCCGCACTCCGTGCACTCGGCCATCACCCGCCGCTGCCTCTCCTGCGCAACCCCGCGCCCCGCCCCGTCCGGGTCCGGGACGTACTCAAAGGCGGGGGCGGCGGGAAGGGCGGTGATGCGGGCGGAGACGACGGCGCCGGCACTCGTACGCACCGGTCCCTCGAAGGGGGCTGCGAGCGCTGCGAGGAGGAGCTCGGCCGTCCAGGAGGTGCAGGCGAGGAGAGTGTCGAGGCGACGGGCCTGGTCGGCGAGAGGACGGCCGGCGAGCGCGAGGACGGGCACCTGGGCACCGAGGCGGTAGAGGATGTCGAGGCCGGCCGTCATCTCCGGCCGCTGCATCGGCACCTCATCCTGCCGCTGCCCCTCGCCCGCCCTTCCGGCCTGCGGCCGGTTCCCCTCCTGCACCCGGTCGGGCCCTTCGTCCATCCGTTCATCCGTCCCGCCTTTCGCTCCTTCCCACCCCACTACTACCTGAGGGGACGGACGGACGGAGGAGGTGTCGGTGTCTGAGCGGTAGGACTGAGCGGTAAGACTGAGCGGGAGGTCGCGATCTTGCAGGTCATCCCCCGAATCCGGGTCAGAATTCTGACCCCGCGGGTCAAAATTCTGACCCCGCGGGCCAGAATTCTGACCCGCACCCTGCGGGCCGGAATTCTGACCCGCCCCCGCCGCACCGGTCTGCGCACCCTTCCCGCCCTCTTCCTGGCGGGCCGCGCGGCGAGCCCGGGCCAGGTCCAGCTCCCGCTCCCGGGCCGCGCGCGCCGACCGCTCAGCGGCCGGGCGGATCTCGTCCAGCACGTCGAACGCATTACGCGGACCCGCGTAGCTCCGGCGGGGCATCAGATTGATCCGCATACGCAGCTGCTGCCCGGCGGCCAGAGCCCGCGACGACGACGTCAGCCGGCGCCCCTCCGGAGTGGTGACCAGCCCGACCCTGGTGAGCTGGTCGAGCAAACCGCGGATCCGCGAGACGCTCGACGGCTCCGGCCGCTCCCCCGGCGCCACCGCCTTGCGCGGCAGCAGGTGACACAACTCGGCGATGGAGAGCTTGCGGACCGGGCCGTGCTTGTCGATCACCAGCGAGCGCAGGATCAGGTAGAGACGGACCGCTGGATCGCCGAGCTCCGGGCAGACCGCGACCCAGTCGCGCACCTGCGAGGCGTACCAGCCGTCCTCGTCGGTCGGCGGGTACAGCTCGACGGCGGACGGGGTGTCGTGGGTGGGCACGGCCGGCCTTCCTTCCACCCCGCACAGAAACGGGGGATGCGGTGCAGCCCCGGCAGGGGCGTCGTACGAGGTCACCGCATGCTTCGTCCGTGCTCTCACCACCAGGCTGACCGCCGACATCCGCCCGCAGTCACAAGCCCATAACTCCTGTTGGTAAGCGCGGCCGGCCGGTCACCGGCAGCTCGGCAGCGACTGAAGCGACTCAAACCGCTGCATCCCGCAACAACCGCGTGTCAGGGACGGTTTCCCCGTCCGGACAGCGTGAGGCGGGCGACTTCCTGCTCCAACTCCTCGATGCGGACGGCCGACCGGGCGGCCTCGTCGAGGAGACGCCGGATCTCATCCTCCAGCCGGCGCACCAGCTCGATGACGCTCGCCCCCGCCTCGGCGGTGACGGTCCGGGCGGACTCCAGACGGCCGACAGCAGCGGCCGTCGCCTCCGCCGCAGCCTGCCTCTCCCGGCGTTCCTTCTCCCGGAAGGCGGCGACTCGGTGGTGGGCCGGGTCGTCGCAGTATTTCGCGGGCCGGCCTGGCTGCGCCGGGTCCTTCGGCGCCGGCGGCCGGGTACAGCCGGGAAAGGCACACTGAGGGCCCGGTGCGGTGGGGAAGGTCCCGGCCTGGTGATGGCTCATCGGTGCGGCTCCTGGTGCTGAAGGGGACGTCGGCAGCGCGCTGGACCGGCTCCCGGCAGGTCCGCCACCCGTTCCAGCGTTCCTCGGCGGGCGGGGACTCGTCGAGGAGTTCCCCATCCTCTCAGCGCAGAACGGCCGGGCCGGCCGCGTCCTCGTCCTCGCGGTAGCGGGCCCCTGCGTAGACACGGGTGGGGGCTTCGCTGGCTCACGTCCGTGCGCCCGTGCCGGTGTCCCTGCAGCACGAGCCAGGCTGCGCAGCGCCGGTCATGCTGCGGTCGGATCGTTGTGGCGGGCGGCGTAACCCGGGCGGATGTATGCGCGCGGTTCGGCAGGACACAGTGTGGGAGGCGGGAGGACCGGGGGTCGTACCCTGCTCGCGGTCCTACCCGGCGAGGGCGAGCACGGCGCTGGTGCCCCTCTGGACGGCCTTGTCGCCCTCGGGGGGGTGTGGAGCGCGGCGCAACAGCTGGTCGCACGGTTGCGAATGCGTACCAGGTCCTCGTCCTTCTCCTACAGTGCGGTGGCGCCAGCCCAGGGGGAAGGACATCGAGGACGCCTCGGGAGAGGGGACGGTGGTCAGGCAGCGGCGGCGTATTGCTCGGGGTACTTGCGCAGGGTGGTGAGGCGGCCGCGCTGGGATCCGATGCCGAGGTGGGCGAGCGGGGTCCGGGCGTCGGGCCAGACGGCGAGTCCGCGCTGGGTGTACTTACCTGGGGTGAGCAGGACGACGTCGGCTGCGTCGCTGATGCCGAGGGCGCCGGCCTGGGCGCGCAGTTCGTCCTCAGTGACGCTGCCGGGATCGTTCCAGGTGTGGTCGTAGGGCTCGATCTCCTGGCTGAGGGTCAGCAGGCCGTGAAGCGCGCTGAGAATCAGGACGGTCCCGCCGGTGGCGGTGAGGGCATCTGCGGTCCGGCGGGCGTGGGTGTGGAGGGGGCCGGTGTAGATGCGGCCGGCCTCGGCCCGATGGGGGAGCTTGGATCCCGAGCATGGGATCACCACGACCGGGCCGGTCGTGGCGGCGTCCTCGGCGATGGCGCCGGGCTCGGTGTCGAGGGCGTCCCTCAGGGCTTGGGCCCGCTCGGCCTGACGGATCGCCAGGGCGCGGGCCTCGTCGTGGTGCTGCGTGTGGAGACCGGAGCGGCGAGCGTCGTCGAGGAGGCGGGTGGCCTCGGCCGGGTCGTACGCCTCGGTGATGTCCACCCAGCCGTAGACGGCGATGCCGCCGGCGATGGCGTCGACCTGCTCCCAGGGGGCGAGCGCCTGGTCGACCACGGTGACCTCGTCGGTGTCCTCCGGGCGGGCGAGCACGCGGGCGGCTGCGAGGAAGGCGGCGGCACGGAATGCGCGGGCGGCGGCACGGCGGCCGGCCGCGTCGAGGTTCTCGATGTGGGGCTCGGCGATCGCACGGCGCGACCAGTGGCCGTAGGAACGGGCGGCCTGGGTCGCGAGGGTTTCGGTGTAGTCGATGATCCGGGGCAGGGCTGCGACGTACCGGGCCACGGACTCGGCGTCCCCGTGGACCGTCAGAACCCGGGGCAGCCACGTGATGCGCTCCTCCCCCGTGTAGGTGCCGCGCTTGATCACGCATACCTCGCGGGTCTCGACACCGAACGCGGCGGCGAACTCCCGGGCGGCCTGCGCGCGGACCTTGCCCTTCCCGCCGCCCTCCGCGAACTCCAGCCGGGTCTCGGCGCGGTAGCCGAGGCGCAGGTCGAGCGGGGAGGCGGTGAGGTATCCGGCGAGCCGGCGGTCCCGACGCTCCGCTCGCGCGGCGCCGAATCCCTCGTTCTCCAGCGGCCTGTTCACGATGGTGCCCCTTTGTGCGGTCGGTGTGGCTGAGCCTCATCATGTTTCGTTTCATTTCGTTACGTCAATTTGTTTCACCCTGAGGGGTGACGAAATGGCAGTTGCCGCCCCGCCCCTCCGACCGCCGTCTGCGGTTCAGGGGCGAGCGCCGCCACCCGCGCCCCGCCAACCCGACGGAACGTCCCACGCCCCCTCAAGGATCCAGATCTCCGCCAGGCCCCGGCCTCCGTTCTCCGCCGCGGGCAGGCACGGCAGGCAGCGGTGCTGTCGGGCTCGGTCACCGGAAGCGCCCGTTGCCAGATCGGGAAGCGGCACGCCGGTCCGGCTCATGCCGATGAGGCGTTCCTCGGCCTCCCGCCGCCGGTGATGTCCTCAAGGCTGCCGGGCCGATAGCACAGGAGGGAGAGGGCGGTCTGGGGATCCTGGTCCGTTAGCCTCAGCCCAGTGCGGGTCGACCAGTTCGGGGAACCCGGCGAACAGGTCCGCGGCGTCGGTCCCGTACGCGCGCTCCTCGTACGGGAAGTCAACCGCGGTTTCCCGGTAGACGTACCGGTCGGCCAGGTGCGCCGCAGGGACAGGGCGTGAGTCGCGCTGATTTCATCGGGTCATATGGGGGCCACTGCTCCGGCATGAACGGGAGCCAGGTGTAGGCCGTTCGTGGCGGGATGTACTCAACCGTGGCCGGTGTTCTCCGGCGAGATTGAGAGCCACTGATCGGGTGACCCGGTGGCGCTGGGCGGAGTGCCCCAGGGAGATGGTGCAGGGCTGTGGGTAGCTTGTCGGTGCGGGCCCGGGTCGCCTCCCTGACAAGTCGCGGCCGGGGCCTCACCCTCATCATGGGTCCAGCCGCGATGAGATGAGCCTTCCGGGTCAAGCAGGCTCATTAGGGGTTGCAGGAGGAAGATCAATCCATCCCCCACACAGTCCAGCGTGGCCGCCGCCATATCCGCACCGACCCAACTCGACCCAGCCACCGGGGCCAGCAAGCCAGTCGAGAAATTCGTTGAACGCCATGCCTCGCCTTGCCGTGCACTGGACGTCGGGTGTGCCAGCGCGACGGACTGCTATCGCGTAGCCCCGGCTCGCGAGTCGAACGGCACCGCCGATCGGCGCAAGTATCAGGACGGCGGCCAGGCGTAGCAGGCCCACAACCATCGCGGCGGCGCAGAGGACCACCATGAAACCGATCATCCCCCAGCCGGAGAGAATCGCCCCCACCAGTTCCACGACCCAGTCGATGTACTCAGTCATTCCCCCACCACGTCCTCTCGGCCGGATAGTAGTGGAGTGCCCCAGAGAAGGAGACAGGGCGTGACAAAGGGATGGGCCTGTGGAACCACCCTCGTGCTGGTCGTGGCGTGTCAGTCCGGGGTGGGGAAGAGGGATTCCTGGGTGGTCTGGAGGCGGTAGGACTCGGTGCCGGTCTGGATCAGCGTGCAGCGGAAGGTGATCCGGTCGGCGATGGCCGCGCAGAGGCGGGCGTCGCCGAAGGTCTTGTCCCACTCGGTGAAGGGCGAGTTCGTGGCGACCGCGGTGGCTTTGCGTTCCTCGCGTTCGGTGAAGATCTGGAACAGCAGCTTCGCGCCCTTGCGGTCGAGGTTGAGATATCCGAACTCGTCTAGACACAGCAGGTCGATCTTGCTGTAGCGGGCGATGACCGAGGACAGACGGCGGGCCGCGTCAGCCTCGGCGAGCTCGTTCACCAGCGCGCTGGTGGTGGTGTAGCGGACCGACAGGCCGGCCTCGGCGATCGCGGTGCCGATCCCGATCAAGGTGGGACTTGCCGGTACCGGAGTCGCCAATCAGCACCAGCGGCCGGCCCTCACGGACCCAGGTGGGGGACTTGAGGTCCGCGACGACCTCGGGGGTGACGTTCGGGTTCTTCGCGAAGTCGAAGTCCTCCAGCCGCTTGGGCCTGGGGAAACGGGCCAGCCGCAGCAGCCGCTGCTGACGACCGTCCAGTCCCACCCAGCCCGCCGGCCACCTGCAGCAAACCGTCCACAAGCTCCCCCGACAGCGGCTCCAGCTCCCTCATGACGGCCGCGACTGACTCGGGGCGTTCCGAGATCCGCCGTCGTCGTCAGGTGCAGAGCGCCGATGCACGGCTTCGGCGGGACGTCACCACTCGCCAGTGCGACGCGGTCGACGCTCCTGCCCAGCAGCTCTTCGCACGGGGCACCATCGCGGACGGGGTACGCGGTCAGCTCGCGCTTGTCGGTGTCGAGAACGGGGAGTTCGCCTCACAGCTGGGGCGGCGCATCGACGGGTGCCAAGCCCAGGTGCGGTTCGTCCAGGCCCCACGCCCAGGTGACCTTCCGCAGATCCATACGAGCCTCACCCGCCCACCCACCTTGGCCATGGACCCCCACGGGCGGTGCCTCCGAGGAGGCACCGCCCGCCCTGATGTAGCTGTCGACTGTCACGCCTCCTGTCCGCCCTGCGCGCACACCCTCATGCCCTCCCTATGCGCCCTCGGACCCGCCCCGGGCAACAGGAACTGCTGCTACTTCACCAGCCCCTTTCCCTTCGCCAGTACTACGCCAGCCACTCCATCCGAGGGCAACTGTCCAGTCCGGGCCCCCAGGGCCCGGACGGTCAAGCTCGCAGGCCCTGGAGCTTGCGGAAGGGCCTGCGAGCTTGAGGACAGGCGGCAGCGTGGGCGGTCCAGCGCGCCCTAGGCGCTGGCGGGGGTCTGGGGGCAGGTGCCCCCAGCGGGGGTTCCGGGGGCTGGCCCCCGGCAACGGTCTGCGCGTTCAGGCCGTCCGGCCGTGCCACCGGGGCCGTCTCTGTGGCTGATTGCGTGAAAGCGGTCGCGCGGCGACGGCGCGTCAGGCTTGCCCGAGGCTTGCTACCCGGGTATCACGCGCGCGCGTTCTATAGAGGAGATCGCCACGTTTTCGCAGGTCAGAGCTCCGGGCGCCAGATGATATGTCAGCTCAGGGCTGACATAACTCGTCTTCGTCGTCAGCAGTTCCTGACCGATCACATGGGTTTGGTGGCAGTACTGCCACCAAGAGTGCAGCGGAGTGTCGGGCTCGGGTCGACGCCGAGCAGAAAGTGAATGTCAGAAGGAGCTGACGTTCCGGCGACTTCCGTGCTGCCCCTGCCGTGTTTTGGGCCCCTCGACGGCAGCGCAGCGCCGCAGCTGCCGGGCACGCCGTCGCGTCGTCGGCGACGTCCCAAGCCACCGCCGACCGCGTACGGCAGGACGCCGGGCACCAAGGTCGATCTGCCGCCGGGCCATATCGCCCAGCTGATTCCCATCGGATCCAGCACTGGCTTCATCGGGGACTCGTTCTCGATGGACAGCCTGGAATTCATGCGCTGGGCCGCGAAGCGGTACGACGAGGACCGGTTCGTCTTGGTCGTGCTGCTCACCTTGATGGGCTCGCAGAAGCCCGGCGGCCAGATCGAAGCCACCCACGAGGATGTCGCCAAGGCCCTCGGGTACAGCCGGCCCCACATCAGCCGGGTCTTCAATGTCCTGGAGGCGGACGGAGCTCTGCGGAAGGTCAAGCGGGGGCTGTACCAGCTCAATCCGGCCGCATCACTGCGGGGCGGTTTCCACGAACCGCGCAAGGGCGAGAAGCGGTCCAAGCCGAGTATCGGGGACCGGGTGGAGCAACTGGATCTCCTGCGGGAGATCATGGAGGATCCGAACGCGCCCGAGGCGTTTCGGGCGATGGCTGCTCCCGGTGCGAAGCTTGAAGTGCCCAAGGGGTCGCGGGGAAGGGAAGGCCAGGTCATGACGTCAGCTGCTGAGGAATGGGCGCCGCGCCGTGTGCTGTGGGGCAGCTTCAACGGGCTCGCGTACGTACCGCGGCTGCCTCCCACCGCCTACACCCTGCTGCTGCACATGATGAGCGAACAGGAAGCCGGCGGTCTCGTGGTCGCCACTCACGATGAGCTCGCCACTGGCCTAGCCCTGGAACGCGGCATGATCAGCCGCGCCATGCCCCACCTGGTGGCCGCCCGGCTCGTCACCGTTGTACGCCGTGGACGCTTCCAGCTCCACCCGGCGATCTCGGCCTTCGCCGACCCCCGCGACCAGCAGCGTGCCATGCGGGCCCTGCCCAGAGACTTGCGGCTGGACGTCGGCGACTTCGAAGACGAATACGAGCGCCGCTTCCAGCTCCACCTGGACGAGAAGGCCCGCAAGGCCGCCGCCAGGGGGAAGGGAAACGTACGCCGCTCAAGCCCGCCCCGCTCAAGCCAGTCCGGTAACCACGTCTCCGAACGATTCGGCGCCGCCCCTTCCGGCGGCGCCGAACCTGTATGCCGGACGCCGATACGCCAGAGGCCGTTCGGAGTGAGTGAAGGTCGCGGTGGACCCGACGACCCCGGGTTGCTGGCGCTGCAGAACGCCATTGCTGTGGTACTTTCCGTGATGCCCGGCCCCTGACGCGGCCGGCTCTGGGCGCCACCCCGGTCCATCAGGCGCCGTCAGACAACCTCGTCGTATTGCCCGTTGTTGGACTCATCGCCTGAAACGCCGATGTGCTGTTGTGCGCCTTGCCGCCTGGACCGGGGGCTGCTGTGAAAGGAGCACCGCCGGCATGTTCGACCTTCACCTGCTTAGCGACGCCACCTCCCAGATCACGGGAGAGGACCTGCGCAGGGCTCGCCTCCGCCTGGCCGCCACCGATCGTTACGACCGGCTCGTCCCATCGGCAAGCGCGGCCCAGGCGCTGCTGGAGTCCGTCATCCTTACCGCCCTCGGCGCCGGCACCGGCCCGCAGCGGACCCGCCCCTTCGGAATCCGGGAAGCCCATCCGATCTTGGTCCCGGGCAGGTATCCCGGCAGCCAACTGGAACTCCGTGTCGAGTGCCAGGCCGATGTCCAGGCCCTGCTGGACCACCTGCCATACCAGTCGAAGCGAGGAACCTGGCGCGGCACCCGGGGCCTCATGGTGCAGATCATCGGACGCTCTCTCCACTTCGGCCTGCGGGACTGGGCCTACGACAGGCCATGGGACACTTCGGAGCCCCAGGTAACGGTGACCCTCCCTCGCGAAGAAGATCTTCCGGAGCTGCTTACCGCGCACACGGAGCGGATTCGTACTCAGGCTGGCACCCCTCGCTGGGACGTCGCCGCGCCCGAGCCGGGGCCCAAGCGCGCGGAGCCAGCCAGCCGCAGTCTCCTGCGCCAGCTTTCTCCCGCGTCCGCTCTGGGCAGCGCGCTCCTGCGGCGCCCGCGACTGTGGGACCGACTCGCCGGACACACCAGCATCACGGTCAGCCCACAGACCGACGGGGACGGCGTGGAGTGGACCGTCGACCGGACCGTGAACGGCGACTCCTTCGACGAGGACCGGTTCATCAGCCTGCTCACAGACCGCGTCGTCGGCTGCGGCCTGATCCTCATGGATCACACGTGTACCCCCCAAAGCTGCGTTGTCCGCCTCAGCCCCGCGCCGATCCCTCGCAACAACCACAGCCCGCTCGTCGTCCGCAGCCGTCGAGTTCCGGCCTCGACCGCTCCGTCTGCCCCGAAGACCGTGGTCGCCATCGGGGAGCGGCGTGCGACCGCCCGCCCCGTCCGCCCCGTCCGCTCGGCAGCACCCCGTGTCCGGGACGGCCGGGTGATTCTCCTGATGTCCGCCGACCAGTTCTCCGGCCTGCGAAGGCACCTGGGGAGGGAGGAGCTGGCGCGCGTGGCCGAACAACTCGCGGCAGTGTGGGCGGCCCAGGGCCGACACACCGCTGTGCTCCGGCTCCCGCGGGACGAGCCGTTCTCGCTGGTGGGGTCCAGTCGGTCCTCAGCCGCTCCGTCTACACCGGCCGATCCTCCGGCTTGGCGGACGCTGCGTCTGGCCCCGCCTCCGGGAAGCCTGTGGAGCGGCGAAGCCGATCCCATGGATCTCGGGCAGACTGTCGCGGTTGGCGACGCACGCCGACGTTTCGACTGCACCATCCTGCCCTCAGAGACCTGGGCCGACGTTCACGTCCTCCGCGAACTCGCCGACTTCAGCCTGCTCCTCCACCCCACGTCCCCTTACCCCCGGGAGATCACGATCGGAGGAACCGGGCCCGGTGCGAAGACCATCTCCCTGACGGCCTCGGAGGCCGCCAGTCAGTGGCGCGCCGAGGAACTCGGACGGTGGAGCCTGCCAGTCACAGGGCTGCTGCTCCAAACGGGATGGCGGAAGGAGGAACAGCCCCTCGACGATTTCGACGGGCAGGTCGAGCAGCACCTCAGCCGTTTCGGCACTCCAGTCGTCGGCCGCTTCCCCTACAGCGGATATGCGGTCCGCGGTCCGGGGCACAGCGATCACCCTCCGACGGTCCTCGACCCTGAGACCACGGAGCCACTCCATGCCCAGATGATTCGTGCCGCTGACGAACTCGCGGAGCGGCTGAGCCTCTTCTCCCCCACGCTCCCGCAGAACGAGAGAGGAGCGCCACATGCATCGTCATAGCCGGGGAAGAGACGCGCGCCTGCAGTTGAAATCGCACAGCAGGCTGCGGTCAGGCTCCCCGGCCTGCGGCGCCGAGAGTCTCGGCGCCGCAGCGCCCGGCGATGTGCCACCACTGGCCGTGCTCCCCGGGACGCGGCCCGTCCGCGGCGCACCCGACCTGTCGGGCCGTGCGTTGTGGATGCAGAGGCCCCCGCGCAGCTGCCCGGGGGCCGAGAGGAGATGAGGACGTCATGGCACGTACGAAGGCCCGGCCGCTGGGCCACTGCACCCGCTGCACCCGTGCGTGCTGGAGGAACGCGGACGACGCCTCGCGCTGGAACTTCGAGTTCACGCAGGGGCGCCCGGTCGGATACCTCTGCCCCGAGTGCCAGACGCCTGAGGAGAACGCCGAGGCGGAGGTGAAGGCGGCGACGCTCGACTACGCCAACACGGCACCGGACGCCGACGGCCGGCAGAAGGTCGCACCGGTCGGCGGCTGGCACACCGTGACCGCCCTGGAGCACCCGCTCGTACGCGAGGACAAGTCCGTCCACCTCGCTCTCGCGGTCGAGTCGGCGGAGCTCCGCATCGCCGTCGGTCCGCAGAGCGACGCTCGCCTCCACGAACTCTTCGAGGAGCCGTGCGCGACGGTCGTCCGCACGGCGCTGGAGCGGGAACAGGCCCGGCCGGGACACCGCTCGATCACCTGCAACCCGACGGCCGGCCTCGGGCCGGACACCGTCCTGCTCGTCGAGGACCACGCCCTGTGCGAGGACGGCGAGGACCGCGGCGAGCTGATGCTCTCCTTCTCGCCCTCGCTCAACCCCTACCTCCTGGCCGCCTTCGCCCCGCCAGTCGCGGAGACCATCCGCTCGGTTCTCCAGGCTGCCTGAGCGTCGGACGGATTTCGGGCTCTGACTACGAGGTTCCGCCGATCTCGGCCCGCAGCTGGACGGCGAGGGCGCGGGCCTTCTCCGCCTGGGCGGCAGCTTCGGGACGGCCCTCCTCAACAGCGATCCGGTCCAGCAGGGCCGCTTTGCACTCGGTCAGCCGGAGGCGCGCAACGGGGTCCGGGCCCTTGTACGTGTCCCGGTACAGGTGCTTGAGACCGTCGAGGAGCTGGCTCATCTCGTCCAGCAGGGAGAGCGTCGGCAGGCCGCCGGTGACGGTGCGCTCGCCCTCGCCCCGCTCCTTCGCCCACTCGTCCAGTTGCTGCCCGGCGTCGATCGGCGCGTACGCGGCCTGGTGCAGACGCAGGTACTCGTAGGTGGACCGGGCGCACCTCCTGGGCCTGGTGGACCAGGCCGAGCGCGGCGCCGACCTCGTCGCCGGGCTCAGCGTTCTCGTCGCTTCCGGTCGGCAGACCCCAAGTCGGCTCCACGTCTCCGCGCCGCCCCGTCACATCCCCGAGTCGTCCCGTGGCGTGGAGTGACCAAGTGGCGTGTTCGATTTTTGTTCGACTAGCGTGGAAGGTGCCAAGGTCATTGGTACTGGTTTAGGGGGTTATGGCAGGAGGGTGTGGTGGCTGCGGTTCCGCATCTGCATGTCGCGAGCGGCTTCTCGGCCCGTTTCGGCGCCTCCCACCCTCATGACCTGGTAGCCCGGGCCGCCGAGCGGGGCATCGGCACGCTGGCGCTGACCGACCGCGACACGGTCACCGGGACGGTCCGTTTCGCGAAGGCCGCCGCTGCGGCTGGGATCAGGCCGCTCTTCGGCGTCGACCTCGGCGTCGCCTCCCACTCCCCCGCCGAGCCCGTAGTCCGGCGCCGGACGCCGGTGCGCGGCGGGACTCACGTTCCGGAGGCGCCGTTCAGGGCGACGCTCCTGGCCCGAAACGTGGCGGGGTGGGGGCGGCTGTGCCGGCTCGTGTCCGCATCGCATGCCGCCGCCTTCTCCGCCGGGGTGCCGCCGCAGGCATCGCGGGAAATGCTCGAGGACTTCGCGGGCGTGGACCTGGTGGTCCTGCTTGGCCCCGCGTCCGAGCCGGTGCGCGCTCTCGCCGCCGGCCGCGGGGATGTCGCCGAGCGGTTGCTGCGGCCGTGGATCGCGACGGTTGGTGCGGGGCTGCGGCTGGAGATCGTGTGCTGGGGTCTTCCCGGGACGGGTCCGGGATCGGTCCGTCTTGCCGCGCACACGCTTCTGCTCGCGGACCGGCTCGGGATCCCGGCAGTTCTGACGAACGCGGTCCGCTACGCCGACCCGGCGCAGCACCGGCTCGCCGACGTCCTTGACGCGGCACGGCTGCTGCGGCCCGTGGACCGGCGGCGGGGCCTGGACTGCGGCGAGCGGTGGCTCAAGGACGGCGGCGCCATGCTCGCTGTCGCCGAGCGGGTCGCGGCCGCTGCCGGCGCCGGCTCCTCGCGCGCGCAGCGGCTGGTCGCGGAGACGATCGCTGTGGCGGAGGCGTGCTCGGTGGACCCAGTGCGGGATCTCGGACTGGGCACCCCTCATTTTCCCGAGCCGGCTGTGGTGGGTGCGGGGCCTGGGCCGGAGGGGGCGATGCGGCTGCTGCGGCAGCGGTGTGAGGCGGGCATGACGGCCCGCGGCCTGGACCTGGACCGCAAGGCGATGGAGCAGCTCGATTACGAGCTGGGGGTCATTGGCCGTCTGCGTTTCGAGGCGTACTTCCTTGCCGTGGCCCAGGTCGTCGCCGACGTCCGTGACATGGGTATTCGGGTCGCCGCCCGCGGCTCCGGGGCCGGCTCGATGGTGAACCACTGCCTGTTTGTGGCGACCGCGAATCCGCTGGAGCACAACCTGCTTTTCGAGCGCTTCCTGAGCGAACGGCGCACGTCGCTGCCGGACATCGACATCGACGTCGAGTCCGCGCGCCGCCTTGAGGTGTACGACCGGATCATCGAGCGTTTCGGCAGCGAACGGGTCGCCGTCACGGGTATGCCCGAGACCTACCGGGCCCGGCACGCGCTGCGCGACACCGGCCTCGCCCTGGGGCTTGCCCCGCAGGTCGTCGACCGCATCGCGAAGTCCTTCCCGCACGTGCGGGCCTGCGACATCCGCTCCGCGCTCGCCGAGCTGCCCGAACTGCGCGCCCTCGCCGCGGAAGCTGAGGGGTACGGGCCGCTGTGGGAGCTCGCCGAGGGACTCGACGCTCTGCCGCGCGGGATCGCGATGCACCCCTGCGGCGTCATCCTGTCCAACAGCACGCTGCTGGACCGGCTGCCGGTGCAGCCCACCCCCGGCGGCCAGTACCCGATGGTGCAGGCCGACAAGGAGGACGTCGAGGACCTCGGTCTGCTCAAGCTCGACGTGCTGGGGGTGCGGATGCAGTCGGCGATGGCGCACGCCGTCGGGGAGATCCGGCGAACCACCGGCCGACAGCTCGACCTCGACAGCCCCGACCACGTCCCCCTCGACGACCGGTTCGCCTTCGCCCTCATTCAGGCCAGTGACACCGTGGGCATGTTCCAGCTGGAATCCCCCGGCCAGCAGGACCTGGTCGGCAGGCTGCAGCCCCGCGACCCGCAGGACGTCATCGCCGACATCTCCCTGTTCCGGCCCGGGCCGGTGAAGGGCGGCATGCCGGCGATGTACATCGCCGCCCGTCACGGCGCAGCCCCCTCCTACCCGCACCCCGACCTCGAACCCGTCCTCCGGGACACCTACGGGGTGACGATCTGGCACGAGCAGATCATCGACATCCTCGCGGTCATGACCGGCTGCGACCGCGCCCTGGCGGAAGTCGCCCGGCGGGGGCTGGCCGACGAGCAGCGCCTGCCGAGGATCGAGGCATGGTTCCGGCATCTCGCCGCCGGCCGTGGCTACAGCGACCGAGTGCTGGACGAGGTGTGGGGCATCGTCGCCAGCTTCGGCGCCTACGGCTTCTGCCGCGCCCATGCCGTCGCCTTCGCCGTCCCCGCCCTGCAGTCCGCATGGCTCAAGGCCCATCACCCCGCCGCCCTGTACGCCGGCCTGCTGGAGCACGACCCGGGCATGTGGCCGCTGCGGGTGATCGTCGCCGACGCCCGCCGACACGACGTTGCCGTCCTGCCCGTCGACATCAGCCTCTCCCGCCCCTACTACGCCGTGGAGGAGAACGAGCGCGGGTGGGCGGTGCGTATGTCGCTCGCCTCCGTCCACGGCATCTCCGAGGACGAAGTCGCCCGGATCGCCGCAGGCCAGCCCTACGGCTCCCTGCAGGACTTCTGGTCACGCGCCCGCCCCAAGCTCCCCACCGCCGAGCGCCTGATCCGCATCGGCGCCCTCGACACGCTCAAGGGCGACGCGTCACGACGGGACCTGCTGCTGCAGGCCACCGAACTCCACCGCCACACCCGTACCCGGCCCGGCAACGGACAGCTCCCCCTCGACACCTCTCTCATCGCGGCTGCCCCGGCAGGGCTGAGGAAGATGACAGCGCGCGAGAAGCTGGAGGCCGAGCTCGGCGTGCTCAAGATCGACGTGACACGACATCTGATGGAGGACCACCACCGCCTGCTGAGGGAGATCGGCGCGACCGACGCCGCCCACCTCAAGGCGATGCACCCCGGACAGAAGGTCCTCGTCGCCGGCGTCCGCGCCTCCACCCAGACCCCGCCCATCGCCTCCGGCAAGCGGATCATCTTCGTCACCCTCGAAGACGGCTCCGGCCTCGTCGACATCGCGTTCTTCGAAGACTCCCACGAGGCATGCGCCCACACCGTCTTCCATCACGGGCTCCTCCTGGTCCGCGGGACGGTCGAAGCCCGCGGCCCGCGCCGCACGGTCGTCGGGGAGATGGCCTGGGATCTCGACACCCTCGCCACCACCCGTTCCACCCACGGCCCCCAGGCCGTCCTCGACCTCCTGGGCCAAACCCCGGCCCCCACACCCGCCGCGCCGGCTCCCGCACGGACACTCGCCGACGGCACCGCCGGCGCGCGCCTCCACCCCTACGCCGACCTCCAGCCCGCCGGCACCCGCTCCGCCGACCTCACCCACCTCGCCCACCGCTCCCCCGGCAGCGCCGGATGAACACCCCCACCGCCGCCCCCACCTCGACGCCCGCCCCGCGCCGCCGAGCGATCGCCCGCATCCGCTTCCACATCACCCGCGAGCAGCAGACCGCCGAACTGTACGAGCAACTCCTCGGCGTGATCGAAGGAATCAGCCCGCGAGTCGAGGCCCTCCCGGCCGACTGGTCCGCCTACGTCGACCTGGCCGGCGCCCTGCGCTACTGGGACCGGGACATCGACGGCCTGCTCGCCCTCATCCGCCTGCGCCTCCTCGCCCTGTACGGCGTCACGAGCTCCGCCGGCGCGGGCCCGACCCGGTCGCTCGCGGCGATGGCCGCAGCCCTCACCCCACCCGGTGCCGTGACCACCGTCCACGACACCCCCTACGAGATCGCCGCCTTCCTCCGCCCCCGCAGGGTCGGCGAGCTGCCGGGTATCGGTCCGAAAACAGCCCAGACGCTCACCCGCTACGGGATCAGCACGGTCGGCGACATCGCCGACACCCCGCCCGCCACCCTCCAGCGGATCCTCGGCACCACTGCCGCACGACAGGCCCAGGCCCTCGCCCACGGCACCGACCACCGCCCCGTCGTCCCAGCCGCGCCCGCGAAGTCCCTCAGCGCCGGACACCGCTTCGACCACGACGAGCTCGACACCGACCGGCACCAACGCACCGTCCTCGCCCTCGTCGAGGACCTCGGCACCCGCCTGCGCTCGACCGGGGAGATCACCGAAGCCCTCACGCTGACCGTCACCTACACCGACCGCACCCAGACCACCCGCACCCGCACGCTGCCCGAGGCCACCGCCCACACCCCCACCCTCACCACCACCGCACGCGACCTGCTCCACGCCCTCGGCCTCCAGCGGGCCCGCGTACGGGCACTCTCCCTCCGCGCCGAACGGCTTCGGAGCGACGACAGCGCCGTACACCAGCTGACCTTCGACGACCGCGACGAGAAACTCCACCGCCTCGAAGCCGCTCTCGACCGAGCCCGAGCCCGCTACGGCAGCAGCATCGCCGGAGCTGCCTCCGCACACCGTCACCCCAGCAAGCCGCACTCCGCCGACACTGATGCCGGCCTGCGGGCTCGCGGTACACCCGAGCGGGCGACGGAACGGTCGACACAGGCGAACGTGGGCAGGGTGGCGTGCGGAACAACCCCGAGCGTCAGGAGCACCGCATGACCGAGTCCAACTCCAGCGACCCCATCGCCGATCTGTGGCAGGCAAGGGCAGTGAAGGCTCTGGACCGAGAGGTGTTCAGCGCTTCCGGGGTACCGGACGAGCGCCGGGGCCTGGCCGTTGACGTGGTGACCGTCCTGATGAAGGCGGGGCTGCCGATCGCGGACCCCCAGGCCGACGTCTTCGACGACCGGTGCGGGGTGGCGCTGTCCGTCGTGCCCGGACCAATCGGCCTTGCATTGTCGTGGCGGCAGCACCCGCACATGGAGAACGAGGCCGGTGACGCATGGGAACGCCGGCAGTCCGCCATGCACCAGGCTCTGCGCGCAATCCTGTCGGCCCAGGGTTACCGGTTCAAGGACCAGCCCCTCGGGGAAGCACCAATCGTCATCGCACGGACCACCTAACCACGGCAGCCGTCCACGGACGTGCCGCAGCAGGTCCTTCCCCGAGATTGGGGAAGGACCCGCTGCGGATGCGGATCAGACGGCGTGCGAGGTCAGAGTGGAAGCGTTATGCCCAGTTCCTGCATGGCGGTGGATGGGGGGCCACCTTCAGAGCGCTCGGTCTTACGCCCCTTGACCGTTGGAGCGAGGGTCCGTGGGTCGACGGCCTCAGCGGGGGCTGAACTTGCATAGAGCCCGTCAGGATCCGTGTCCCGGTCGTGTGGGAGCAGCCAGAAGACGCGGCGGCGGAAGGTGCCGGAGGCGCGGGAGGCCTTCGCGGTGGTGCTGAGTACGGCGTAGCCGACCATGCGGCCGTCGCGGTGGTACGCGGGCTTTCCGGAGCGGGTGGGCAGGCGGTCGAGGCTCTGGCGGACGTAGTGGAGGAGCGAGACGTCCTCAAGCCAGACGAGGTCGGTCTCGTGCTTGAGATCGTTCTCGCTGATCAGGGAACTCATGACGTCTCCTCGTGGGCGAGCAGTCCAATGCCAGGGTAGTACTTCCTCGAATTCGACAAGATCATCTCTTTCGGGGAGGACAGCCCGAGGAGCTCGCGGGCCCTGGCTGCGAAGGTGCGGCTGTTCATGGCGAGGCAGCCCTCGCTGGTGCACCAGTTGCGGTAGGCGTCGTAGAGGGTGCGTTGCTCGGTGCGGCAGTCGGCGCTCTGGATGCAGGCTTCGTCGAAGAAGCGGCCGGTGTGGTCTTCGGTGTCTGCGTAGGCGGTGGTGGCGATGCGGACCTTGTCGGGTCCGGTGAGGTCTTTCTGGCCGCCGAGGTAGCGTCGGGCGCCGTCGATGAGCCAGTTGAGGATTCCGGGGCCTTCTTCGGCGACGAGGATGTCGGCGAGGTTGTCGATCTTGCGGTCGTCGGAGACGGTGCGTTCGAAGGGGATCAGGCGCATGCGGCGCCAGAAAGCGAAGCCGCCGGTGCCGACCTCGGGGCGGTGGTTGCCGAGCAGCCAGAGGTGGTGGGTGGGGGCGAAGGAGAAAAAGTCCTGGCGCATGCGGCGTGCCTTGATGCGGTCACCGCCGGTCAGGAGCTTGACGCGGGCTTCGTCGAACTTGTCGCCGGGCTTGACCTCGGAGCAGACCACTACCCGTCGGCCGTGGAGTTCGGCGAGGTCGGTGGGGTGGCCTTCGAAGGGGCGGGCCATGAGGAAGCCGGGCGGGGCCGCGTCGGCGTAGTCGCCGAGGAGCTTCATCAGCACGTCGAGGAGGACGGATTTGCCGTTCTTGCCGGCGCCGAAGAGGAAGGGCATGACTTGGGCGCCGACGTCGCCGGTGATCGAGTAGCCGAGGAGGAGCTGGAGGAAGGCGATCATCTCGGCGCCCTGGTCGTCGTCGCCGAAGGTGTCGTCGAGGAAGCGGCGGAACCGCGGGATCGGTGTCGCGGCCGGGCCGACGGTGGTGGAGCGGGAGTGGAAGTCCTTGTTGGGGTCGGGGACGCGCAGGAGGCCGGTGCGCAGGTCGACGATGCCGCTCGGGGTGCACAGGGCGTAGGGGTCGGCGTCGAGGTGTTCGGCCTTGAGGACCATGCCGGGGGCGGATTTGGCCTGTGCGAGCAGGGCGTTGATGCCGGAGGTGCTCAGGGAGCGGCGCCGGTGCTTGCGCAGGGCCGTCTCGGGGTGTTCGCCGGTGGGGTCGGTGACGGCGAGGTGCTCGCCGATGTCGCCGGCGGCCCACAGGACGGAGTCGTCCTCGTCGACCTGCCAGCGGGTGGTGTCCCAGCGGTACCAGCCCAGGCCTGGGACGTGGCGGTAGTCGGCCTGGTAGAGCCTGACGAAGAGTTTGGCGTTGCCGCGGTCGGTCAGGGAGTCCGGGAGCAGGCCGTGCGGGGTGGCGGGGGCGGTGTCCTGCGGGGCGGGCCTGTGCGTGTCCCCGGCCTGCTGGGGCGGCAGGACAGGGTGGGACTTGGCGATGATCTGGGCGGCCAGGTCGTGGGGGTCGAAGTCGAAGAGCATGTTCGGCTCGCCGCCGGCGGGGGTGGTCACGGGCGGCTCCCGGGGTTGAGGGGGCGCCGGGCGCCGGCGGTCATGCCGCTGCGGATGATGGCCTCGGCCCGGTGTTCCTGGCCGGGGCGGGCGTGGCGGGACGTTTCCAGTAGCGCGGTTCGGGCCTGGTGCTCGTCGAGGTGTCCTGCGGCGACGAGGCCTCCGACCGTGTACGCGGCGCGGTTGAGCTTCTCGGAGAAGCCGGCGCCTTCGGCTGTGCTCGCGCAGTCGGCGACCTCGGCGAGGACCGTGCCGAGGATAGCGACGACGGGGTCGCCTCCGTGCCGTGCGGCGGCGACGGCCTGGCGGGCGCGGCCCGGCACGGGGCGGGGCGCGGGGACGTGGGCGGCGGGCAGGTGGTGGGTGCGCTGGAGTTCCTGGGCGAGCCAGGCCGGGAGCGGGGCGGGGACGCGGGCCGTGTCGAGGGGGGTGTAGACGCCGGCGTCGGTGCGGGTGCCGGGCGCGATGATGTAGCCGCCTTCGGCCCGGATGTCGACCTGCCAGGCGAGTGCGCGGTTCTTCCCGGAGCCGGCGGAGCTCTGCCAGCGGCGGGCGTCGGTGGCGCGGTACCAGATGTGCATGCCTCCGGACGGGGTTCGGACGCGCAGCGTGGTGGTGTCCTCGGCGGGGGTCGGCTGTCCGCGGAGCGCCGCGAGGACGGCGATGGTGTGGAAGCCGGTGGTCATCTGGGACACGTCGATGTCGTCGGCGATGGTGATTCCAGGCAGGAGCCGGTTGCGGTCGGGCTGCGGGGCAGGGTGTGTGTCGAGGTCGATGACGACCAGGTCGGCCGGGCCGCAGGAGACGGCGACGCCCATCTGGGGGCGGGTGCCCCACCATTGCTGGACGCGGTGCATGTCCAGGGTGGCGGCGTGGAAGCCGTGGCACCAGCGGCCTTCCCTGCGGCACAGGCAGGTGCGGTGATCGTGTCCTGGCTGGCGGCAGGCCGCGCAGCTCGCGGCGGGAGTCTTCCTGCCTGGGGCGAGGGGGAGCACGGGCCATCCGTGGCTCACGCACCAGCGGGCCAGGGCCAGCGACTCGGGGGCCTGGGCAGCGATTGTTGAGTCGCTGGAGGAAACCCGCAGGTCAGCAGGCATTTCGTTCCCCCATCAGCGACTGAAGCGACTCAATATCGGAGACAGACTAGCGAAAACGCGCGTTCGGTCCGATCAACGCACCGACACGCGCGTCGCATTTCCGAGAGGGTCCAGCGACCGAGCGACTGTGGGCAGCGACTCTGGGGGCTCGGTCGCTGCCCACAGTCGCTTCATAAAAGTGCAGGTCAGGGCCCTACAGGGACCAAAACAGCGACTGAAGCGACTGAAGACCCGTATATATGACGCGCACACGCGCGACAGGTTCGGCTGATATACCGGACCTCAGTCGCTTCAGTCGCTGTGCGCGTTCACCTATAGCCTCTGACCTGGGGTTTTATGACAGCGACTGGAGGGGGCCTCGGTCGCTGTCTTCAGTCGCTACTCCTGCAGGCCATGGTCTTCCCAGCGACTGAAGCCCCCTCCTCCGCCCTGGAGTACTTCCGGCACCTCGCCCGGCCCCTTCGTCGCCCACAGCGGCCGGGTGCTGCGGCTGACGCCCTCGCCGGGCGTACACGGGGGTCGCACGACGCCTGTCTGCCGGCCGTGGTCCTGAGCTCCGCGCGGCTCGCCCCCGCAGGTCAGGCACTGAGGTCGAGGACTCTGACAGGGGCTGTCTCCCACAGCCGCGGGGTGACCGTGGCGACGATCGCTCCGTCGGGCCGGTCGGTGCACGGCAGGGCGGAGTGCTGGGTGTGTGCGTGGGCCCAGGTGGTGGCGCCGGCGAGGGTGAGGGCGGCGGGGAGATCGAGGTCGAGAACCGTGATGCCGGGCAGGGCAGTCAGATTCCGGATGGAGCCCGGGCAGTTCCGGTCGGCCTCGACAAGGGCGCAGGCCGACACGTAGAGGTGCCATCCGTTTTCGGCGTGGGCTCGGTGAAGGAGGCGGGAGGCAAGCGGGTGGCCTGTGGCGGCCGCGGTGATGACCGAGGCGTCCAGAACGACGTGTAGGGCCGTGGTCACGGTCCCTGCACCTCGGTGAGGCGCCGGTCGAGCTCCTGGTCCAGGGCTGCCTCCGCGGTATCCGTGGGCGCGTACCCGGACCACCCTCGCAGGCTCGCCTGGACCTGCTCCGCCCGCTGCGCGCGCTCGTCCGAGGTGAGCAGGGTCTCGGCGAGGTGGGACAGGTAGGCGCGCAGGGACATGCCCTCTCCCGCGGCCACGGCGGCCAGTCGGTCTCTGGCCTCGATGGGAATCCGGATATTGGCGTCGGCCATGGCGTCCCTCCCGTAAGATCAAAAATGGGTACGGGTACGTACCCGTACCCATCCTAGGGTGTGGAGGAGCGGTGAGTGCCCCAACGGCGTCCGGGCTGAGCGAGGCCGAGCACCAGCGGCTCCTCGCCATGCAACTCCCCCGCTGGATCGGTGGCGCCGTCCCGCAGGACCGGCCGGTCCTCGTTGTCGTCGGAGGCCCCCCGGGGTCGGGGAAGACGCAGATCGGCGACCTGGTGCAGGCGGCCCTCGACCGTCGAGGCGGTGCCGTACGCATCGGCCGCGATCTCTACAAGGCCGCCCACCGCCTCTACCCCTCCTTCCTGGATAGCGACGTCCGCACCGCCGGCGTGCAGGTCCGCCCCGACCTCATCCGCTGGCAGGCCGAGGTGGAGAAGTACGTCCGGGCGCACGGACTGGACGCGGTGGTCGAGTCCGCGCTCGCCTCCGAGGACGAGTTCCGCGCCCTGTCGGCCGCCTACCGCGACTCGGGCCACCGGATCGAGGTCGTAGCGGTCGCGACCGCCGAGGCCATGGCTCAGCTCGGCGTCCTAGACCGCTTCCTCAACGGCGGCCTGCGCTACGTGTCGTGGGAGAACCAGGACACCTGCACGGCAGGGATGCTGCGCACGCTCGCGGTGATCGAGGCAGAACTACTGGCGGACCGGGTCTCAGTGGTACGGCGGGGCATGGAGCCGCTGTACGACAACGCGCTCACCCGCGCGGGCACCTGGTTCCGGCCCGCGGCCGCGGCGACAACGGTCAGGACCGAGCAGTTACGCCCGTGGGACGCGCGACAGAGCCGGGTGTTCCGCCGGGAACTGACGCGAGCCGAGGTGCTCGTCCACGACGAGCGGCTACCGGCCGACGCTCGGCTCGCGGTGTCGCGGGACGCGGAACGCGCAGCCGCGGCCGCCGAACCGGTGCGGCGGATCGCCCACCCGCTGCCGGGCCCGCCCGGAACCGGCTACCACCGCCTTGGCACGGAGGAGCACCGGTGGGCCTTCGACGAGCTCATCGCCCCGACCTACCTGAGGCGTGCCACGTTCCGTCCGGATCCGGTCGTCATCTACCTGGTCGGGGAGTACGGCGCCGGGCAACTCATGGCAGGCCGGATGGTGCGCCGGGCGATGCGCCCCCGCCCCGTTCGTATCGAGCCGGACCGCCTGCGCGGCGCGCACCCGGACCACTTCCAGCTCGTCACCGACACCCCCCGCATCGCCGACGAACTGGTCCGCCCCGACGTGGATGAATGGCAGGCCGAGGCCGAGGCATACGTCCGCGAGCAGCGCAGCGACGCCACCATCGAGGCCGACTACCTCACCGCCCACGACTTCCGTCTCAGCGCGGCCCGGTTCGCGCGCGCCCGCTACCGGATCGAGGTCGTCGCCCTCGTCGGCCGGGCCGCCGACAGCAGGCAGAACACGTTCATCGATCATGCCCGCGCGCTGGAACTCGACGTGATGACCACGCTGCCGACCCCGGCCAGTCACGCCCGCGCCCGCCGGGTAGCCGCCGAGATCGTGGAGGCCGCGGCCGCCGACCCGGACATCGCCTCCGTCACCGTGCTCGACGCCGACCTCCAGACACTCGGCCGCGACCACGCGGCGCCGTGGGCGCTGACCGCCGAGAGCCTGCGCCCCTACACCGAGCGGGAAGCCGCCCGCTTCCACGCCGCCCAGCGAGCCCTGCATGGGGTACTGCCGCGGATGCGCGAGGAGCTGAACGGCATCACGGCGCAGGCCCGACCGCTGATGCCCGCCCGGTGGCAGGCCCGGCCGGTGGAACACCGGCCCGGGCCCGCACGGCCGTTGCTGCTCGCCCCCTCGCTCACGATTCCGTGAGCTCCTTGAGCCGCGCGGCGTACACGAGGGCGATCTGGACTGTCTCGTCCTGGTCGGCGTCCTCCAACTGGTCCAGATCGTCGGCGGCCTGGTCTCGGCCCGTACGCCACGCAGCGACCTGTTCCGGATCGTGGCCGCCGTTTCGGGCTTCGGTGAGGCGGGCCTCGTACCAGCGGAGGACCTGCTTCACGAGCTTCTCGGCCTGTGCGGCATCCCCGCCCGCGCGCTGG
Source organism: Streptomyces sp. NPDC085460 (assembly GCF_044541975.1). NCBI lineage: Bacteria > Bacillati > Actinomycetota > Actinomycetes > Kitasatosporales > Streptomycetaceae > Streptomyces > Streptomyces sp. NPDC085460. The sequence continues at coordinate 49,541 of NZ_JBITTO010000014.1, forward strand.
AGCGGCTGGGGGTCTTCGGGAGTGAGGGGGCCGGTCATGGCGGGTACCACCTTCGGGTCGTGCTGAGTGTTTGACCGGCCATTGTCCGTGACGCCGCTTCACCTGCCGGCGACCGGACATAGGTTGGGGGACGAGTCGATCACCAGGGGGTATTCCATGGCACGGGACCTGCGCGCGCTGTTCAGCACCAACGACCGGCAGATGGAGGCCGGCGAGGCGTTCACCGACCGGCACGGGCAGTGGCAATTCGTCCAGACCGCGCTCACCGAGCACCTGGCCCACGTCACCGCGCCCGGCTTCGACGTGGAGGACCTGGAGGCCCCCCGTACGAACGTGATCGTCTTCTACGGGGTGGGCGGGATCGGCAAGTCGACGCTGTCGAGGACACTGGAGGCGGCGCTCGCCGGCGCCGACGGACGTCCCGCGAGGTGGGGTGAACCTTCCTGGCCGGCCCGGCCCGCGCTGCTGCCTGTACGCGTCGACCTCGCCCGCGCCGCCGGCACCGACTTCGAGCGCGTCCTGCTCACCATCCGCCTCGTACTCGCCGCACACCTCGGACGGCCGCTGCCCGCGTTCGACATCGCCCTGCGCCGCTACTGGGAGCACCAGCACCCCGGCGAGAGCCTGGAGGAGTACCTCGCCCGCGGAGGCCTCGCCGGCCGCTTCGGCAAGAGTCTGCCGCAGCAGGTGCAGTCCGCGCTCGGCGACGTCGCCCAGGCGCTCATGCTGCCCGGCAGCATCGGCGGCGCCGTCGGCCAGCTCACCGGCGCGCTCACCCAAGCCCTGCGCGAGCGGCGCCAGACCGTACGCGCCCTGGCCGGCTGCGCCCGCCTCGCCGACCTCCTCGAAGCCGAACCCGATGTCGACGCCCTGTCGTACTACCCGCACCTGCTCGCCTGGGAGCTCGCCCAGCTCCCAGCCGACAAGCAGGTGGTACCGGTGATCCTGCTCGACACCTTCGAGGACACCGGCACCCGCACCCACCGCGACCTCGAACGCCTGCTGCAGCGCCTGGTGTGGCTCATGCCCAACAGCTTCTTCATCGTCACCGGCCGCGGCCGCCTGCAGTGGGCCGACCCCGCCCTCGAAGGGCAGCTCGACTTCACCGGCCCCGCCGCCTGGCCCGGACTCGCCGACCAGGCCGTCCCCGCGCCGCGCGCCGCCGGCGGGCGGCAGGTCCTCATCGGCGACTTCAGCGCGGACGACTGCGACGACTACCTCGCCCGCCGGCTCGTCAAGGACGGCCGGCCCCTGATCGGGCCCGAGCTGCGGGCCATCATCACCGCCCGCTCGCACGGCCTGCCCCTCTACCTCGACCTCTCCGTCCTGCGCTTCCTCGAACTGCGCCGCGCCGGGCGCACCCCCGCCCCGGAGGACTTCGACGCCGACTTCCCCGCACTCATCACCCGTACGGTCGCCGACCTGACCCCGGACGAACGGCACATCCTCCGCTCGGTCAGCCTCTTCGACGCCTTCGACCTGGAACTCGCCACCCGCACGGCAGGCCTCCCCCACCAGGCCGCCGCAGCCCGGCTCATCGAACGCCCCTTCATCCGGCACGACCCCTTCGCACTGTGGTCCTACCACCTGCATACCCTCATCCGATCCACACTGCGTACCGCGGACGACGCCACCGACGACCGGTGGACCGATGCCGACTGGCACGCAGCCGCCACCCGGGCCCTGGAAGCGCTCGGCGAACAGTGGCGAGCCGCGGCCGGCCCCAACCGGCGCCTCCTCGTCGGCTGCCTGCGCCAGGGCCTCGCGATCGCCCGCGACCACCGCCTTGACCTCGGCTGGCTCACCGACGCCGCCCACGCCTACACCGACGACTACGTGTGGGAACCCCTCCCTCTCCCCGACACCGAAGGCCCCGTCACCGCCGCAGACGCGCTCGCCGACCTCCTTGCCGCGCTCGCCCGCCGCCAGCACGAGCACCGCTCCCGCACCGTCGCACGTCTCACCGCCGTCCTCGACACCGGCCTGCTGCCCACAGACCTCGCTGAAATGGCCCGCTACTTCCTGGCCAAGGCCCACCGCGACCTCGGCGACACGACGGCCTCCCGTGCCGGCATGCAGCAGGTCGCCGCCGCAGGCGGCCGCTACGCCCCCGACGCCGCACGAGGCCTCGCCCACCTTGCCCGCGCGGCCGGCGACTTCCCCACCGCGCTCACCACCGCCCAGACCCTCGGCTGGCCCGGCCGCGGCCACCGTGTCCTTGGAGACATCGCGTTCGCTCACGGCGACATGACCGAAGCCGCCGCCGCCTACACCGCAGCCCGCGCCGAGGCGGAGGAGCACGGCAGCAGGGGCGAGCAGGCCATCGCCCAGGCCCACCTCGCCCTCGCCCTGGCCTTCACCGACCCCGCGCGCTCCGAGGGCGAGATCGCGTACGCCGAGCAGCTCCTGTCCGGGCTTGACCAGCGCGCCACCGCCCTCACCGCTCAGGTCGCCGAGCTCGTCCGCACTGCCCGCCATGCGGGAGAGGAATTCGCCGGCCGCGCCGACCGCCTGCAGGCTGAGACCGCCGCCAGCGGCATCACCGCGGCCGGGCTACTGCTCGAACTCGCCGTCGTCTACCACCACGCCGTCCGCGGCGACGAAGCCGCAGCCCGCGAGGCGCTCGCCCGCCTCGCCCGCCTCACCACAGGAGGCGACTACGCCTACTTCCTCGACGCCGCCCACCACATGGCCGGCCTGGTCCTTCCCGCGCCGTCCACGGTCCGATGGGCCGGTGACGCGGACGCGGTGCCCGCCCGCTGGCGGGCCCTGGTCGCCGCAAGCCACTGACCTCTGCCATCACTCCTGAGCGAAACGGCGCAGACTGGCAGGAGCCCGAAGGACGGCCTGTGGACGCTCACGTAATTCCCCAGCCAGAAGTTCACGATCTTCCCCAGGGGGATCCCGGAGTCCACCTCGTGGGCCCCCCTGGAGGGGAGCGTGGGTGCTCAGCCCCCTGGGTCCCGCCTCGGTTGAACGCGCTGATAGAACCCCGTCATGACGTACCGATTCACTGCTCGTGTCGCCACAACAGAGATCGACCCTGACGGCTACTTCACCGAAGCTGCTCTCGCCGAGGGGGAGGACGGAAGCGGCTTCATCCTGATGTTCATGGCAGGCGAGGACGACCCAGATGATCAGGAGGTCGCCTTGGGCATGGACACACACTGCCTGGTCACAGCCGGGCAGGGAACCGCGTACGGCTGTGTACGCGAAGCCGTGCTGACGGGCAACGTCCTCCGCGTCTCGCTCAATCCTGATGCACTGGAGGACCTGCGGTTGAGCGACAGCGAGATCGAGGCCGTCATCGAAGCACCGGCCGAGGACGTCGTCCTGTTCCGTGAAGTCCTCGCCCAGGTGCTCGCCTACGGGCGTGCGGACGCTGTGCCCATTCGGGTAGCCGTCTGAGCCGGCCATTGGGCCGGGCCCGGGGGTGGGGAATCACGTGAAGCCGAAGACCGATCCGTGGGGAATTGCGTGACCGTCGACACGGCCCACGTCCCACGGCGGTTCGGCGGCGGATCTCCGCCGGCCGTGGCCGGTCTACTTCGTGGGATCGAGCGGGGCGATACCCGTGGCCTTGTACAGGTCGGGGACGAGCGACAGGACAGTGACCGGCTCGCCCTCGCGCGTCGCCTCCCAGGCGATGGCCGCCGCATGCGAGACCGGCCATTCCACGTCGGGCCAGGCCATGGCGTCGGCCGCGTGCCCTGCGGTGAACGCGACGCTCTCGGAGAAGCGGAGCCGGGCGGCGTGCCGCCCCGCGCCCGGGATCTGGCGTTCGGCAGCGAGCACGGCCATGGAGGGCACCAGGATGCGGCCGGTGCCGCGGGAGGCCTCGATGTACAACCCGGTGAAGAACGGGTCCGCCTGATACAGCGCGCACAGCGCGGAGTGGTCGAGGACGGCGGTCAGGTTCACGCGGCTCGGTCCTGGTGGGCGCGGATCTTCGCCCAGGCGTCCTGGCCGGCCTGCTGGACCTGCTGCGTGAACTCGACACCGAGCTCAGCCGCGGCTTCCGCGGCGCGCTGCTCACGCTCGGCTGCGGTCAGCTCCTTCGCAGCGAGCTCTGCGATCAGGTCGGTGATCGTCGTCTCGCGCTCCTCCGCCAGCATGCGCAACCGGTCTCGCACGGCCTCGGTGGTCTTGATGCTCGTCGGCTTGCTCATACCGGCGATTCTACCGCCGGTAGAACCATGCGCGAGGGGGCCTGCTACGCGCGGAGGCTCTCCGCTGCGATCCTGCGGCGGAGGTCGGCGACATCGAGGCCGAGGCGTTCGGCCAGTTCGGGGACACGCAGGTGAGGCACCCGGGCGGCGAGCCTGACGGCGTCTTCTTCCCAGGCACATTCGAGAGAGGCGTCCCCGGTCAGGAAGTGTCTGGCCTGCGCTGCGGCGTCCTCGATGAGCGCGAGCAGGTACTCGGCGCGAGGGGCGGGAGGCGGCGGAAGCGCCCGGTCCTGGTGGGCGATCGACTCACTGGTGGGCTCAGCGAGGAGGGTGGGGACCGGCGGGAGGTCGTCGGTCTTCCGGTACTGGCTCCAGGCGTGATGCGCCGAGACCAGGGGCTTGGGCCTGGCGCTCTCGTTCGTTCCGGGGACGTCCTGAAGCGGGCGTGAGGGGGCCCGCAGGCCACGGACGGCCGCGAGGTCTTCGGGATGGGTTCTCAGGTGGTCGGCGAAGGCATGGGCCAGTACGGCCGTATGGCGGCAGGTGGCCATGGAGCAGGTGCAGGTGAGGCGGAGTTGTGCTGGGTCGGGCAGCAGGGCTGGGCCGTGGGCGTGTGCGGGGTCGGTGAGGCAATCGGGCAGGGCGTCGCCGGCGGAGTCGTGGTGCTGTGCGCATGCGGGTGCCGGCGGGGGGCTGCTTGTGAGGAGCGGGAGGGTGATGGTGGCGTGGAGTTCGGTGTGGGCGCCGCGGGTGGCCACGAAGCCGGAGATGCGGCCGGGCTCGATCCGAAGTCGCTGGATGCCGTGGCTGTTCAGGTCGTCGCGGCCGGTGCGGAAGAGGTCGGGGTCGGCGAGGGCGGCGCGCGCGGCAGCTTCGAAGGCGTCGGCCCAGGGGTTGGTATTCATCGGCGGGCTCCCAGGGCGATCAGGTCGCAGATCTCGTCGTCGGTGAGCTCGCTGAGGGCGGAGCTGTCCTTGCTGAGGATGGCGTCGGCGAGGGCGCGTTTGTGGCGGAGGAGTTCGTCGATCCGGTCTTCCAGGGTGTTCTCGGTGGTGAGCTGGTGGACGGTGACGGTACGGGTCTGGCCGAGGCGGTGGGCCCGGTCGATGGCCTGGCTTTCCTTGGCCGGGTTCCAGGGCCGGTCGAAGAGGACGACGTGGCTGGCCTGGGTGAGGGTGAGGCCGGTGCCGCCCGCTTTGACAGTGATGACCATGGTCTGTCCGGGCCGGTTCTGGAACGTGTCGATGAGGCGCTGGCGTTCGCGGCCGGCGGAGATGTCGCCGCTGAAGTAGAGCGGGTCGAGGCGGTGGCTGCGGAGGTGGTGGACGAGACGGTGTGCCATCGCCCGGTAGCGGGTGAAGATCAGGCACGCCTCGTCGGGGTCGCTGAGGATGGGCAGGAGGTCGTCGAGTGCGGCCAGTTTGCCGGAACGGGCGGCGGCGCGTTCGGGGTCGTAGGAGGCGTCGAGGGGTTCGTTGAGGTACTGCTCGGGGGTGTTGCAGATCTTCTGCAGCTGGCCGAAGAGCTTGAGCAGCAGGCCCTTGCGCGCGATGCCGTCGGCGGCGCGGATCTCGCGGAAGGTTTCGTCGGCGACGCCCTGGTAGAGCGCGGCCTGTTCGGGGGTCAGGGCCACGATCCGGGGACGGTAGACCTTGGGAGGGAGTTCGGGCAGGACCGCCGGATCGCTCTTGCACCGGCGGAGCATGAACGCTCGGAGGAGGCTGGAGAGGCGTTCGGTCAGCTCGGCGTCGGTGATGTTGTCCTCGATCGGCTTTCCGTACTGGCCCTGGAAGGTCCGCAGGGAGCCGAACAGCCCGGGGTTGAGCCAGTCCATCAGGGACCAGGCGTCGTTGAGGCTGTTCTCGATGGGAGTTGCGGTCAGCGCGATGCGGGTCTGGGCCTGAAGCCGGCGCATGGCGAAGGCTGTGGCGGTGCGGTGATTCTTGATCAGCTGCGCCTCGTCGGCGATGACGAGGTCGAAGGGGTGCGCGGCCAGGACGTCGACGTCCCGGCGGACGGTCTCGTAGGTGGTGATCACGAGGGTGTGGGCCGTGGTTCCGTCCAGGGTCCGGTCGGGCCCGTGGTAGCGCGTGGTGGGCACGCTGGGGGCGAACCGCTGAATCTCGCGCTCCCAGGTGATCACCATGGAGGCGGGGCAGACGAGAAGGGTGGGGCCCGCGGGGCGGTGCTCGGGCCCGCGTCGGTGCAAGTGCAGGGCGAGCGCGGTCAAGGACTTGCCAAGGCCCATGTCGTCGGCGAGGAGCGCCCCGAAGCCGGCGTCGGTGGTGTTCGCGAGCCACGCGAGGCCGAGCTGCTGGTAGTCGCGCAGGGTTGCCGACAGCGCGCCGGGGAGTTCCACCGGGGCGCTGCGTGATCCGGCGCGCAGGAACTGTACGAGCTCGGCGAGGTCGCCGGCCGGTTCGCAGGCGAAAGTGGTGCCCTCGACGCTGATCTGCCCGGTCAGGGAGGCCCGCAGGGCCTGGTCGGCGGCGAGCGGTGGCAGGGCGCGGTTTCCCGCCCGGTGGGCTGTCGCCTCGTCGACGAGGATCCAGTGATCGCGGACCTGCGTCAGTGGCACCGGTGTGTTGGCGAGTTCGTCCATCTCTCCGTCGGACAGGTCCTGGCCGGCCACCGAGAGCTGCCAGCGTCCGTCGAGGACGTCGTCCAGGGCGAAACGGGGACGCAGTACGGACGCCGGTGCGGCGGGGCGGCGTTCCAGGACCGCGCGGGTCCGCAGACGGTTCGTCCAGTCGTGGTGCCATTCCACGCGCAGTCCCGCTCGCTGCAGCTGCTGGGCGGTCCTGCCTCGCAGCAGGACGGCCTCGGAGGCACGCAGGGTGAAGGCGTCTGGGGTAGGGCGTTCCAGGAGCCGGCCGGCCGGTGCCCATTCGGCCGCGATGCGGCGCAGCCGGCGGCGTAGGAGGGCCAGGAGCTGGGGGTCGGAGGTGAGGTTCGCCGCCGGGCGCCACTCCCGTTCATGCTGTGCCGCGGCGTCGGGCAGGCGGACCCGCAGATCCGCCCAGAGCAGCTCGGTGTCCTGCGGGCTGTCGTTCTGCGGTGCGCGGACCGACAGGACCAGTTCCATGGTCTCGGCGTTCTCGCTGTGGTGGAGGTCGTCGCCCCACTGGACGATTGCGGGCACGTGCTGCTGGCGCGGTACGGCGGCGGTGAAGGGGCCGTGACCGAGGACGGTGGGCGTGCCCGGCCCGCGGAGCAGGGCCTCGGCGACCGCGTCGAGACCGGCGTGGACCGTGAGCTGGGGAGCCCACAGGTGATAGCGCTTGGTCTCTACGGCCATACCGCAGTGCGCGGGCGGCACCAGGGCATCGGCGAGCCGGCTGGCCTGTTCCTCCTGTTGTTCGGTCAGCGGGCCCGCCCGCCATACGTCCATACCGTTGTCGGACAGATCCGGGAAGACTCGGCCGTCGGCCACGACGGCGAGCCCGAGGCGGATGATCTGCCGCCACACGGCGACCGACCGCGTCTCCTGGCCCGGCCCGCCGGCGGTGGCGAGCACGTTGGCGAGCAGGCGCACAGGAACGTGCCAGCACTCCACCACCTTCAGCTGGACTGCTTCGCCCAGGCTCGGCAGAACCAGGGCGGCTGCGCAGGGGCGGATCGGGCGGCGTGGCGTGGGGGGCAGGGGCTGCCCGTCGAGGCGGTAGAGCAGGAACCGTGTGCCGCCCTGGTGCAGGTCGATGGTGAGCTCAGCGCCCTGCCGGAGCAGCGCGGTGAGGGACGCTTCGGCGGCGGTGACGTCGGCAGTTGAGGCGACCGGTCCGGCGGGCCCGTGCCGTACGCCGTCGTCGTGGATATCCGGCGCCGGTTCCACCCGAGCGGCGACCTGCGGTGTGGGGGCGGACGGCTGTGCCAGCAGTTCCAGCAGGGCCTTCGCCGCGTTGCGATGGGCCAGGCGTTTCGCCGCTCCGCTCGCCTCCGCTTTCAGCTGCTTGCCCGCGACCTTGCAGGTGGCGGCCGTCACGTACCCGGCTCCTGGTTCGAGACGGGGCTCGGAAATGCTCAGGTTGCTGATCTTGCCCGATTGCTTGAGCTGGTTCAGCACCGTGAGGGCGGTCATCGCGTTGAAGGCCGGCACCGTCGTCATCCCCTTGACGGCCGGGGGCGGGGGCGCGTGGACCCGCTTCCACTCGGCCAGCAGGAGCTCCGCCGCTTCGAGGCGCGCGCCGGACCTCCCCACGCTCCGGCCGGTGCCCGACAGTGTCTGCCCGCCGCTCACACAGGCCGCCACACACACGAACAGGGGCTCCAGCCCCGTGATGCTCGGCTCCTCCTTGTAGACCAGCCCGCTGATCGCTCCCGTCTCCTGAAGCGCAAGGAGACGCTCCCGCGCGCCGGGGGCGGCCGGCTTCTGCGTCAGGCCGAGTGAGGAAGGTTGCCGGGGCCGGGGAACGTCGAGCGGCAGGTCGGCGAGCGCGGCCAGGACGTGCAGCGCGACCACGGCCCGGGCCGCTCGTTTGGTGGAACGCCACGGGCCCGTAAGAGTCGTTCTGTGCCCGTCGACGGTGTAGGTGGCATGCGACCGGAAGGACACCGTGTTCCCGGGCCTCGGGTCCTCGTCGAACTGCGGGAGCGGAAGGTTGCGGGCCGCGTGATGCAGGGTCAGGACGGTGACCGCGGCTCCGGGCGTCTCGGCGATCGCGTGCAGGGCCGCCTTGCGGGCGGGCTCCCAGGCCGATGCCGCGGCATCGAAGAGCACGGCGTGCAGATCGCGCGGGATCAGGGCGCCGGAAGTGATGCGGGTGGCGACCTCGGCTACGACGGCCGGAGCGACGGCCGGCTGGGCCAGGGCCTGCAGCAGCCGTGCTGCGAAGGTCGAGTCCGGGGCCGCCGCAGTCGTCGAGCCGGATGAATACCGGGCAGCCGGCTGCCAGCCCTTCTCGGCGAACTCGTACTGTTCAACCGGCTCGCAGCCGGACATGTGCCCGAGGAGACTGACCACCGCACCCTGCAGGGCCGCCTTCTTCGTTCCCTTGGTGACGGCGGCTCCGTGGAGAGAACCGGGTTTCCCGAGCCATCCGGCCTGGGCGACAAACAGCTCGGAGGCCTTGCCGCCCAGGTCTCGCACCACGAGCGCGGACGGCGTGCCGCTGTCCTGGGCGTAGGAGTGCAGCAGCGACGTCGCGAGCTCGGGCTTCGCCTTCACGACCGTCCACGCCGCGGCCGTCGCCGGCTCGGCGAACCGGACCGTGCTGAGCCGGAGCAGAAGCAGCCGGAGGTCCTTCACGCCGAGCCGGCCGTTCCCGGCCCTCACAGCTGCCTCTGCGACCAGTTCGGGAGTCACGTGTCTGGTCCTGGACGCCTTCTCCAGCAGCTTGGAGAACACGGACGGTTCCAGGGCGCTGAGGTCGACCCGCGGCGGAGCGGCGGGTTTCGGCACTCGGGTGGACCGGACAGAGGGAGGAGTCGCCATGGCGGACCTTCGAAGAGAACGCGGAGCCTCGCCACCAAAGCGAGACAGTCACAATCGGTAGTCGATGGTGACATTCGGTGTGCATCCGTCGGGCCTGAGTGACATGCCGACACCATCAACTACCCGGATGTGTTCAGCCGCGTCGGCGCCTTGACGGAGAGCCGAAGGCCCCCCAGAGCCTTCACCGAGGAGCTACACCAGCGCCTGTTCCTGCGCCTCCCTGGCGAGTTCCCGGTGCTTCGGGACCTGGCAGTTGCGCCTGTTGCACACCGCTCCGTCCCTTTCGACCGCGAGACACCACTTGGCGTGCTCGGCGCACCGGTTCTTGCCGGGGGCACGAGGCGTCCGGCACAGCCTGGAGCCGCTGACGTGGACGCAGTACCCCAGGACCTCAGCGTTGGAAGGATGATGCTCCGGACAGGGCTCGTCCTCGCGTGCCACGGCTTCGGCGCAGAAGGCGACAACGACACGCTTCCCGGACGAGTTCTCGAACTCGGGCTCCAGGCACATGGGGGACGCGAACCGCACCAGACGGCCCGCGAGTTCCTCATCCTGGTGGTGAAGAGCGAGCTCAGCCATCGCACGCAGCAGTGCGGGGGTGGCCTGCACGTACCACTCTTCCCAGTCGTCCCCATTGACATACCCGGGCACGGGCCGCAGCGATTCGGCAGCGTCGAGGACCCGTTCGGCCGCGCTCCGGGCGTTACGCGAGGAAGGAACGGGGGGCTTCTTCGGCTTTCGCGGCATCGGGGCTCCTTAGGTTGAGAACGCGGGCATTGTGCTCGGCCCGGGAAGCCGTGCGTGCCGACACGCGGGCAGCGAGACGGGCCCCTCATCCGGGGCGTGCAGGACGGTGGACGAAGCGTCAGCATCAGCGCAGCGCTCACCCAGGAGTGTCGGCGACAAATTCCGACCCTCACAGGCTCACAGGTCCGGACCCCGAAGGCTGATACGGAGCGGCCGTTCGAGGCGGGGCAGTAACCTCCCGATTCCAAATCCGTTGAGGCGGGCGTGCAGATGTCCGTCTCCCCCGCTCCCGGAGTCCCGGCGCCCTCCGCCGAGCCCACGCCCTTCCACCTCTCACCGCTGCAAGGGGAAGCCGCCCGCCAGCTCCTGGACTACACCGCCTCGCTCCCCCTGCCGGGGCCCGAGGCCCAGCTGCTTGCCACAGTGGTGGCCATCCGGGCGGCGCACGGCGGCGCCGGGAACATCACCGGTGCGGATCTCTCCTCGCTCCGGCTGAGCGATCCGCACCAGGCAGTCGACGCTCTCAGGAAACTGGGGTGGCAGATCGCGGACACGGTCTTCGACCTGGATCCGACCGCGCCACCGACCTGCGTCACTGTTCCCGACCTGGCCCGTACGAGTGATCATCCGCTGCCGGTCGGGAAGCACACCCGCTCTCGTGTATCGGGGTGGACGACGAGGACACTGTCGGCCAAGCCGCTACGAAAGCTCCCGCCCGCCGCGCGGCTGGCTGGGCTGTTCCTCGCCGCCCACTGCACGGCCAGGAACCTTGGACCGATCCCGTCCGTGCTCCCCGCCGAGTGCTGGCCAGCCCTGGCCGCGCTCCTGGAGAAGGGGTTCGTGGCCGAGCTCTCCGACGACCAGTGCCGCCTGGCTCCGCAGGTCGCCCACCTATCAGGCGTCCGTGCTCCCGACGAGGGCCACTCGGCTCTGCCCGGCGCCGGCAAGGCCTCGAAGACGCCCTCCTTCGACGCTGCCGCCTGGACCGCCTGGAAGGCCGGCGTCAGCCTTGCTCTGCGACGTCATGCCGAGAGCATCGAGAACTGCGCCCTGTGCGGGTTCTCTGAGGCCGCGGTCGCGTGGGCGTTCACCGTCCCGCCTGCTCCCGTGCACGTGAGCACAAAGGCATGGCTCTTCTATAAGCAGTGGAAGGACTCCCACCCCGACCGGGGACTGCAGGCCGCCGCGTTCACCGTGGAGTTCAGGGAGCAGCATGGTCACGGCCCTTCCTTCCGGCAACTGGGTGAGGGTCTGGGCTGGAATGTCCCCCTCAGCGTCCGGCATCTCATCGTGCAGCGGCTGCTGCACAACTGCTGGCTCACGGCAACCAACGTGGTCCCCTGGACGCTCCGGCCCGGCCCGGCAGCACAGGAACAGGGCATCGCACTGCCCCAGGCTCGGGGCTCACACGCCACTACCAGCGCCCCCACCAGCCGGCCGTGAGTCGCGGCCCGGAGGAGATCCGCTGAGGAGCGCTCCGCTTCCGCCGTTCGACCTCCAGCTCCGCAAAGTCATCAAGACCAGTGCCTCCGCATCGAGGACCCGGAACGGTGCTCCGGTGACATGGGAGAGGTCCCGCCGGACGTGCTCGTCGGGGAACGCCGCTGCGGCGCCTGACGAAGGAGAAGCTCTATGCCGGTATCGGGCCGAATCGATGTTGGCCTCGGGCAGATCGTTCTGAGGGACGTCTCCTGGACCTGGGGTCTCGACTTTCCCAGCCAGCGGCGCTGGACTGACGGGTGGGGGGTCTCCGTCGAACTGCCGGCCGTCATTGAGTTGCTCGACCTGATCGGCTCAGGCGCTGTCGACGTAGCCACGGCGCGGGCGGAACTCACGAAGGCGGCCGAGGCACTCGACGCGGCACATGACCCTCACCACGGCAACCCAGCCGCTCAGCGGTACGCACGCTGCTTCGGAGACTGTGAAACGTGTCAGGCAGCGGAGCCGGAGTTCCGGCAGATCCTGGCGGCCGCCCAGGCCCGGGCGGCGAAAGCCCTCGATCACGCGAGCTACCCGTATGTCGTCCTCGGGACGACCGTCCACCAGTCGGGTTGTTACCACGCCAGCCCCGCCCGCCACCTTGGCGGTAACCGCCGCAGATCCGAAGTCCGGACCGACCTCAAGTTGTATGCCCACGATGCGTTCGTCTCCGTCTACTCGGGCGAGGCCATGGACTGGGAGGCACTTGTCGGCTGGACGAAGGCCAACATCGGACCCAGAGGTGGCCCGCGTTTCAAGGCGTGCGGGACGTGCCACCCACGGCTTCCCTGACTACCACAGGGCCTGAGCAGGATGCCCGCAGATGATCTCGTAGCCGGAATCTCCTCGCCGTCCCCGGGCCGGGTTTGCGGGAGAAGGCTTGCCGCTTCGCCCCCAGTTCCATGGCAAACGCTCCTCAGCAAGGGGCTGTCACAGAGCGGCTATGTACGCGGGTGGGCGAGGCGTGTGTGCAGAGATGGCGTGCCAGTCCTGCCCCAGGACCGACCTCCGAGCCGCCTGTTCTCACGGGCACACCGTCGGCCACTTTGGACTCCGAGCCGCCGAGAGAGGGCTGTCCTGTCGGTCTACTCGGCGCGTGGACGGAGCAGACGAGGGCGTACGCGAAGGCTGACACGACCCGTCCAACACCCGCACACCGCAGTGCACAAGCCGATCGGCCTTCCGCTTAAGGTCGCTTGCACAGGACACTCCGACCTGCCCCGAGGGGGCCAGCCGGGCCTTCGGTGAGTGACCCAACCAATGACCCTCGCAGGTCACAGTGGTGCAGGCGGTTGCCGATCGAGAACGTGGGCCAAGCTGCGGTAGTGCGGCCGCCGCGGTGAGGAGTCAGCGGGCTTTCAGCGTGCGGCGGTTCGGCGTCGGCGTCCCGGCCGGCTGCGGGCCGAGGACGCCCCGGGCACGCAGGGCGGCAAGGTCTGGGAAACCGATGCCGGGAAGGCGGGGGTCGAGGTCGGCCTCGGTGGCGCGGATCGGCGCGGTGGGGCCTGCGCCGAGGGAACGGCGGGGGGGGGGGGGGGCCCCCCCCCCCCCCCCCGCCCCGGGGGCCCGGGCCGCGGGGGC
>NZ_JBITTO010000014.1:62956-160048 GCF_044541975.1 Streptomyces sp. NPDC085460
CGGGGGGGGGGGGGGGGGGGGGGGGGGGCGGGGGGGGGGGGGGGGGGGGGGGGGGCCCGGGGGGGGCGGGGGGGGGGGGGCGCCGCCCTCACCCGCGCATCCTAGGCCCGGCTGCACTGGCCGACTGCTTCCCTTGCCCTGTCCGGTTCTGGGCGGGGGTCAGAGCGGCCGTAAGACGACAAGGACGAGGGCGGTGAGCGCACCGGCCAGGAGCCCTGTCTGCCACCAGGCCTACCACGGGCGCGGGCGGCCGCGCCTGGCACGGCGGGGCCAAGCCACCGGCGGTTCCGCCCCCGCGGTCCCTGCCGAGGCAGGGGCCGCGGGGGCGGTGAGGTTCAGAGCCGTCGGTGGCCTGTGTGCAGCCGCTGTCTGACGTATACCTGTTCGGCCACGAGGTAGGCGGGTGCGACGACGAACAGTCCGGGTAGGTGGTTCACGCAGCCCAGCCAGGGCTCCTGCCAGGTGTCGTCCAGGGGGGTTCCTGTCGCGAACTCGAAGTCCCAGGCCGTGGGGAGTCCGGAGGTTTCAGCTTGGTGGCGCAGTTCCAGCCCCCTCTCACACAGACGGGCTGCGGTGGGGGCAAGCCGGTCGAGCGGGCTGCGATGCAGCGCAGCCAGGACGGTTTCGGTGCGAGGGGCGTCTTGGCCGAACAGGGCTCGGCAGACGGCTCCGATGCGGTGATGCAGCTCCTCGGGCGAGTCCTGGGAAGGATTCCTGGACGCCGCTCGGGCGAGGCTCTGCACGCGTTGCTCGACGAGGACGACGAACTCGCGGGCGATGAGGTGGTGGACGTTGTTGCCCTGTCGCGGCTGTTGGGGGCAGGGGGGTGCTGCGGGGGCGAGGTGACTCTCAAGTTCGGCGACCCGGGTCTGGAGCCGTTCGTGCTCCTTGTGGAGCAGCTTGTAGTCGCGTTCGAGGAGGGTGAGCCGGCGGCTCAGTCCGTTGACGAGGTCGAGGGAAGCCGGCGCCGAGACAGCTGTTCCCCTGAGCCATCGTCCAGAGGTTTCATAGAAGACGGGCAGGTCGTCGCTGAAGTCGGGGTTCCCGGGGGCGGGGACAGTCATGGCGCTCCTAGGCCGGGAGGAAGCGGACGGTGGTTGCGGCCTCTTCCCCGCTCTTGTTCACGACGGCGCGGGCGCGGAGCTGCGTCTCGCCGAAGCGGAGGTAGAGCGTCACGTCTCGGTCCTTGTGGGCGAAGGCCATGACTTTGGCCAGGTCGATATCGATCGATCCGATCTTCTGGCATCCCTCGTCGGTGACATAGGTGGGGTTGGCGTCGCGGGACGAGTAGAGGTCCAGCGTCAGCTCTTGGGTGGTGGGCTCCGTCGGCCTGAAGACGTCGCTGACTTCGGTCTCGGTGTCGATGAGGTCACCCCGGGTGACCATCCGGGCGAACCGCGCGTTGCACCGCGTGACGCCATCGCTCGTGATGAAGCGTGTCGACTCGGGGTCGATTCCCTCGCGGAAGCGCCGATTCACATGGACGCCGTAGGTCAGGCGGCTGCGGCGTGCTCGGGTGCGGGGTTCGTAGGCGAACTGTGCGGCGCCGAAGAGGACAGCGGCGCCGGGGTCGGGAGGGACGAGGACCTGGGCACGGGCGCCTACGTGCTCACGCACGGCGTGCTGGAGGTAGCGGGAGGCGGAGAAGCCGCCGACGAGCAGCACGACCGGCTGAGGGGCGTCGGGGGCCCCGACGTTCTCCAGCTGCTTGAGCTGGCCGTCGATGAGGTCAAGGATGTCCGGCACAACGGTGTCGAAGAGCTCGACCGTCTCGGCGGCGGTGACCACGATGGCGTTGCTGACGCCGTCCTGCTTGCGGGAGAGCCGCTTGCGCGCTGGGGCTCCAAGGCGGCGGTCGATCGCAGCGGGGATGGGGATGTAGATGGGGTCTGAGTCGCCAGGGCGGAAGTCGAGCTTGGCTCGCTCCCAGGTCTCCATGATGTCGAGCAGGGCTTCGGGAAGGTGCTCGGCGAGCTCTTCGATGATCTCGGTCTTGCCGTATCGGTCGACCAGGAGCCTGTCGCGGAACGCCCGGTTGATGGCGTCGGAGCCGTGCGGTCCGCCGGTCGGGAGTGCGGCTTCGGCCATCCGGCCGTCGGCCTCGATCTCGTAGGCGGTCAGGTCGGCGGTGCCGCCTCCGCAGTCGGCCACCACGAACCGGCAGCCCGGCGTGGTCAGGTCGGTGTCGGGGGCGCCGTCTCGACCGGCGACGTTGACACCGCAGGTGCGGGCGTAGTGGGCGGCGGCTTCGGGTTCCAGGGCGAGGATGAGGCGGCCTTCCTCGGCCGGCATGCCGGCCTTGATCGCCAGTTCCCGCATGGTCTGCTTCTGCTCGTCGGTCCAGATCGCGGGAACCGTGAGGCACCACCGGATGACGGAGGCGCTGTAGCCGGCGTTCTGGACTTCCTCGATGACGGCTTCGACCAGGCGGCGCAGGTACGCCTCGATCAGGGCCTCGGCCTGTTCCCGTTCAGGCAGGTGGTGGAGGTGGACGGGTGGCTGATGACAGGCGACCGCTACCTCGGCGCCTTCGCCCGGGGGCGGTGTGGATCCTTCGGCATCCTCATCGTCGGCCGGCGTCGGTGCGGAGCTCTCCGGCTGGTCGCTGCTGGGGCGGGCCATGAGGCCCATCTTGAAGGCGGAGAAGTACCGCGGGCCGTCCGGAACAGGCACTTGGGTCTGGGCGCGCCGCCGGGCTTCGTAGCCCCAGGAGAGGACTTGCCGATCTGATCCGATCAGCAGGGCGGTGAGGTTCTTCGGAGAGGCCACCGGCTGGCCCGGCCAGGAATTGAGGACGGTGGGCTTCCTGTCGGGATCCTCGTCGTTCGCTTTCGACTTATTCAAGGTCGCGGCGCCGGATCCGTAGGTGCCGAAATCAACGCCGACAACGATGCGGGGGTGGTCGAACAAATGCCCTCCTCGAAAGAGGCCCCGCTGTACAGCGGGACCAGGGGCGGCCCGTGCACTTGGGGCTGCTCGGCTGTAGAGTCCCGCCAGATTCCCGAAATCGCCAAACTGCCCCCCCACCTCACCCCAATAGCCTAACGGGAACCCTCCACAAAGCATTCAATATGCCGGGCTGTTCAGAATTGCACTGCTCACTTCTGAACAGCTGGCCCGTCGCGAAGAGAAGCATCAGTGGACGACGCAAGGCCGGATCCACCCAGCCCAGGCAGCGACCTCTCGGTAGTCGCACCTGCCCCCTCCCTATCAACAAGAAAGACCGAGGAGCCCCACTGTGAGGAGCCTGGAGATATCGAAGGTCAGCTCATCGCTTACCGGAAGACCGTTGAATCAAGGGACGAGTTGATCAGGAAGGCCCGCGCAGACGGAATAAGCGAAGCCAGAATCGCCAAACTCTCAGGGCATTCCCGAAATACCGTAAGAGGAATCCTTGGGGCCGGATAGACCCAGCTATTTGCACGCCTGACCGTCATGCCGGTGCGAGAAACCGTTCATAAAACCTGCGTGTCGGAGCTTACGAGCCCTGGCCAGCCCACTTCTCAGCACTTCAGCAGCGGGACCCCGGGAGGTAACCCGGACAGGTTGAGCGTGGGTGGCGCTGGGCAGCTGCTCAGGGCCTCCCACGCCTTTCGCGCCCGCGGAGAGAAGAGCCCCCAGCCGGCCGCAGCTCCGTCCCGGGTCATACCCTCGAACCCGCGGCGCCCGCAGTCAGGTCGAATGACTGCGGGCGCCGTACGGCTTCACGAACCCCGGCGGTCCGCCCTGTCCGTGCTGCGGGAACGGTGCCGGCCCTGCGGGGGCCGGGTCACCTGAACAGGCCGGCCAGCGGGCCGCCTTCCTCCCCGCCGCGGTCCTCCTGGTCGGCTTCCAGGGCGGTGCGCAGGGTGCGGACGGCGGTGTGGGACAGGCCGGCATCCCGGCCGAGGGCGGTGTCCGTGTCCCGCTCGCCGTCCCAGCCCAGGATCCGGGTGACGAGCACGGTGCGCCGCTTGCGGGCCGGCTTCAGCCTGTCCTCCAGGGCCGCGATCTCGTCGCGCAGGCCGGCGAGCTGCTCGCGTACGGCGGTGCGGCGCGCCGCGCGGAGCTGTTCCACCCACCGGCTGGCGCCGATGAGTTTGATCCCGCGGGCGGCGGCATCCTGTTCGGCCCGGCGGGCCGCGGCCGCGAGTTCGGCGTCCGTGCTGTCGTCGGTGACGGACAGGGCGTGATGGACGCCGCCGTCCCAGCGGACGGCGTCCACCGGGATCAGGCTGCCGGCCTGGTCCCGGCGGTAGCCGTGGAGCCATGCGCGCAGGCCGCAGACCCGCGCGGTGCGCATCTGCCCGTCCCGTACGGCGGGCAGCGCTCCGCTCTCCCTGGCCGCCTCGACGAGGACCTGCGGAAGCTGCTCCAGCCGGTGGAAGTCGTAGCTGGGAACCATGTCCTGGAGCTGCTGGCCCGTCGCCTCCGCCCACGCCGGGTTGACCAGGTCGGGCGCGGCGCTGAACAGGTCCGCGGCGTCGACCCTGAAGATCCCCACGAAGGAGGAATCGAACTCGGTGCCCCGGTACGGGTAGCGGTCGGCGAGGTGCCAGGCCCGGCCGAAGGCGTCGGCGGCGCGGGCCGTCCAGTCCCAGCCCGGACGGAGCCCATACGGCGAAGGGCGGCACCTCTCAGGGGGCGCCGCCCTTCGCCGTACGACCACCGGGAATCAGGCAAGGAGGGCCAGCGCAGGCCACAGGCGGTCATTCCGACCCCACACCGGGTCGACGACGTGCACGGCCGTGCCGCGGCGCAGCTCCCGCAGGGCGCGCCGGCCCGTTCCCGCCCACTCCCGGGCGAGCTGGTCGCGGCCTGGCCGCCGGGTGTCGAGTACCAGCGTGGGCCGCCCGTCCCGGTCGGTCAGGACGACGGGCCGGGGCGGGCGGCCGACGACCACCACCAGGCCCTCGCGCTCCAGCACGGGCAGGCGGGCCAGCAGCGGAGACCGGGCCCGTACGACGCCGCTGACGAAGGCGCGCTGGCGCCAGCGCGCACCGTCCGCGCCGGGGCCGTCCCCTGCGGGCTGGCTCTGGGTGGTGACGAGCCCGGCGCGGTTCACGACGGCGAGGGGGGCGACGAGGCGGCGCACGTCATCGGCGTGTTCCTCGTGGCCGAACTCGGCTCTGTAGCCGGGCCACTGAGGGGCCCGGCCCTCCAGCCACAGGGCCATGAACCGGCCGAGGTCGGGGATCGATCGCGCGGTGCGCCACGGAGATGTCGGCATGCGGGCTCCTGGGGCGAGATGACGGAAGCGGGAGGAGGCGGGCTCCGGCCGCGACAGGTGCGCGGCCGCGACCGGCCCGCGGAACGAAGGCGCCTCCGGCGGCGGTGAACGCGTCGGCGGCCTGGATTGCGGTCTCGCGCCGGGCGTCAAGGGCGGCGGTGTCCGGCACGCCGCGCAGGGCGTAGGCAGCGCGGGCGGCCCGCTCGGCGGCCGGTGCGAGGATCGGGACGAGGATCGAATCCAGGACGCGGGACGCCTCGATCGCGGAGCGGGTGGAGTGCGACTCGGAACGGACGGCGGCCACGGCCTGGTCGTCGGTGCCGGACAGGCGCAGATCCTCGCGAACGTTCATCGCGCGGCGGTGCGCGGCGACGGCGGAAGCGAACTGGGTGACGGCGCCGAGTTCCTGGGCGCGGCGGGCATCGGCGCGCACGGCGTCACGGCCGGTGCGGGCGGTGCGCTGCTGGATGGCCCCGGCGACGACGGCGCCCGAGGAGGGTGCCGAGGACGGCGATGACGGTGGCGAGCATGGCGAAGTCCTTTCGGGCAGGTGGACAGACGTGCGGGCGGCAGGCCCGCGCGGGCGCGCTGCGCGAACCGGAGGCTCTGTGCGGCGCCCTGAGGCGAGATCAGCGCCCAGGGTGACCAGAGGGTGCTCCAGGGGCTCCGGAGCCGCCAGGGTGGCGCACAGGGGGCTTCCTGGGTCAGCCGGGGGTGATCACGGTCTGGGTGCCGCCGAGGGTGGCGGCGCGGCGGGCGGCGGGGAGCCGGGACAGGGCCCGGTCTGGCCCGCACAGCAGGTCGGGTACGGGGATGCCGTAATGGGCGGCGAGGCGGTCGAGGTCGGCGAGCGTCCAGGACGACCGTCCGGCCTGCTTGCGCGAGACCTGCCCCTGGGTCAGGGCGAGGCCCTGCGCGAGGTCGGTCTGCGTCTCGCCCGTGGCGTACAGAAGCGCCGCAACGGCGAGCCTCAAGTGGTGCTCTGAGCTGGGCATATGAGTCCCTCTCATGTGTCATGCGTTCTGCTCATGACTGCTGGTCACCTCCGTCGGCCGGAAGGCCGCACGGCCGCCGGGCGACGAGCGCCGCCGGATTGCCCTGCGGGTCCCTTCTGTAGACACCTCACGTTGCTATGCCGTCAAGCGGCGCCGGTGCAGCGTTCGATAGTTGAGCTGGCGGAAGGTGCCTTCCATGGCTCCCTCTCGCCTGCAAAGATCACTTGCATGCCCAAGTCCAACCGCCCCTTCGCCGAGGTCGACGAACCTGCACTGGCCGTGCAGAGCGAGCGGCTGGGCCTGCTGGCCGCGGCAGGTGCGCGGGCATACAGAGTCCCGGTTCCTGTGGCGATCTACGACGCCTCTGATCTCGACTGCCGCTTCCTCGTTCACTCGCAGTTCTCGGTGCATGCGATGGCCTTCCATCCCGCGCTCCCGCTGCTCGCCGTGGGAACGGGGCGATACGACGGGGGCTACTTCTTCGAGGGCGAGCTGCTGCTGGTCCATCTGGAGACGGGCGAGACCCGATCGCTCATCGAGCACGAGATCGGCCGGCAGGTCCTGGGGTTGGAGTGGCTCGACGAGCAAGCCCTTCAGGTCCTCATGGCACCGCCTGATGACTGGCAGGACAAGCAAGCCCGGGTGGAAGGACACGTCGCAGTGGTGCACCGGGGGAACTGGGCTGTTGTCCCCGGCCGGTCGCTCACCGGGCTTGATCTTGCTGGCCCGAGGGTGCCTGCCCCGCGCCCTGACGGCCGCGAGGCTGCTCGCCGTCTGCTCGCTGAGGTCAGCGCAGCCTTGCGCATGCAGGCCACCGGTCGTGCAGACGATCTGTGATCGCCTCAAGCCGCTTCGGCTAGCAAGGTGGGGAAAGCCGCCTGTTCGTCGAAGAGCTCGCGCTTCTGGAGGCAGTGGTAGAGCTGGCCGATCATGCGGTTGAAGAGGTTGCGCTGGGCGGCCGCGTGCCAGTCGCCTTGTTCGCGTCGGCGCCGGTAGTGGGCGTTGGCCCCGGTGGACGCTCGTAGTGAGGCGAAGGCCCAGAGGTAGCCGGCGTGGTTGAGCCTGTCGTTCTTCACCCAGCGTCTGGTGATGGCGGACTTCTTGCCCGAAGCCCTGGTGATGGGTGAGGAGCCGGCGTAGGCCTTCAGTCCGCGGGCGTCGGCGAAGCGGGTGCGGTCGTCACCGATCTCGGCCAGGACGCGGGCCGCGAGCTGGATGCCGAGGCCGGGGAAGCTCAGCAGGACCTCGGCGTCCGGGTGCTGGGGAAAGGCCTCTTCGACCGCTTCGGCAAGCTGGTCGGCGGCAGTGCAGGCGGCGTCCAGCTGGATGAGGAGGGCGAGCATCTGCTTGCCGAGCGCCTCCTCGACCAGCGGCCGCTGGTGAGCCCACTCGTCCCGGAAGACCTCGCGGAGACGGTCGGCCTCGGCCTCGATCCCGCGCTGGCGGCCAGCGCGCTTGAGCCCGGCCTGGATCTGGGTGCGGGTCAGCCGCGCCGCCTGGGCCGGGGTCGGCGCCGTCTTGAGCAGTTCCCGGGCCTCGGGGCGGCACAGGCCGTTGGTCCAGGTGGCGAAGGCGGCCAGGGCTGCGGGGTAGTACTCGCGCAGCAGGGACCGGAGCTGGTTGGCGAGCTGCTGCCGGTTCCACAACGAGTCCTGCTGAGCGCGGGCCAGGACGGTGATCGCGCGGCCGAGGTCGGAGTCGTCGGGCAGGGGCCGGTGGGCGTGCATGTCGGTGCGGAGGATGTTGGCCAGGACGAGGGCGTCGCCGGGGTCGGACTTCTTGCGCGAGACGCTGTGCCGGTCGCGGTAGCGGGCGGCGGCCATCGGGTTGATCGCGAACACCTTGCGCGTGCCGGTCCGCAGGACCTCGACGAGCAGGCCGCGGGAGGTCTCGATCGCGACCGGGATCGGGGTCTCGGCGGTGTCGCCGCACTCGGCGAGCAGTTCCAGCAGGATCTTGTAGCCGGCAGCGTCGTCGGTGATGTGCCGTTTGGCGAGCAGCTGGCCGGTGTCGTCGACCAGGGCGACGTCGTGGGTGCGTTCCGCCCAGTCGATTCCGCAGTAGATCAAAATGCCCCTCCCCAGAGTTCGGTGTTTACGCTGGTCACGAGCGCATGCGGGCCACGCAGCGACCTAATCCCAGGCCTCGGCCGCAGCGCGGTCGGGCCGCCACCTCACTAGCCGTTCATGGCACCAGCGCACCCCACGGGCCTCGGTCTATGCGGGAGCTCGGGCGGCTCGGGCGTATCAAGCGGTCACCGTGCGGCGGGCTCGCACTACGAACACCAACGAGTGATCAAGGTCGTAGGTGTTGACGGCGGTGGCGGTCACGAAGGCGCTGAACGCCGTCGTTCTACAGATAGACGTTGATCGCCTGGGTCTCGCAAGACATCCGTCCAGCGCCCGCGTGACCGCCACCGCCCTGAGCACCACGACCGCGCACCGATCTACGTTGAGGCCTCCGTGGGGCCCGGCTGCACCCGGATGTCACGGTCTGGTACTCGAACGCTCCGAGAAGCACCCGCTCCTGCAGAACGCTCGTAAGTACGGATTAGGGTCTCGCCGCCCGTGGCCAACGTCGGCGCCGTGATCTGGTGGTTGTCGCGCTGTCTCACGGCTTGGCCAACCATCCAGTCTCACGACCGTGGCCAAATCCTCGGGACAGCCACCGACGGCAAGCCCTTGACCTGCGGAGTCTCGCGAATGGCCGCCGCTTGGCCGTCTTTCGTGAGATTCGGCCACGGTTCGTGAGACCCCACACCTTCCTGGCCTAGGACTGAGCCATGTCCACGAACCGGGACAGGTACAGCTGGTGCGCCACAGTGATCCGGGCGGTGGCCCCGTTGCGGTGCTTGCCCACGATGAGGTCGACCTCGCCGGCGCGGGAGCAGTCGACCTCGTACGCGTCGGGGCGGTGCAGCAGGATCACGATGTCGGCGTCCTGCTCCAGCGAGCCGGACTCGCGCAGGTCGGAGACCTGCGGAATCTTGTCGGCACGCATCTCGGGCCCCCGGTTGAGCTGGGCAAGAAGCACGATCGGCAGGTGAAGCTCCTTGGCGAGGAGCTTGATCGAGCGGCTGATGTCGGAGACTTCCTGCTCGCGGACGTCGTGGCGGCGCTTGGTGCCGCTGGTGATGAGCTGGACGTAGTCGATGACGATCAGCGCGAGGTCGGGCACACGGTGCTTGAGGCGGCGGCATTTGGCCTGGATCTCGGGCAGGGAGCGCGCGGCCTCGTTGACGTAGAGCTGGGATTCGCCGTAGCGCTTGGCGGCCGGGGCGAGCTTCTTCCACGCCTCGTCGTCCAGGGTGCCGGAGCGCAGGTTGTGCAGGCTGACCAGCGCTTCGGCCGACAGTGCGCGCATGTTGAGCTCGTCGACGCTCATCTCCAGCGTGATGAACGCGGCGGGCCGCCCGCCGCCTTCGATGGGCTGTTTGGCGCTGTCGCGCGGCATGGTGCAGGCGCGGGCGAAGTCCATGGCAACGGTCGACTTCCCGTGGCCGGGGCGCCCGGCCACGATGATCACCTGGCCCGGCTGCCACCCCTGGGTGAGAGCGTCGAGGTCGGCGAACCCGGTGGGCACGCCCGTGATGCCCTCGCGGGCGCCGGCGGCCTCGATGCCGTCGAGGGTCGCGCCGAGGGTGTCGGCGGGGAGGAGGAAGTCGTCGTCCCGGCCCCGGGTCTCGACCACGCCGGCGATCTCGGCGGCGGCCGCGGCGGCGATCTCGTCGGTCTCGCCCTGCCCGGCGTAGCCCATGGCGACGATCCGGGTGCCGGCCTCCACCAGGCGGCGCAGCACGGCCTGTTCGCGTACGTGCTCGGCGTAGTGGGCGGCGTTCGCGGCGGTGGGCACCGACTGCACCAGGGTGTGCAGGTAGGACGCGCCGTTGACGCGGTCGAGTTCGCCGCGCTTGCGCAGCTCAGCGCCGACCGTAATCGGGTCGATGGCCTCGCCCCCGCGCTTTTTGAGGTCAAGGATCACGCGGTGGATCGTCTGGTGGGCGGGCTTGTAGTGGTCCTCCGGCGACATGACGTCGGGGACGTCGATGACCGCGTCCGCCGACAGCATCATGCTGCCGAGCACGGCCTGCTCGGCGTAAAGGTCGTCCGGCCGGCCGCCGGGCGGGATCCGCTCCAGGGAGGAGCGGCGGAGGTCCTGGTCGTCGTCGGCCCAGTCGGGCTCGGGCGGGGTCATCTGGCTGGGTACGCTCATGGCTGGTCCTTCACTGGATCATGCGGCCGCCGGGGCCTGGCGAGGATTTCCGGCGGCCGCGCTGCGTGCAGGGCGGGTCAGATGGTGGGCTTGCGCAGCCCGGCGAGGATCGCCGCGACGTCCGCGGGCGGCGGTACCGGCTTGTAGCCGGGATCGACGGCGGGCGGCGGGCCGGGGACGCCAACGGACCCCTGCGCGGGGATACCGGTCCCGGCTCCGGCCACGACCTCGTAAAGCGGCAGGTTCGGCACCCGGTCCCGCTCCAGCACCGAACCGTGATTGCGGACCCCGGTGGGGTTCTTCGTGAGCTGCTGCACCAGCAGCCCCCGCGTCCGGCCGTCCAGCTCGGCCAGCCGCGGCCAGCCCTGATCGGACATCGCCTCCAGCAGCACCGGAGCCAGAGCTTTCGCCTTCACCCGTCCGATGCTCCAGGGCTGCGGGAGCGTCTGGAGGAACCGGGCAGCGGCTGCCGTTTCCCTCGGGTCGAAGACCTCCCCCTCCTCCCCCGGCGCAGCCGGCCTGTGACCCGAGGTGTCAGTGAGGGGGTTGGGGGAGGAGGTAGTTACCTCCTCCGGGGGGTGTGGGGGGGATGGCCTTCCGCTTCGCCTGTCAGGAGAAGCGGTCTGACCTGCGGAAATGCCCTGTCCGCCGGTTCGCCTGTCAGCGCGTGCCTTGTCAGCGCTTCCCTTGTCAGGAGAAGCGGTCTGACCTGCGGAAATGCGATTACTTACAGGTAGGGTTGTACCCGCTTCTCCTGACAAGGGAAGCGGGGTGTTCTCGCTCGAATCGGACCCTTTCGGAGGGGTCCAGTGGGGGTTCGTGGCAGGGAACTCGTAGAACGTGTACTCGACGGAACCGAAGTTCCCACCGTTCTCCTGTGCCCGGTGGAGCCAGCCGCCGGTCCTCAGCCGCGCGACCGACTCGTAGACCGCCTTGCTGCCGATCAGCCCCTTGCCGTTCGCGCTCCGGATGCCCTCGCGGCGCAGCACCTCGACCAGCTCGTCCACGGAGAAGGTCTTGCCGTCCTCGCACATGTAGTGGATGTGGTTGAGGACCAGGAAATCCAAGGGATGGCTCAGGCCGGAGCCGTAGAGCATGTGGCGGTACAGCGGTACCGACGGCCGCAGCGCCGGCGCCCGCCCGGTGATCCGAGCCGAACCAGGCTCCTGAAGAAGGTCCCTGGTCACGCCGCACCGCCCTGGACGCGAAGGCCCCGCACGGCGCCGGCCGCCGCCAGGCGGCACAAGGTCCGGGAGTGAACCTGCACGAGCGCTTCTCCGTCCATCACGGCGAACACTCCGCATTCCGTCTTGCCGGTGGCCGATCCGCCGGTCCACCCACGCAAGGAGTTGCAGGCGCTCAAACGTGACAGCCCCGACCCGGGAGACTCCGCGTCGATGGGTCGGAGCTTCCGCGGTCCTCCTCCGCTTGGCGTAGCGGCATTCAGTGACCTGGAGGACGGGACGGGGCGGTGTGGCGCGTCGTGCTGTACATCTCGTACGCTCAAGGAGAGCGCACCTCCACTCATCTCGTGTGCTTTGGCCGGCTCGGGCTCCACCCCGAAGTCGGCCCCCTCAGGCCCCGCATCTAGCGGGGCCTGTTGCGTTGTCTGGCCAATGCTGGCGTACCGCGGATCACCGGGTGCCCAGGCACTCCGAACTCAGCGGGCCTGCCCCAGTGGGAGGTCGTCGTAGACGAACTTCAGCCGATCCGCCGGGGCGACGGCACGCAGAACTTCGATCGGCCGTCCAGCCTGGTCTCGCGTCACGCGCTCCACGGTGACCACCGAGATGCGGCCGCCAATCCGGAGATCAGCCGCCTCTTGCTCCGTGGGGGGACGGGCACTGACGGTCTCACTGGCAGTCACGGGCGTGTGGCCAGCGGCGACGAGCGCACCGTAGATACCTCCCACGACCTTGTCCGCGGTCGCGATTCCCGCAGCTTCTGCAAGGTCTTGCGGGTACCAGGCGTGTTGGACTTGAACGATGTCGTCGGGGCGGATGATCGCGTGCCGCAGCCTGTAGACGAGGCCATCCCCGGGTCGGAGCTCCAAGAGTTCGGCGACGTCCGCTTCGGCGGGGACGCGCTCCACCTTGATGAGCCGCATGTGTCCGTCGAGTCCTTGGGAGGCCGTCGCCGTCTCCCAAGGACCTCGAGTGCCGCCGGGTGCCAGCACCTGGGTGTAGCGGTTGAGCGGGATCGTGACGGGTGTGCGATTGCGGACGATGGTGCCGGCCCTCTTGGACGTCACCACCAGGCCCTCGTCGGCGAGTACCCCCACCGCGTCCCGCACGGTTTGCTTCGCCAGGCCGTACTCGGTCATCAGGTCAAGGATCCGCGGCAGAGTGCTGCCGACTTCGAACTCCCCTGAGTCGATGCGTCGGCGTAGCTCAGCTGCCAACTCGCGGTATCCCTGCATGCTCCTCACCTCCTCTGCTCGATGAACCTCACTCGCCCACCTTAAGGCTAGCCATGAAAACGAGTTAAAGGCTAGCCATTGACAGCGGATCCATCTCTCGGCATTCTTAAATGGCTAGCCATTACGGCAGGCTATTGCGACAGCACGGGCTGACCTGTGTAAACGCAACGGTCCGGCTGGTGTGAGGCACCAGCCGGACCGGGGACCCGGGCGTTGCTGCGCCCGAATCGGCGGTGGTCTGGGCGTTGCTGCGCCTGGACCGCTGTCGGACACATCCGCAGACCTGGAGGACCGACATGTCGATTGTGACGGAGCGCCTGGTGGGCGCGCACGGCGAGGGGCGGCCGGTGGCCGTGGCGGGCGGTGCCCGATGAGCGACGAGGAGCGCCGACAGGCCGTCGTGCAGATGGAGGCCGCGCGTCAGGCGGCGCAGGACGCGCTGATCGCGGCGCAGGAGTCGGCGGCGCGGCTGGCGGAGGCGCTGGCGCAGGCGGGCGGTGCGCGATGAGTGAGCGTCAGGCGCGGGAGTACCTGCTGACGGCCCTCAAGGTCGTGCTGGTCGTGACGCTGGCCGCGGAGATCGCCGCGTACTTCCTCGGTGTGCGGGAGGTGGTCTGGGTTGCCGGCCTGCTGGCGATCGGGGCCGCGATCACCGGCCACACCGTGGAGACGTACCGGCGCAGCCGCCGTGAGGCGGACGAGCAGGCGGGAGTCGACCGGTGAAGATCACCCACTTCTACCTGGGCCTCGGCTTGCCCGCGTACGAGAACGTGCTGAGCGAGGCGGAGGCGCACCGCGTGATCGGTGCGAACACGGTGGCCGGCCTCACGCCGCGGGTGTTCTCCCGTGGTGCGGACGGCGGACTGCTGACCACCCCGGATGGCGCGCTGCTGACGGTCGTGACCCTGTCCGGCAGCGCCGGCGTGATCAGCGTCCTGGCGTTCGTCTGGAGCCTGTGATGTACGGGCAAAAGCGGATGCTCCTGGTGGACCGGGCCGTCGCCGTCGTGGCGACGGCGGCCCGGGCCGCCAGGCTCGCGGTCCGGCTCGTGACCCGGACCCGTCTGACCCCCGCCGACTGCTACGCCGCCGTGGCGACCGCCCGTTTCCTGGCGGCGCACGAGCTGATCGAGCGCGCGGCCGACGCCGTTGAAGCGTCCGGTGACCCGGACATCGAGGTCACCCACATCAGCACGCCGGCGTGGTTCGGCCTGATCACCCTGCACGACGAGAGCGACGAGGAGACCCGATGAGCACGACCTCTCCCGGCCCGTACGACTGGGCCTCCGACGCCGGCTCCGGTCTCCCGGGCGGTCCGATGACCGACAGCGACCTGTCCGGCGGTCCGATGCCCGCCGAGCCCGAGGCGCGGAGCATGCCGCGCGCCCGCCGGGCGCAGCAGGCGCCGCCGATGCCGCAGTCGCCGCCCGGCCCGGCCTCGCCGGCCGGGGGCCGGTCGCGGTCGGCGCGTGCGGCGGAGACGCTCGGTACGGCGGTCGGCAGCGCGGTGGGCGCGGCGGCGGGCGGCATGATGCCGCCGGTCCACCTCACCTACAACGGCGCGGGGAACGGTGGCAACGGCGGAGGCGGCGGGCGGGGCCCGGCGGCCCCGCCCGGCCCCGGCGACCGACACCAGGGCGACCGGATGATCTACCTGATCGAGCGGATCGAGCTGCGCTCGGACAAGGACATCGTCGCCCTGTGCCGGGCGATCAACCGGCTGGGCCGTGAGCTGCACCTCATCCTCGGGATGCGCGCCGAGGAGGTCCAGGGCGTCCTGTCGACCTACCGCGGTAAGTGGTACACGTTCGGCGCCTCCAGCAGGGTGCGCGCCCGCCTGGTCGCCGCGCACTTGCGGGTCGGGGCGGAGGCCGCGAAGGCCCTCGGCGTTGCCGCCCTCAAGACCGCGCACGCCTTTGACAGGCACTTCGTGGCCCCGGAGAGGGAGGCCAAGCAGCGCGCCCGCGGCCAGAAGCCCGCGAAGAAGACGTTCACGATCGGTGAGGAGTAGACGCCATGGGGAAGAAGTCCGAGTCCGCCGCCGCTGACGCGGCGGCGGCCCCGGCCGCCGGATCCGAGCTGGCCGCCGCGGGCAAGAGCGCGCTGAGGGCCATCGGCTCCCACGCCCTCTCGAAGACGATCCCGTACACGCCGCCGTGGATCGCGGCCGGGGTACTGCCGCCGCTCACCGGGTGGGCGACGAACTCCATGTGGGGGGACACGCCGCTGACGGCGGGTCTGGCGTCGGCGTCGATCGCAATCGGCGGCGCGGCCCTCTCCACCGTCGTCTGGAAGAGCAGCGGCGGCAGCACCAAGTTCCGCAAGACCCGCCGGGCGCAGGCCACCGCGACGACCGCCGCCGCGATGGGCTGGCTGACCTGCGCGACCGCCGCCGGCCCGTTCGGGTCGCCGGTCATGGACCTGTGGCTCATCGGCGGCGCCTTCCTCGCCGCGAGCTGGAACGCGCGCCAACTCATGGCGAACTCGCCGGGCGCGGACCCGGAGGAGACCGTCAACGAGGGCGGAACGCTCGCCAAGCTCGCGCAGGCGATCTCGTGGGAGAAGGTCAGCGTCAAGAACGCCGAGGGCACCGGCAAGGGGACGGTGAAGGCGGAACTGGAGGTGGCGCCGGGCGGCACGATCGCGGCGGTGCAGTCCACGGCCCCGGCCGTCGCCGCCGCCCTCCAGGTCCCGCCGTCCGGGGTGATCGTCACCCCCGACCCCGAGAACGCCTCCCGCGGCACGATCAGCGTGCGCGTCGCCGACCTCCTCAAGGCCGGCGTCCCGTTCCAGATGCCCGACGCGCTTGGCCTGATGCCCACCCACCCGATCGTCCTGGGTCGCTACGCCGACGGCGAGCAGTGGTGGATCGACCCGTTCTCCGCGCGGATCCTCCAGCACGTCCTCGTGATGGGCGTGACCGGCGCCGGCAAGAGCGAGCTGCTGCGCACGCTCCTGACGCACCTCGCCACCCGCCGGAAAATGTCGATCTTCCTGATCGACCTGTCCAAGGGCGAGCAGACCGTGGGGCACATCTCCCGGGGCATCGACTACCTCGTGCAGGACCCGAAGGAGGCCAAGCGGCTGCTGAAGTGCCTGCCCGCCGCGATCAAGGCACGCGGTGACGTCCTGGCTTCAGAGGGCCTGGACCAGTGGACCCCCGAATCGTCCCTCAACGCGGTCGTGCTGTGGGCCGAGGAAGCCGCCGACATCGCGGAATTCGACGAGCTGGACCGCATCGCGCGGGCCGCCCGGTCGGTCGGCATCTGGCTCGGCATCAGCCTCCAGCGCGCGACCTGGACCAACCTCTCCACCGACGTCCGCGCCAATCTGCAGGGCGCCATCTGCATGGGGGTGGACGACGCCGGCGACGCCGGGTTCTGCCTCCCGGACCGGGTCGTGGAAGCCGGCGCGGTGCCCGACTGGGGATCGGACCGGCCCGGCTACGGCTACGCCACCGGCATGGGCATCCCCCAGGAGCGGTGGACGACCGAAGCCCGCTCCTCCCTCACCAACCGCTCCCTCCTCGCCGCCCTGGTCGACGCCGCTTCCCCCTACCGCGACCCGCTGGACGAGACGACGGCGGCCGCGCTCGGCCAGACCTACGCCCAGCGCGCCCACCGCGGCACCAACCGCACCACCCCGGACGCCGCCGAGACGGCCGAGCGGGCCATGCAGTGGCTCGCCTCCATCGGCGCCGACTTCGGCTCCCCCGCCCCCGACCCCGCCGACTGGGCCGCTCCCCCCGCCCCCGCCACGGTTCCCCCCGCCCGGGCCACCGCTCCCCCCGCGCCCGCGCCGGGCTCCCCCCACCCGTTCGAGGACGACGAGGACGACGAGATGGACGACCTGCCCGAGGCCGCACAGATGGAGATCGAAGGCGCCTACGAGGAGGTGCTGGGCGCGATTCCCGCCGACCCCGAGCCGGACGCCCCCTACGCGCACCTCGGCCTGGACGACGACGTCCCGGCCACCGACGACGACACCGGCATGGAATTCGAACAGACCGAGCCCGTCAGCACGGAGGAGGCCCGGCACATCATCTGCGCGGAGCTCGACGGCTGGGTGCGCCGAGGGCGGCTGGAGTTCTCGCCGGCCGACCTCGGCCCGGCCACCGTCGCGGCCGGCCGCAAGCGCCCGTGGCTCCAGGGCGAACTGAAGCGCCTGACCGAGGACGGCATCCTCCAGCGCGACGGCCACGGCTCCTACGTCATCCTGCACTCCCCGCTCCAGCCCGCGTAGAGCCCTACTCACCGTCACCGTCCGACAGTCAGAGGCCGCTCTGACTCCTGACTGTCGGACGGCCGGGGGGCCTAAAGAAGAGTCACAGATTTTCGCTGGTGAAGCCCATGACACTGCCTCAGTGACTGTCACGGGCGGCCCCTGACAACCTCCCTGACGATCACTCAACGTAAGGACCCTCATGTACACCGGACGCCCCGAGGAGCTGCGCCGCAAGGAGCAGCAGGCCGCCGCCCTCGCCGCCCAGGTCGGCCTCCTCCTGACCCAGATCGAGGCCCTCAACATCGGGCCCGTGCTGCCCGCCGCCGGCCGGATCGCCGGACCCGGATTCGACCTGCGCCGCACCGCCACCGGATGGACCACCCACCGCCCCGCCCGCCCGTGAAGGAGGACCCGATGAACCCGATGAAATCGAACAACGAGCCCGCCGGGGCGCCTTCGGCCCCCGCACCGTCCGATGTCGCCGCCGACCTGATCGCCGCCGTCGAGGAGGCCCTCGACGCCGGTACGGCCCCCGCGCCCTCCGCACCCCTCGGGAAGGGGCCCGAGGCCACCGGGGGAACCGGCGCACAGTCGCCGGCTCCGGCGCTGGCGTACTTCCGCGACGACTCCCCGGTCCCGTCCGTCGGTGACGCCCTCCCCGTCGCCCAGCCCGGCCGGCCCCCGATGTCCCCGCGCGCCACCGACGTGTCCGTGGTCATGCTCGCGGGCGGCGCGGGAGTCCTGATGGCCGGAGGGGGAACCGGGTTCGCCCTGTGGGCCCTTGCCGGGGTAAGCCCCGTCACCCTCGCCCTCGCCGTCGGAGCACCCGTCGCCGTCGTCGCCGCCCTCGCCCGCCTGGTCCGCAGCGCGGGCCAGGCCGCCGTTCAGGCCGCCCCCGTGACCCACCACCACACCTACTCGGGGCCGGTCGCCCAGACGAACACCTCGACCACGGCCACGACGGCCCGCGGCCTGTTCGCCCGCAACGTCACGAAGGAGCGGTGACCGTGACCTCGTTCCGGCCTGCGCCCCCGGTCCCCGGCAGGGCCGCCGGTCTCGGCGCGTGCACCTGTGCCGGAACCTGCGGCGCCGGGCGCTCCAGCCGGTGCCCGCCCGGCTCCCCCTCGATGCCCCCGCAGCCTGCCCGCACCTGACGAACAGCGACGGGGCCGGGAGTTCGCCCTCCCGGCCCCGCCTCACGACCACGGAAGAGGCCCCGTGACGTACCTCGAAACCTACCCCGCGCCCGCCAGACCCAGCCCCGGCCAGGGCGACTCCCCCGCCGCGCGCCCCGGTCCCGTCGCACCGCGTACCGTTCCCTCCGTGCCCGACCCCGCTCCCCTCACGGCCGGGGCCGGTGCCCCCACCGCCACCCATCCGGGGGAGACTGCCTCCATGCAGGACGTCATGACGACCGCTCAGCCCGCTGCCGCACACCGGCCCACCGCCGCCGTGCCCTCCGCCCGCGCAGCCGCTCCCCCAGCCACCGGGACGGCTCCCCCCGACGGCAAGACGGTTCCCGCCGCGCCTGCGGAACCGCCCTGGCGGATGTCGCAGCGTGCCATGCGATGGGTCATCCGCGTCTCTATCGTGGCGGCCGTCGTCGTCGCGGCGATCGGCTTCACCGGCTCGTACGAAGCCCTCCGCACCCTCGCCGAGGGCAGGGGCTTCGGCTGGTTCGCGAAGTTCTTCCCGATCGGCGTCGATGCCGGAATCGTCGGCATGTACGGGCTGGACCTCCTCCTGGTCTGGCTACGGATGCCCAAGGCGCTGCCCCGTCTGATCGCCCACGTCCTCACCGCTGCCACGATCCTCTTCAACGCCGCCGCGCCCAAGGGATCGATCGTCGACGACCCGCTCGCCGCAGGGATGCACGCCATCCTGCCGCTGCTCTTCGTGGCCGCGGTCGAGACGGCCAGGCACCTCGTCATCCGCCTCCAGCAGCTCACCCACCGCACCGAGACCGACCAGGTCCCGCTCCACCGCTGGCTTCTCTCGCCCTGGTCGGCGTGGGTGACCTACCGCCGGATGCGACTGCGCGGCATCCCCAGCTACAAGCGGATGGTGGAGCTCGACCGGGAGCTGGACGTGTACAGGGCATGGCTCCGGCACACCTACGGCAAGAGCTGGAAGAAGGAAGCCGGCGCCGCCGCCCTGCTGCCCTTCGGCATGATCGAGTACGGCATGTCCGTCGAGGAGGCCCTGGACCAGCCCCGACTCCAGCAGGAAGCCGCCGACCAGCGCGCCGCCGCCGAGGCCACCCGCAAGGCCGCCGCCGAGGCCGCGAAGCGGGACCGCGAACTGGACGCCAAGGAGCACGACGCGGACGCCGCGATCCGCGAACAGCGAATCGCCGCCAAGGTCACCCAGGCCACCTTCGGCATCAAGGCGGAGACCGTCGCGGCCGAGGCCGGCGCCAAGACCGCCGAAGCCGTCGCGCGCGTTGAAGCCGAGACGGCGGCCCAGACCGCGGCCCTCGCCGCGGAGGCCGCACGGGCCCAGGCGGAACACGATGCCCGCCAGGGGGAGCGCGAACTCAAGCGGCGGGAAGACGAAGCCGCGCGGGAGGAAGCCGCGGAGAAGACGGCCCGGCAGGCCGCGGCCGAGGCCGCCACCGCCCGCGCCCTGGCCGAGAAGAACGCCGCCGAGGCGCGTGCCGCCGAGGAGGAGAAGAAGGCCGCGGCCGCGCGGGAGGAAGCCGCCGCAGCCGACCGCCGAGCGCAGAGGGAAGCCGCCGAGGCGCAGAGGGAAGCCGATCACTGGGAGGGGGAGCGCCTGGCCCGCGAGGCAGAGCGCGCCCGCCTGGAGAAGGAGACCGCCGAGAACCTTGCCGAGGCCGCCCGGCTCCGCGAGGAGGCCGCACTCCGGGAGCAGGCCGCGGTGGAGGCCGAGGATGTCGCCCGCATGGGAATCGGTGAGCGCGCCGACCGGAAGGTTGCCCGCATGATCCTCGCCGCCCACTACGCCCTCCCCGACGAGGAGCGCCCCGCGCAGATCGACAAGCTCCGCGTCTCCCTGGGGCAGATCGAGGAGGTGCTGGGCGTCAGCACCTCCGTGGCCGGCCGCCGTCGCGACGCCGCCATGGACCTCATTGCCGGCGGCTACACCGGCTGACCCGGCCCCCGCTCTGCCCGCCCCGCCCGGCCTGTCACCGCATCCTGCGGCGGCGGGCCGGGCCCGTCTCAGACAGGAGCCCCACGTGACCCGCCTCCCTGACCCCGCCGAGATGTCCCACGCCATGCTGCTTGCCGTCCTGATGCACCACGGCGGATCCATGGACCTTCCGGCCGGCGCCTTCGACACCGACGCCCTCGGCGACACCGCCGGAGCCTTCCACGCCGTCCAGCTGGACCCCCTCAGCGACGGCCGGGTACGGCTCTCCGTCGTCCCCCGCCCGCCCGGCGACACCGCCGGCATCGAGTACCGCTGACCCGGACCGAAGGACGGCACCCGCTACGGGTGCCGTCCTTTTCGCGTTCCGGGACCCCTGGGAGAGTCCATTCCAAAATCTTGGAATGGGCCAGAACGAGGGGCAGGGACAGGGTTGCAGAGCTAGCCCGGTGGTCTCGCACGCTCCGACACGATCGCTCGTAGACTTCTACGCTGTCCCCCCGCCGGAACATGGGGAGGACAGGTCACTTGCGTGTCTGACGCGTTCGCACATGTCCGTGTAGAGCCAGGCCCCAGGCAGCCGAGCCATCCACCGAGCGCCTCCCGGCAGCGCCCGGTACAGCCACCCGCGACATCACCCGGGGTGGCCGGCACGGCTGCCCTCACGGCGTCAGCATCCGGCTGCTCCCTGGAGACAGAGGCCGAAGTGACCACCACGACCACCCCCATCACCGCACCTGCATCCGCAGGTTGCCCACCCCCTTCAAAGGGATGGACAGGAGTTGCGGGGCTAACCATCCGCCCCCGCACGCTCGACCCGACACTTCAGACTGCCGCTCACCCGCCGCCAGAAGTGCTGTTGCGCGGCTAGGGAGCCAGTACTGCACGATCCTCGCCACCGGACCCGAGTCCAACCCGGTGGTCGCTCTGCATACGGCTACCCCCGCACCGCCCCTGCGCGAGACACAAACCGCATGGGCTGTTCTCCTGCTCCGACGTGCGCCGACCGGCGCACCCCATCACCCTTCACGAAGGAAACCCATGAACCTGCTTCACGCTCCCCACTCCGGCACCACCCCCGTCCCGGTGCAGGTCCTCGCCGGACCGGCCCAGCCGAGGCTGTCCCGAGGCGCGGCCGTCGTCATCGCGTTTCTCGCCGCTACCGTCATCGGCCTGGGGGCTGGTGTCCTCTGGCGCCTCCTCGGCGCCGATATGCGAGATGCCGTTGAGACCGGGGCAGGCGCCTTCGCTGTATCCCTCGGCCTCGGGCTGGGCCTCGCGGCGTACTTCCTGCCCGCGCCGCCGCCCCCGGCCCCCTACAGCCCGCCGCCGACCCCCGGGCATCACCACCCCTGACACGGGCGGCGCCCTGAAGGGCAGAGAGGGAGACGAGCAGGGGCTGTTCCAGAAGTCTGGAACAGCCCCCGGATTCCCCAGCTGCGGCCGGCGCCGGAGAACGGCCTGGGAGGGTCGACGAGATCGAGCAAGGGAAGAGCTGGAACCCGCGGACGAGGTCACCTGATTCTTTACGCCGTAAAGACGCCGACTCTCCTGGAGGCTGCGCATGAACACCGCTCTTTACGCCGTAAAGAGCGGGGCGTGCCTGGCTGGCCGGAACGGATCGATAAGCTCCAGGCCGAGAACCGGCAAGACCTAGGAGTTTGGATGGCTGGCGCGCAGAACGACGGGCTGTCTTTGGCGGAGCGGCGGAAGCGGCTTGCGGCCCAGCGGGCCCAGCAGGGATCGGGGAGCGGATCGGCGGCCGTCAGCAGTGCTGCTGCGACGCCGGAGGTGCCTGTCGACCTCCTCGTTCTTAACCCTCGAAATGCCCGCCGAAGCCTCGAAGGTGTTGAAGGGCTAGCGGAGACCTATGAGGGGACCGGGCTGTTGCAGCCCTGCCTCGTCGTCCCGATCGCCACCTTCAAGGCCGCCTTCCCCGAGCATGCGGCGGATCTGCCGGATGTGGGGTACGTGGTCATCGGCGGTAACCGGCGCCTGGCTGCCGCCCGCAAGGCGGAGCTGAAAACCCTCCCTGTCCACGTGAATGCCAAGTTGGTGACGCGAGAGCAGATCCTCGTGGCGGCGGCCACCGAGAACATCGCTCGCGAGGAGCTCAAGCCCTTCGAGGAGCTCGAAACGATCGAGGACCTCAAGGCGACGCTCGGCACCTACGATGCTGTAGCGCGGAAGCTGGGCAAGTCGCCCGGCTGGGTCTCTCAGCGACGCCGACTCGCCAACTTGGAGCCTGAGGTCCGGGAGGCGCTCGAATCCCGCGTCCCGGGCATGACCATCGAGCTCGCTCGAAGCCTCGGAAAGATCAAGGACCGCGAGAAGCAGCTCAAGGCGTGGGAAGCCGAGCGTCAGCTCGCTGAGGACCGCGACTCCGAGGCGGACGGCACGAAGAAGGAAACGCCGAAGGAGAAGAGCAAAGTCCCCGCCCAAAAGAAGGCTGACACTGCCAGCCCTTCGCTGGACGATGCGGCGAAGGCCAGGCGCGAAGCCTGCCGTGACGCGGTCGGCGCGGGCGCCGGCGATCTGGCCAGACTCTGCCTCATCGCCGCCCAGGCTCCGGCTGCCCCTGGCGAGGCCGTCGCTCTGGCTGGGGAATGGCTCACTGAGGCCGCCACTGGTTCTTCGGCCCTCAACCTGTCGACCCTGGCAGGCGACGAGGGGACCGAACGGCAGCACCAGGCCGCCATTGCACTTGCCCTCGCCCACTGTGAACTCCACATGAGCCGTACCAGCGGAAGCGACGCCACCCACGCCGGCGCGTACGTGGACTGGCTGGAGACGCACACCGACTACCGGAACACTGACGTCGAACTCGCTCCGACCGCCTAGGAGGGGAGAACCCGTGAATACCGAGAACCTCGCCCCACCCCCCGCCGCCGACCGGCAGACCCGCATCCTCACGCTCGCCAGCGGCTCCGCCGGATCCGGGAAGAGCACCTTGGCCGCGGCCCTGGCCGAACAGGCCGCTGCGCACGGACGGACGGTCTGCGTCATCGGCTTGGATCGCCAGCGCGACGTATCCCGCCTCCTCGGCTACGACAACCCGGACGCAGACGAGAACCTGCCCACCCTCATGGACGTTGTCGACGGCCTCTGCACGCTGGACGAAGCGCTCGTTCCCGGCCGGCACAGTAAGACTGGCGAGATCCTCCCGGGTCTCTGGCTCGTGCTGGAGTCAGACAAGCTCGACGCCCTCACCCTCAAACTCGCGGGCGTGACAGCACGGGAGATGTGGCTCACCCAGCAGCTCAAGCAGTTGGCTGGACGCTTCGACATCATCCTGCTCGACTGCCCTGGCAACATGGACCTGGGTACTCAGAACGCCCTCATCGCCGGCACAGAGGTTGTCGGGTGCACCAAGAGCCAGGAGAAGGAAGCTCGTGGGCTGACCGCTCTCGAAGACAAGATTGTTCACCTGCACCAGTCGTACGGGTTCCTCGGCATGCGCGACGGACTCGACTGGATCGTTATAGGCGAAGGGGTCACCGGCGTCTCTCAAGGCAAGGTCTACCACGACATCGAGCTGCAGGTCCGGGAGGCGTACGGCGACCTCGTCGTGACGCCCACTGTCCGAGACGACGTCAAGGTTCCCGAGGCGTACTCAGCCTCCTTGCCTATCACTCTCTACAACCCCAAGTCCGATGCCGCGGCAGCGTACGTAGCCATCGGCAAGGCGATGAATCTCTACAAGTAAGGCGTCTTTACGCCGTAAAGAAACCGGCCCGGGCCGACATCGGTCCGGGCTCTCACATCTTCCGCCTCCAGCTCCTACACCGCCAGAGCCTAGGCAGGGGAGTGGGGGTGCTGTACCTGCCGGTCCGAACGTCAGCCGCTACTTCAGGCTGTCCTCGACGCGATCGATGAGCTGACTCGGAGCTGTCCGGCCGAGCATGTGCGGAGCCGAATCGCGACGGCCGCCGCGGTGGCGGTGCCGAGGAAGACGTAACCGCGCTTGTTGACCCCGCCCCTTGCTCCATTCAACGGCTGGGGCATACCGGCCGTCACGTGACCGGCACGACACTCTCGCGCCGGGCGCCCTTCGGTCTGGAAAGAAAGACCCGGCGGGCCGGCAGTTCGACTTCCGTGACGATGACGGTGATCTCCTCTCCAGCTGCGGAGTCTTCCACCGGACTCACCGCGGGCAGACCGTAGACCTCTTTGGAGGGAATCAGCCCGATGATCCCGTCCCCGAGGTCGACGAAGACGCCGATGGGAACCGTATTCTCCACGGTCCCGCGGATTTCCTGGCCCACCGGCGTGCGGTCGGCAAAGGCCCGCAGGGGGTCGGGCTCCAGTGCTTTCAAGGACAGTCTGGCCTCCGCGTTATAGGTGTCGAATTGGAGGAACTCGCACGAGACC
Organism: Streptomyces sp. NPDC085460; assembly: GCF_044541975.1. NCBI lineage: Bacteria > Bacillati > Actinomycetota > Actinomycetes > Kitasatosporales > Streptomycetaceae > Streptomyces > Streptomyces sp. NPDC085460. The sequence continues at coordinate 87,497 of NZ_JBITTO010000014.1, forward strand.
CGCTGGCCCACCTGAACGACATCGGTCGGAGCGTTGATGTGCTGCCAGGACAGTTCGGGGATGACGATGAACTCGACACCGGGGAAGAGCGGGTGGGCAGGCCCGTCGTCCAGGGCCACGAAAACCCCGAATCGCTCGATCGCCGCAACGGTGCCGGACAGGATGTCGCCGCAGCGCAGGGACTCCAGAAACGCCCAGAGTTCCGGGCTCTCAGACTGCCAATCCATACCGTCACCCTGGCACACGACATCGCCGGCCGACCATGACCTCGACAGCCTGAAGCCCCCGCCGTGCTCCAGCAACCGGAACCATGATCGGCCGGACAGCTCCTAGTCTCCTGAGAATCCGAAGATTCCCAGGTGAGTCGGCCTGTCGCCGGAGTAGAGGACGACGTAGTAACCGGTCCACCGCATCTGACACTCGCCGAGCAGGCTCTGCTCGTGCTCCTCATGGCTCGCAGCCCTATTGGCGGCAGCGGCGAGTTCCTCGTACTGCTCGACCGACGGGCGGTCTGTGCCGAAGTGGTACATCACACGGTTGAGAGCCAGAGGGCGCAGGGTGCCGTAGTCGGCGATACCGGAGCGCGTCGGCGGGTCATCCGTGGCAACAACCCTGTCGATGTCGAGGATCGTATGGGTGCCCTCGGTCCCCATAAACTCCTCGTCCTCGTAGAGGTCCTCCAGGCTTCGGTATCGGGCATCATCGCCGTACTCCTCCTGGAACACCCTGGCCTGCAATGTCGCCAAGGCCGCCTCGACATCGCCGTCGTACCTGGTGACGTAGTCCCATCCGCTGGCACCCATTGGGCCACCCCTCCCTGAGAATCGTGAATGGGCGAACGGTAGCGGCGGGGTCTGACACCGCAGCAGCCTGGCGCCAGGCTCGGCTCGACGTCCCGGATTGAGGTGTCCAGGCCGGTCGACCGCATCACGGAGTACCGGGAGCGGATCCTGACCGCCGGTCACCGCCGGTTGAGCCGTACATCGTTGATGTGGACGCCGAGACCACGCGCCTGCGCGACGCCCTCGACCAGGCCCACGAGCACCCCGCCCGTTTCGCCGGGCAGAGCCTCACCGCGACCCCGGCCGGAGACGAGTGATGATGCTCGAACGGGTCGCACCCGACGGCGGCAGGCACCTGCCTGTCCTCGTCATCGCCGAGGACACTCTGCCATCGCCGGCGCCGCCCGGTGCAAGGCCGCCTGTTCCTGCGGCCACACCGGTACTCAGAGCCACGCCACCCACGAAGAAGCGCTCGCCGAGCGCATCGCCCACGCCGACACGTGCCTCGGGCCGCCCGCTGGGCCGGCCTGGTTGCCCCTCGGTGCGCGCCGGAGAGTGCGCCGGGCGAAACTCGGCCGCCTGCACTCACTTTCAGCCCCTCTATGTCTAGTGGCTGTACATGTCTACTGACTGGACATCATGCTGGGGGTGTGAAGAAGCCCACCGCCATAGAGGCGCTGCGCCAGTGGTCGATCCCCGGCCGCCGCGCCGATCTGGTCGCCGAAGCCTGGCGCGACGGCGAGACCCGCATTACCGCGCTCGCCGAAGCCGCCCGCACAACCCGCACCACCGTCTACGCCGACCTCAAGTCCCGGGGCATTGACCCCGAGGACCGACCGAAGGGAACCCCCATGACCACGCTCGTCACCATCGACGGCATGACCGGCATCGACGCCGATCACGACCACCAGGTCATCCAGGAGGCACAGGAGCGCTACCTGAAGGAGCACCCCGGCGGCGCCGGCGCCAACGAGGCGCTCGAAACCCGCCTCGCCGCGCGCATCACCGCGTACGCCTACAACACCCTCGCCACCACGCAGGCCGCCGAGCAGTCCGCCCGCCGCGACCGGGACCGCGCCCTGCACCTGGTGGAGGTCCGCTGGGAGGCTCTGAGCACGGCCACCGCCTGGCACGCCGCCCACCACGCCTACGTCGTCGCGGTCGACGCCGCCCGGACCGCGATCACCGCGTGGTCCGCCGCCGCCCACGCCGCCGCGAAGGCCGGCTGGTTCCCCGCCGAGATGTCGGAGCAGCTGTACCGGGAGCGGATCCTGACCGCCGGTCACCCGCCGGTCGAGCTGTACGGACTCGACGCGGACGCCGTGGACGCAGAGGCCGCCCGCCTGCGCGACGCCCTCGACCAGGCCCACGAGCACCGCGCCCGCCTCGCCGGCCAGACCCTCACTGCCGCACCGGCCGGAGACGAGCGGTGATGCTCGGCCGGAGCGCACCCGACGACGGCCGGCACCTGCCCGCCCTCGTGATCGCCGAGGACGCCTCTGTCATCGCTGGCGCCGCCCGGTACAAGGCCACCTGCTCCTGCGGCTACACCGGTACCCAGAGCCACGCCACCCACGAAGAAGCGCTCGCCGAGCACTTTGCCCACGCCGCCACACGCCTTGGCCCGCCCGCTGGGCCGGTCTGGCTGCCCCTCGGTGCGCGCCTGGTGATCCTCGTCAGCGGCATGCTGCTGCTCTGGGCCGGCTGCTTCACCGTCGGACAGCTCCTCGCGCAGGACCTCACGGGTACGTTCGCAGCAGCCGTTCGCGCCGGGTCTGCCCTGGCCGGACTCGCTGCGGCCGGTGGTCTGATGGTCGGCGTCCGCCGCTACATCGCTCCCATCCGGCGCTGACGCAGAAGGCGCCCCGGAGTCAGGATCAGTGACTCCGGGGCGCCGGCTCCACCCTATGACCGGGGTCGCCTGCGGGCGACCCCGGTCTCGTGCGTCCACTGAGTCGGCCCGGGCCTTTTCGATGGTGCGGGTCCAGGGCGGCCGTGAGGTCCACGTCCTGCCCGTCCGGAGCCGCCTTGGCCTCCGCCTGCCGTAGCTGCCGGTGCTGGTCACGTACCTGTGGTGAGCTCGTCGGCCTGCTGTGGTCAGTGTCGCTGAGCGGTGTGTGGCCCGTATCTCACCAGCTCACAGGTCACTCACCACCGATCTCACCACAGAACTCACCATGCGGAGTTATGGCCTTGTGACGGCGCCGGGCGCTGGTGGCCAGGTGGGCGGTGAGGGGGCCGTCGAAGAGTGAGGCATCAGCGTCGCCGACCTCCTTGAGGAGCCCCCGGATGTCTCCACCCGCCCTGCTGCGAACTCGTCGCGAGCCCCGCCCCGCAGCCGCCTACCCCCGTGTCGCACCGCTGCGTGGACGCCGGGCGCTGCTCGTGCGGGTCGGTGTGTGGGGGGCGCTGGCCGCTGGCCCCGCCGCCCTACTGTTCACGATCGGCAGCCCCACGCCCGTGGCGGTCAAGCAGGCCGCCGCATCCCGCCCTGCGATCGTCCAGCCGACGGCCGCCGCGGCCGGTGAGGGTGAGGGTGGTGCGGCCGGGTTCGCGGAGACGGTGATCGGCCTGTGGCTGGAGTGCGGCACGGCTGCTGAGTCGTCCCCGGCTTTGGCCCAGCTGCGGCTGTTGGCCCCGGGCGTACGGCCCCCGAGGTGGCAGCGCCACCCGCTTGCGGCTGTGCAGGTCGCCGCCGTCCGTACCGTGCGGCAGGACGGTGGCGGGTGGGCGGTCACGGTCGCCGCCCGTCTCGCGGACGCCGGCGCCGGTGCACCGGGGGACCGGTCGGCGCGGGGGCTGCGGTTCTTCACCGTCCCCGTCACCGAGACCGGCACCGGCGTCGACCGGGTGTTCGCGGCCGGTGCGCCGATGGAGACCGCAGGGCCGCAGGCCGGCCGAGCTCCGCTCTCCCCGTATACCGCCCGGGTCGAGGACCCTGCGCTCGCCGACACCGTCAGCGGCTTCCTGTCCGCGTTCCTCGGCGCCGGCTCCGGCGCTGAGCGGTATCTCGCGCCGGGCACGGCCCTGACCCGCCCCGAGCCCCGGTTCACCGGTGTCGACATGCTCCAGGTCCTCGCTCAGGGCCGTCCGCCGGGCGCCGGCCAGGAAGGCGCGACCACGCGGGTCCGCGCGGAGGTGACGGCTACCGACACGGCCGGACGCACCTGGCCGATGGCGTACGCGCTCACCCTCACCACCCGCGCCGGCCGCTGGGAGATCACCTCCCTCGACACCATCCCGGCCGCTCCCCGCTCCTGACCCGTTTCCCGCCTCATCCCTTCGTTTCCGTTGGAGTCCGCTATGAGCACCACCACGTCCGTCGTCCTGGCCGTTCCGATCAAGGACATCGGCGACCACCTGTTCAGCATGGCCGGCGAGTGGGGCGAGAAGGCCCTCATGGTCGTCATCCTCATCTCCGTCGTCCTCGCCATCGCCAGCAAGATGAGCGTGAAGGCCGGGATCGGCGCGCTGATCGGCCTGGTCGTCTGCGTCGGCCTCTACCAGTCCAAGGACGCGCTGTCGGAGGCCCTGAAGGAAGAGATCGCCAGCGTCGGCACCTCGCAGACCGCACCGTCGGCGCCGCCGGCGGACAAGTGACGGCACCACAGACGTGAGCCCGACGCCCTCCAGGCCCGCGTCCCGGGTCGGCCGCAACTACACCAAGGCCCGTACCCATCCGTGGGTGCTGGGCAAGCTGGGCGACTTCGTCCTGTGGTTCGGCCCCTACAACGCCGGCCAGCTCGTCATCGCGGCCATCGGCGTCATGGTCCTCATCAAGACGTTCCACTGGTGGTCAGGACTCGGGCCCATTCCGGTCCTGGCCCTGGGCGTCCTGGTGTGGGCAGCCCGGGCCCAGCGGATCGGCGGCCGCGCCCCGATGTGGGTGCTCCACGGACTCGCCCGGCGAGCGCTTCAGCCGAAGACGGGCCGGATCGGCGGCAGGACCGCACGACCGCCAAGACCCCGCCACCTGGCCGGGACCGTGCTGATCGAGCACACCAGCGCCACCGCCGAGCCCGCCGGCCCCACGCCGAAGCCGGCAGGGCGGCACGAGACGCTGCGGCACCCCGCTCCACACCGCCCCGCCGCATCTGCGCGCCGGCGCGGACCCTCGGCCCCTGCCTCCCCCCTGGCGCCAGACCCCGTACCTGGCCCCGCAGTCCGGACGAGCGGGGGGAGGGGGCCGGCTCCGACTCCCTGGCAGCAGATGCTCCATGACCGATCGAAGGCGAAAGCAGCAGCCCGATGAAGCTTCCTCTGCGGCACATCGTCGACCATCTCGTCTGGTCGACCAGCGGCACCGTATGGGCCGTGTGGTCCCTCACCCCTGCCGGGTCCCGCTACATGCCCGACCGCACCCGTGACGAGATCACCGCCCAGGTCACCTCCCTGGTCCGGTCTCTGCCCGGCCGGGCCCGCCTGCTCGGGCTGTCCGCCCGGATCGACGCCGGCGAGGTCGTCGCCGCGACCCTCGACGGCGTCGACTACCAGCGCCACGACGCGTGGGCGGAGGTCGCCGAAGCGCAGCTGCGGCTGCTCGCGGGCGATCACCTGGACGAGCCGGTCGACATGTACCGGCGCACCCTGTGGCTGGCTGCGCCGCTTCCGGCGTCCGGCGGCCGGGGGCAGTGGCAGGCGACGGCCGGCACCGTGTGGTCGGAACTCGCGGGGCTGCTGGGGCTTTCGCCGGCGCCGGTGAGCGTCCGTGAGGTCGCCGAGTACCGGGAGCGGGCCGCGCAGGTGGAGGCGGAGCTGTCCGGCGGGATCACGCTGCGGCCGGCGACGCCGGCGGAGATCGTCTGGATGCACCAGCACGCCGTCGGCCGCGGCCTGGACTCCGAACTCCTCGGCGAGGCGGAGCGGTCCCCGCTGCGGGGGAGCCGGATGACGGGCGGAACGCTGCGGTCCCCGTCGCACGCCGATCTCGGGCACGTCCGCCTCCTCGAAGGCGGCCGCCCCGCCAGCCTGCCGCAGGATGGCCCCGGCCGCGGCCGGGGGAGTGGCGGGGTGCTCGGGGGAGTGGCGGGCAGGCGCTGGCTCCAGGTCGACTCCGAGGCGGGCACCTCCTACCAGGCGCACCTCGCGCTCGCGGAGATGCCCCGCGTGTTCACCGCGGCCGGGGGCGAGTTCTTCGCCGAGCTGGACCGGCTGCCGTTCGCAGTCGACTGGGTCGTCGACCTCACCACCGTGGCCTCGGAGAAGGTCGTGGCCGCGGTGACGAAGAAGAAGCGGGACCTGGTCGACCAGGCCGACCAGTACGCCGCCCGCCGCGCCACCGGCCTCCCAGACGCCCTGCACGACGCCGCCGACGACCTCGGCGACCTCGGGGCACGTGCTTCCCGGTCCAGCGTCGAGGTCGAGGTGCAGTCCGTGACCGCCCTCACCGTCTGGGGCACCACACCGGCCGAATGCGAACAGCGCGCCGCCGCCCTCCAGGCGCGGCTCAAGGGCGCGAACTACCGGCTGGTGCGCCCGGTCGGAGGCCAGGAGGAACTGTTCACCCTCGGTCTCCCCGCGGCGGTGACGCCGCCGCCGGTGCGCCAGTACGTGCAGCACGAGCTGGGGGAGGACTGGGCGATGCACGGCGCCCTGTACGGGCAGTCCTTCGGCGATCCGACCGGGGCGATGGTCGGCTACTCGCAGGACATCGGCACGATCTCCCCGATCCTGCTGAACATCGCCGACGCCCCCGTACGCAACGCGTCCGCGTCCTTCGCGCTCGCCGGCGACCTCGGCGGCGGCAAGTCCACCCTGCTCAAGCTCATCACCGGATCCGTCGTCGACCGCGGCGGTCGCGCGATCGCGATCGACCGCACCAAGTCCCGCGAGTGGGCCCGCTTCGCCCGCACCGCCGCCCCCGGCCGCTGCCAGGTCGTCGACGCCGCCACCGCCGACCTGTCCATCGACCCTCTGCGCGTCTTCACCGACCCCGACGTCGGAGCCCGCTACGCCCTGTCCTACCTGACCGTGCAACTCGGGGTCGGCGCGATGAGCGAGCACGGCGCGCTGCTCAAGACGGCCGTCAAGCAGGCCGCGGCCGCCCCCGGCCGGTCGATGGCGCTCGTCCTGGACGCTCTGGAGGAGATGGCCCTGGAGGAAAGCGCACGCGGGCAGCGTGCGGCCTCGCTGGTCGAGTGGCTGCGGGTGGCGGCCGACGAGCCGCTCGCCGCCGCCGTCTTCAACCCCGACCTTCCCCCGCTCGACCTCGACGACGACCTCACCTCGGACTTCGTCGTCCTCACCACCACCGGCCTGACCCTCCCGCCCCGCGAGGCCGCCACCAACCCCGAACTGCTGCGCGCCCAGCCGCTGGAGGCGCTGATCGGGCGAGCCGTGCTCTACCTGATCGCGGCGATCGCCCGCGAGACCGCGTTCACCGACCCCCGCTTCACCCTCCTTCCCCTGGACGAGGCGTACTGGCTCACCTCCTCCGCCGAGGGCCAGGCGCTGATCGACGAGATCGTCTACGACGGCCGCAAGCACGGCGCGGGCGTGGGCCTGGGCTGCCACGACGTCCTCGAACTCGGCACCTCCACCACCCAGGGCCTGCTCGCCTACCGCTTCCTCGCCCGCACCGCCGACCCCGTCCTCGCCGCGCGCGGCCTGACCTGGCTCGGCCTCCCGGGCGACGACGAGGACCTCCTGCGCATGGTCACCACCGACCTCTCCCCGTACGGCAGGCCCGAACGCGCCGGAGAGTTCCTCGCCCGCGACCCCCGCATGAACATCGGCCGCTTCAAGGTCCTCATCCCCGACCTGGACCGCATCACCGACGGCATCCACACCACCCCCACCACCCCCGACACCCAGCCGGCCCCCAACCCCTCCCGCTACGAGCCCGCCGCCACCGGAGGCATCCGATGACCGACACGTTCGCCCCGTCCTCCCGCGCGGCCCGCCTCCGCCGACTGCTCACCCTCCTGCTCCTCACCGCTGCGCTCGTCGCCGCGGTCGCCGCAGCCAACACCACCGCCCACAGCGACTGGTGGCCGAAGACCGGCGGCGCGTTCACCACCCCCACGACCCCGGGCGCGGCGGTGACGGTGACCGTCCGGCCGCAGTCCGCAGCCTGCGGCGTCGGCCTCGACCGGGCCCCCTGCACCCACCCGGCCACCTCCAGCCCCACCGCCGGCACAAGCTCCGCCGCACAGGCCGGCCCCGTGCTGGCCGCGCCCGTCACCCCGAGCGTGTGGACCACGGCCCTGCTCCTGCTCCCCGTCGCCGCCGGCCTCACCGTCGTCGGCCGCACCCGCACGAGCACGCGCTCGCAGGGCCGGAAGACAGGCCGATGAGCCGCGGGCTCGCGCGCCTGACGCGCCACCGCACTGTCGTCATCACGGCAGCCACCCTGATGCTGTGGGCGGCGGGCGAGGGGCTGGCCGCAGCAGCGGACACGGACCCGAACCGCGGCGGCGTGCTCGGCCCGCTGAACGTGAACTCCTCCGAAGGCGTCCCCCTCGACCACTACGAGCTCGACCCGCTGGAGCAGGCCCAGGAGGTCCAGCGGGACGCGCCGGAAGACCAGGACCCCGCCTACCTGGGACACAGCACCGCGGGCTTCGGCGCCATGATCCGCAACTTCCTCGCCAGCGGAACGTTCGCCATGGCCCGCACAGTCACCGGCTTCGCCTGCTGGCTCATCGACGAGGTCTACAACTTCCCGATCATCGACAAGCTCGCAGGCCCGGCAGAAAGGATCTCCGCCTCCTACGAGCAGAGCATCATCGGCCCGCTCGGCATCGCCGGTGCGGCCCTGGCCTGGGCATTCGTGTTCGGGCTCATCATGGTCATGCGGGGGAAAGTCGCCCGAGGCGCCGGCGAGCTCCTGCTGTCCCTGCTCATCTCCGCGGTCACCGCCACCACCCTGGTCCAGCCCGTGACGTTCCTGGGCTACGACGGACCCGTCCAGCAGACGCAGCGCGTCGCCCTCGAAGCGGCGGTCATCACCACCGAGGCCGGCACCTCCGGACCGAAGATCATCACGGGTCCCTGCGTCCACATGCACGGAGAAGCCCGGGACCTCTGCCTGCGCCAGGAGGAGGAACGCGCCTTCGTCGCCGACGAGCGGGACCGCAGAGAACAGTGCGACGCGCTGATGGCACAAGCCCGGGAGTTCTGCCTGAGCGGGGAAAGGGTCCTCAAGCCGCAGGACGTGTCGGGCCCGATCACCCGCACCCTCACCGACTCTCTCGTCGTCCAGCCCTACATGCTCCTGCAATACGGCCGCGTCCTGGAGAAAGGCGACCCCCTCTACGAGGCGCACCGCAAACTCGTCACATCCGACGACCGGATCCCCGAGGGCGACGCGAACCCCTGCCGGAAGCTGTCGCCCCAGGCCAAGCGCATCTGCGAGAACCAGTTCACCGCAGGAAACCCCGGCTTCGACGAACTGGAGAAGGCAGGGCCCGAAGGCGAAGCGGTCATGAAGCGGCTGACCAGCCCCGACTGGGACAAGGTCCTCGGCGCGCTGCTCGTCCTGATCGCTGCGATCATCGTCGCCCTCGTCGTCGTCGCGATGGCCTTCGCCCTCATCGCCGCCCAGTTCGGCTGCGTGATCGCCGCCATCGGCGCCGTCGCCGTCTTCCCCGTCGCGATCCTGCCCGGCCCCGGCCGCGGCGTGCTGTGGCGATGGCTCGGTTACCTCGCCGGCTGCATGCTCGTCCTCATCGCCACCGCCGTCTTCATCCCCCTCTTCGGCATCGCCGCCCAGGCCGTCCTCGACGGCAGCCACGCATCCCTCCTCGAACGGCTCCTCATCCTCGACGGCCTCGTCCTGACCGCCCTGGTCATGTACAAGCGGATCGCCCGAGGCAGCCGCGCGGTCGGCGCCCGCCTCGCCCAGCGCATGAGCTACGCCAGGATCGGCGGCAGCCACACCCTGGGCGGCAACGCCTCGGAGACAGCGGCCGCGTTCTCCGCCCTCGGCATCGGCGCCACCCACGGATCCCCCGCCCACACCACCCTGCTCGGGCGCAGCGGCTTCGCCGCCGAAGCCGGCGACGCGGTCCGCAGTTCCCTGGCCCCCTTCCGCACCGGACTCAAGACCGCGCACACCGTGCTGATCGGCCCGAAACGCCCACGCGTCAAACCCGCCGCCGTCGACCCCGACGGCAAGCCACTCCCGCCCAAGAAGCCCACCCACAAGCCCGCCGCCAAGCCGGCCCCCGGCAACCCGGACAGCAAGCCCCTCCCTCCCAACCCCCGCACCCCCGACACACCCACCGACGAACCGACGACCAGCACCCCAGACTCACCGCGGAAAAACCCCACCCCCCGGGAAGGCGTCGTACCCGCCGGCGCCCGCCTGGAGGCCGCGCTGCGCACCACCCGGGCCGGCCGAGTCCTGGCCACCACCACCAAGTTCGCGTACCGCTCCACCATCGGCCTGCCCGCCACATGGAACAGGGCCGCCCACGCCACAGGAAGCAAGGCCACCGCCCTCGCCGCAGAACTGGGCCGCCAGCGCGACCACTACCAGGGCGTCGGCCGGCGCTGGGCCTCCGACAGCCGCGCAGGCATCGGCCTCGGCCGCTCCACCAGCGAGACCCCCAGCACCAGCACCGAACCCACGAGCCGCAGCTACCGGCCCACCCACACCAGCACACCCACGGCGAAGACCGCCGCCACCGACAGCCCGCCGCAGAGCCAGCCCACCACACCTGCGCAGCCCACCGCGCCGCCCCAGCCCACCGCGCCGCCCCAGCCGACCGCGCCGCCCCTTCCGGCAACGCCGCCCCGCCCGCCCCTGCCGATCAAGCCCCCCATGCCGCCCGCCGAGCCCGGAGGCGATTCGTGACCCGCCGACTCGGATGCTGGACGGTCCTGCTCACCCTCCCCCTCCTCGCACTCATCATCATCGTGGTCGTTGCCGCCGCCCAGGTCAGGCCCCAGCCCGCGGCCCCGCCGATCGAAGCCGTCGGCGCCGTCTCCGGCATCCCCGAGCGGATGCTCGCCGCCTACCAAAACGCCGCAACCCGTCTCCCGCAGGAGGCCCCCGCCTGCCAGGGCATGCGCTGGCCGATCCTGGCCGGCATCGCCCGCATCGAGTCCAACCACGCCACCGGCCGCACTGTCAGCCCGACCGGGGACATCACCCCGCACATCCTCGGACCCCGACTCGACGGCTCCGGCATCGGCGGCAACATCACCCCGTTCCCCGACACCGACAACGGCCGCTTCGACGGCGACACCGGCTACGAACGCGCCGTCGGCCCCTTCCAGTTCCTGCCCGCCACCTGGAAGGGCTCCGGCCGAGATGCCAACGACGACCAAGTCGCCGACCCCCACAACGCCGACGACGCAGCCCTCGGCGCCGCCGTCTACCTCTGCGGGAACGGCCGCGACCTCGCAGACCGCGACCAGCTCCACGCCGCGATCTTCCAGTACAACCACTCCCAGGCATACGTCAGCGACGTCCTCGGCTGGATCGACCGCTACAGCCAGCTCGCCACCGGCACCATCCCCATCGGCCAGCACGCCACCGGAAACGCCCGCACCGTCATCGACGCCGCCGTCGCCCAGACCGGCGTCCCCTACTCCTGGGGCGGCGGCAACGCCAACGGCGCCAGCACCGGCATCTGCTGCTCACCCAGCGGCAAGAGCGGCACCCACATCCGCGGCTTCGACTGCTCCGGCCTCGCCCTCTACGCCTACGCCCAGGTCGGCATCAACCTCCCCCGCACCGCCGCAGCCCAGGCCGGTGCCGGCCGCCGCATCCCCGCCTCCGCAGGCGTCGGCGCCCTTCAACCGGGCGACCTCGTCTTCTTCGCCTACAACCCCGCCCGCGACTCCACCATCCACCACGTCGGCATCTACCTCGGAAACGGACAGATGATCAACGCCCCGCGCCCCGGCACCAACGTCCGCACCGAGGCACTGTGGGACGACGGCTTCGCCGGAGGGACCCGCCTGCTGTGACCGCCCAGCCGAATCCGTCCTACGGCCGCCTCCTCCTGATCGGCCTGGCCCTCCTCGTCGCCGGAGCCGTCATCCTCCTGCACACCCCCAACACCACACCCCTCCCCGGGCGCGACAACGCCCGGCCCGCCGCCGCCAGCACAGTGCAGACCGCCCGCCCCACCACGGACCGACCGGAGACCAGGCCGGACCATAGGGGCGACAGCACCGCGCCGGACCGACACACCACCGTCGCCACACCTGGCGGCGGCCCGGCCGCGAGCCCTGGACCGGTGCGAAGCGACCAGCCGGTCTCCGGCGACGGCCCGGCCGGCGACTACGCCATCCAGCGCCTCCTCGACCACACGGCCCCCACCGACCTCCAGCCCGACACCGCCCGCCGCCTCACCCGCCTCGCCTCCCAGGTCTGGATCGCCGAGACCACCGGCGCCGGCCGTACCGCATGGCCCGCCTACTTCACCGACACCAGCCTGCGTGCCCCTTACCACGAAGTTCGGGTCCAGGCAGCCGTTGCCCACCAGGAAGGCCGCCGGCAGGGGCGCGTGGAGGTCCGGCTGGTGTGGGCGGGCAAGGATGCGGCAGGGGAGTTCCGCGACGGCCGCACAGCCCGTGTCCTGCTGGAGCGTCACCACAACGAGTGGCTGCCCGTCCGATGACCCGGCTTCCGCAGCATCGTTAATCCACGGGCTTTCACGCCGATTCCGCACACCCTTTCCGAATGAATCCGGCCGCGACTGCCGAAAGTTTGTCAAGTCCCTTAACCGGCTGTGTAGTTGCCCGCGTCATTGCGTAATGTATGGCGCATATCCTGCGGCCACATCGATGCCCTCGGCCGAGCTTCGCGCAGGTGGGGGCGCATGGCCGCATATGCCACGGGAGGCGAGAATGACCCGCACGCACCACCGACAGCAGTGGCGGAAAATCACATTGGCGTGCGCGACCGCCGTCCTGGCGGTCGGCTGCACCGGCAATCAGCCTGCCTCGCCGAAGCCGCCCCCCACCACCCCCGCCGCGACTTCCACCACGGCGCCCGAGCCCACGAAGACCGAAGTACCCGTGGATCCGGTTGAGGCCGCGAAGAAGGAAGCGATCGCCACCTACCTCTCCCACTGGAAGGAGGTGCAGAAGCGCTACGGCGACAAGACCAACAAGGCCGGCGACCTGGAGAAGTACGCCGCCTCAGCGGCGTTGTCACAGGTGAAGTACGACACCGGAAACATGAGGAAGCGGAACACGGTTGCACTCGGCACCGTCACGGTAGGAAACCCGACGGCCACCAGTGCGGACATCGACCGCAAGATCCCGAACGTCATCATCTCCAGCTGCCTGGACATCTCGCAGTGGCAGGTAGTCAACGCGGACACCAAGAAGCCTGTCTCCCTACCGAAAGAGCGGCTGCTGCGGTACGTCATGAAGGCGACCGTGGAGAAGTGGCCCGAGGGATGGCGTGTGATCCGTGACGAGCCGCAGGGCAAGAAGTGCTGACCGCGCAGCGCATGGCGGTCGTGGCAGCTGCACTCGGCGCGACCATCATCTCTGCGGCCCCAGCACACGCAGACAACCCTGGAGGGAATGCCGGGTCCGACTGCGGCTCGCTCTTCTGCCAGGTCGAGGTGGACGTGCCGGGCACAGGGGGCGGTGGCAACGGCGGTGGCTCATCCAGCGCCGGCGGGGCCTCGGGTGGTTCGGGTGGCGGCGGTCAGAACAAGCCGGCCACTCAGCCGGTCTGCACGTACTCGAAGCTCGATCCCCAACCGCCCGCGAGCAGTCTCGACTGGGAGGGCCACGCGCCTGGGGACGGCGCCGTGTATGAGGAGACGTGCACCTTCGACAATGGGCTGACGGAGTTCGCCCAGGTGCGGAACGTCTGGCGTGCGACGCCTCCTGCGGCAGCCGCGGTCGACCCGGCCGTCCTGGCCCAGCAGGCGCTCGACAAGATGCTGCTGCGGGGCCCGGAGATCGGGATCGTGCCGAAGCCGGGCGGTCTGGGGCTGGTCGGGATGCCGGTCTACATGTGGACCGAGCGCGGCCCGGAGACGTACGGCCCGAACGTGGCGTCGGCGTCGGCGGGCGGGATCACCGTCACGGCCACGGCGAAGGTTAGGAAGATCGTCTGGCAGATGGGTGACGGCAAGACCGTCACCTGCACCACTCCCGGCACCCCCTACAAGGTGTCGTACGGCAAGAAGTCGTCGCCGGACTGCGGCCACCGCTACTCCCAGCCTTCGCTCGCCGGCGCGTACCACGTGGTGGCGACCTCGACCTGGACCGTCGACTGGCAGGCGACGACCGGCCAGACCGGGCAGATCACCCAGACCCGGCGGAGCACGGTCGACATCAGGGTCGGCGAGCTCCAGGCCGTCGGCAGCAGCTGACCCCCTCACCACTCCATCCACCTGCGCGTTCTCGTTTCCTTCAGGAGAGGCGAAAGACCGTGAGCAAGACCGCCGTTCCCCCGGCCGCAGCCGGGCAGGTGCCCGCGCAGCAGGCGCCCCCGCAGATCCCCGGTGCCGTGGTCGGGTTCAGGGCCCGCCGCCGACGCCCCGGCATGTACGCGCTCGCCATCGCGCTGATCGCGGCGGGCGGCAGCGGCGGATTTCTTGCCTTTCAGGCGACGGGGGAGAGGACCCCGGTCCTCGCGGTCGCCCGCAGCGTGCAGGCCGGCGACGTCATCAAGGACGCCGATCTGATCGAAGCCCAGGTCCAGCTCGACCCCGCGCTCAAGCCGGTCCTCGCCGCCGAGCGGGACAAAATCGTCGGCAAGCGCGCCGCGGTCGCCCTCACCCCGGGCTCGCTCCTCACACAGGGACAAGCCACGTCCCGGACGCTGGTGAAGACGGGGGAACGGCTTGTCGGCATCGGCCTGAAGGCGTCGCAGATGCCCGCCACCCGCCTGTCCCCGGGCGACAAGGTCCTGGTCGTGGCCACCCCCGGCGAGGGCCAGATCGCCGGCGAGGACGGCAAGCGCCCGGCGCCGGTGGAGATCGCGGCACGGATCGTGAAGGTGGGCGAGAAGCAGGCCACCACCGGGGACACCGTCGTCGATGTCGCCGTCCCCTCCCAGTTCGGTCCCGAGCTTGCCGCGCAGGCCGCGACCGGCGACGTCGCTCTCGTCGTCGATTCCCCGGGTGGTTCGTGATGGCTGTCATCGCTCTTACCGGCCTGCCCGGCGCGCCCGGCGCGACGAGCACGGCGCTCGCGCTGCTGCGCACGTGGCCCCTGGAAGAAGGGCGGAGGATGGTGCTGGCCGAGTGTGACCCGGACGGCGGTGCCATCCTCGCCGGCGCGCTGCGCGGCGATGCCCCGGCCGACCGGGGGCTGCGCAACCTGACGCTCTCCTCGCGCACCGAGGACCTGGTGACCGCGTTCTGGCCGCAGCTGATGGCCGTGGAGAACGACGAGAAGCGCAACGAGCGCAAGCGGTTCCTGCTGCCCGGCCTAACCTCCCCAGACCAGGCCCCGGGCCTCGCCCCGGTCTGGTCGTCGCTTGCGGATCTGTTCGCCGGTATCGGCAGGCACGAGCACGACGTGCTGGTCGACCTCGGCCGCTCCGGCGCCTACGGGCCCTCCGGCATCCTGGCCCTGCGCGCGGACGCCGTCCTCCTGGTCATGCGCGGAACCATCCGCAGCTTCCACGCCGCCGCCACCCGCATCAAGACCCTGCGCGCCCACCTGGACGGCGAGTCCGGCCGAGGCTCCGGAGCCCTCGGCCTCATCCTCATCCGCCAAGGGCCGTACGGGCCGCGGGAGGCCGAGGCCGAGCTCGGCGTCCGGGTCGTCGCCACCCTCCCCTACCGGCCCGACGAGGCAGCGGTGCTGTCCGACGGCGCCCCGGAGAACGCCAAGTTCATGCGATCGAAGCTGATGAGCGCCGCGCTCGACGCGACCACCCCGATCCGCCAGCACGTCGCCACCCGGCAGGCGCGCCTCACCTCTCCGCTCCATCAGCGACTGCTGGGAGGTATCAGTGCGAGCTGAACCGATCCACCCCGCCCTCCCACAGCGCCAAGCCCCGGTCCAGCCTGCCGTCCCGCCCGCGTACGGGCCGACGCTCTCCGCCTACAGCCCGACCTCGCCCGGCCCCGCTCAGGCTGCTCGCGTGCTCGCGCCGCGGGTGAAGGTCGACGCGAAGGCGGCGGGGGAGATGAAGCGGCGGGTCAACGACCAGCTGCTTGCCGAGGCCAAGGTGAACAGCTCCCTGGGCGGGAAGGTGCGCGAGCAGCGAGCCCGCGCCCTGATCAGCGAGCAGGTCGCCGTCTGGGGGGACGCCGTCCGCCAGGTTCGCGTGGTGACCCCGGCCGAGGAGGAGCAGCTCGCCGCGCTCGTCTTCGACATGCTGTTCCGCTCGGGCCGGCTCCAGCGGCACCTGGACGACCCGGGCGTCGAGGACATCTGGATCAACGGGCACGACCGCGTCCACCTGAAGTACTCCGGCGACGGGGACCCGGTTGCCGTCGACCCGGTCGCCGAGTCCGAGGAGGAACTCCAGGAGCTGGTGCGCGATCTGATCCGCAACAGCGGCCAGTCCGGCCGGACCTTCTCCACCGCGTCCCCGGACGTCGCGCTGCGCCTCCCCGACGGCTCCCGTCTCCAGGCCCTGCATCCGGAGATCACGGGCGAGCGGACGTTCGTGACGATCCGCCGCCACCGGCTGCAGAACGCCACCCTCGACGAGCTGGCCCGGATGGGCGCCATGGACTCCACGATCGCCAGCCTGCTGCGCGCCTGCGTTCGCGCGCGCCGCAACGTCATCGTCGTCGGCGAGCAGTCCTCGGGAAAGACGACACTGATGCGGGCGCTGCTGCGGGAAATCCCGCAGCACGAGCGGTTCGGCACGATCGAGACCGAGTTCGAGCTGTGGGCCCACCAGAACGGCTACCACACCCAGGTCGTCCCGATGGAGGCCCGCGAGTCCAACGGCGAA
The DNA here is from genome assembly GCF_044541975.1 of Streptomyces sp. NPDC085460. Classification (NCBI taxonomy): domain Bacteria; kingdom Bacillati; phylum Actinomycetota; class Actinomycetes; order Kitasatosporales; family Streptomycetaceae; genus Streptomyces; species Streptomyces sp. NPDC085460. Next base: position 104,123 of record NZ_JBITTO010000014.1, read on the forward strand.
CGCGTCGACGGCCGCGCAGTCGGCGAGATCACCCTCCTCGACCTGATGTACCGGGCCAAGCGCATGTCGCTGAAACGGGTCGTGGTGGGGGAGGTCCGTGGTCCGGAGATCACCGCGATGATGCAGGCCCTGACCAGTGACCGGCCCGGCTCCATGTGCACCATGCACGCCTCCGAACCGCACGTTGTCTTCGACCGCATCGCCGAGCTCTACCTCCTGGCCCGCGGCAACTTCTCCGAACAGCTCGCCTACCGGCAGATCGCCAACGGCCTGCACTTCGTCGTCTTCATGTCCGTCGACGAATCCGGCCCCGTACCCCGCCGCCTGGTCTCCCACATCTGGGAGATCACCGGCATCGGAGAAAACGGCCGCCCCGCCTACAACGAGATCTTCCGCCCCGCCTCCGAAATCGACCTGCGCGCCGTACCGGGCGCGCCGCTGTCCCCGCGCTCCCGGCGCCGCCTCGAACTCGCCGGCTTCGCCACCCACCTCCTCGACCAGCCGGCCGGCCACACCTGGACAGGGGGAGTGTGATGGGAGCCCTGTGGTGGACCCTGTGCGGCGCCCTCCTCGCCGGCGGCATCCTCGCCGCGATCGTCGCCACCATCGGCACGACCGCACCCAAGACCCCCACCCGCGCCGGGAGGCTGCGCACCGCGTGGACCGGCAACCCGGGTGGGCAGCGGGAGGCCGCCCGACGCCGTGCCCTGCTCACCGCCGCCGGCGCCACGTTCGCCGTTGTGTGGTTCGTGTCTGGCGTGTTCGTCGCCGCGCTCCTCCTGGGCGCCGGTGTGGTCGGCGTGCCCTGGCTCCTCGACACCGGGACGGGCGGCAAAGCCCGGATCGCCAAACTGGAGGCGCTTGCTGAGTGGACCCAGCGCCTCTCCGAGATCCTGCGCCTGGGCCCCGCCCTGGAACAGGCACTCGTCACCAGCCGCAAGAACCCGCCGGCCGCACTCGCCGACGAGATCGCCGAGCTCGCCGACAAGATCAAGGCCGGATGGCTGCCCGTCGACGCGCTCCGGGACTTCGCGAACCGGCTCGACGACGTCACCGCCGACAAGGCGTGCGCCGCGCTCATGCTGTGCGCCGTCGACCCCGGCCCCGGCCTCGCCAAGGTCCTCGAAGACATCTCCGCCCAGCTGCGCGAGGAAGTCGCCGCCCGCCGCAAGATCGAGGCCGACCGCGCCAAGTCCCGCACCGCGATGCGCTCCATGACCCTGATCTGCGCCGCCCTGGTCGTCGTCGGATTCCTCATCCCCTACACCGCCCCCTACGCCACCACCCTCGGCCAGCTCGTCCTGGCACTGCTGGGTGCGGCGTTCGCCGCGGTGCTGTGGTGGACGCGGAAGCTCGCCAGCCACACCCCGATCCCGCGGTTCCTGGTCAACGACCCACGCAGCCGCGTCAAGCAGCCAGAGCCGGCCCAGGAGCCGTCGTGAGCCAGACCATCCTCGTCACCTGCGGCGCCGCCGTCGGCGGCGGCATCGCCCTCCTCGTACGCGAGATCCTGCCCTCCGCCCCGCGCCTGGGCCCCGCCCTCAGGCGCCTCGACCCTCCGCTGGCCCGCCCGGGACAGCAACAGGCCACCACCCCGGCCTCCCCGCTCGGCGGAGCCTGGGCGGGGCGGCTGGCCGAACGCCTGAAGCTCCCGCGTGCCGACCTCGACCTTCTCGCGCAGCCACCGGAGCAGTTCGTCACCAACAAGGTCGCGCTCGCCCTGCTCGGACTGCTCATCCCGCTCGTACCGGCGATCGGCTGGGTCCTGATGGGCCTGTCGGTGCCGCTGTTCATCCCCGGCATCGTCGGCGTCCTGCTCGCCCCCGTTCTGTGGTTCATCCCGGACTGGGCGGTCAAGACCGAGGCGGCCAAGGCGCGCACGGAGTTCGCGCACGCAGCCGCCGCGTGGATGGACCTGGTCGCCACCCGCATGGCCTCCAACCTCGCCGCCGACCAGGCCCTCGAGGACGCCGCCCGCATCGGCCACGGCTGGGCCTTCGGCCGCATCCAGGAAGCCCTCCTGCGCGCCCGCACCGAAAAGACCTCACCCTGGACGGCGCTCAACGACCTCGGCACCCAGCTGAACCTGCCCGTCCTCACCGACGTCGCCGACATCATGCGCCTGTCCTCCGACGACGGCGCCGCCGTCTACGACACCCTCCGCAACCGCGCGAAGGGCCTGACCAACGAGCTGCTGACCGCCGACGCCGCGAAGGCGAACGCCGACAGCGAGAAGCTCCACACCCCCGCAGCCCTCCTGGCCGTCATCGCCATGATCGCCATGGCGTTCCCGGCCGTCCTCAACATCTTCTCCATCTGACCGACCCGACCCCAAGGCCCCGCCACAGGGGCCGTCCGACCGGAAGGACCACCCGTGAAGAGCCCGCTTCTCTACGCCCAGGCAGCGCTCACCGTCACCGCCGGCGCGCTCCGTACCCGCCTGGAAACCCTCCAGCAGGAGATCAAGGACGGCGACGACCGGGGCGACAGCCCCATTTCGACCGTCGTCATCATCGTCGCGGCCGTCGCCGGCGCGCTCCTCATCGCCGGCGGACTGGCCGCCGCCTACGGCCGCGCGAACGGCAAGCTGTCCGGCATTCTCGGCGGCTGACCGAGGGGGATCGAGACGCCACCATGCCCCCCAACCGCCTCCTGCCCGCGCCGCACGACCGCGACCGGGGATCCGCCCCCATCCAGGTGGCGATCATCTTCCCGGTCGTCATCCTGATCATCTTCGGCATCGTGCAGGGCTTCGCCATCGCCTGGGCCCACAACGCCGTCGCCACCGCAGCCCGCGAAGGCGTCTCCGCGGGCCGCATGTACGGCGCCGGGCCCGGCGACGGCGCCGCCAAGGCCCGCAAGGCCGCCGCCGACCTCGGCGGCAACCTCCTCACCGGCGTCCACGTCTCCACCAGCGGCACCACCCGCGACCGCATGAGCATGCAGGTCGAGGGCCAGGCCGTCTCCCTCGTCCCCGGACTCAGGAGCATCCGCGTCAGCTCCTCCGCCTCCGGACCGATCGAGCAGTGGACCACCCAGGGAGACGACCGATGAACCGGCAGCCTGCCCCGCATCCGGCCACGGCCGCCCGGTTGCGGGGGGACCGGGGCGACGTCGCGATCGAAGCGGTCATCGTCGTGCCCCTGCTCCTCGCGCTCGCACTCGTCGTCCTCGCCGGCGCCCGCCTGTCCCTGGCCGGACAGACCGTGGACGCCGCCGCCCAGGCCGCAGCCCGAGCCGCCAGCCTTGAACGCACTCCGGCCGCCGGGCAATCCGCCGCCCAGACCGCGGCCGCCGCCGTCCTCGCGCAGGACGACCAGCCCTGTACCTCCAGCAGCGTCCGCGCCACCACCAGCGGTCTCAATGCCGGCCCCGGCACAACTTCCACCGTCACCGTCACCGTCTCGTGCCGCGTCCCCATCGGCGACCTCCTGCTGTTCGGCGGCGGCCCAGGGGCACGGACCATGACCGCCTCCTTCACCTCCGTCGTCGACACATACAGAGGACGCGGATGACCACCACCCCCCACCGGCGCACCAGGCGCCGAGACCGCCGGCTCTCGGACGACCGGGGCGGCATCTCACCGTTCGTCGCCATCGTCACCGTCCCCTTGCTGCTGCTCGGCGGCCTGTTCGCCGTCGACGCCTTCGGCATCTCCCGCGCCCACGAACGCACCGACGCCGTCGCCACCGAAGCCGCCCGCGCCGCAGCCCAGGCCATCGACCCCGGCAGGGCCGCCGCCGGCGAAGGGGTCGTCGCCGACCCGCACGCCGCAAGTGCCGCGGCCCGCGCCTACCTCACCCGTGCGGGGGTCCGCGGCACCGTCACCGTCACCGACGCAGGCCGCCGCATCCAGATCCGGGCCACCAGCACCTACCGCGGCCGTTTCGTTCCCAAGACATGGACGGTCACCGCCACCAGCACCGCCACGCTCCTGCACGGCATCACCCGACCCGAGAAGGACTGAAGCCGCCGATGCCCGCCCGCCCCTCCCTCGCAAGGCGCCTGCCGCGCGCACTGCTTTCCCTGGTCGCCCTCGCCGCGGTCACCGCCGGCCTGCCCTGGATCCTCGCCCAGGCCACCGCAGCTCTCTGGGCGCCCGGCGTCGACGCCTTCACCCACTTGCTCACCCGCACCGACACGGGCGCGGCGTTCCTCCTCGCACTGGTCGTGGTCGGCTGGATCGCCTGGGCGATGTTCGCGGTGTCGCTGCTGGTGGAGATCCCCGCCCAGCTCCGCGGCCGCAGCGCCCCGCGCCTGCCCGGCCTGCGTCTGTCCCAGCGGGCGGCAGGCACCCTCGTCAGCGGGATCCTCGTCCTGTTCGCCTCCAGCACTTTCGCCTCCGCCGCCCCCGCCCTCGCCGCCACACCCGCAGCGAGCACACCCACCATCACCGCGGCCACTGTCCCCGGTCAGGCCCACAACACTCCCCAGGTCGCAGCCGCCGAGAAGAAGGCCGAGCAGACCTACACCGTGCGCGCAGTGCGACCAGCCGAGAGCCTGTGGTCGATCGCAGAGCTGCTGTACGGGGACGGCGCGCAGTACACGAAGATCGCCGACGCCAACGAAGGCCGCACCATGGCCGACGGCGCCGTCTTCCACGCCGACGCCCCCATCCGGCCCGGCTGGGTCCTGCGCCTGCCCGACACGCCCACGGTCGACGCCGGGCCCGTTCCGGCCCCGCAGACCGCGGCCTACACCGTCGGCGCCGGTGACAGCCTCTGGCAGGTCGCCGAAGAACAGCTCGGCGACGGCGACCGCTACACCGAGATCTTCGACGCGAACAAGAACAAGCCCCAGGCCGACGGCGGACGTCTGACCGACCCCCACGACATCCGTACCGGCTGGAAGCTCACCATCCCCCACACGGCCACCCCCACACCGCCGGCCGAAGCAACACCCCCACCGCAGGCCGACGACACCGCTCCGTCCACGCCCGCGGACACCGCCAAGCCGGCCCCTGCCAAGCCGGCACCGCCACCGGCACGGACCACCCCGGCGCCCGAGCCCTCCACCCCGACAGCCATCCCGTCCACCGCCAACGAGACCCCGGCCCGCACCGCACCCCCGGCCGCCGAGACCCCCGCCACCCCGACCGCCCGACCCGGGACGTCCACCGTGACGCCGCCGGCCGTGCCCTCTCCGCCTGCCGCGCCCGTCGCACCCGCACCCGCGCCTGCGCGCGCCATCGAGGAACAGGACAGTGATCTGCTCTCCGAGGAGGTGGGCATCGGGATGCTCGCCGCCGGCAGCGTCCTCGCCGCCCTCGGCACCCTGCGCATGCTCCAGCGCCGCCGCCGCGCTCCCGGCCAGTTGCCCGCCACCATCGACAACGCGACCGCCGAGCAGACCCTCCACGCGGCCGCAGACCCCGGCAGCCTCGAACTCCTCGACCTCGCCCTGCGCACCCTCGCCCACCACGCCGCTCAGCAGGACACCGAGCTCCCGGCGGCGACCGGAGCGAGGATCACCGCCACAAGCGTCGAACTCCTTCTCCCCACCGAGGACAGCGACAGCGGCGACGCCGACGACCAGGAGGCCAAGAGTGTTCTGGAGCCGTTCATCCTGGCCGAGCCGGGCCGCTGGGTACTGAACCGCAGTCGGCCGCTCCTTGATGCCGACCAGGCCGTGGACGTCCCCGCCCCCTACCCGGGCCTGGTCACCCTCGGCACCGACCCCGACGGCAACCACCTCCTGATCAACCTCAACGTCTCCCGCGTCCTCCTCCTCGACGGCACCCCCACCGCCGTCCGCGACACCGCCCGCGTCCTCGCCCTCGAAGCCGCCACCAGCACCTGGAGCGACCACGCCGAGATCATCACCGTCGGCCTCGGCGACGAACTCCCTATGCTCCTGCCGCAGAACCGGCTGCGTACCGCCCCCCACCTCGCCGCCGCCCGCGCCGACCTCGCCGAGCTCCTCCTGGAGCAGCGACAGGAGGCCGACGCCGAAGACGCCCCACCCCGCATGCCCTGGACCCTGGTGTGCGCGGCCGACATAGAGGAGGACGAGGCCAGGCTCCTGGCCGACACCCTCACCGCCGCCCGCGAACTGCCCGTCGCGCTCGTCCTGCCCGCCCAGGGAACTGCGGGCGCCTTCGGCGCCTTCGACGAAGCCGTCCAGCTCGCCGTCGGCACCAACCAGCCTCAGCACGTCGAGGTCCTCGGAGCCGACCTCATCGTCCAGTCCCTGCCCGACGCCGACTACGAAGCGTTCGCCGACCTGCTGCGCCAGGCCAAGCAGCCGGCCCAGCCCGCCGAGGAGCCCTGGACGCAGGTTCCTCCCGCCCCCGTCACGGTGACCGCCACCGGTCAGAGCGACACCGGCCCCGCCGACATTCCTCTCAACCCCCTCACTCCGTTCGCTGCTTTCACCGCAACCCGACCCCTTGCCCCCGTTCCCCCGCTCCCCGCACCGACGACCGAACAGGATGGCGACGAAGAGCACGAGAATCGGGAGACAGAGGAAAAGCACGACGAGGCTGCTCCGCCGGCCACCGGCGACACCACCGCTCCCGCTGCCAGCGCTGAGGAAGCGGAGGAAGCAGAGGAGGACGGGGACACCGAGGCCAATGCGCCCTTGAAGGCGCCCGCAAGTCCCACGGTGCTCCTTCCCCCGGCACCGGCCGTCGTGGAGACGGACCAGGACACGGACGAGGTCGAGCCGGACAGCATGATCGACCTGCACGCCCCCGAGGTCCAGGTCCTCGGACCGGTCACGGTCACCGGCATCCAGGCATCCGGCCACGGCCCCAAGCTCGCCCAGCTCGCCGCCTACCTCTACTTCAAGCCCGGCCCGCCCGAGACCGTCCGCGACGCCATGAACCCCCGCGCGCCCTGGAGTAGCGCCACCCTCCAGAGCCGGATCTCGCAGCTCCGCAACGGGCTAGGCGCCGACCCCGAGGGTGACGCCTACCTCCCGCGCGGAGGCGGCATCTACAGGCTCTCCCCGAAGGTCCGCTCCGACTGGGACCGCTTCATCCGCCTCGCAGAACGCGGCCTGACCAAGGGACCGTCCGCCGGCATCCCTGACCTCGAAGCCGCCCTCGCCCTTGTCAGGGGCGCACCTTTCGGCGGCACCCCGCCGGCCTGGGCCGTCGCCCGCCACCAGGAGATGCTCGTCCGCATCATCGACACCGCCCACACCCTCGCCACCTGGCTGCGCACCGGGCCCCGCCCCGACACCGAGGCCGCCCGCCGGGTGATCCGTCAGGGCCTCGACGTCGACGACAGCGCCGAGCTGCTCTACCAGGACTGGATGCGGATCGAGGACCAGGACGGCAACAGGAAGGCCGTCAGCGCCGTGTACCAAACCTTGCTCGCCGTCAACCGCCGCCTCGATGTCAGCACCGAGCCCGAGACCGACGCCATCTACGAGCAGATCGTTAGCCGCAGTGCCTGAACCGAGTCAGAGCGCCCGTGACGCATCAGCCGGCCCCCCCAACACGGCCAGCGCCACCAGTGCACGCAGACCCCGCCGCCGTGGCCTCGGCGTTGGTCCGGCGCGGCCGCGTGTCAACGTAGAGCGTCACCGCAGCAGCCGAGCTGTCGCTCGTCCCGGTCGCTGACCATCGTCCTGGCCGCATCGGTGCCTGCACGCCAATTACGGTGAGCAAGGAGAGGGAGAGCCGACTGGTCGTTGGTCCCGCTCCGCTTGTGCCCCACGCCTCGGCGTGGGGCACACTGCTGTCCCCTCGCGCAAGGGGAAGGCCCTGCCGGCGCCGGGACCGCAAGCGCGCACGCGTGGTCTTCACTCCCGAGGTCGATCTCTACCTGGAGAAGCTGACGCCCGCGGAATTCGTCCGTCTGGACCGGGCTCTGGCGGCCATCTCCCTGGACGCGACGATCGGCCCCGAGTGGCCGACCACACCCGGCCAGGTAGCGCTGCGCGAGTACAGCGAGGGGCGAGCCAGGACATTTATCACGTAAGTGTCCTCGGCACCGCGGTCGTGGTCGCCTCCTTCGAGGTCTGAGTTCCCGATTCCGATCCGGGACGTCTCCGGGCGGTGTCGGAATGCATGAGCATCAGGAGCGATCGTCCGGTGACCGCCGAGCGGATCTATGCGGCGTTGGCAGTGCTGGGTGCTGAGCCGGTGGCGGATCCAGAGTTCCGGCCGGAGGGACCGCGCGAAGAGGATCATCTGAACCTGCTGGGCAGTCTGCTCGCGAAAACGAAGCTGGAGATCACGGCCGCGACGCGGCTGGCCGAGGCAGGAGAGATCGAGGACATCCTCGACGTCGTGATGGGCTGGAAACCGGAGCGCTGCATAGACGCAGGGGTGCCAGCTCAGGGGGCTGGCACCCCTACGTTCGCGACGTCGGCCCGCTCCAAAGCAGCTGATCAGCTTGCGTTACCGCGTCTGTGCGTCGCGGATTCACCCGGGTAGTTGCGTACACCCGCGTGCGGACTCGATCCGGCGTACGCCATGATGGGCAAAGGCCCGCAGAACCGAGCACCACCCTTCGAACACACCTGGGCCGCGAGTAGAAGGACACAACATGATTTCCACAGCTCAGCAACAGGAGCTGCTGACCCTCTGTGCTCTGCGTGCGAACAGTAAAGTCGTCGACTGGAGCCTGATCGCCCGGACCTGCCAGTCGCCTGAGGCGCTCCAGGTCGTTCTCGGAGGCGATATCCCCGAGGATTCCGCAGTCGCGCGTAAGAACCTCGCCCTCCTGCGTGAGGCGCTGCCGACGATCGACGACGCCCGTGCACGAGTGGCGACGGAGCTGGAGGCCGCCGAGAAGGCTGGCGCCCGCCTCGTGACCGTGCTCGACCCGGACTATCCGGCGAATCTTCGCCTTGTGCCGAACCTGCCGCCGTTCCTGTTCCACCTCGGTGACCTCGATGAGAAGGACGCCCGCTCGGCCGCGATCGTCGGCACCCGCAACGCGAGCGAAGACGGGATGCGCCGTGCCGCCCGCATGGCGCGAATGCTCGTCGACAAAGACGTGGTGATTTTCAGCGGCCTGGCGAAGGGGATCGACACCGCCGCCCACACGGCCACGCTCGACGCCGGGGGTCGGACCGTCGCCGTCATGGGTACCGGTATCGCCGCGAAGATCTACCCCGCCCAGAACAAGGGCCTGGCCGCCCGTATCGTCGCGGAGGGCGGAGCGCTCGTATCCCAGTTCTGGCCCACGTCCGCGCCGGCCACATGGACCTTCCCCAGGCGCAACGTCGTGACGTCCGGCTCGACCATGGGCTCGATCGTGATTGAAGCTTCCTCGACCTCCGGGGCCAAGATGCAGGCCCGCATCGCCCACGAACACGGTAAGCATGTGTTCCTGATCAAGTCCCTCGCGACGAGCGAGCCCTGGGCGGCGAAAATGGTCGCGGAAGGTAAAGCGGTTGAGGTCTCGGAGCTCGACGACGTCGTCTCGCGCCTCGGCAACGCCAAGCGAGTACAGCAGGCCGCACAGCAGCGCCTTCAGCTCGCCCTGGCGGGCCTGTGACCCACCAGTCTGATCTTCCGAAGCGCCTTGTCTTCCCCCAATGCCGCCAGTGCGCCTACCGCCTCAACGGCACCACCCAGGGGTGTGCAGAATGCGCTGCCTCGGCAGTGCGTCCGCTCGCTGAGCATCACTGTGAAGTGTGCAGCCAGACGCTGGCCGTGCCGGGAGCAAAGTGCGGGAACATCATCTGCGGCTGGAGTGCGGGCACGCGCTTTTTCACCCGCGTGGACGCTCTCGCGCTGTACGCCACTCCTCTCGAACAGACGATCAAGGAATACAAGTACGACCTCAAAGCCGGCTCGCAGGGTTGGGGAGTCATCTTTGGACGGCTCATCGTCGGTTGGCTAGAAGCCAATGAGCACCTGGTCGACGACATCGAGCTCATCATCGGCAACCCCACGGCGCCTGACCGCACACCGCTCCAACACATCGAGACGATGATGAAGGCGGCTCACACGGAAGATGCTCTCGGCCGCTGGCCTATCGCCGACCCTGAGAGCCCGGTGCTGATCAAGCAACACGAGACGAAGAAGTCGGCCACTGGCGGTGTGCGATGGGCTGAGAAGATGGAGGCCGCCCGCGAGCACGCCTCGGCGCTCAGGCTCCGGCAGAGCGTCAAGGGCAAGCGTGTCCTGCTGGTCGACGACGTCTTCACCACCGGCTCCCAGTTCCACACAGTCAGCAGGTTCCTGATCGAGCGAGGCCACGCGAGGGAAGTGCGCGGACTAGTGCTGGCACGCGTGCCCTGGTAGCGCTCCACGCCCGCAGCCTGTTCACCCCGGCGCAGAGGTCCAGCCTTCAGCCTGCCGACCAGGCTTCTCAGCTTCGCGGGGACAGATTGGCGAGAGCAGTAAGGGAACTCCATGTACTCACTAAGGGCTGTCCCGTAAATGATCTTTGGGTCGCCTCAGGCAGAGTAGGCCGTACTACGGCCAGCTGGCCTATCCAGCGAGGGCGAGGTTGTGCATCCGGGCGATGCCGAGCATGGCGTGGTGGACACCGTCGCCCTTGAGGCGGCAGTCACGAAGGATCTTCCAGGTCTTCATGCGGGCGAAGACGTGCTCGACGCGGGCCCGAACCTGCTTGTGGGACTTGTTGTGGTCCTCTTTCCAGTCCGGCAGTTCGGCCTGGCCGCGCCGCCGGCGGCGCGGGATGACCAGCCCGGTGCCCGGATAGCCGCCGTCGGCGATCGTGACGGTGTTGCCAACGGCGGCCTTGGCGCCGGATTCCTCCCATGCCTTGCAGTCGTTGCGGTTTCCGGGCAGAGGCCGGCCGACCACGACGACGAGGCGGGTGTCGGCGTCGATGACGACCTGGTGGTTGGTGGAGTACCTGTAGTTCTTCGACCGCTCGGCGATGGTGTGGTCCCGGGTGGGGACCAGGGTGCCGTCCACGATCAGCACGGTGTCTTGGCGAACCGCTTGCGGGGCTGGAGGGCGAGCATCGGCCCGAGGTGGTCGATGATCCGGTCCGCCGTCGACTTGGACACCCCGAACAGCGGAGCGAGCTGCCGCATGGTCAGGTTCGTGCGCCAGTAGGCCGCGACCAGCAGGGCCCGGTCCTCCAGCGGAAGACTCCACGGCCGGCCCCTGCGGACCGCGTCCGCCCCCTCGCGCCGCAGCACCGTCACCAGCTTCCTGAACTGCCGCGGGCTCAGTCCGGTGAACGGGGCTATCCAAGACGGCTCCGACGCCGTGATCACACCAGCCACACCAAGATGATCCCAGGCTGGTTAGGGTTTCTCCTTCGAGGCGACGGACTGGAGACGGATCATGGAACAGGATGAGGCCCTGCAACTCGCGGTGGCGTTTCTCGCGGACAGCCAGCGCGTTGATGAGCCGCCTCTCACCATCGACGCAGAGCGGGTTCGTGTGAGCAACGGGCTCCTGATCGTGCCCTACAACTCTGTGCAGTACCTCGCCTCGCGGGAGCCGAGAGAGCAGCTGTTGGACTGCTGGCCCATCCTCGTCGACCTTGCACGCGGAGAGGTGCGGTTCGGGACCCTGGACGAGCGACACCTGTGGAGGAACCCGAGCGCCTGACGCCTGTCCGCAGCCCCAGTCACGGGACAGCCCTTAGCGATCGATTACCACAGCCCTGGAGGGATGGTTATTCGACCGTGATGCAGCGGGAGGAGCGGTGGTAAGCACGATGGTGAGAACGGTGCCGAGGGTGAGGGGCACGCGTACCGCCGATCCCTCTGAGGAGTTGCTGATGCCCTCCCCGTCCCGTGGTCTCGACGAGGCCCTCGACAACCTCGCCACCATCGCTGCCCGCTTCTTCTCCGGCGAAGACCTCGACGGAGTCCGCCGCACCGACGCCACGTTCCTGCGACCCGGCGGCAGGGTCATCGCCACGAACCTCGATGCCCCGGTCCGCCGCTGGTCGTACCGGGCGGGCTGGCAGCGACTCTCCGTCCGTACCGCCGCCCTAACCGCGGCCGCCGGCAGCACGTACACCTACCTCACCCACCCAGACGCCGCCGCCCATGCCCTCAACTACGGCGGCCCCGCCGTGCTGCTCGCCGCGGCTGCGGGCGGCGTCGCATACCGAGTCAGGGGCCGTGAGCGGCGCGAGCTGATGGGGGAGTGGGTCGAGCCGCTGCACAAGGCCCTCGCCGACCCGATCGGGATCTCCGAGCACACCGACCCCGCCTCCTACCTCCACGTGCCGGCCGACTTCGGCGACGACGACGCCGAGATCCGCATTGACCTCCCGCTGCACCTGAAGTTCAACCGCGACCAGGTTGCCGAGCTGGTCATGCAGAAGCTCGCCCTCCAGAACGCGAGCTTCTCCTGGCGCCTGGCCGGCCGAGACCCGCACCTGATCGTGAAGAAGAAGGACCGCCCGCCCACATCCCTCGGCCTCGACGACCCCGGCGTACGTGACCTCCTCGCCTCCGTCCCGGAATCCGCGCCCCTGATCGGGCTCGGCGCAGGCAAGAAGAGGGTGTCGGTAGACCTCGACCACGACTCCCCACACGTCCTCATCTCGGCCGGTACCGGTGGCGGCAAGTCGACCATCCTGCGCACCATCGCCTGCCAGTTCCTCCACAACGGCGCCCAGGCCCACATCCTCGACTTCAAGCGGATCTCCCACACCTGGGCCCGCGGCATCCCCGGCGTCAACTACTGCCGCGACATCACCGACATCCACGACGCCCTCATCGCACTCGGCGCCGAAGGACACCGCCGTATCCGCCTCGCCGAACAGCTCGGCGACGACGTCCTCGCGAGCGACCCCGACCGCGTCGGCCCCCGCAACGTGATCCTCCTCGAAGAGATCAACGCGACGATGGCCCAGCTGCGCCGCTACTGGGAGAGGACCCGTACCAGCGACGATCCGAAGACATCACCGGCGATCGACGCTCTCGCCGAGATCCTGTTCATGGGCCGCCAGGTACGCCTCCACGTCCTGCTAGTGGCCCAGTCCGCGACCGCCCGCGCGCTCGGCGGCCCGGAGATGCGGGAGAACTTCTCCACCCGCATCCTCGTCCGCTACACCATGAACGCCTGGAAGATGCTCGTCCCCGAAGTCACCCCGGCCCCCAAGCCCACCCGGCACCCCGGCCGCGTCCAGGTCGTCCTCGGCGGCACAGCCCGCGAGACCCAGGTCCTCAACCTCTCCGAAGCCGAAGCCCGCGCCTGGGCCATGGCTGGCGTTCCCGGACAGAGCACACCGCTCACCCTGAGCAAAACTCCTTCCGCCGCTGACCTTCCGGCACCGGCTGCTCCCGTCCAGGTTCATGCCAGCCTGCTCGCGGACGAGGAGCCGGAGGCCGACACGATGGCCGATATGGACGCGGAGCTGATCGGTCTGCGGGCCGCCCAGGAGGAACTGCCCGGGGTGAGCCTCGCGGGCCTGCGATGGGCGCGGATCAACGATCCCGAGTTCCCAGACATCGCCGGGCAGTCGGGCCAGGAGTACCTCTACAGGCGTGGCGATCTTCGCCGGTGGGCACGTAACCGGATTGCAGCAGCCCAGGGGTAAGCGGAGACGCCGGCGTGCCCCGTGACGGAAGTTGCGGGCGTCGACCAGGCGGTCATAGCCGACCAGTCCTGACCCGTAGCCGACCTCACCATGTGCTCCAGGGCTTCTTGGGGCACATGGTGAGGGTCAGCTGCTGATCTCGTTCACGATGGCTTGGAGCACGGCAGCGCTTGCCTCGACCTGGACGGGGACCACGGAGCCGACGATGGCGGGCTGCGCGCTGACGGCGCTGTACGCCAGCGCGGGCACAGCTGTCTCGCAGACGATGCGGAGGAGCGGGTGCTCGGGCGAGCACTCGATTCGGTAGCCAGCCTCGAACCGGGACAGCCAGTCGTGGCGTACGGCGACGGCCCTACCGTGGACCCCGCCGATCCGGGCCCCGCCCGTGGACCAGTTCGACCACGTCACCGGTGCCCAGTCCGTGCCGGTGAACGGCAGGCAGTCGGACAGGTCGGGGTGGTCCGGCCCCAGCCACTGGGGGAACCGGCTTTTGCGGATCCGCCACCGCCCGTCCTTGTCCACGACGCTCGCATCGAGGCCGGCGATGGCGCTCAAGTCCAGGGCGACGTGGCCGTCGGTGATCCGGTCGCCGTGGACCCACACCTGGTCTTTGTTCACCACCCAGTCACACAGCCGCTCCATGGCCACCGACATGCGTTCTCTCCTTGCCTGACAGACGAACTAACCCAAAGTAGCCCGACTCGCCCCGAGTGACCGGCGGATGGGGCTCGTGGCCCGGAGAACAGCGGGTACGGCACGAAGCCCTCAGCTCCCTTGGCAACATGGGAACGGCCCGGTCTCCCCGAAGTACGGGGAAGCCGGGCCGCTGTGCTGGATGATCAGCTGGCGAAGTGGCCGTCCTGGATGGTGGTGACGAGGGCGGTGAACGCCGTCGTGTCGAAGACGATGGCGGGGCCGCTCGGGTTCTTCGAATCGCGAACCGCGACGCCGCCCTTGGACGGCACGTCGGCGATCTCGACGCACTGGCTTTCTCCACCGCCGGAGTACGACGACTTCCGCCACTGGACTGGCCCCAGGTCGGGAGCGTGAAGGCCGGTCTTGCTAGCCACGGGCGTTTCCTTCCATATAGCTTTTGATCTTCTGCCGGGATTCCTCGGCGGGGAGGGCAGCTTCCAGGACGGCGTCGAACGCCTCCGAGAACGCTGCGACGTCCTCCGGTTCCTCCAGATGCATCCCTCCGCGTAGGTGGTCGATCATCACCAACGAGGGCCAGGGGTGCCGGAAGTCCATGATCGTCATGTTGCTGGTGAGGCCGGGATGCGGGGGTGCGTCCAGAGGCATGACGCGGATGGTGATGTTGTCGCGCTTGGAGATTTCGAGCAGGCTGCGGAGCTGGTCTCGCATCACGTCGGACGCGGTGCTCGTGCGCGGGTAGAGGGCTGACTCGTCGATCACTGTCTGCAGCACGACGGGGTTGTCCGCTCGGGTGAGGACCGACTTCCTCGCCTGCCGAACCTGGACGAAGGAGTCGGCGTTCTTGCGGACGGACTCGCTGGGGGAGCTGAAGATCGCGGCGTGCGCGTAGGCCGGCGTCTGCAGCAGGGCGTTGATGAGCTGGGGGAAGTAGGCGCGGATCGTCAGCGCGCTCGACTCCAGCGCGATCGTGTCGGCGTAGGGCCGGGGAAGGATGTCGTCGTACGCCGCCCACCACTGGCGCGGACCGCCCTCCGCTGCCTGGGCGAGCTCGGCGATGGCCTCGCTGTCCGTGACGCCGTACGCCTTGAGTAGCGTCTCGACCTCGGTGGCCTTGATCAGGTACTGCCCTGTCTCCACGCGTGAAAGACGTGTGCTCTCCCAGCCGAGGTACGCGGCGGCCTGCGCGAGGGTGACGCCCGCCTGCTTGCGGAAGAGGCGCAGCAAACCCCCAAGCCGCCGCCTCATGACCGGCGGTGTCGTCTGAGTAGTGGCCATGCGCGGAGTCTTCCACAACATTGCAACTCGCCGGAGAGGAACGAGAGTTCTAAGGCTGCGGATCGTACCCACAATATTGCGGAGAGCCCGCAAGTAGGAGCATCCTAGGCACAGGCCGGATGACCGTTCGTCAGGTTCCATCCGCGTGCATACGCACGGTCACGCCCTTTGAGCTGCCGGGTTTGAGCATGGCCCGGCAACGGCGGCCTCTGCCTCCGTCCCCCGTCGGGACAGGGGCCGCCACCTTCCGAGTCCCAGAACCTCACGACGCCGAGGCCGACATGACGACGAGCCAGAGCACAACCACTCCTCCCTCCTCCGACAGGGCCCGTCCCGGACGCGCGTTCGCCGCTGCGCACGGACCCGTCGCCCGCTGGTCCCCCGCCACCTGCGCCCTGTACGTGGAGTTGTTCTCCGCCCCGTCGATACGGCGCACCTTGCTCCACCGAGAGGCCAACCGGTGATCGGCGCGATGGCCGACGCGGCCGTATCCGCAGCCGTTGGCCTGCCCAGCTACCGCTCCAACTACCTGGCCCGCGACACGGCGCCCGGCAAGGCCCGGAGGGGAGTCGCGCTCGCTCTGAACACCTGGGGCTTGGAGCAGTTGGCCGACACGGCCGAGCTCCTGGTCTCCGAGCTGGTCACCAACGCCGTCGTCCACACGGACTCCCGCACCGTCGGAGTGGTGGTCATCCGTACCAGCGAGACCGCCGTCCGCATCATGGTGCTGGACACCGACCGGGCCGAGATGTCCTTGCCGGCCTGCCCGAGTGGTGACGAGGAGTCCGGCCGCGGCCTGTTCCTCGTCGCCACCCTGGCCGACCGGTGGGACATCGAGCGCGTCTCCACCGGCAAGCGGATCTGGTGCGAGCTCGACACCAAGAAGGTGCAGCCGTGACTGTCCCGCGTCGCGAGCGTGCCGAGCCCGCCACGCCGGACCTGCACGACCAGTGGGCCGCATCCCGGCTCGACGACGTGCTGGAGGACCTGGCCGACCTGGTTGGCGCGTTCTTCACGACCACCGAGGGATCCGAAAGCCGGGACGACCCGTCGGCGGTGAGCCCGTGAGCGGCGAGGGAGGGGGCGGGTTACACGACCCCGTCCACCACACGCCCCGCGCCTCCCGGTGGCTCCGGCATGCCCGCACCGAAGTCGGAGAAGGCATGGCTGGTCTCGTCATGATCGCGGCGAACACCATCAGCCTGGCACTGACCGGCTGGATCAGCGTCGGTGAACTCACTCCAGTGCACGCTGCGCTCGCCGCCAGTTTTCCAGGGCCTCGCCGAAGAGCAGCCGACCGCGGCGCACCCGCCCGGGTCGGCCGACGCCACGGCGGTCCCTGCACCTCACCCCGCCCTTCCGGAGCGCGGTTCCCCCGGACACGCCTGCCGCTGCGGTCCCCGGGCCAGCCCCGCGCCCTGAAAACCCGGTGACCACGCGGATGACCCGTTTCGAGCCCGCGTGGCCAGCGGTCAGTTCCCAACCTGGCCTCCCCGCGCAACCAGCGCCAGGCCGGGCCCGCCCCTTCCTGCTGAAAACCCTGGACAGGCCGAGCAGCCGGAAGGGGCACCCTCCCCGCCGGGCGCGTCGGCAGAGCCATCCGGCTTCCTGCTGGCCGCACCCGCACCGCCGCACCTCAGGTCAACCAGATCCATCCCAACGAGGGGAAACCGACCGTGACGGCCACACCCGACAGCACCGCCCCGCCCACCCACCGTCCCCGGCGCCAGCTGCCGATCGTGACGAAGCCGACCATCAACGAGGACGTCGCGGTCCTCACCTCCGGCGCCCGTACCCGGGCCGAGGAGCTGGGCTACCGGTACGCCGAGATCGAGCGCCGGCACCGGTTCCGCTACCTGTTCGAGCCGCTGCGGCTGCTCCAGCAGCAGGACACGATCCGCGCGTACGCCGCGGGGGAGGACCCGTTCCCGACGAGCGTGGAGATCGACCCGGCGAACTCCTGCAACCACCACTGCACCTTCTGCATCTACTCCACGCTGCACTCCAAGGGCCGCAGCGAGCGCATGGACACCGCCCGGCTGCTCGACCTGGTCGACGAACTCGCCGGCCTCGGCGTCACCTCCGCGCTGTACGTCGGCGGCGGCGAGCCGATGACCCACCCCGCGACCGTGGACGCGATCGAGCGCTCGGCCGGCCACGGCATGTCCGTCGGCCTGGTCACCAACGGCGCCCGCGTCTTCCCCGAGCTGGGCGAGCGGCTGAAGCAGGCCGCCACCTACGTGCGGTTCAGCTTCGACGCCGCCGACCCCGCGCTCCACGCCCGACTCCACGGCAACGACGACCACCACCGCATCGTCGCGAACCTCCGCGCGCTCGCCGCCGCGGACGGTCCGTGCACCGTGGGCACCGGCTACTTCATCAACGACGACAACGTCCACGACCTCGTCGCGTGCGGCCGGCTCGTCAAGGACGCGGGCGCCGACTACATCCAGTACAAGTCGTACTCCGGCGTCGCGATCGAGCCCGACCTCCACGAGAAGATCCTGGCCGGCCTCGGCGAGGCGCTCGACCTGGACGACGACACCTTCGACGTCCACATCGTGAAGCGGATCTTCGACAACGCCGTCCACCAGGTCCGCGGCTACACCCGCTGCCACTGGCAGCAGTTCAAGCCGGTCATCGGCGCCGACGGGAACGTCTTCCTGTGCGCGCAGAAGCGGACCCGCACCGACGCCGGCGACGGGATCGCCGGCGTCATCGGCAACATCTACGAGAACACCTTCGCCGAGATCTGGCGCGGCGAGCAGCGCCGCCGGGTCCTGGCCGAGCTGCGGCTGAAGGACTGCCCGTTCTGCGTGCACCACGACCAGAACCAGCTCCTGGAGTTCGCCACCGAGTTCGTCCCGCCGCACGGCTCCTTCTTCTAGACCTCGCGGGAGGCCGACCATGCCCGAGTTCGAGCAGATCACCACCACCGCCCAGCCCAGCCCGTACTCCTCCGCGACCAAGGCCCTGCACGCCGCCCGGGCCACGTTCCTGCCCGGCCCGCTGGAGCGCGGCGTCAAGATCCGCAGCGCGCCGTGGTCGCTGGAGATGTACGCGACGTTCGCCTGCAACACCAAGTGCGACCACTGCTACGCGAAGAACCGCAACGCCGAGTACGGCTTCGCCTCGATGCCGGTCGAGATGATGGACCGCCTCCACGACTCGATCATCAGCATGGGCGTGCGAGGCGTGCAGTACTGCGGCGGGGGAGAGCCCACCCAGTGGCGCGGCGGGAAGATCGCCGACTACATCGCCCGCCTGCCGCTGGCCACCACCCGGGCCGGCATGGCGTCGAACCTGATCAAGGGGATGCCGCTCGCCCGCCCGGACGTCCTTCGGCGGATGACGTTCATCGAGGTCGCCGTCTTCGCCTACGACGACGACACCTACGAGCAGGTTGCCCACACCCGTTCGCACACCGCGATGGAGACCGCGGCCCGCGCGATCATCGCCACCCGGGACGCCGCCGGCCTGACCACACCGAAGGTCAACGCCAAGGTCCTGATCAACGCCACGAACTACCGGTGGCTCGAGCGGATCTACGACTGGGCCGACAGCGTCGGCTTCGACAACATTCACATCCGCCTCGTCGACGACTACGAGAAGACCGGCGAGCCGTTCGTCCTCGACACCGCCCAGCGCGAGGAGTTCCGCGAGCAGCTGCTCCGCCTCGCCGACGAGCGCGGCCTGCCGGCCTGGCGCGAGCAGGCCGGGCACATCCTGGGCGAACACGCGAAGGGAGCCGACGGCGCGCACCGCTGGTGCTGGACGGTGGCCGCCGGGTTCAACTGCTGGGTGCTTGCCAACGGCGAGGTATACGCCTGCGGCCCGCAGTGGGGGCGCAGCGAGTACCTCATCGGCGACCTGCGGGAGAACAACCTTGAGGACATCTGGGGCAGCGAGCGGCACCAGCAGGTCGCCCGCCGCCTCATCTCCAACATGGCCCTGTCGGGCTGCTACCGGATGGGCTGCCGCCACATCCACCAGACCCGGGCGATCGACGCCTGGCAGACGGGCGACCTCACCGCGCCCGGCGAGCAGGAGTTCGAGAACCAGCACGCATGGTTCCTGTGATGCGGCCCGACGTCGTCATCGTCGGCGCCGGCCTGTTCGGGCTCGTGGCAGCAGACCGGCTCACCAGCCTGCTGCCCGGCGCCTGGGTCATGGTCCTCGAATCCACCGATCAGCTCGGCGGCCTGTGCGCCTCGACCGTCTGCCCGTACACCGACATCCACTACAACCCGTACGGCACGCACATCCTGGCGACCAGCGACCCGAACGTGTGGACGTACGTGGCCGGCCGGGCCCGGATGATCAGCCACCAGCGCCGGGCGTACGCCGACATCGACGGCCGGCTGGTGCCGCTGCCGCTCGGGCTGGAGGCCATCCGGCTGGGCTACGGCGACGCCACCCTCACCCCGGAGGCGGCCCGCGCCCTCGTCGAGCGGGACGCCGCCCCGCACCGCACCGGCCGCGCCCCGGCCAACGCCGAGGAGGCGGCGCTCGCCGCGCTCGGTCCGCGCCTGTACGAGACGTTCGTCCGCGGGCACATCACCAAGCAGTGGGGCACCAGCCCGGACCAGCTCGCGCCCGGAGTGTTCACCGACCGGTTCGGGATCCGCTTCACGCCCACCGCCGGCCTCCGGTCCGCGGCCCGCTGGCAGGGCTTCCCCGCCAGCGGCTGGGGAGACTTCTTCAGCCGGCTCGTCGACACCCGCGACATCACCGTCCTGCGGCGCCACGCGGCATCCGTCCGCGACCTGCCGCCGTACACCCACGCCTGCATCGTCACCACGCCGATCGACGCCTGGTTCGACCACGACCTCGGCACGCTCGCGCGCGGCCGGATCTGCGTCGACTGGCGCCTGACCGACCGGCGCACCGCCCCGGCCACCGCCACCGCCACCTACCCGGGCCCCGGCGTCCCGTACTACCGCACCCACACCCCCGAGCACCTGCCCGGCCAGCCGGCCAACCCCACCGAGAAGGTCCTCGTCGGCTACGAGCACCACGGCGACGGCCCCAACGCCATCGACTTCGTCCTGCGCACCCCCGACAACGCGGCCCTCGCCGACGCCTACCGGGCCCGCGCCCACCACGCCGACGGCTTCCTGTTCGCCGGCCGCGGCACGACGTTCCACGACGACATGGGCACCACGATCGCCGCCGCGCTGGCCCTGGCCGCCCGGCTGGCGAAGACCATCGAGAGGAGTCCCGCATGGCCCTGACCGTGGCCATCCACCAGCCGCACTACCTGCCGTACCCCGGTCTGCTGGACAAGCTCGACCAGGCGGACCTGTTCATCTGGCTCGACGACGCGGCCTTCACCCGGGGCGGCTGGCAGAACCGGAACTGGATCAAGACCCACGACGGGCGCCGCATGCTGACCGCCCCCGTCGTCCACACCGGCCGGCAGGAGCGGCTCACCGCGGCCCGGCTCGACTACACCCTGGCGTGGCAGACCAAGCACCGGGCCACGATCGAGCAGGCGTACGCCCGCGCCCCGCACCTGGACCTCTGCGACGACCTGCTCCACCTGCTCTACGCCCCGGGCACGTGGCCGACACTGGCGGACCTCAACCTCGCCTGCTCCACCGAGCTCGCCCGCATTCTCGACATCCGCACCCCCACCATCCGCTCCTCCCGCCTCCGCCCGGCCCGCGCCGCGAAGACGGCCCGCCTGGTCGAACTGTGCCGCGAGGTCGGCGCCACGACGTACCTCGCCGGCGACGGATCGCGCACCCGCTACCTCGACACCCCCCTCTTCGAGGAAGCCGGCATCACCGTCCGGTGGCAGAACTACCAGCCTCCCGCCTACCCCCAGCAGCACCCCGCGCAGGGCACGCTCGACAACCTCAGCGCCCTGGACCTGATCGCGAACCTCGGCCCCGACGCCCTGTCCGCCCTCCGCGCCGCCCGCCGCGCCCCGGCCCCGGCGGTCGCCGCGTGAACGGCTGGACGCCGCTGTGGCGGCCCCCCATCGGCAGCCCCGCCCAATCCGCCGACCTCGCCCAGCAGCTGACCCACACCGTCGCCAGCGGCCTGCTCCGCGACAGCGTCCACACCAGCCGCCTGGAGATGGAACTCGCCGGGTTCTTCGCCCGGCGGGCGATCGCGGTCGGCTCCGGCATGGACGCCCTCGAACTCGTCCTCGAAACGCTGCGCGAGCCGGGCCGCGCAGTCCACGTGCCGGCACACGCCTTCCAGGCGATCCCGGCCCTGGCCGCCCGCCTCGGCTTCACCCCCATCCCCATGGACGTCGACCCCACCACCCTCGCCCCGAGCGCCGCGGCCGCCGAGAAGGTGCCCAGCTCCGGCATCGTGATCTGGATCCACCACGGCGGCATCGTCGCCGACTACGCCGAGACCACGATCGCCGCCCTGTGGCAGCGCGGCGTCACCGTGATCGAGGACTGCGCCTACGTCCTGCCCACCGACCCGGCCGGGCCCGGCACCTGGGGCGACGCCTCGACCTGGTCGTTCGCCCCCACCAAGCCGATCTCCTCCACCGCCGGCGGCGCCGTCGTCACCGCGAACACAGCCCTGGCCCAGGAGATCCGCGACCGCCGCAAGCACAGCGGCGTCGAACACCTCTGGGAACTCGGCGACACCCTGCTGCGCAACCGCACCCTCTCCGAGACCGACGCGCTCCTGGCCACCCACCAGTTCCAGGCCCGCACCACCACCGCCACTGCCCTCGCCCGGGTCGCGGACGCCTACGCCACCACCCTGCTCGCCGAGCGCCCCGCCCTCCTGCCGCCCGGCCGGCGCCCACGGAGCACCTGGAGCCGGTTCTGCGTCGACCTCGGCGACTGCCACGACGCTCTCACCGTCCAAGACGCGCTCGCCCGCGAACAGATCGGCACCGCCGTCATGTTCGCCCGCCCCTGGACCGACTACCCCGCCCTCGCCCCGTACGACGCCGTGAGCCTGCCCGGCCTGCGCGCGCTGCTGCGCCGCACCCTCTGCCTGCCCTTCCACACCGGCATCAGCCGGGACGACACCACCCGCGTCACCAAGGTCCTGCTCGGCATCCTCAGCGAAGGAGCATCCTCATGACCACCGCCATACTGCTTGCCGCCGGCCACGGCACCCGCCTGGGCCGCGACAAGCCCACCCTCGTCCTCGCCGGCGAGACCCTCCTGCAGCGGCACATGCGCCAGGCCCGCGCCGCCGGCACCCGCCAGTTCATCATCGTCACCAACGCCAGCAACCAGGCCGCCGTGGCCGACCACGCCGCCCAGGTCGCCGACGGCACCCCGTTCCAGGTCGTCCTCCAGGACGGCCCCGACGCCCACGCCGCCGCCGCGACCGGCCTGCGCCTGCTGCCCGCCGACTGCACGAGCGCCTTCGTCTGCGGCATCACCGACATCGTCCCCGACGACGCCTACACCCTCGTCGCCAAGGCCCTGCCCCAGCACGGCATCAGCATCGCCAGCGCCGTCCTCGAGCGTACCTTCGTCGGCGGCATGCTCGGCTTCCGCCCCGGCACCACCGACCTCGAGGGCATCATCGAGCGCCCGCCCGGCGGCTGCCCGCCCGGCCGCCTGGTCAACATCTGGGTCCACCACCTCGCCGGCCACGACCTCATCTGCCGCATCCGGCGCGACACCATCGCCTTCGGCGACTACGAGACCGCCGTCAACATGGCGCTCGCCACGAACACCCCCGGCACCGCCGTCGTTCTCCCCTTCTGGGAGGCCATCAAGGACCCCGCCAGCCTGATCCGGGCGCGCGCCCTGCTCGGCGACACCACCACGGCGGCCTGACCACCCCGGTCCCCGCCCCGACGACGACAAGGAGCACCCGCGGTGACCCACACCACGACGATCCGCCTGGCCGTGACCGGCGGCGGGACCGGCGGCCACACCTACCCCGCCCTCACCACCATCAACACCATCCGCGCCACCCTCGCCGCGCGCGACACCGACCTCGACGTCACCTGGTACGGCACCCCCACCGGCCTCGAAGCCCGCGTCGCCGCCGACAACGGCATCCGCTTTCGCACCATCGCCACCGGCAAGGTCCGACGCTCCCTCAACCCCAAGGCCCTCGCCCACACGACCGTCGACCTGGCCAAGGTCCCCGCCGGCCTCGGCCAAGCCGTCGCCGAGCTCCGCCGCTTCCGCCCCCACGTCGTCCTGTCCACCGGCGGCTACGTCGCCGTCCCCCTCGGCCTGGCCGCCCGCCTCGCCGGCGCCCCGCTCGTCATGCACGAGCAGATCACCACCCTCGGCCTGGCCAACCGCATCCTCGCCCGCGGCGCCACCGCCATCGCCCTCAGCCACGCCACCTCGCTCGACGCCCTGCCGCCTGCGGCCCGGCACCGCGCCGTCGTCACCGGCAACCCCGTACGCCCCGCCCTCTTCGACGGCGACCCAGCCGCCGCGCACCGCGCCCACCACCTCGACCCGGACACCCCGCTCGTCTACGTCACCGGCGGCGCGCAGGGCTCCGTCCAGATCAACCGGCTGATCACCGACAACCTCCCTTACCTGCTGCCGCACTGCCAGATCCTCCACCAGTGCGGCGCGGCCAACTACGAGCAGCTCAAGCAGAAGACCGCCGGCCTCGCCCCCGAGCACGCACGGCGCTACCGGCTCGTCCCCTACGTCAGCGACGGCCTGGCCGACATCCTCGCCGCCACCGACATCGCCATCTCCCGATCCGGCGCCGGAACCCTCGCCGAACTCACCGCCATCGGCAAACCGTCCATCCTCATCCCCCTCATCCCCACCGCCGGCCAGGAACAGCTCCGCAACGCCCAGACCCTCCAGACCGCCGGCGCCGCCCTCTGCCTCGACCACGCCACCGCCACCCCCGACGGACTGCGCG
This sequence comes from Streptomyces sp. NPDC085460, assembly GCF_044541975.1. Lineage (NCBI taxonomy): Bacteria > Bacillati > Actinomycetota > Actinomycetes > Kitasatosporales > Streptomycetaceae > Streptomyces > Streptomyces sp. NPDC085460. The sequence continues at coordinate 128,341 of NZ_JBITTO010000014.1, forward strand.
ACGCACTGCTCCCGCTCCTGAAAGATCCCGCCCGCCGAGAGAGCATGGCCCGCTCGGCCCGCGCCGCAGGCCAGCCCGACGCCGCGCAACGCCTCGCTGACCTCGTCGTTACGACAGCCCTACGGTCGACGCGCTAGCCTCACGGCAGACCCAGCCGTGAACGTGGCCCCTGCGGGTTCCCGCAGGGGCCACGAGCGTTAAGCCGAAAGGCCGACATGCCCACGAAGTTCCTCCCGCGCGAGGAGTGGCTCGCCACCCTCACCCGCGCTTACACCGGCACCGCGGTCCTCGTCACCGACGAACTCGACCGCGTCCTCATCGTCAAGCCCCAGTACCGCGACGCCTGGCAGTTCCCCGGCGGCACCGTCGACCAGGGCGAGGACCCCGAAACCTGCGCCCGCCGGGAGCTGAAGGAGGAGACCCGCCTCGACCGGCCGATGCACGGCATCCTCGTCGTCACCTGGTCCCCGCCCGGCGAACGCCTCGACGCCCCCGCCATCAACCTCGTGTTCGACGCCGGCACCGTCCCCGTCGACACCCCGGTCGAGCTGCCCGACGACAACGAACTCGCGGCGTACCGCTGGGCCCGCACCGACGAAGCCGACGAACTCCTCCTGCCGTCTGCCGCCACCCGGATGCACGCCGCTCTTGAGGCCCGCAAGACCGGCATCGTCAAGCTCCTCGCCAGCGGCGACGACTGCTGACGGACAACTCCTCCATCGTGAGGTGCTCCGAGCACCTCACCGACTGCGGCGTGGAATCCCTCGAATGGATGGCTGTCGATTGGGGCTACGCCCGGCATGACGAACTCGACCAAGACCCGGCCCGCCTCGGTGTCGCCCCGTAGGCCGATGCCCTCATCAGGGCGGTTGTCGCCCACGGCGCGTTCGAGCTCGTCATCTCATCCCTGCTGCACGCGTGCTTCGAGGATCCGGAGATGGTCGATGAGGTCTTCATGGGCGAGGACCGGGCTGTGGACATGCGGTAGGGGCTCGACCGCGAACGGATCCGGCTCCGTCGCATTGCGGAGAATGAGGCACGCTGACTCCGGGAGGAAGCAGCTCGTGTTCGGCGTGTGGGGGAGACCTGGAGACCTTCACGGCACGCCGCCCATCCTGCGCGTTCCGCCGCAGTTCTGCTCAAAGGACTGCGAGCCCGCGCCCTCTCCATCCGGCCAAGACCTCGTTCTTCCCTGGTGAACCGGCAGCATCGGCGCTATCCCGCGTCAGCAGCCGCGTCGAGGGCCCGGCGGAGCTGGTCGACGCCGGGTGCTCCGGCCGGGCCGTCGGAGGTGCGGTAGATCCGGCAGACGAGCGACGGGACTGCACCGGTTTCGGCGAACAGGTCGTGACCGTCGATCAGTATCGTCGGGGGTCGATGAACCTGGACCGTACGGCCTCGGCCTGATCGCCGACCACGCGGGTAGCGATGCTGACGGAATCCAGCCCGGCGGCGTCCAGCGCCTGCCGCAGCCGCTCCTCCGTGAGCTGCTGCCGGGGACATCGGCAACAACCAGGATCTCGACCTCCATCTCTTCGGGATCGCGTGCGCCGGCGCGCCATACGGACCGAAGTGCCCGCTCCGCCCCGGCCCCGTACCGAGCTGCGTCGCCCCGCCCTTTGTACGGTGCGGTCCAGGGACCAACTGCTGTCGCCTCCGTTCCGGACCCGACATCTTCGGTCACGCCACGGGCCCCGGGGAATCAGCCATGACGTCCCCGGGGCCCGGCTCGGAGGGCGCACCGTCCAACTCCCCCGCGCCCCCGCCGGGTACGCGTGAACGGCTCGCAAGGAGAACTGCTGCCAGGCGAGCTGCCCAGCCGTCAATCGACATGTTCACCGAGCTGGTCCAGGCCCAGGCCGACACCACCGGCGGGCAGCGGGACAGTCCGGATGCGGCGGTGTTTTCGTGGAATGCCCCCCTGGCCCAGCTACTCAGCGGGAGGATTGATCTACACCAGGTAGTGGGAGGGAAGCGGATGCTGAAGATTCTGCTGGAGCAGTGGAAGGCGAACCAAGAGCAGAAGCGAGCGATCGCCGGGGAGAAGTGGGAGCAAGAGAAGCGCTGGAGGGAGGAGGACCGGAACACGGCTCGTGAGAAGGAAGCCGCTGCTCGGGAGAGGCAGGCCGCGGAAAGCCAGAAGAAGGCAGAGGAAGCCGCGCAGCAGGAAGAGACGTACAAGTTCCTGTACAAGCACCATCTGCAAGTCCTCAGGAAGGCCGCCACGGTGTCCTACGTGTCGCTGAACTGCCACGAGGACACCTGGACATTCCTCGCGCGCAGGACCTTCGGCACATGGTCCCCGGAGTGGCTAACGAGCGTCTCGCAGGGCTCGGAACAGACCGGGATCACCGGGCCCAAGGGGAAGGTGGGGTTCATCAAGGACCCCAACCTGGTGCCCGGCCGCATCACCAAACACACGAACGGGATGCAGACCGTCGAAGTCTCGGGTGCCAATCTGGTGGCCATCCTGGAGAGCCTCTGGGAGGGGGCCTACGGCCGGAACATCTACAAGGCACTCACGGACGTCGATCCGAGCCGCCGCGCCTGCGGACCGCTGCACACGCGCTTCAGCGACTGGCTGGACAGCCTGGAGGCGGCCTCGGCAAGCGCACCGGGCCACACTCTCGTCCTCGACGAGCGAATCGAATCCGCGGTCTGATCCCCACTCCGGGCCCCGCAGTGGGGCCCGGAGCCTCATGGAGGTGGGGCAGGGGGCATCGGCTCTTCGTCCCTTTCCTGATCCGGATCACACCACTGAGTAGCGGCGGATCAGCAGATGCAGCGGGTCGTGGGGACCGGCACCGCCACCGACACCGCCCGCTACCGTCTCACCCTCGCCCGCCACCTCGGCGTCCCGGTCAACGCGGTACAAGGACACGTGATCGGCGAACACGGCGACGCCGCCGTCATCTGCGCCTCCACCACCACCGTCCACGGCCGGCCCGCCACCGTCCCGCTCCAGCAGGTGCGCGACGAACTCGCCGCCCGGCCCCGCCGGATCAGCCAGGGCATCGGCCCCACCCGCCTCGGACCCGCCGGCGCCGTCATGCACGCCCTCACCCACACCCTCGGCATCACCAGCAGCGTGACCGAGGTGTCCGTACGCCAGGAGGCGGGCGTCTGGCTCGGCATGCCCGTCCGGTACACCGCCGGATCCCCGACGCCGTGACCACCCCCGCTCGACGACTCCGAGACCGCCCAGCGGGACGCGGCCGCGTAGAAGCTCCACCACGCATACACCCGACTCACGCAGGAGATCTGACCGCATGAGCGCAGTACGCATCATCACCGCCGACGGCCAGTCCGTCACGGTCACCAGCACGACCGACACCGTCCCCGACTGGGCCACCCGCTACCTCGGCGGATGGTGGACCGCCGAGCCGACCACCGACCTCGACGGCCCCACCGTCTCCGCCGACACCGACGAGACCGAACTCCTCGCCCTGGCCGACGTCGTCGAGAACAGCGACCCCGAGACGATCGAGTACGCCGGCAGCACCCTCCTCGTCACCCGCGACGGCGACATGGTCACCGCCGTCCAGGAAGACCGCGCGCTGGCCTACCGCTGGGACGCCGAGTGGAAGGTGCTGCGGATCGTCGGCACCGACGAGACCACCCTCGCCGCAGCCGCAGCACGCCTGGCCCGCGAGCTCGTACGCGCCCGGCTCCTCGCCGACGGCTGGGCCATCCTCCACGCCTCCGCCGTGACCGACTCCGAGGGCTCCACGATCCTCACGCTCGGCGACAAGGGCGCCGGCAAGACCACCACCGCCATCACCCTGGCCCGCGCAGGATGGCGGCTCCTCGCCAACGACCGCGTCTTCGCCCGCGTGGACGACGACGGGATCGTGCGGGTCCTGCCGTGGCCGTCGGCCGCCGCCTTCGGCTTCGGACTCCTCGACGCCCTCGACCTGTACGACACCGTCCGCACCCGCCTCGCCTCCGGCGAGCAGATGCACCCCACCCAGCACCAGACCGTCACCGACGCCCTCCTCGAAGGCCGTCGCACCCCGCTGTGGAAGGCATCCGGCAAGGAGCTCAAGCCCCAGTTCTGGCCCGACCAGCTCACGAGCTGGCTCTCCATGCCGCTCGCCACCCAGGGCCACGTCACCGGGATCCTCTTCCCGCAGATCAGCCCCGGCGCCCCGGCCCGACTCACGGACGGCACCCGCGGCGTCCAGGACGCCGACTTCTTCACCGCCGCGACGGAGGACCGCTACCCCGACATCTTCGGCCTGCTGCCCGACCCCGCCGACTCCACCACCCTCCGGGCACACCTCGACGCCCTGAACCACCAGGGGCTCGTGATGGGACACGACGCCGCCGAGAACGCACTCACCCTCAAGGCCGCCACTGCCCGCATGGCCACCTGACCCCCTGACCCGGACGGTCCGGACTCCGCGCACCTGCCCCAGATGCCCCTCCTCGCCCCAGCCGCGCGAGGAGGGGCATCACGCATTGAGCGGACGTCAACCGGCCGGGCCGATTGATCGTTTCGCCGGTGAATCCACCACCCGGATGACGGACCGCGCCCGCCCCCTTCCACACGTTCCAAGCCGCGGTAGGGCAGGCTCTGCGCACGTGATCAAGAACCTCGCGCGCCGCAGCGCCGTACTCCTCCTCGCCCTCACCCCTCTCACCGTCACCACCCCGGCCCTGGCCGCCCAGCCCGCCGCAGCCGCGCCGGCGGTGGCCGCGACGGTCCTGCCGCTCGCCGACGCCGTCGACCAGCTCCCGGTCGCGATCGAGGACCGCACCGGATACACCAGGGACGCCTTCAAGCACTGGAACAAGGGGCTGAACGCCACTGACGGTTGCCACACCCGTAACGAGGTCCTGCTCTCCGAGGCGATCGAGTCTCCACTGGTCGGCGAGCGCTGCAAGCTCACGGGAGGCAAGTGGTTCAGCTACTACGACGGCCGAACCCTGACGGACACCGCCGATGTCGACATTGACCACGTCGTTCCCCTGGCGGAATCGTGGGACTCCGGTGCGAGCGCCTGGACCCCGGCGCGCAGGGAGGCGTACGCGAACGACCAGGACGCCGCCACCTCGCTCGTCGCGGTCACCGACCGCGTCAACCAGGCGAAGGCCGACCGCGACCCCGCGGAGTGGATGCCGCCGCTGCCCGATGTCCACTGCCGCTACGTGGGGGAGTGGACCGCCACGAAGCTGCGCTGGGGCCTGTCGGCAGACCAGGCGGAAGCCGACGCGCTGAAGGTGTACGCGGAGGCGTGCGAGACCACCGTCGTGCACTACACCCCGGCACCGTAGCTCCCCGTACACCTGCCGCGCGCCGGTCCCCCGCTCGGGGGGATTCGGGGGGCCGGCGCCGGCCGGGGCGGGGCGGCGGTCCTGTACGCCGTCCCACCGCGACCGTACGGGCGCCAGGAACCCGGCGCAGGTTCTGATGGGCCGCCAGACGCTACGTTTCACCCTGACGGCTTGGCGTCTGGATCGCTGTACGGACCGGCCTGCGGTGGCGCGCAGGTCACGAAGACAGCCAGAGCGAACCCGGTCCGCGCGCTACGCCAGGGCCTGACCGAGGTGGTCGCGCGGTCGGCCGGTGAGCCGCCGGTGGAGGTCTTCGGCCCGAGAGCGGACGAGCCCCAGCCGGTAGCCGGCGGGGAGCCGGTCGAGCACCCCGCCCGCCATCTCGGCCGCTGCGGCCGGGTCGCCGTCGGCGTTCAGACAGGCAGCGGTATCGAGGGCAAGCAGTGCCCGGGTCATCACGGACGGAGAGTCCGTCAGGGCAAGCGCGGCATCCTGCGCCCGGTACGCAGCCCGGGTGTCGTCAAGGAGCAGGTACGCCTGCGACAGATGGACGTGGTGCTTCTGCCCGGGGTAACCGAACCACGTATCGGCGACGTCGGGGCCATCCAGCCGCTCGACCATGTCGCGGACGCCGTCCACGGCCTGGCGGGCGTTGGCCTTGTCGCCGAGAGCGGCGAGCGCACGGGCCGAGACGGCGGTGGCCAACGCTGCCGCCGCGCTCGGGGAGTCACCGGCCTCGCGGCGGGCACGCTCGGCGAGGCGCGCCGCCTGTCCGGCGGCGCCGTAGTTGAGCGGGACCATCGCATGCCGGGCCAGGACCCAGGCCGTCATCCGCCGGTCTCCCGACTCCCGGGCGGCCCGGGCGGCGGTGGCGAACCATCGGTGAGCGTCGACCTGGTCGCCACGGTCGTGCTGGACGATGGCGACCAGCCCGGCGATCCCGGCCGCCGTACGGGCCAGCTCCGCCCGGTCCCGCGCGGGATGCGGTCTGTTCAGGACTTCGCCCAACAGGTCGAGGTCCTGGCGCATCTCGGCGAGCACCGACTCCGGGGCACGGCCGCGGTAGCCGCCCCGGTGACGCTCGAACGCCGCCGCCAGATACGCCAGATCCCCGCTCCCGCGGCCCGCCAGCCTACCGTCGATACCTTCCCTGGCCTGCGCGGTACCGGGCAGAGCCGACAGCCCCGCCGCCGTCGCCACCACTCCGATGAACCGCCGCCTGTCCACGTTCGTCCCCTCCTCGCTCTGCTCCCGCCGGTGCCGCCGGGAAGCGGCCACCGCCCAACGCACGTCCACCAGCGTGATGCCGTAGGCGCTGGCGATCGTCTCGTGCCAGAACGACGCCGGCAGCCGCCGCTCCGTCTCCCACCGCTTGAGGTTCTCCGGGTCGAAGAACCGCCCGCACTGTGCCGCTTCCATCCGCAGTGCCTGTTCCTCGCGGGTCAGACCCGCATCCTCGCGGAGGGTGCGCAGTAACGCGCCAATCCCGTACGGGAACATCGTGACCGCCCCCTTGCCGTGACGTCGGAGCGTGAGACCCAACGGCCCCCCGCTGTGGCACCCCGCCGGTCCCAACGCACCCCCGCCCGGCCCCTCTCCGGTGGTGTTCCCGCCCCCTTCAATGGTCGAACGCCACCCGGCCAGCCAGCCGACCCCGCAGGGGACGCTCCAGCCGGCCGCATGGCGCTGCTGGCTCAGTCCCGTCGAGAGGAGCACGACCATGACCGTGACGGCCCCCGAACCGACCAGGCAGCAGACCCCCACCTACCGCGACCCGCGCGACTTCGTGAAACCCGAAGTCTGGGACCGCGAGATCGCCCTTACCCCAGCGCACTCGGCACCCTGCTCGTCACCGCCACTGTGTGAGCCCGGCACGCTCCCGCTGCAGGCACGCCGTAGGTCACACGGCAATAGCGAAGATCCACAGGTGCGGATCGGGACCGGGCAGAACACGTAGTGGACGATCGCGGCGCGGGTGCTGATGACGCGTACGGATTCGTCCATTTTGTATTTGTCGGCCTGCGGCCAGTACCAGGGGTCCTCACAGGCCCGGACGATGGCCTGCTGGAGCTCTTCCCGCTCGGCCGCCGGCAGGGAGCGGATGGTCTGACCGACGGACGACGCGAACCGTGCGGGCATCGCGGTCACGGACCGAAGACCTCCGCCATAGACATTGCGCCGTCCTCGGACCGGCCGCCATCCACGAACTGCTTGTAGGCCCCGCGCGCCAGCTCCAGCGCACGCTCCTCACGATCAGGCGCTCCTGGCATCTCGGCCGCGCGCAACACCCGCTCCACATACTCCTGGACGGGCAGCCCGTACCGGCGAGCGGACTCGACCACCTGGTCCGCCAGGCGGTCCTCAATGGACAGCGTCAACTCGGTCATGCGTCGAGAGTAGCGACCCCGCTGTGGGCCCGGCAGAGAACCAGCCCAACCGCCAGCTGCGCCTCTCGCGAGCACAGGCCCTGCGTCACTTTCCCCGCTGGCCGCGCTGTCGAGGGAGGCGGTTCAGCGTGGGAAGGTTCTCGAAGGTCTCAGTCGATACCGGTCCGCCAGGAGGGCCGGGTTCTCCTCCGACTCGACGCAGTATCCGCTCTGACGGGTCATGGCTTCGAGCGAGTGCACGTCGCACCGCGCCAGATGCTCGGTGCACACGACGATCTGGAAGTCGACCGGCCGATCGCCGCAACCAGGCCGCTGGCAAAGGCTCTCCACACCCGACCGTCCCGGGCAACGTCGTCTTCACCGTGGCCGGCCCCACCCGCAGCCCGGCTGTCAGCCGGGGCTGCGGCGGCCTCTCCCTGCTGGGTGCGGACCGGTGCCGTCGTGCTGCGGCGGACGCCTTGTCCGCTGGCGGCCCGGGGCCGGCCCGGACCGGGCCCGCTGGACCACGGCCGGGCGGATCCGTCCCTGGCGCTGGCAGGACACGGCCCCTTACGCGGCCGGAGTGAGTTCCGATCGGCCGAACAGTAGGGCCCAGCCGGTGGGGAGCTGGTGCAGGATGCGGGTGATCAGGTCGGGGCCTGCGTAGGCGGAGACGGCCGCGAAGACGGAACCGGTGTCCCACCGGGTGGTGGCCAGGGAGGCGCCGGAGCGTGCGGCAAGGTCTTTGACGAAGGCCCATCCGGTCAGCGGCTGCGTGTCGGGGATCTGCGTGGTGAGGGCACGTGCGGCCTCCAGGGGCAGGCAGGCGGCCAGGTCGACGCGCTCGTCGCCGGTCAGCTGTCGTCCCAGCCCTGCCAGGACCAGGCGGACGGCTTCCTCAGCTCTCTCACGGGTGGGGTAGGCGCCTTCGTAACGGACCTTCTCCAGCATCTGCTCGTACGCCGTCCCGTACGGCGACTGCTGCTGTTCAAGCGGTCCGCGCACGTCGGTGATCACTGCGGTGCATGCCTTTCATGGAGTCGGGGTGGAGCGGTGCCGGTGTGCGGCACCGCTGGTCAGGTGGGCTGGGGGCGGCCGAAGAGCAGGTCGTAGCCGGCGGGGAGCTGGAGCAGGATCTGCCCCAGCAGGTCCTCGCCGGCCGCGTCGGCGGCCGTAGACAGCACGGCACTGACGTCCCAGGTCGCGGTCTGCTCGGTGGCTCCCTCGATCCAGGCTGCGGTCGCCCGGACGAACCGCTCCGGGGGCAGCGGTTCGGCGCTGGTCAGCGGGTTGAGGAGGATCAGGGCGAAGTCCTCCGGCAGGCGTGCCGCGAGCTGGGCGCGGACCTCGCCCACCAGGTGCGCGCCGAGGAGGGCGAGCACCACACGGGCCGCGCGCTCGGCTTCCTCCGGCGTGCCGTACTCGCCGCGTTCCTTCACGTGGTCGAGGAACGCTTCGCGTCGCAGAGTCATCTCGGCCGCCACCCCTTTCATACTCGGACTGCCCACGGGGTGCGGAGGGCGGGTGAGGGGGAGATCAGGCGCCCGTCCTCCGCACCTGTCCGGCCGGCGTCAGCCGGAGATCTCCTTGTGACCCGAACCGACGCCGATGGAGATCTTGCGGGGCTTGGCACGCTCGGCGATCGGGATGCGCAGGGTCAGCACGCCCGCGTCGTAGTCGGCCTTGATGTGCTCGGTGTCCAGGGTGTCGGCGAGCACGATCTGGCGGGAGAAGACGCCCAGCGGCCGCTCGGACAGCTCCATCTGCACGTCGTCGGCCTTCGCCACCGGCCGCCGCTCGGCCTTGACCGTGAGCATGTTCCGCTCGACGTCGATGTCGATCGCGTCTGCGGCGACGCCGGGCAGGTCGAAGGCAACCACGTACTCGTCGCCCTCGCGGTAGGCGTCCATCGGCATCGCCGACGGCTTCGACCAGGTGCCCGGGCCCATCAGCTGCTGTGCCAGCCGGTCCAGCTCACGGAAGGGGTCAGTGCGCATCAACATCGTGAAAACACCTCCAGCGGTTCAGGCAGTTGCTGCCAATGCGCTTCACTGAACCGTTGTAACATGTCATCCAATGGATGACAAACACGATGTCGTCGGTGCGATGACATACCGAGGGAGGTGCCCGTGACAGCAGCCGAACAGCCCGCGGACGGCGCAAGTCCGGCCTCGTTCCTCGCCGCCGCGGCGGCCCTTAACGCCATAGACGACGCCCTGCACGCCGCCCGGCAAAGGCCGTCCGACACGCCCGCCAGCGAGCCGGGGCCGGAGCAGGCCCTGGCCTCCCTGCTGCTGCTGCGGCAGGTACGCGAACAACTCGCCGGATGGGAGACCGGCCTGATCGAAACCGCCCGCGACGCAGGCGCCAGCTGGGCCGACCTCGCCCACCCCCTCGGCGTCGCCAGCCGCCAGGCCGCCGAACGCCGCTACCTGCGCGGACGCCCCGGCCCCGCCGGAACCACCGGCGAACAACGCGTCCAGGCCACCCGACAGGCCCGCGCCGCCGACCGCACCACCGCCACCTGGGCCCGCCACAATGCAGCCGACCTGCGCCGTCTCGCCGGCCAGATCACCGCGCTCACCGACCTCCCAGCAGAGGCCCGCCGCCCGCTCGGCAGGCTCCACACGGCCCTCGCAGACGACGACGCCGCGTCGCTCCTCGACCCCCTCCGCGCCACCCGCCCCTACCTGACCACGCACCCCGGCCTCGCCGACCAGATCGACGCCCTCACCGAACCCGCCGAGCCACCCAGCTGACTCGCGCATACCGCAGGGCCAGCCCCGTGAGACCGGCCCTGCGGCAGTACGCCCCGGGACCGGCCGCCGCCTTCTACACCGGCCCTGCTCCCCGGTGAGCCGGCTGCGCAGCTCGTAGAAGGCGCCCACGGCGAACCTCCACTACGGCCTCGCGGTCCCCCTCACCTTGAGCGTCATCGCGGCCACCATCACCGTCTCCATCGCCTGGTCTTTCATCGCCACCCGCGGCCAGACGGCGACAGCCGGAACCCGCACCAAATAGACAGCGCACCCCTCATCGACGGTCGGGCTCGACGTCAGCCCCTTCCAGGATTCCGCGAACCCGCGCGCTTCCGACGCCGACCGGTTTAGGGAGATCGACGATGGGCTCGGGCACGCGGCTGGCGACGCCGTCATCGCGTCGATCGCTGCCCGCCTGACGGCCTGGGCGGGCCCGCACGCCGCGGCCGGCCGGCTCGGAGGCGACGAGTTCGCCGTCGCCCTGGAGCTGCCCGCCGACCGCCGGGAGCAGCGCCTCGCGCAGCTGGTCCGGATGCTGCACACCCCGGTCGTCCTCGACGACGGGCGCACCGTCGACGCCGCCGCCTCGGTCGGCGCCGCCACCCCGACCGCCGTAGGCAGCCGGGACCTGTCGCTCCTTCAGCGGGCCGCCGACGCTGCCCTGTACGACGGCAAGCACTCGGGCCGGGCGGTCCTGGCGACCGCCGTGCATGCCTCCGTGCCGTCCGTCAACGGGCGCCGCGCAGGCCGGCCGGGCACGGCAGTCTGGGGGCGAGCGGCATGAGCACCCACACCGGAACCCTTCCGTCGACGGGCGACTGGATCCGCGGCATCAGCGTCAGGCAACCGTGGACCTCCGCCATCGTCGCCGGGGCCAAGACGATCGAGAACCGCCCGCAGCCCTGGTCCTGGCGCGGCCTGGTGCTGCTGCACGCGGGCCTGCAGATCGACCGGCCCGCCCTGCGCGTGCCGCTGGTCGCCCGTACGATCCGCGGCCGCGATCTGCCGACCGGCGCGGTGATCGGCGTCGCTCGACTGACCGGCTGCCACCAGGACCCGGACAGCTCCCCGCCCTGCACCGAGTTCGCGGAGCCCGGCCTGTGGCACCTGGAGCTCGCCGACGTCCAGGAGCTCACCCTGCCGATCCCCCCACGCGGGCAGCTCGGGCCCTGGAAGCCCACCGAGGACCTGGTCGCCCAGATCCTCCAGCAGCTGCCCGACCTGCGGCCGTGAGCACCCGCCGCCGACCCGCACCCGCACCGCCCGAGCCGCCCGCCGTGCCCGTCCCGCTCCTGGACTGGCGCGACGGCGCGCACTTCGCTTGGCCCGAGCGGTGCGTGCTGTGCCGGAAGTCCACTCCCCTGAGGTCCCACGCCGGAGAGGCCGTGCACAAGACGTGCGCGGAGATCTGGAACGCGGAGCACCCCGGCGAGACCCGGTTCGTCTCCGACCCGCCCAAGGGCGGCAGGGGCAAGGACCATGCCTGAACTTCTCCTCCAGACGGAGGCACCCATGAGCAGCACCGAACGCGACGTCGACCACACCCTCGCCTACCCCGAGCCGCCGGCCTCGCCGCTGTGGCACCGCCGCGGCCCGCAGGCCCGCCCGCTCACCGACGCACAGCGCCAGCGCAATCGCGAGCTCCTGGTGCTCGCTCAGCGCACCACCCGACCCCGCTCCCCTCGCACCCTGACGGAGGCCAGCTGATGGACACCAAGCACTGCGCCGTCGACGGCTGGGTCGACGCGATCCCCTCCCCCAGCCCGCGCGACACCGCCATCTTCGACCTGATCGTCCCCACCGACCTCGACGCCGTCGACGAGGACATCCACGACACGGTCATCACCTGCACCGGCGGCGACCCGAGGATCGTCCACGAGCTGCTGAACCGGATCCAGCCCGGCGACCTGCTGCGCACGACCGGCACCCTGGTCCGGCCGTCGGCGCCCGACGACCCCGCCCTGCTCGTTGTTGACGCCCTGGAGATCCTCGACACCGCACCGATCCCGGTCCTGCGGGAGATGGTGCTCGACCGGTACGGCGACTACTGCGTCATCTTCGACGCTGACCGCGACCAGGTCCCCATCTTCACCGCGCTCGGGCAGTGGGTCGGCCTGGCAGATGACCCCGACACCATCACCCGCCTCATCGACCTCCACGAGCGCGCGAACGGCACCGACGCCTGATAGGCCCGCGCACCGACCAATCCCTCTCGGTCACCGACACCGCCCAAGAGCGCCATCCTGAGAGCGTTTCAAAACCGGGTTTTGAAGGCGGAGGATGTTGGGAGATCCAACCTCCCACGAAGCGGCTACTGTCCTGTCTCAACGAACCGAGGGAGGCTGCGGACGAGGGTCTGCGGCATTCGTGCGGGAACTCAGCCCGCGGCGGCTTCGGCGTGCCGGGCCTCCATCGCGGCGATCACTCGCTGCCGGGCCAGCCGCCGGGCCTGCTTGAGCTTCGAGTCGGCCAGCAGGAGGGGCGCGAACCAGATCCAGCCCCAGACGCTGTAGGAAACAGTCCCGCTCAGCACCAGTGCCTTGTTCGTGGCGAGAACCAGCACAAAGGTGATGACGTACGCGGCCACCCGGTGGCGGACCATGAGCCGGAGTGGGGCCTGCCACGGGCCGGCCAGCAGCTCCAGCGCGGCCGCGACCTCGGCGGCCCGCAGGTCTTCCGGATGGGCGGGCGCCTGGCCTCCCTGCTCCAGCGCTTCAGCGACATCGGCGCTGTGGGACGTCAGCGCGGCTCGATCGGTCCGCGCGGCAACCGTCCTGTCCCGTACGTCCTGCCAGTAGCCCCGCCCGGCCCAGTCGAGCGCGGCCTCCACCCGTGCCGCCTCGGGTGACCCGGCAGGCGCCAGCTCCGCGATCTGCTTCTTGAGCCGGTCCACCCGAGCGGCTCGCCCGGGATACGTCCATCCGTCGGCCCGCAGGCACAGCTCCAGGTAGGAGACGAGCAGTCCGAGGTCGTCCGGCCACTGAGCCAGCCCGGTCTCGTAGGCATTCTCCGCCTCGGCATCGTGGTCGTCCTCGTCCTCCGCCGCGTGTGCGAGGCCGAGCCACCGGTAGAGCACCGGATCGGGACCGAGTTCCCCCAGACCGGATTCGGCCAGCTTCCGAGCCTCCGTGAACCCGCCCACTGCGAAGAGCTCCTCGCAGCGGTCGGCGTATTCGTCGTGTGTCATGCTTCCCGCCCCAGTCGATCAGGGGACCTACTTTCAGCCACACGAACCGGCTGGTCAAGGCACGCCAGCAGGAGCCCGAGGCTCAGACCTCGCCCCTGCTGTCACCCACTTCTACGCATCCGCCATCGCTTCCACCGGCTTCGCCCCACCGGCTACCCGGCAGGCATGGGGCGTGCGGTCTGTCTCAACGAACAGAGTCCGCACGTCTCACTCAATCCGGTCCCCGCAGTTCAGCGGCATGCGGACGACTGACTTCGTTGAGACAGGACAGCTCTACCTACGACCCGCCTCTTCGAAGTCTTCGACCCGTCTCCGCGAACTTCGATCGGCCGTGTAGCTGTTCAGTCCGCTCAGTCGATGGGGTTGTCCTGCTGAGGGCAAGGGCCTTCGAAGGCCGGCCCGCAGCCATCGGGCAGATGAGCCACCACCAACGCAGCCGCCTCCTGCGGTGTAAGCGACTGGCCCAGCACGCCACCCACGCGTATCGGCGCGTAGACGATGCACCATTGCGCGTCGCCCACGATGGACGGCAAGTCGTTGCTCCACGGGTACTGCGTGCTCCGGTGGAAGGTGAGCGCCCCGTGGCTCGGAGACGGGAACAGGGCCCGCAGCCGAGGCTAGGCGTAGGCGGTCGCGATGACAGCAGGATTTCCCCGCCGCGCCCCAGGGCGCCCTTCCAGTATTCCGCGCCAGGTTTTCTCGACCACCGTCTCTTCAGGCATTCCGTGATCATGGCGCCCGCGCTCGGCGGCGACAACCAGCTCTGCCCCGGCGGCTGTCCTGTCTCAACGAACCCAGTCGACGACACCCCGCTAACCAGGGGCGACTTGCTTCGCTGAGACAGTCGCTCACCGGACAGGGCTGGGAGCTCCGCCCCCAGGACCTGCGTCGACTGGGTTCGTTGAGACGAATCAGCTGCCGACTCTGTTCGTTGAGACGGGACAACGGCTGTGCAGACGGTGCGGCTGGGGGAACCGGGCGTGATCTTCAAAACCGGGTTTTGAAGGACATCCGCAGGGGAGTGGTGAACCCCTGATACAGGACGTTCAAAACCCGGTTTTGAAACACGACTGCCCTCAGTGCCTCCCGGTAGGGCGATACATGGCATCCTGTCCCGGTCCGCTAGTACCAGCCAGTCCGGCTGGGAAGCATACGGAGCATCAGGAGTACCACCCATGGCACGGATCACCGCGCTCATCAACCGCAAGGGTGGGGTCGGGAAGTCGACTCTCACCGTCAACACTGCGGCCATCACCGCCCACGTTCTGGGCGCAGCCCCTGAGGGCGACCCCCACTACGTCGCAGCCGTCTCCGCCGACCCCCAGGGGTCCACCACCTGGTGGTCGGAACGAGTCGGCCAGGAGCTTCCCTTCTCCTTCGAGCAGATCAACTCCAAGGACGACCTGGAGCTCTTCTCCGCTCTGAAGAAGTCCCGCAAGATCAAGCACGCCTTCATCGACACCCCGGGCTGGATGGACCTCCCCGAGGACGAGAAGGAAGAAGCCGGCGACCCCTTCGGCAAGAGCACCGCCGCCGACGCCATGCGCGCCGTGCTGGCCAACGCCGACGACATCATCGTCCCCGTCGAACCCGAGCCCCTCGGGTTCATGCCGACCCGCGACACCATCGAGGAAGTGGTCAAGCCCCTCGGCATCCCCTACCTCGTCGTCATCAACAACTGGGATCCGCGCGACGGCGAAGCCGACCTCGACCAGACCAAGGACTTCATCCGGGCCCAAGGCTGGAACCTGGCCAACACCGTGGTCCGCCACTACAAGGTCCACACCCGGGCGGCCCTCGAAGGCACCGTCGTCACCCAGTACAAGAAGAACCGGGTCGCGATGGAAGCCCGTGAGGACTTCTACCAGCTCGCCCTCGAGCTCGGCGCCGGCAAGAAGGGCACCCGCTGATGGCGACGAAGAAGCCCTGGGCCGACCTTCTCGACGGTCCGGGCAAGCCGGGCAGCAAGCGAGCTTCCACCGAAGAGCCGGCCAAGGCAGAAGCACCGCCGACCACTGTCTACATGCACATGCTGGTCGGCAATCCGGAGAACCCGCGCACCGATGCCGACTACTCCGACCACGACCCTGACTTCCGCGAGCTCAAGGAGTCGATGAAGTCCGTCGGACAGCTCCAGCCGGCCGTCGCCATGTCCCGTGAGGCGTTCCTCCGCGTCAAGCCTGAGCACGACTCCACGCTCGGTGAAGCGGAGTGGGTCGTCATCCTCGGCAACCGGCGCTTCCACGCGGCCAAGCAGCTCGGCTGGACGAAGTTTGAAATCCGGGTCCGCGACCGCCTCGGCAACGAAGACGACGACAAGCTCGACGAAGCCGTCGTCATCGAGAACATCCACCGCAAGAACATTCCTCCCTACAAGGAGGCCGAGTTCCTGCAGCGCATGGTCGAACGCCACGGCTCCCAGGAGAAGGTCGCGGAGCGTATCGGCAAGTCGCAGATGTACGTCTCCAACCGCCTTGCTCTGCTCAACCTGGCGCCCGAGCTCCAGGACGCCGTCGACACCAAGCAGCTCAAGGTGAAGACGGCCGAGAAGATCGCCAAGATCCAGGATCCTGAGCAGCAGAAGGCTCTTGCCGCCGAGGAGCTGCGCAAGGCCCAGGCACCGAAGGCCCCGCGGAAGCGCGTGGCCACTCCGGTGGCTTCGCCGGTTCAAAACCCGGTTTTGAACGAGGCCCGCAGCACAGAGGAAACTGCAGCCGCCGGCATCTCTGTTCAGACCCGCCCCAACCTCGTTGTGCCCGAACCGCGGCTGTACGAGACCAGCCCCGAAGACACTGCGACCGTCGTGCCATGGCACGACGGAGCGGCTCTCATGGACATGTCTTTCGAACGGCTCGACCCCGTCCAGCGAAGTGAGTTCATCCTCCGCTACTTCCGTCGCAGCACTGGAGTTGAGGCCGTCATCACAGACATGCGGGGAGATCTCTCACCGCAGGCCCGCGCCTCTCTCGCAGCTATCCTCCAGCAGGTCGCCACCGGCCTCCTTCGAGACGCCTAGGTCAGCAAGAAGCCCCTGCTCTTCACCGCCAAGAGCAGGGGCTTTCGCGTAGTCAGAAACGGTGGCCCCTCAGGCATCAGCTCGCAACCAGCCAGGGATCGTGCGTCGGCTTACCCCCGAGAGCGCCTGCAGCCGGGTAGGCCCCAGACCAGCCTCATGTGCTTCCTTCAGCAGGATCCGTACGCGCTGTTCCGCGAACGCCAGCTGCCGCTGCTTCACATGCCGGAAGACGCCAGCCAACGCCAACTCCTCCTCGGCACGGAGCTTCGGCGCGGGATGCGCCTCCTCCCAATCGTAGAACCGGCTTGCCAGCTCCCCCCATCGGTACGGCTCCGGCCGAGGCAGCTTCGGCCACTGCGCCGCCTCCTCACTCGCCTTGAGGAACTCCGCTGCCGGGACCACTTCGGCCCGCAGTGTCTCCGGCGCAGTGAGATCCCGCCAGGCAACCGGCAGGTCCCCTGGCTGCGGCCCCCCTTTGCCACCTGTTTCCGTGAGGCAACGAGCACACGTCCTGCGTAGTTGCTCCTCACCAACAGAGGACTCCACGCAGAGCTCATCTGGATACCTGCACAGCATCGGAATGGAGTAGGCCAGACTGTAGGACGCATGCACAACCCCGAACCCGCAGGAGTCATTGTTGATGTGGGGCGTCACCCGCAAAACCGGGCAGGCGCCGGGGGCCGTGGCTCGGGCCGCCGCATCACGAGTCGTGAACACGCTGTACTCCTGCCGCCGTAGAGCTGCGCCGATCTGACGAACGGGAGCCGCGTCCGGCCATTCCTCTACCAGTGCTTCCCACATGACTAGCTGGCCTCTCTCACGCTGGAAGGGAAGTGCTTCCCAGTTCCCCGCCTGCCAACTGCGCTTCAAGGGGTGAAGACACGCCTGAAGCGGGCGGCGACGGGTGGCGCTCTTGTGGCGTGCGCAGCATTCGCACGGCACCCTCATGCGTCGCCGTAGCGGTTCCGCATCACCTCCACCCACTGCTCGAACCGGGCCGACTGGCAGCCGGGGCAGCGGCGCCCGGTGACGCGCTCGGCGGTGGGGAAGTCGGACTGCGCGGAGTACACCAGCCGCACGTCCAAGAGCAGCGGCAAGCGGCAGAGGGGACAGGGCTCTCCGTACCTGGTGATGTTCATGGGCGGAAGAGTGCACCCACCGGCGGCTTACCGTCGCGGGGCTGGTTCGGCGGACCGCCTGGCGGGCGCCCCGGTAGAGATCTGGTGATGCCCTCCCGCCCGGCGGGACCGGCCCCGGATCGCGCTTCTCCGCAGGTCAGCACGCGGGTTCCATGGGCCGATGATCAGCAAAGCGGAGGTTCGCCCGGGGGCCGGGGTGCGCTACCTGTTCCGTGGCGTGATGGTCGGCGACGGCCACCGTGCCGCGGGGACGCGGCTGCGCGCCGCCCAGGACGAGGCCGGTGTCCCGCCCGGTGTGTGGAAGGGCCGGGGCTTGGCCGCGCTCGGCCTGGTGGCCGGGGACGTGGTGAGCGAGCGGCAGGCCGAGCTGCTCCTGGGGGAGGGCCGGCACCCGGACGCCGACCGGATCGAGCGCGAGCTCCTGGCCCAGGGCAAGAGCCCGGCCCGTGCCCGGCGGGCGACCGTGCTGGGCAGGCCCATCGAGCACAACGCGTCGCCGAAGACAGAGAAGGCGAAGGAACGTACGCCGTGGCTGGCGATGGACCTGGTTTTCCGGGCCCCGTCGACGGCCCACATCGCGTGGGCGCTCGCCGACGACGAGACCCGTCTCGTACTGGAGTCGTGCCAGGACGTCGCCCGGGACAGGACGCTGGCATGGCTGGAGAAGTCCGTTGTGCAGATCCGATGGGGGAGCGGCGGCACGCACCGCCGGCCCGTGAAGGACGGGCTGGTCGTCGCGGTGTTCCGGCATTGCAAGTCCCGCGCTGCCGAGCCGAAGCCGCTGCTCCACGACCACGCGGTCGTCTCGATCCGCGCCCGGCGGCCGCACGACGGGGAGTGGGGCAACCTGTCGGCGGACTCGCTGATGGCCAACATCGTGGCGGCCGACACCCTCTACACCCTCCACTTCATGGAGGAGGTGACGGCGCGGCTCGGGTGGGCGTGGGAGCCGCGCGAGGTGACCCCGGGCCGCCGGCCTGTCATGGAGATCGCCGGGATCGACCGGCGGCTGATCGGCTGGCAGTCGACCCGCCGCCAGCAGATCGAGGACGCGCTGCCCGTTCTCACGGACAAGTACGAAGAACGCCACGGGTACCCGCCGGGGGAGAAGGCCGGCTACGCGCTGGCGTGCCACCGCCGACTAGACCCGCCCGCCCAAGCGCACGGAGCTGCTGTCGCTGACCGAGCTGCGGACGCGATGGCGCACCTCCGCGATCCAGGCGTTCGGCGCCTGCACCGTCTACCGGCTCGCCGAGCGGGCGCGGGCGGCGGCCGCGGCGGTGTGGGCGCGGGTGCGGCCGGTCGTCGACGTTGTCCTGGCGGCCGTGGACACCGTCGCCGTGGTCTACGTGATGCGCGGCGCCTTCGCGCGCCACCACCTGCTCGCCGAGGCCCGCCGCCACCTCTCCTACGTCCTGCGCGGCCGACCCCACGAACCCGGCCTGGACGAACGGATCGTGCAGACGGCCCTCGACGGCTACACCCGGCCCGTCGGGCGCGGCCGGAGGATGACCGCGACCTGCGCGCCCTGTACCCGCGCGACACCGAGGACCAGGCCGTGCTGCGCCCGCTGACCCGCCGGCGCACGGCGGCCCCGTACGAGCGGGCCCGCCTAGCCGCTGGAGCCCTGGCCGCCCGGGTCGGCGCCGCGCGGCGAGCGGAGCGCCTGGGCTCGCGCCCCCGCCCGTACGCCGTCGCGGTGCCCGCCGCCTCGAGGTCGCATCCACGGGCCTTCCATGACGGCCGGAAGGAAGGCCGCCTCCTGGAGCCGGAGCCCGGCGTCGACATCGACGCGGTGGAGCGGCCGCCAGACCCTCGAAGCCGCCGCCGCGGGTGTGGCCGCCACGCTCCAGGACAGCCGGCGGGCGCGCGAAGCCGCCCACGGCCCGCGTCCGCAGCCCGCTCCGGCGGCAGCCCCGCCGCAGCGCACTCAGCAGCCTGGCGCCCAGTACACACCGGGCCGAACCATAGGAGGAGTCACGTGAGCACCCCGGAGGAACAGCCCAGCCCCGGCGAAGCCCTCGCCCGTGCTCGTGCCGCCCGCGGACAGATGGCCGCCGCGCTCGACGAGCCGGTCGGTTGGCAGCCGATCTGGCAGCGCCCGCGGAAGCCGAAGTCGCAGGAGGCCAAGAAGGAGGAGTTGAGCGAGCAGCATCGACGGTTCCAGGAGGCCGCCGGGCGCCGCCTCGCCGCCAAGAACTCGCGCCGGCCCCGCCCTTGGCAGAACCGGATCGTCAACGCCGTCGCGCGCTGCGCCGCCTGAGCTCTGCCCCGGGCGCGGCACTCCAGCACCGGGCTGTGGTGACGACGCCCAGCACCGTCCACTGAGTGGAGCCCACCCGACACCGCGCATCGCCACCGGGTGGGCTCCACCGAGTGGACTTCACTTCGGTGCGCCGGACGACGATGGCCTCCACCCTGGTGCGCACCGCACCGGTGTGCTCGCCGCCGCCCCCCTTGTCCGGGTGCGGCCGAACGCCCGCGACCCCCTTATCCGGCTCCGCTACACCCCCTTGTCCACCTCTGCTACCGCGATGCTTCTCCTTGACATCACCGGATTCGGCTCGCGATCAGGTCGCGGGCAAGGGGGTGTGTGGTGGAGGAGCGCGTCCGGCCGTGGCGGCCCCGGCGCGGTGCGGCGACTCCGGGAGACCGCGCCATCGGCGCCTGGTGGTGCGGTGCGGTGGTGCCCGGGGATGCGCGACGCACCGCACCGCCGTTCCGGAGGTGCGGCTACGCGGTGGTGTGGTGCGCCGAGTGTGCTTCCGTCGCCTGCTTCATCCCCGCGGCCTCCAGCCGGCGCAGGACCTCGCCGACGCCGCCGTGGTCCTCGGTGAGGATGTTCTCGGTGAAGCGGACGATGGTGTCGGCCATGCCTCGCGGGCCGGACAGGCACACGCTGTGGCACAGGAGTTCCAGCAGGAGCCGGCCGAGCGCGGCGGCCAGGAAGGAGTGCTCGCAAGGCTCCCCGTTGTGGTCGTCCGCGGCGGTGATGGGGATGAAGACGCGGGCCGCGACGTCCAGGAGCATCCGGTCCAGCTCCGGGCCTGCCTCGTCTGCGACCGTGCAAGCGGTGTCGATGTCCCCGGCCTGCCACGCCCGGATGTAGGCGAAAGCGTCGGCGACGTCCCGCGGCTCCATCGGGGCGAGCGGCATGGTGAGGGTGTTCTCAAGCATGGGTGCTCCTCATCATCGGGCCGCCCCGCTGATCGGGGCGACCTTGAGAACACCCTCGGATTGCTGCCCTGTGGACAGAATCCGGCCGCCGAGGGGGAGGACTCTCCCCTCCGGTGACCCGTGCCATCGAACCTGGACCGCTTGTCACTGAAGTTGGACCACTGCACGGTTCGTGCCCATCGAACCGTGACCGACCTGGTCAGCCCGGTTCCGGACCAGTCGACAGCTCCGGAGTTTCACGCTCGATGGAGCCATGCAGTGGGCAGCCTGCCGCAGCAACATGTTCATCTTGAACCGCGTCCTCGATAGAGACGCCCGGTCATGTGAAGATCATTCCCTGAGCAGTTACGGAGCCCTTGTGCCTCTCATCGCCGAGTACAGCACCAACGCCCGGGCGTACTACGGGCTCGTGGAGGTATACGACTCGGATGCCTACCTCGGCGACGATGAGTCGTTGCAACGGTCAAGGACTCAGGTGGTCGCCGGAAACGGCTATCACCTCTACCTGCAGGCCAGCCAACGCGACATCGAAGTACAGGTCACCATCAGGATCTGGGATACCCCCCAAAGACCCCCCAGGGGCACGGAGGGCACGACTCCTGTCTCTCTGGAATCAGAAACGGGCCAACTCGTCGTCAGCGCACCCACCTCCGGGTCGGCAGGCGTGATGGACCTACCCCGACCAGGCGCCTACAACGGACACGCGGCATGGAGCGGACGAGAAGCCACGGCCGCCTACTACAACACGTGCATCCAGCGCGGTGCCGAGGAGCAATGGGAAGCGGAACAGATCGGAGCAGCGTGGAGAAAGTGCCCTACGACTGAGCACTACACCCTCGACCTCTGGTTCGTGCGCGAATCCGAACCAGAGGATGACTGGGACGAATAGCCCGTGCACTACGGCGATCCTGGCGCTGAGTACTTGCACGAGTTCCTGACGACCTGCGCCGGGCCGCTCGACCAGACACCCGGGCGTCTCATCGCCGTCCTCGACCCCGACGTGCCCGCCATCTACACCCTGACGGATGGTGCTCCTCAACCACCGACACCGACGGCCGACTGACCGGATGCAGGCAAGCGATGGCACTCCGCCTCGTCCCCGGGCAGGCGCGAAGTCGAGCTGGCGAGAAAGCTGAAACAACAGCGCCGACCAGTTCGGCGCCATCGAGCGTGAACTCCGGAGCTGTCGACTGGTCCGGAACCGGGCTGACCAGGTCGGTCACGGTTCGATGGGCACGAACCGTGCAGTGGTCCAACTTCAGTGACAAGCGGTCCAGGTTCGATGACACGCGACATCCGGTTTGATCACGATGCGGTTACGGCGGAGAGGTTCTTCGAGGCCGGCGTCACACGAGAGCCGAATTCCGCACCTGTAGAAGGTGAATGGCGGGATAGGCCCGCCCCACCTTCCAGGAGCATCCTGTGGCGAGCACCGAGCCCGAGCAGCCCCTCGACCCGGCCGGACAGACCCCCTCCGTGGACCCCTCCATCACCCCCTCCAGGCCGCGCCGCCGGAAGCCGGGAGTTTCCGCAGGTCAGACCCGGCGGAAAGGGGGTCACCGCAGCGCCGACATCCCTCATGCAGATGTAGCAAGGCGTCCCACTCACCGGAAGAACTCGACCGCGCCCCGGCGCCAGGAGCTCCTGCAGGCGCTGGGGATCTTCCAGCGGGCTACGCCCGACCAGCTGTGGAAGCTGACCCGTCCCGGTAACCAGCACGACAAGCTCGTACGCGACAACCTCCTGGACCTGGAGGACCATCACCTGGTGAGGATCGAGTCGGTGCGGAAAGACCAGCGGCAGGTGTGGGTGCTGACGAAGCGCGGACTCGATGAGGCGAAGCTCCTGCTGGAGCCGAAGGGCATACGGGTCTCGGCACTGCGGGAGAAGAAGTACCACCCGGTCACCGGGAAGCTGCTCGGTGCCGGCTACGACGACCACGCCGCGGCGGTCACCTCGACGGCCGCCGAACTCCACCGCGCAGGCATCGGCCACCGGCTCGGCTTCGCCACCGAGATCGGGCACCGGCTCGCCGACGGCTACGTGCAGCGGGCGGACCTGGTGGTGCGGGCGCCGCAGGCCGGGGTGCCCGTGCTCCTGGTGGAGGTCGACCGCCGCTCCGAGGACGCGCACGAGTTGGTGACCAAGCTGCGCCGGTACTGGGAGTGGGGCCGGCTGCTGCCGAAGGACGCGGACAAGCGCACCGTGGACCTGGTCCGCTCCCGGGCGGACGCGATCGAGCGCGTCGACCACGAGCAGCGGTTGTGGCGCCGGGTCTACCCGCCGACCGGCCGGGAGGGCCTGGTCCCCCTCGCGTTCGTGTTCGCCGACACCACCGAGGAGAAGGTCGCCAACACGATCGCCGCGCTGGAGGAGGCCGGCCGACGCTACTGGGCGCCGCGCCGGTACGAATCCCTCTACGAGAAGGCCATCACCGCGCGGGACTACCGCCAGGCGGTCCCCGTCGTCGTCACCACCCTGGAACAGCTCCAGGAGCACGGCGCCGGGGCGGCGGTATGGCGACGGCTGGGACGCACCCGGGAGCAGACGCTGACGGACGCGCTCGACAATCCCGACGGCCACGCCCTCTACCGCGCTCAGGAAGCCCGCGCCGACGCGCAGGACAAGCGGCGCCGGGCCGCTGAGCGGGAGGCGCAGCGCCCGGTGTGCACGCGGTGCGGGCGGAAGTTCACCGACGAGCGCTGGGAGGAGATCACCGTGCACCGAACCGCCGTCCGGGCCGGGGACAGGACGGTGTGCGGGCCGTGCCGCGCCGACGACGTCGCCCGCCAGGAGGCCGCCGCCGAAGCCGCTCGCCTCGAGGCCGCCGCTCCGCCGGACCCGCAGGACGGCCCCGATGCGAAGAGGGGCCGCGGCTGGCTCCGCCGGCGGCCCTGACGATTCCCTTCGCTGCCGGCCGCACCAGGGCCCGCCCGCACCGCTGTGACCTGCGAGGGTCATTTTATGTGGGTCACTCACCACGGCGCCTGCTGCAAAGGGCCCG
Source organism: Streptomyces sp. NPDC085460 (assembly GCF_044541975.1). Taxonomy (NCBI): domain Bacteria; kingdom Bacillati; phylum Actinomycetota; class Actinomycetes; order Kitasatosporales; family Streptomycetaceae; genus Streptomyces; species Streptomyces sp. NPDC085460. The sequence goes on from NZ_JBITTO010000014.1 coordinate 152,266, forward strand.
CCTTATCGCGCCCGCTGCGCCCGGCGCTGCCCCGCCCGCGTGCCACCTTGACGACGTACGCAGGGCCACGCGAGCAGAGGGCCCAGGTACTGACCCGGCGCCTGGTTCGCGTACGGCTCAGGTTGCGCCACCGGTTGCGCAGTAGGTTGCGTCACCGGTTGCGCCACCAGTTGCGCGGTAGGTTGCGGCACCGGTTGCACGCCTCACCGAGCCGGCCCCGCGTCTGCGCAGGCCAGGGGCCGTGGGTCAGTCGATCTGGCCGCCGACACCTCCCCTGTAGAGGCAGGGGAGGTGTCCTCCTCCTCTCTCACGGCGCGGGGCGGGCTGCGGGCGTCCGGCCCAGCGGGCGGAACAGGCACCGAAGTCCCCGTGCCACCGCGCGGGACGGCGGGCCCACCCGGCGCTCACAGGCCGGAGGAGGCCCTACACAGGGGCGTATGAGACGTAGCCGAGAAGAGACCGCACCCCAGGATCTGCCGGGCGACCTGTGGCACGCCCTGGCCCAGCTCCACCACACCCACCCCGACCCCGTGGGCCGCGTCGGGCCGCTCGCCCGCCCGGCCGGGCTGCTGTCCTTCGCAGCGGCCGACGACACCGTCCTCGCGGCCCGGGTTCAGCTGTCCGGCGCGGAGTCTATGCGCGAGGTGAACGAGACGCTCCACGCGATCACCGGGGGCATGCACGCCCACTTCACCGGCCCCGGTGTCGCGCTGGAGGTCACCCTCGGCAGACGGCAGGAGCTCCCGCTCCACGAGGCGCACACGGTGGGCCTCACCCAGCTCTTCCGCCACGCCGCCGGCACCGTCGGCGCCCGCAGCACGCCGGGAGGCGGCCTGTGCTTCCACTGCGGCGGGACCGGACGCGCCCGACCCGTGTGGGAGCCGGCGGCCGGGCACGCCTGAGCTGCTCGCCGGAGACCTCGCCCGTTCGGGGGAACCGGTGGGTCGTGACTTCAGCTGATGTGGCTGTGCCGGTTAGCATCCTGCCCGGCTAGTGGCGTACTGCCGATCACCGCCCGCTTCCGGAGCCACGCCCCTGGACGCGGAGGTCAAGGTCCTGTGGGGCCCGCCTTCCACCGTTCTGCGTTCCGTCGTGATCTACGGCAGTCGTACGAGCCGGTGCCGGGGGCGTGGCCCGGTCCGGCAGAGGAGTACGTCATGCCGAAGAATCAGTCCACTGCTGCGCAGTCCGCTCGCCGTGCGAGCCGGGACGGGGCCAAGTACACCGACGCCCTGCGCCGCGCGAAGGCCGTCGAAGCGCCGCGCCCGCCGCACGTCCTGCGGTTCCTGGCGGAGCGCTCGGGCAACCTCTATCACCTGGTCGGCGGGATCGCGGCGGCCTGGGCGTACAGCGGCCAGCGTGTCCTGCTCCTAGAGGAAGCCGAGGACTACTGGCGCTGGACCATGAGCGGCGCGGGGCGCAGCCGCAGGCGCCGCATGAAGGAGACCGAGCCGGCCACCCCGCCCGAGCCGGCGACCAGCACGCTGTGGTCCTCGCCGGACGGCCCCGGCGTCCTGACCCGCCACACCTGCATGTGGGCGACCCGCCACCCCGCGCAGGAGAAAGACCGCGGCTTCCCCCGCACCGACCGCAGCCCGCTCGCGGCGGCGGTCGCCGATGCCGTCGACGCCTACGATGTGATCGTCCTTCTGCCGAAGTACTGGTCCTACCCCGACCGTGAGATCGCGACGGCGCACGTCGTTCTCGGCGAGATCGACGTCTTCCCGGACACCGACTGCAGGACCGCGCTGCCCGGGCCCGGAGCCGAGGAGAGGGGCGTCCCGCTGAGCCCCGAGCAGAGCGCGGCGGTTCTCCGCGAGCGCTGTCTGGGCTTCCTCTTCGGATCCCTTCACCTCCCCATCACCCTCGATGGGGCGATCTGGCAGTCGAACTGGGAGCTGCCCGTCGACGCGGCGTACCTGCAGGGTGTCGACCGGGACATGAACCGCGTTGGACTGCGCCCCTTGGGCTGGTCGCTCGCCGGGCGCCTGCCCCTTCAGCACAGGCAGCTGCCCGGGCACGACCAGCTGGAGGACCCCGGCTTCGTTCAGCAGTACCAGCTCATCGCCACAAGCCTGCGCACAGCACTGGCCGCGCGTCCCGCCGACAGGAACTGATCTGGGAGCTGGCCCGCGCCGCGTCCCGTGCCGGATGCAGCGTCCTGCGCGTCACTGCCGTGATGCGCAGGACGTGTGAGGGAGGGCGGCGCCCGCTTCTTCGGTGCGGTGCCGGTCCCTCGCTGGTCAGGGCCGACGGAGGACCTGCCGTTCCCACTGGTCGTGCCATTCGGCGTGGGTGGGGGAGTCAGGGGAGGGGACGGTCCACAGACCAGCAGCCGGCCGCCGCTCAGACACCGTCGATGTGCGACCTCTGCGCCGCAGCCAGGGACATCCAGGCACCGATGGGCGCCGCCGATCTCTGCCGCTCCGCATACGGGCACTGACTCCCGGGTCCCCCGACCAGTCACACACGCGAGAACGGGCCAGGGGATCACTCTCTTACCTCGCCCTGGACGGTACTCAGGCCGGTCTCCCGTAGTCGACGAGCGGCATGTCGCGGCGGAGTTGACAAACAATCAGGGCGTGGACCTGGGCTCATACGCGATCCGGCTACGCTCGGCGCGATCTATTTCTTGATCAACAAAGGGGATCTTGTGAGTACTGGGATACGCGCGGCCGTCGTGGGAGTCACCGCAGCTGCACTGCTGGGCGTCGGGGCGCTTCCGGCGTACGCGGGCGCTACCAGCTGCCCTAGTGACGGAAATCTGCCCGGGTCAGCCACATGTTCGAAGCTGAGCAACGGGATTCTGTCGATCTACCCGACGGGCACCGGTAACTCGGTGATGGTCAACTACTACCGGACGGGCGGGGGCGCCCTGACGGCGAAGCTGGGCTATGAGCGCGGCAGCGTGAACAACTGGTGGGCCTTCCAGAACATGAACACGGTGCCTTTCCACTACTCCCAGCAGAAGGGGATCACCGCTAGCTGCAGCCCGATGATCGGCAAGCTCTACACCAGTGGCGGGGCGACCTACTCGACGCCGCCGTCGGACCCCTGCTAATCAGCTCGGCATGCTGTATCCGGGCCCCGCGTCACCCTCTCGACTAGTGGACGACGCGGGGTCCTTCCCAACGATCGGGCACCCACGTGATCAAAGCCGTTTTCCAGGACAACCTGACCTTTCTCGCGTTCGCCATCGCGTTGACGCTCGCCGCCGGCGCTATCGCCTATCTTGTGGCAGCGCGACGGATGGAACGCGCTCCCGCCGCGTTCTATGGACTGTGGACCTCCTCCACCGTTGGCCCCGTCTTGCTCACCACCTGGAGCGGCAGCGGCATCCTGACCTACCAGTGCACGATCAACCCCAACGTGACCCAGGCGTTCACGACCACGCAGGGCCAGCTGAACGTGCTGCTATTCGCTCCGTTCGGCCTGTTTGCCGTCCTCGCGACTCGTAGGGCCCTACTCAGTGTCGGAATCGGCTTTCTCTTCACCACAATCGTGGAAACGGGACAAGCCACTCTGCCCTTCGTCTCCCGGCTCTGCGACACGGATGACCTGGTGACCAACAGCGTTGGCGTGCTCGCGGGGGTAGCTGTGGGTTCCGTCGTCGACCGAGGTATCCGCTTCGGCAAGCCGCTCTCTCGTCCGGCGGTACGCCGCACGGTTATCGGCGGAACCGCTGCGACACTGCTCGTCGCGGGGGTGTGGACGGCCGCGATCGATCCCGTTCGGGCGGTCCTGCCCACCGAGGCGCCCACAGCCAGCCCGCAACAGCTCCACGCCCTCAATTCCGCGCTCAATAAGGCCCTTGGAAGCGGCCTCGCCGTCAGCGAAGCGAACTTCCACAACAACATTGAGGGCTCCAGCACCATCAACGCACCGTTGCCGGGCGGATACGCTGAACTGACGTGGCCGGACCAGGAGAAGCTCACCGTTCACTTCACCCCCTCCAGCCAAGGGGAGGGAACCTATGCGTACTGGATTCCTGGTGCCAGCCGCCGTGTCAGTACGGCGGAGCAGGCCCAGCAGGTCGCGACCCTCTACACCCAGCGTCATGCAGCCTGGGCGTTGCCTGACTCCCAGGTGAAGGTGTGGCCTGTCGACGCGGTCGACAAGAACCTCGGGTGGGTCATCGAGCGCCGTCGCTGGCGGGGGAAGCTCCTCATGCCCATGCGCTTGGACATTCTCATCGAACCCTCTGGCCGCTTGGTTGACCTCATTGCCCGGAACGTCGACGATCCCAAGACACCACCGAGCAAGTTTGGTGAGCAGCAGGCATGGCAGCGGTTTGACAGCTACCACAAGATCAAGTCTGCCCAAGCCCGTCGTGAGCAGCCCATTTACCTCGCAGAGCGGCGAGCGGATGAGTGGCGCGTCCACTGGCGTCTGACCGCCCGCTACAACGGCACGGTGTTTTCGGCAATCGTCGACGCTACCACGGGAGCTATACACAATGCTGCTGCTCTGCCGGAAGACGCTCCGCTTCCTGGCGCACAGGGCATCCACGCCCCCTGAGCATCCAACAGCCCCAAAGCCACCCCTACGGAGAGACGTACGTCGGGCGGTCGCTGGTCACGGGTTTCACCTGAATGCTTGATCAAGTGGGCCAGGCCGAGGATCTCGTCGTGCCCCGCCAGGTCCGGACCTGCTCGACTTGGGCCCCCTCGATTACGCGGTTCCCTCCCGGACCTCACGGGCCAGCCGCGCGTAGTTCTGCCGGGCGCTGGCGATCTGCTCCCGATCGCTGGAACGCAGCTCCTCGCGCTCGCGGGCGAGCCGCGTACGTGCGGCGCGCGCCTCCTCGATGACCGCCTGGTCGGGGTGCGGCTTGGCCTCTTCGGCGGCGATGTGGGCGCTGTAGGCGCCCACCGCGCCGTTCACCGCCTCGATCGCGGCCTCGTATGCGGCCGTCTCCTCGTTGGACCAGTCGTACGGCTCCAACGCGTGCGTGACGGAGATTCCGTTGCTGGGCTGGGTCATGCATGCCTCCTCAAAGACGCTGTTCATCGTGATGGACGGGAGAGCGTGCCGGGCCAGTTCTGTCCCCCGTCAGTCGAATTGGGGCTGTCTGGCCGCCGTGGGCAGCGGCTTGGTCAGAACGGCTCGTGCTCCTCGTACTGGGCCATGGTGGCGGAGGTGGCCGGGAGGCCGGGGAGGGCCCATCCAGTGCTCTCCCCGGCCTCCTCGAACGGCACGGCACAGCGCGAGCATTCGTCGTGGCCGGGCAGCGATCCGCAGGTGCACATGGGGGCCGCTACTTCGGGGGGAGCGGCGGGCGCGGGACGGAGGGGAGGCTCCAGTTGACCCACCGGCGGCCGCGCCCGTGTCTGACAGGGCCCCGCGACTCTGAACGTGCCCATGGAGCGGAGCAGGGGGAACGACGCCGCGAACCTGAGGAACACCAGAACCATGACGGCCCAGGAAGCGTTCTGCGTGCGATGCGGCAGCGCAGATACCCGAGTCACCCGCCTCGACCGGACCAGCGCGGAAGGCACCTGCTTGCGCTGCAACAAGCCCTTCCACGCCACGCCGTGCCAGAACTGCGGAGGCTTCCGCATCGACGGCTCCTTCGGCGTCCCCGGCATACGGTTCGAGAACCTCCCCGAGACCGTGGGTTGCTGGGACTGCGGTCACGAGAACCCCCTGCGCGACCCCGCCCCGGAGTAGCCGGCGCCAAGCCCGCCCTCGCTGCGGGCGGGCTGCCTGGCGTCCGGCCCGGCGGGCGGAACAGGCACCGAAGTCCTTGTGTCACCGCGCGGGACAGGCGGCCCCCCGGCGCTCACCGGCCCGAGGAGGCCCTACACAGGCCGTATGAGACGTAGCCGAGAAGAGACCGCACATCAGGATCTGCCGGGCGACCTGTGGCACGCCCTGGCCCAGCTCCACCACACCCACCCCGATCCCGTGGGCCGCGTCGGGCCGCTCGCCCGCCCGGCCGGACTGTTGTCCTTCGCCGCGGCCGACGACACCGTCCTCGCGGCCCGGGTGCAGCTGTCCGGCGCGGAGTCGATGCGCAAGGTGAACGAGACGCTCAGTGCGGTCACCGGGGGCATGCAGGCTCATTTCACCGGCCCCGGCGTGGAGCTGGAGGTCACGCTCGGCAGACGGCAGGAGCTCCCGCTCCACGAGGCGCACGCCGCGGGCCTCACCCGGCTTTTCCGCCACGCTGCCGGCACCGTCGCCGCCCGCAGCACGCCGGGCGGCGGCCTGTGCTTCCACTGCGGCGGGACCGGACGTGCCCGGCCCCTGTGGGAGCCTGCGGCCGGGCACGCGTGAGCAGCACGCAGGAAGAACGCCCGCGTTCCGGGCCGCCCTTCCGGGCGGTGCGGGACGCGGGCGCGTACGGACCTCGGAGGCTTACACCGGTACGGGCGCCGGCTGCGGGCGCAGCGCCGCGAGCGGAGAGCGCCGGCCCTTCTCCACCGTGCGCAGCTGCTCCCAGTCGACCTCGGGGTGCGCCCCGGGCAGGTCGTCGACGTGCCCGGCGGCGAACCGCGGGACGTCGACGGCGCCGGCCTTGCTCGCGCCGAACTGGACGCGGCCGAAGGACACCGGAGCGATCCAGCCCAGGGGGCGCATCCATTCGAAGTCGACCCGGCGGACACTGAGCCGGGCGGCGGCCTGCTCCGGCCCGAGCGGCGCCTCACGGTCCAGCAGCTCGGCCAGATCCTCCAGGGCGGCGACCTGATCGACCTGGTCGGGGTTGAGGGAGCTGTACCGCCGGTGGACGCTGAGGTCGACCAGGAGCCCCAGCGCGATCAAGCGCTGCACCGCGTAGGAGGACACCGCCGGCGGCTGGCCAGGCTCGTTCGGCGTGCCCAGTGCCGCCGCGATCCGGTTGGCCGCCTCGTACGGCGAGACCGCCTCGCGCGGCATCGCAGCCCGCACGGCGGCCGCGTCCATCGCCTCCACCGCCGACCGCGACCACGCGAAGCCGCGCACGTCCGGATCCGGGACCACACCCACGTGCCGCGCCCAGCGCAGCACCACGACCGTCGTGTGCAGCCGCTTCGCGGCCTGGGCCTCGTCGTACTCGGTTCGCTGAGCCATGGGATTCCTCGCTCTCACTCGTTCGTCTTGAGCCTTGGCGACAGAACATGACAGAACGCCCGAAAGCGTGTCAATACCCGCTGAAATCAGGCGAATTGAGCTAGCGCGACTAGAACCGCGCCCACGTACGCGAGGGCAGATCCACTCTTTCGGCGGTCCGGATGCTGTCCTTCGCGGCCCGAGGCCCACCAAGGGGTGGAGGCGGGAAAGTCCTGCCACCGGATGGAGGTACCGCTGTGATCGTCCGACTCCTGTGTGGCCCGCTCGCCGGTCGCGTGCTGCAGACCACCGACGCCCCGTGGAAGGGAGGCTGGCTCGCCGCCGGCGAGGCCGGCTGGGCCCTGTACGTTCCCGGTCACCGGGACCCGGCGACCGGCATCGTCCTGGCGGAGGTCCAGGTGACCATCCCGCGCCGCCGCTAGCCGGCCCTCGGGCCGTTGCTGCAACACCCGGCCGTGTTGCACGTCTGACCTGCGGTGAAAGCGCCAGGCGCCTTACCGGGACCGCTGTTGCACCACCGCGTTGCAGCGCCGGGAGCACGAGACCCCGGGCCCTGCGTGGGCCCGGGGTCTCGTCAGAGCAGGGAATCCCTAGTCGTCGCGCTCAGGCTCGGCCCGTCGTGCACGGGCCGGGCGCCAGTGTGGGCCCGGCGGTCTCCTCGATGGTGCTGGCGCCGCTGAGGTCCTCGCACACCCGCAGGTCCAGTTCGACGGCGGCCGCGTCGATACGC
>NZ_JBITTO010000015.1:0-136568 GCF_044541975.1 Streptomyces sp. NPDC085460
GGTGTCCCTCCAGGGGGGGGCCGCGGCGCCGGGGGTGGCGGCCGCGCTCCCGGGGGCGCCGCGCGCCTGCGGGCCGGGGCCCCCCGGGGTGGGCGGGGGGGGGGCCCGGGCGCGGGGCGGCTCGGGGCCACCGCCGTGTCCGGGGGCCGGTCTCAGTCGTGCCAGGCGCCGAGCCGGTCCAGCAGTTCCTGGAGGGGGCCGAAAAGGCCCTCGGGGGCCGCCACGGCCAGTTCGCCGGACTCGGGCTGTCCCGGACGCCCGCCGGTGCGCGCGCCCGCCTCGCGGGCGATGAGGGCCCCTGCGGCGTGGTCCCAGGGGTTGAGGCCGCGCTCGTAGTACGCGTCGAGCCGGCCGGCCGCCACGTCGCACAGGTCGATGGCCGCCGAGCCGCCGCGCCGGATGTCCCGGACCAGCGGCAGGACCTCCCGCACGACCTCGGCCTGGCGGGCGCGGCGGGTCTGCACGTAGCCGAAGCCGGTGCCGAGCAGGGCCTGGTCGAAGGGGGGCGCGGCGCGGACCGCGAGCCGGCGCTCGCCCAGGTACGCGCCGCCGCCGACGACGGCCCGGAAGGTCTCGCCGCGCAGGGGGGCCTCGACGACGCCGACGACGGTCTCGCCCTCGTACTCGGCGGCGATGGAGACGGCCCAGGACGGCAGGCCGTAGAGGTAGTTCACGGTGCCGTCGAGGGGGTCGATGACCCAGCGGACGCCGCTGGTGCCGGGGGTGGCGGCGCCCTCCTCGCCGAGCAGCCCGTCCTCGGGGCGGTGCTCGGCGAGGAAGCCGGTGATCAGCTTCTCGGCGGCGATGTCCATCTCGGTGACGACGTCGATGGCGCTCGTCTTGGTGGCGGCCACGGCCAGGTCCTCGGGCCGGCCGTCGCGCAGCAGCGCGCCGGCCCGCCGCGCGGCCTCCAGGGCCAGGTCGAGCAGTTCGGCGAGCGGGGGGGCGGGTGCGGGGGTCACGGCGTGGCTCCTCAGGCGTAGGGGCTGTCGGCGCCGGCGGCGGCGGGGCGCTCGGCGCGGGCCGGGCAGCAGCCGATCGGGCAGAGGTCGTGGGAGGGGCCCAGGGCGCCGAGGGCGCAGCGCTCCGCGCGCGTGCCGCGTTCGGCGGCGGCGCGTTCCAGGACCAGCTCGCGGACGGCGGCGGCGAACCGGGGGTCGGCGCCGACGGTGGCGGAGCGGCGGACCGGGAGGCCCAGCTCGGATGCCTTGGCGGTGGCCTCGGTGTCGAGGTCGTACAGGACCTCCATGTGGTCCGAGACGAAGCCGATCGGCACCATGACGGCGGCGGGGGCGCCGGCCTCGCGCAGCTCCTCCAGGTGGTCGCAGATGTCCGGTTCCAGCCAGGGGATGTGCGGGGCGCCGCTGCGGGACTGGTAGACGAGCTTCCAGGGGTGGTCGACGCCGGTCCGCTCGCGCACCGCGTCAACGATGACCCGGGCCACGTCGAGGTGCTGCCTCACGTAGGCGCCGCCGGGGCCGTGGTCGGCGACGGGGCCCGAGGAGTCGGCGGCGGAGTCCGGGATGGAGTGGGTGGTGAAGGCGAGGTGGGCGCCGGCCCTGGCCGTGTCGTCGAGCTCGGCGAGGGAGGCGAGGACGCCCTCGACCATGGGCTCCACGAAGCCGGGGTGGTTGAAGTAGTGGCGGAGCTTGTCGACGCGGGGCAGCGGCAGGCCCTCGGCCTCCAGGGCGGCGAGCGCGTCGGCGAGGTTCTCGCGGTACTGGCGGCAGCCGGAGTAGGAGGCGTACGCGCTGGTGGTCAGGACGGCGATGTGGCGGCGCCCGTCGTGGACCATCTCGCGCAGGGTGTCGGTGAGGTACGGGGCCCAGTTCCGGTTGCCCCAGTAGACCGGCAGCCGGAGGCCGGCCCCGGCGAAGTCGGCCCGGAGCGCGTCGAGCAGCGCGCGGTTCTGGCCGTTGATCGGGCTGACGCCGCCGAAGAGGAAGTAGTGCTGCCCCACCTCCTTGAGCCGCTCCTTGGGGATGCCGCGGCCGCGCGTCACGTTCTCCAGGAACGGGACGACGTCGTCCGGGCCCTCGGGGCCGCCGAAGGAGAGCAGCAGCAGGGCGTCGTACGGGGCGGGATCGTGCTGATCGGACATGGCCCCGATCCTGCCACCCGCCGGCGGCGGCCCGGGGCGCGGCCCGTCCGGAATTCGGGGGTGACCGGAGGGCTTCGAACCCTTAGGCTTTAGCTGTTAATTACACGTGTTGACCGCCGTGCGCGGACGGCACGCCGCGTCGCACAGCCGGAGAACACCTTGGCCAGTCCCTACCGCGCGATCTTCTCGGCGCCCGGTACCACCTCGTTCTCCGTGGCCGGCTTCCTCGGCCGGATGCCGCTCTCCATGATGGGCATCGGCATCGTCACGATGATCTCCCAGGTCACCGGGCGGTACGGCCTGGCCGGCGCGCTCTCGGCGACCCTGGCGATGTCCGCCGCCGTCCTCGGCCCGCAGGTCTCCCGCCTCGTCGACCGGTACGGCCAGCGCCGGGTGCTCCGCCCGGTGACCCTGATCTCCCTCGTCGCCGCCGCCGGACTGCTGCTCTGCGTCCAGCAGAAGGCCCCGGACTGGACGCTCTTCGCCTTCACGGCCGTGATCGGCGTCGTGCCGAGCGTCGGGGCCATGACCCGGGCCCGCTGGGCGGGCATCTACCGGGGCGACGCGCGGTCGCTGCACACCGCGTACTCGTGGGAGTCGATCGTCGACGAGGTGTGCTTCATCTTCGGCCCGATCATCTCCATCGGCCTGTCGACGACCTGGTTCCCCGAGGCGGGCCCGCTGCTGGCCGGCGTCTTCCTCGCCATCGGCGTCTTCTGGCTGACCGCCCAGCGGGACACCGAGCCGGAGCCCCACCCGCAGCCCTCCGTGAAGACCCCGTCGGCGCTCCGCTCCCCCGGCCTCCAGGTCCTCGCCCTGGCCTTCGTCGCCACCGGCGCGATCTTCGGCTCGGTGGACGTGGTGACGGTCGCCTTCGCCGAGGAGCGCGGCCAGAAGGCCGCCGCCAGCCTGGTCCTCGCCGTCTACGCGCTGGGCTCCTGCCTGGCCGGCGCGGTCTTCGGGCTGCTGCACCTCAAGGGCGAGCCGTCCCGCCGCTGGCTGCTGGGCGTCTGCGCCATGGCCGTGAGTATGATCCCCCTCCTACTGGCCGGGAACCTGCCGTTGCTGGCCGTGGCGCTCTTTGTCGCGGGCCTCTCCATCGCGCCGACGATGGTGACCACGATGGCCCTCGTCGAGAAGCACGTACCGCACACCCAGCTCACCGAGGGCATGACCTGGACCGGCACCGGCCTCGCCGTCGGCGTCGCGCTCGGCTCCTCGGCCGCCGGCTGGGTGGTCGACGCCTCGGGGGCGGAGTCGGCGTACGTGGTGCCCGTCGTCTCGGGCGCGCTCGCGGTCGTGGTGGCCGTCCTCGGCCACCGCCGGCTGCGCACGCCGGCGACGGACCGGGAGGGGCGAGATGAGCACGTGGACAGCGGGACCGGGGCGCGCCAGGACGGCGGGCAGCCCGTGGCGTAACTGGGCGGGGAACGTCACCTCCCGCCCGGTCCGGGAGGTGAGCCCGGCCTCGGCCGAGGAGCTGGCCGCCGAGATCCGCCGGGCCGCCCGGGACGGGCTGCGGGTGAAGACGGTCGGCACCGGCCACTCCTTCACCTCGATCGCGGCCACCGACGGCGTCCTGGTCCGCCCGGAGCTCCTCACCGGGATCCGCCGGATCGACCGCGCGGCCATGACCGTGACGGTGGAGTCGGGCACTCCGCTCAAGCGGCTCAACGTGGCGCTGGCCCGGGAGGGCCTGTCGCTCACGAACATGGGCGACATCATGGAGCAGACGGTCGCCGGGGCCGTCTCCACCGGCACCCACGGCACCGGCCGCGACTCCGCCTCGATCGCGGCCCAGATCCGCGCCCTGGAGCTGGTGACGGCCGACGGGACCCTGATGACCTGCTCGGAGAAGGAGAATCCCGAGGTCTTCGCGGCGGCCCGGATCGGCCTGGGCGCGCTCGGCGTGGTCTCCGCGATCACCTTCGCCGTCGAGCCGGTCTTCCTGCTCACCGCGCGGGAGGAGCCGATGCGCTTCGACCGGGTGATGTCCGAGTTCGACGAGCTGCACGCGGAGAACGAGCACTTCGAGTTCTACTGGTTCCCCCACACGGACAACTGCAACACCAAGCGCAACAACCGCAGCGCGGGACCCGCCGCCCCGCTGCCCCGCCTCGGCGGCTGGTTCGAGGACGAGTTCCTCTCCAACGGGGTCTTCCAGGCGGCCTGCTCGCTCGGCCGCGCGGTGCCGCCGGCGATCCCGGCGATCGCCCGGATCTCCAGCCGCGCCCTGTCGGCCCGTACGTACACCGACATCCCTTACAAGGTCTTCACCTCCCCGCGCCGGGTCCGCTTCCTGGAGATGGAGTACGCGCTGCCGCGCGAGGCCGCGACCACGGCGCTGCGCGAGCTGAAGGCGATGGTGGAGCGCTCGCCGCTGAAGGTGAGCTTCCCGGTGGAGGTGCGCACCGCGCCCGCCGACGACATCGCGCTCTCCACGGCCTCCGGCCGGGAGACGGCCTACATCGCGGTGCACCTGTACAAGGGAACGCCCCACCGCGGGTACTTCACCGCGGTGGAGCGCATCATGACGGCCCACGGGGGCCGGCCGCACTGGGGGAAGGTCCACACCCGGGACGCCGCGTACCTGGCGGAGGTCTATCCGCGCTTCGCCGAGTTCACGGCCCTGCGCGACCGGCTCGACCCGGACCGCCGCTTCGCCAACGACTACCTGCGGCGGGTCCTGGGCGACTGACGGGCGGTCACCCGGCGGTGGCGCCGGACGGGGCCGTGGGGGCACCCTGGCGGGCCGGTCCGGTGCCGGGGTCCTCGGTGGGGGCGGGCGGCGTCGCCGGGGCCGTCGGGCCCGTCGTCGGGGCCGTGGGCTCCACGGGCTCCTGCGTCGGGGGCGTACCGCCGCCGTCGGAGCCGGTCGGGTCCGGGGTGGGCCCGGTCGTGGGGTCGCCGCTCGGCGTTCCGTCCCCGGGGTCGGGCGTGGCACCGGTGGGCGGGGCTACCGGGTCCGTGCCGGCGCCCTCCCCGGTGTCCCCGCCCGGGGTGCCGCTCGGCGCCGGCGTCGGCGGCTCCTGGCCCCGCTCCCGGTCCTCGTCCTGGCCGCGTTCCTGCTGTTCCTGCTCCTGCTGCTGCTCCTGCTGCTTCCGCTCCTCGGGGGCGTCCTGCCGGCCGCCGTCCCCGCCGCCGCGGACCACGGAGCCGAAGGTGGTGGTGCCCTTGGTGCCGCTGAAGTCCTCGCCGGAGACCAGCTCGTAGGCGGTGATGCCGCCCATGGTGACGCCAAAGACCAGCGCGGCGGCCAGCATCGGGCGCTTCCAGCCGCGCAGCCGGGTGCCGTGCGTGGTCGCCGCGCCGAACTCCTCGTCGTACGGGAACGGCGCCGCCGCCCCGGGGACGGTGCCCAGCATCAGGGTGTGGCGGTCGCCCGCGGGACGCGCCTCGGGAACCGGGGACACCGGAGACACCGGGGAGGGCGACGGGACCTGACGCGCCTTCGGCTTGGCGGCGGCGGTCGCGTCCCGCACCTGCTCGCCCGTGCGGGAGAAGAGCAGCTGGAAGAGCGGGCCGCCGCAGGTGGCGATGACGCTGATCACACCGGCGCCCAGGATCGTGCCGTAGACGCCGAGGGTGGAGGCGAACTTGGCCGCGATCACCGCGGCGACGGCACTGCCCGCCACCTGAGGGACGCTCAGGTCGACCTTCCGCCGCTGCCCGTCCTCCTCCGGACCGGGGTCCGGGGCCTCTCCTCGGGCCTCCGGCGCCCGTATCTCCGGTTCGTCCGTGTCGGTCGGCTGCCTGTGACGCATCTCCACCCTCTGCCTGGTCATCTGTTCCACCGTGCACCCAGAAGGGACAGATATGCGAAGCGAATAGTTCCGGTTCAGGGGGTTCTGTGAAGAGTGCCACGCGGGAGGAATAGGCACGGGGGCCCAACTCCCGCGCACCCCGAGAAGTTGGGCGGCGCGCCGGTCCACCCGAGTGGCCCGAATGGAGTACATTGACGAACCCTGGGTCCGGACGCCTTCCGGGGCGCCCGGGAACGGAACCGCTACCCAGTGTGACGCCCAGTCACTCCGGGTAGTGAACAGGTAACCGTGCCATAACGGCGGACCAGGGTCCACGCCCGACACGCCGGGCAACTCGGCAAGGTAGTGGCAGGCTGCACCCGGGCAGGCCACACTCGACTAGCGGAAGCAGCGACGCACGTGACGTCGGCAGGCACCACCCGGGAGGTCCCCATGCCCGAACTGCGTGTCGTGGCCGTCTCCAACGACGGCACACGACTGGTGCTCAAGGCTGCCGACAGCACGGAGTACACGCTTCCGATCGACGAGCGCCTCCGGGCCGCCGTGCGCAACGACCGCGCACGCCTCGGACAGATCGAGATCGAGGTCGAGAGCCACCTCCGCCCCCGCGACATCCAGGCCCGGATACGAGCCGGTGCCTCCGCTGAGGAGGTCGCCCAGCTCGCCGGCATCCCCGTCGACCGCGTCCGCCGCTTCGAGGGCCCCGTGCTCGCCGAGCGCGCCTTCATGGCCGAGCGCGCCCGGAAGACCCCGGTGCGCCGGCCCGGCGAGAACAGCGGGCCGCAGCTCGGCGAGGCGGTGCAGGAGCGGCTGCTGCTGCGCGGCGCCGAGAAGGACACCGTGCAGTGGGACTCCTGGCGGCGCGACGACGGCACCTGGGAGGTGCTGCTCGTCTACCGGGTCGCCGGCGAGGTGCACACCGCCAGCTGGACGTACGACCCGCCCCGCCGGCTCGTCCAGGCCGTGGACGACGAGGCGCGGGCGCTGATCGGCGAGACCGACGACACCCTCGCCGCCGCGCCGGAGCCGAGCTTCCCCTTCGTACCGAGGATCGCCCGGCTGCCCCGGGACCGGCCGCTGGACCGGGCCCTGGACCGGCAGCTCGACCGGATCGCCCCGGCCCCGCAGCCGGAGCCGGAGGAGGACCGGGACTCGCTCACCAGCCTCCTGGAAGCGGTGCCGAGCTTCCGCGGCGACCTGGTGGTCCCGGAGCAGCCCGACACCGAGCCCTCCGACGAGGTCGAGGCGGAGGAGCCGCCGGCTCCCGCCGCCTCCGCCGGGGCGGGCGCGGCCTACGCCGACGTCCTCATGCCCCGCTCCGTCTCCGGCCACCGCGACCGGCTGCACGGCGCCACCGACCGGCAGGCGGAGGCCGACGGCGTCCGGCCCGGCCGCCGCGCGGCGGTCCCCAGCTGGGACGAGATCGTCTTCGGCACCCGCAGGAAGAAGCAGGACTGACGCCACGGGCGTACGCGAGGGGCCCGCACCGGCCGAGCCGGTGCGGGCCCCTCCGCCGCCCTGCCGGCTACCGCGGATCCGGGCCCGTGGCCACCGGGCGGGACGGGTCGGAGGACCACTCCGACCACGAGCCGGCGTAGAGGGCCGCCGGGATGCCGGCCAGCTCCAGGGCCAGCACCTCGTGGGCACCGGAGACGCCGGAACCGCAGTAGACGCCGACCTCCCCCGCCTCCGTCGCGCCCAGCGCCGCGAACCGGTCGCGGAGCGCGCCCGCCGGCAGGAAGAGACCGTCCTCGGCCACGTTCTCCGTCGTCGGGGCCGAGTACGCTCCCGGGATGTGGCCGCCGACCCGGTCGATGGGCTCCACGTCGCCCCGGTACCGCTCCGCGGCCCGGGCGTCCAGGAGCAGTCCCGAGCGGGCCAGGGCCGCCGCCTCGTCCGCGTCGAGCAGCCGCAGCGCCCCCGGCTTCGGCGTGAAGTCGCCCGCCTCCGGCTCCGGCACCTCCGCCGACAGCTCCCCCGGCCAGCCGGCCAGACCCCCGTCGAGCACCCGCACGTCCGGGTGACCCGCCCAGCGCAGCAGCCACCAGGCACGGGCGGCGCCCCAGCCGAGCCCGCCGTCGTACACCACCACCGGGCGGTCGGCGCGGACGCCCGCCCGGCGCATGGCCGCCCCGAAGACCTCAGGGTCCGGCAGCGGGTGCCGACCGCCCTCCCCGGGCGGGCCGGCCAGTTCGGTGTCGAGGTCCACGTAGACGGCGCCGGGCAGGTGGCCGGCCTCGTACGCCGGGCGGCCGGGCGGCCCCCCGAGGGTCCAGCGCACGTCCAGGAGGACCGGCGGCCGGTCCCCCGCCGACTCGCTCACGAGTTCCCTTGCGGAGATGATGGGCTTCATGGGGCCATCCTCGCGCAGCCATGCCCGCGACGGGGACGGACCCGGCGTCCTCCCGAAGGATCGCGCCAGGCAGGGTGCGACCGGGGCGCGCCGTGCGCGGTCCGGCGGATCCACGGCCGCGGGCACGGTGACACCATCAGGGCCGAGGAGCGAGTGACCATGACCGAGGCGGCTCGGCGCAGCCCGGGTACACCCTGCTGGGTGAGTCTGATGGTGCACGGAATGGACGCGACGCAGGAGTTCTACCAGGCACTCTTCGGCTGGGAGTTCGTGCCCGGCCCGCAGCAGCTCGGCCCCTACGCCCGGGCGCTGCTGGGCGGCAAGGAGGTCGCCGGCATCGGGCAGCTGCCCCCGGACCGGCACCTGGAGATCGCCTGGACCACCTACCTGGCCACGCCGGACGCCGACGAGACCGCCGAGGCCGTCCGCTGCTGCGGCGGGACGGTCGCGGTGGGCCCGCTGGACGCGGGCGAGGCGGGCCGCATGGTCATCTGCGCCGACCCGGCCGGGGCCGTCTTCGGCGTCTGGCAGGCGGAGGCCCACCACGGCACCGCGCTCGCCGGACCGCCCGGGACGCCGGTGTGGAACGAGCTGCTCACGTACGAGACGGCCACGGTCGGCAAGTTCTACCGGACGGTTTTCGGGTACGAGGTCGAGCCCGTGGTCTCGGCCGACTTCGACTACGCCACCCTGCACGTGGGCGGGCGCCCGGTCGCCTCGCTCCACGGCTTCGGCGAGGAGCTGCCCCGGGACCGGGGCCCGCACTGGATGACGTACTTCGAGGTCGACGACGCGGACGCGGCGGCCCGGCTGGTCGCGGAGCTGGGCGGCCGGGTGCTCCGGCCGCCCCGGGACGGCACCGCCGGGCGGCTCGCCCTGGTCGCGGACCCGGAGGGCGCGGTGTTCACCCTCGTGAGGTCCCGCGACCGTTGACGGCGCCGTGCCCCGGAGGCGTCGGAGACGGCCCCGCAGGCGCCGGCGACAGCCCTGGAGGCGCCGGTGACGGCCCCGGGGTCGTCAGCGGCGGCCCCGGACCAGGCCGCGGCGGCGTGGCGCGGGCGCGGCCTGCGCGGGGGCGGGGACGGCGCCGGGAAGGCCCAGCTGGGTGAGGCGTACCGTGCCGAAGTGGTGGGCGACCGCCGGGTCGTCGTGGTGCGCCGCCAGGTACAGCTCGGTCTCGGCCCGCAGGCCGGGGTGGGCCTTGTGCCGCATGCAGTAGCCGACCGCCCGGACGAGCGGGGCGAGCGAGTCCGGGGCCGGCCCCGGCACCGCCGGCGCCTCCTCGCCCTCCAGGGCGGGGACGAGGTGGTCGACCACGGTGAGCGGGATCCGGTTGCTGTTCTCGAAGGGCGTCAGGCGTTCCAGGAGCTCCTCGGTGCCGACCCGGGCGACGGGCACCCCGTAGTAGACGGCGGCGGTGAGCATCGCCGTGGAGAAGCAGCCGACGACGAGCCGCAGCTCGCACCGCTCGTAGAAGGTCTCGGCGAGCAGCGGCACGTCGAGCACCGTGAGCCGTACCCCGGCCTCCTCCGCGGCCTCCTGGAGGACGGTCGAGTAGCCGGCGGGCGCGGTGGGGTGCGGCTTGAAGACGATCGAGGTGTGGCCGAGGGCGGCGGCGCCGCGGAGCATCCGCACGTGCGTCTCCTCTTCCTCCTCGACGGTGAGGAGGCCGAGTGCGGCGAGGTACTGGCCGAGGAGGAGCGCGGTGGGCTCGGCGGCCACGGCGGCGGCGACGGCCGGGTCGTCCCCGGCGTCGGCGGCGATCTCGGCGAGGACCGCGCGGAAGGCGGCGTCGGGCACCAGTTCGGAGCGGATGCCGTACTCGGTGAGGAGCATCGGGGTCAGGCCGGGCACCAGGTCGAGGTGGAGGAGCCGGCGGATGCGGCAGGCGAGGGACTGGGCGACGTCCGTGCGGGTGGGGCCGTAGCTCATCAGCCCGTCCGCGTACACCTCGACGGAGCTCTCCGGGAAGCAGGCGCCGAGCGCCTTGGCCGGGTTGACCTGGATGGACTCCACGATCAGCTCGACGCGGGCGGTGCCGAGGTCCCAGGCGGTGCGCAGCACCCGCTGCCAGAGCGGGGTCTCCTCGGGGCGGGGGGCCCAGGCGGCCGGGTGGTACGGGTGGATCGTCCGGTTCCAGTCGAGGACGCCGTCGAAGCGGGCGGCGATCCGCGCGTAGCCGGTCATGCTCTCCAGGCGGAGCGCGGTCTCCGGGATCTCGGCGTTGTGCGAGAGCAGCAGGAGGCGGCGGGCGTCGCCGGGGGCGCCGTACAGGCCGGCGTCGACGGCGGCGGCGACGGTCGCGGCCCCGTAGAGGGTGGAGACCTGGAAGATCTGGACCGGGAGCGGTCCTGTGGCCGTGTCGGTGGTCATGATCAGAAGGTCCTTCCGGTCTCGCGCAGGCTCCGCAGAAGGGTGGCGCGGGGGGTGTCCATGGTGGCGAGGGTCTCTTCGAGGACGTCCTGGTCCATGCGGAGCAGGGCGTCGGCGACGTCGGTGCGCAGCCGCTCGGCGACCTCGGGCTCGTACTTGCCGGCCTTGTTCACATGGAAGGCGATCATGGCGCAGTAGGTGCGGACGGCCTTCGGCAGGAAGCGGTCGGCGTCGCGGTCGCGGGAGACCTCCTCCAGGAGGAGGTCGTAGGACGGGATGAAGTCCAGCTGGCGGTTGTCGCTGATCTGGGTGAGCGAGGTGGTGACGCCCCGCCGGTAGAAGACGCCGTGCAGGGAGAGCGCCGCGTAGGTGCGGGCCTTGAGGTGGAGGCGCCAGACCCAGAGCCGGTCCTCCGCCGTGCGCAGCTTGGTCTCGAAGCGGGACTCGCCGTTCTCGAAGAGGGTGCGGCCGTAGACGCCGAAGGGGACGAAGGGGTAGTCCACCATCGTGATCATGCTGGCCGGGGCGATGCCGTCGCGGGGGTCCATGGCGGCGTCGCGGACCTTGGCGGGGGCGTACTTGATGTTCCGCTTGCGTCCCTCGGCGAGGACGTGGTCGGTGCGGGCGAAGTCGACGCCCAGGCGCTCGATGCCGTCGACGGCGGCGCGGAGGTGGCCGGGGGCGTACCAGTCGTCGCCGTCGAGGAAGGTGAGGTAGTCGCCGGTGGCGGCGTCGATGCCGGTGTTGCGGGCCTGGGCGACGCCGAGGTTGGTCTCGTGGCGGATGACCCGGGCGTTCGGGATCCGGTCCTCCCAGCGGGCGAGGACGTCCGGGGTCTCGTCGGTGGAGCAGTCGTCGATCAGCAGGAACTCGAAGTCCGGGTCCGCGTTGCGGGCGAGGCTGCGCACGGTGTCGGGGGCGTACGGCCCGACGTTGTGGAAGGGGACGACGACGGAGAGTTTGGGCACGCGGAGAATCCCCACACTGGATCGGAGGCGGACACGGATGGAATCGGGGGTGTCTTCGGGCTGTCAGGCGCCGGTACGGCGGGCAGCGTAATCGGCGTCCCGGCCGCTCGAACGAGCCTCGCGTGGACGGCCGGTGAACTCTTGGCGCCCCTCGGGCGAACCGTCCTCCGACCGTCGTGCGCGGCGCCGGGCTCGCCGGGCGAGCAGCGCGGTGCCGAGCAGCGCGAGGAGCGCGGTGGCGCCGGCCGCGGCGCCGAGCCGGACGCCCGGGGGCCTGAAGGAGCAGGTCACGCTGGTCGCACGGCCGTCGAGGGGGACGGCGAGCAGGCCCCGGTGGGAGCGGGCGGAGACGGGTTCGGCGGCGCCGGCGGCGCACCGCCAGCCGGTGGCGCGGGGGACGGCGACGACGGCGACCCCGGTGCTGCCGGGCGGCAGTTCGGCGGTGAGGGTGTGGCCGGTGGTGGTGACGCGGGTGGCGCCGGTGGCGGTGAGCCGCTCGACGGCGCCGGCGAGCCGGGCGCGGTCGAGGCAGCCGACGGGCTGCCGGGGCAGGGTGATCTTCCGGTCGGTGGCCAGCTCGACGCGGACGGCGCCGCCGGGCGGGACGGTGCCGAGGGCTCGCATGGCGGCGCGCACGGCGGGCGGCCGGCCGTCGAAGTCGGCGGGGGCGGCCCCGGTGAGGGCGGCGGTGCCCTTGTACTCGGGCGCCCAGAACCAGACCTCGGTGCCGGCCGGGCAGCGGGCGGTGAGCGTGGCGCCGGTGCGGCGCACGGCGGGCAGGGTGTAGACGGAGGAGCCGAGGAGGAGTTCCTGGTTGCGGAAGGCGGACTCCTCGGGGTCCACGGTGGCGTTCCCTGCGGGGTGGACGGTGACGAGCGGCGGTACGGGGGTGGTGGCGGCGGTCGCGGTGCCGTCGGGCGCGGCGTCCTGGCGTACCGGAGCGGTGGCCTCGGAGCGGATTCGGGTGCCGATGGAGAAGATCGCGTCGGTGACGGGGTTGTCCAGGGTCTCGGGGTGCCGGCCCTTGGCGTAGTGGCCGAAGCCGAGCGAGTCCAGAGTCCGCGAGGTGTTCTCGGTGGTGAGGCTGGAGTAGGCGTCGGCGCCCTCGCCGCCGAGGAGCAGCGGTTCGTTGCCGCCGGGCAGCGGGCCCGGGTCGGTGCGGTACGCGGGCCAGGCGTCGGCCCGCGCCACCTCGGCGGCCACCGCCCGCTGCCAGGGACCGATCCGGGGCGACCAGGCGACGTCGGCGCGCTGCTGTTGCTCGACGCGCATCCCGCCGACGACGGTCTCGCCCGCCTGGGCGGCGAGCAGCAGCACGGCGGCGGCGACGGGCAGCGCGCGGGAGACCGCCGCCGGCCTGTCTGGTTCCGCGCGGGTGGCGCGGAGGGCGAGGAGTGCGGCGGCGAGGGCGAGCAGGAGGGCGGTGCCGGCGGCCGGGTAGGTCCAGGCGTCGATGTCGCCGCTGCCCCGGGCCGCGAGGGCGAACGCCCCGAGGAGTACGGCGGCGCCGAGCAGCGCGGCCGGGCGGGGCGGTCCCGCGGCGGCGGAGAGCCACGCGGCGACGAGGAGCAGGCCGCACAGGACGAAGGTCTGGCGGTAGGGGTTGCCGTTGGGCGAGGCGCCCGCGTGCCAGAGCAGGTGGGTGGGTCCCCACTGGAGCGAGAGCGTCACCAGGACGATCAGCGCCGTCCAGCCGATCCGGACGCGCGCGGCGACGGCCCGGTGGAAGGGCAGGGTGAGGGCGAGGAGCAGCGCGGGGGTGCCGATGAAGAGGGCCGGGGTGGCGACGTTCGCGGTGGCGGGCAGCAGGCGGCCGAGCAGTTCGGCCCAGGTGGCGGGGGCGAACACGGTCTCGGGGGTCGGGTCGGCGTACTTCGTCCCACGGAAGACCACGAGGACGAGCGGGGCGGCGAGCCCGACGCCGACGCCGACGGTCCACACGGCGCGGAGCAGGGCGGCGAGCCGGCGGCGCGGCGTCCCGTCGGGGTCGGCGGTGAGGAGCCGGACGGCGAGGAAGAGCGCCGCGCCGAGGGTCGCCATGTAGGCGGTGTAGAAGTTGGCGATCCAGGCGACGGCGACGACCAGCGGGCCGAGAACGGGCCGCCGCCCGTTCCTCGCCCACTCCGCCACCAGGCAGAGCAGCGGGAAGGCGATGAGCCCGTCCAGCCACATGGGCACCGAGGCGCCGTGGTTGAAGGTCCACCCGGAGAGCGCGTAAGCGGCCCCGAGGAGGGAGGCGAGCGGCCACGGGCCGGGGCGGACGGGCGGCCGGAGCCGGATCAGCAGGGCGGCCATCGCCGCGCCCGCGGCGGCGATCTTGAGCGCGGTGATGACGTACAGCGCGAGTTCCGGGCGGTCGGCCGGGAAGAGGACGACGAGCAGCGAGAAGGGGCTGCTCAGATAGGTCCCGATGTCGCCGAGGAAGTTCGCGCCGAAGCCGGAGTTCCAGTTGAGGAAGGCGTCGCCGTGGGTGTCGCCGAGCAGGAAGGCGCGCCAGTAGGCGTGGTACGGCAGGTACTGCTGGCCCAGGTCGACGACGTTCCGGGTGTACGGGCCGAGCGGGTGGCTGCGGGCGAGCGCGGTGGCCAGCAGGAAGACGGCCGCCGTGAGCAGTCCGGCGCCGGCCGGCGCGAGGAGCAGCGGGTTGCGGATCGGGCGGGGGCCGCCCCGCGCCCCGTCCCGGTCGGATACGGGCGCGGGTGTGGCGGCGGGTGGCACGGGTCCTCCAGGGAGCGCGGGGCTCTCGTCGATCACCCGCGGCGATCGCACGGCGGGACGGACCCATTACTCCTGGTTCGGGCGTCCCGAAGTGGATCACCCGGCGATCTCCCGGCAGCCCGCAGGTGAACACCCGGTGTCACCCCTCGGGGCGCCGCCTCAGGCGGGCGTGACGGGCAGCACGTCGGGCGACAGGGAGGCCGCCCGGCTGCTGGCGCTCGTCATCCGGCGGCGGTGGTGGCGGCGGCACAGCACCTCGTACCCGACGACCTCCGCCGCGGTGTTCACGTCGCCGACGACGACCTGCTCGCCCTCGACGACCATGTGGCCGCCGACGGTCCTGGCGTTGTGGGTGGCGCGGGCGCCGCACCAGCAGAGCGCCTCGACCTGGAGCTGCTCGATCCGGTCGGCGAGCTCGATCAGACGCTGCGAGCCGGGGAAGAGCTTGGTGCGGAAATCGGTCGTGATCCCGAAGGCGTACACGTCGAGCCCGAGGTCGTCGACGATCCTCGCGAGCTGGTCGATCTGGGCCGGGGCGAGGAACTGCGCCTCGTCGACGATCACGTAGTCGGCCTTGCCGCCCTGGGAGAGCTGGTCGACCAGGTAGGCGTAGACGTCCATGCCCTCCGGCGCCTCGACGGCCTCCGTGACCAGGCCGAGCCGCGAGGACAGCTTGCCGGTGCCCGCCCGGTCGTCCCGGGTGAAGATCACGCCCTGGAGGCCGCGAGCGTCGCGGTTGTGCGCGATCTGGAGAGCCAGCGTGCTCTTTCCGCAGTCCATCGTTCCGGAGAAGAACACCAGCTCGGGCATGACGGGTCGGGGACCTTTCGGGTCGGGGTGGAGGGGCGGGGCCGGGTGGGGCGGGGCCGGGTGGGGCGGGGAGAGGTCAGGGGCGGACTTCGAGGAGCGGCACGTACTGCTCGGCGGGGGTCATCGACCCGTGCATGCCGGTCATCCGGGTCTCCAGCGGCTCGCCGACGGAGGCGACGAGGGCGACGTCCTCGTGGGCGGCGGCGACGACGTCGCCGATCCGGCCGTACACCCGCTCGTCCACGGTGTCGCCGAACCAGCCGAGGGCGATCGCCTCGTCGCGGCCCGCCACCCAGAACTGCTCGCCGAGGACCTCGCGCCAGCAGGTCAGGACGTCGGCCTCGGCGCCGGGGACGGCGTAGACGTGCCGGGCGCGCCCCTCGCCGCCGAGGAGGGCGACGCCGGCCCGCAGCTCCCAGTCCTCGTCGACGTCGATCCGGTGCTCCTCGTCGAAGGGCACGTCGACCATGCCGTGGTCGGCGGTGACGTACAGCGCCGAGCGGGCGGGCAGCTGCTCGGCGAGCCGCTGGACCAGCCGGTCGACCAGCATGAGCTGACCGCGCCAGGCGTCGGAGTCGAGGCCGAAGCGGTGCCCGGCGCCGTCGAGTTCGCTGTAGTACGTGTAGACCAGCGAGCGGTCGCCGGCGGCCAGCTGCTCCGCGGCGAGGTCCATGCGCTCCTCGCCGGAGAGGCGTCCGTGGAAGCTGCCGCCGCTCAGCGCGATCTGGGTGAGCGGGGTCTGCTCGAAGATCGGCGAGGACACCTGCGCGGTGTGGATCCCGGCCTCGTGCGCGAGCTGGAAGACCGTCGGGTACGGCTGCCAGACCTTCGGCGGGGCCCAGGGGCGCCACTTGAGCTGGTTCATCAGCTCGCCGGACTCCGGGTTGCGGACCGTGTACCCGCCGAGGCCGTGGGTGCCGGGGGCGCGGCCGGTGCCGACGGAGGCGAGCGAGGTCGCGGTGGTGGCGGGGAAGCCGGCGGTAATCGGCCGGCCGGTGCCGCCGCGCGAGGAGCCGAGCAGCGCGGTCAGGTAGGGGGCCTCGTCCGGGTGGGCCTTGATCTGCTCCCAGCCGAGCCCGTCCACGAGGAAGACGCAGACGCGGTCGGCGGGGGCCAGCTCGGTGATCCGCGCGTCGAAGCCGGGCACGCCCTGGCCGGCGACGAGGGTGGGCAGCAGGTCGGCGAGGGAGCCGGAGCCGTACTCGGGCACCGGGGCGGTCTCCGGGGCGAGCGGGACCGGGTCGTCGGGCCAGCCGTGGGCGACGGAGGTCGGCTGCGCCATCAGCGGCCGGCCGTCGGGGCGGTCGCGGCCGTGGCCTCGGAGAGCGCCTGGGCGAAGGTGAGGGTCTGCCGGACCGTGTCCGGCCCGTCGCCGGCCTCGCTGACGCGCAGGCTGAGGTCGTCGGCGGTGGCGTTGCCGGTGTAGCCGTGGTCGGCGTCGCAGTTCGGGTCGCCGCAGGCGGCGGGCTCCAGGTCGATCCGGGAGACGGCGCCCCAGCCGATGGTGAGGACGACCTCGCGGGGCACGGTGCCCGGGGTGTACGACTCCGGGTTGGCGACGACCCGGCTGACCACGACCGACGAGATCCGGTCCAGCTTCACGGACTCGGTGGACGTGGTGGCGTACGGGCTCGGCGAGCTGTTGTCGGCCGCCTGCTCGTCGGTGTGGCTGACGATGAAGCGGCTCGGGGTCAGCACGAGGACGGTGACGTGCCGCCGGACCTCGTTGGCGTCGAAGGTGGTCTCCTGGTGGACCACGTACGACGCGACGTCCTCGCCGCCGACGGCGGCCTCCACCGCCTCGGCCACGAGTGCCGGGTAGTAGCCGCTGCGCTCGATCGCCGCGCGCAGCCCCTGGGTCGTCGTACCGGTCTTCGCCATGGACTCCATCCTACGGGGCCGTGGCACCCCTCCGGCCCTTCAGTAGCTGGGCAGGCGGCGGGGGCCGAGGTCGGTGGTGGGCGCGGCCGGGGCGAGCCGGACCACGGCGCCGAGGACGGAGACGCCGGTGGGGGCGACCACGGCCGGTTCGAGGGCGACGGAGACGATCTCCGGGTGGTCGTCGACCAGCCGGGAGACCCTGAGCAGCAGCTCCTCCAGTGCGGGGGTGTCGACGGGGGCCGAGCCGCGCCAGCCGAACAGGAGCGGGGCGGTACGGATGGAGCGGACCAGCTCGGCCGCGTCCCGGTCGGTGGCCGGAACCAGCCGGTGCGCGGTGTCGCCCAGCAGTTCGGAGGCGGCTCCGGCGAGCCCGAAGGACAGCACGGCTCCGGCGGCCGGGTCGATCGCGGCGCGCACGACCGTGTCCACGCCCCGGGGTGCCATCGCCTGGACGACCGGCTGGAGCTCCTCGGGCTTGCCGAGGGCGTCGGTCAGCTCGGCGTAGGCGGTGCGCAGCTGCTCCTCGGTGGCGAGGTCGAGGCGGACGCCGCCGAGGTCGGGGCGGTGGCGCAGGTGCGGGGCCGTGGTCTTGAGCGCCACCGGGTAGCCGAGCCGGGCGGCGGCCGCGACGGCGGCGCCGGGCCCGGGGGCGGGGAGGGCGGGGCGGACGGCGATGCCGTACCGGCCGAGCAGTTCGCCGGCCTCCTCGGTGGTGAGGGTCACGCCCCGGGACTCCTGGCCGGCGCCCCGCTCGCCGAGCACCCGGTCGATGAGGGCGGCGGCGCCGGCCTCGTCGATGGAGTCGTACTCCGGTACGCGGCCCGGCTCGGCGGCCTGCCGCCGCCACTGTCCGTACCGCACGGCCTCGGCGAGCGCGCGGACAGCCCGCTCGGCGGCGGGGTAGGCGGGGATGTTCCGCGCGGGGGCGGGGGGCTGGGGGTCCTGCGCTGCCTGTGCGGCCTGCGCTTCCTGTGCCGCGTGTGCCTCGTGTGCTTCCCGCGCGGCGGGCGTCTCCGGTGCGCCCGGGGCCGTGGGGGCGGCGGCCGGGCGGCGGGGGCGCGCGGGGGCGGGCCGCGTGCTGGTCGCGGCGGAGAGGGCCTCGGCGAGGCCGCCCATCTCGACGTGGACGACGACGACCGGCTTGGCGGCGCCGGCGGCCCCGCCGCCCGCGACGGCCTCGCGGAGGGAGGCCGCGAGCACCTCGGTGGTGCCCTCGATGCCCACCCAGGGGATCGCGGTGACGACGACCGCGTCGCAGGAGTCGTCGGCGAGGGCGGCGGCGAGCGCGTCCCGGAAGTCGGCGGGGGTCGCGGCGGTCGTCAGGTCCACGGGCCGCTGCGCCCGCAGCCCCTCGGTGAGGCAGGCGTCGTACGTGAGGAGGCCGAGGGACTCGGAGTTGCCGAGGATCGCGACGCGCGGCCCGGCCGGGAGCGGCTGCCCCGCCAGGAGGAGGCCGGCGTCGACGAGTTCGGTGACGGTGTCGACCCGGATGACGCCGGCCTGGCGGAGCAGCGCGGAGACGGTGGCGTGCGGGATGCGGGTGACGGGGACGCGATGGCCGGGCGGCGCGCTGCCGCTGTGGCGGGCGCCCTTGACGACGACGACCGGCTTGACGGCGGCGGTGCGGCGGGCGAGCCGGGTGAACTTGCGCGGGTTGCCGATCGACTCCAGGTAGAGGAGGACGACGTCGGTCGCCGGGTCGTCGTACCAGTGCTGGAGGAAGTCGTTGCCGGAGACGTCCGCGCGGTTGCCGGCGGAGATGAAGGAGGAGAGGCCGGCGCCGCGCCGGTGCAGTCCGGCGAGGAGGGCGATGCCGATGGCGCCCGACTGCGTGAAGAGGCCGATGCGGCCGGCGGCCGGCATCTCGGGGGCGAGGGAGGCGTTGAGCCGGACGTCGTCGGCGGTGTTGATGATGCCGAAGGCGTTGGGCCCGATGATCCGCATGCCGTACGAGCGGGCCTGCCGGACCAGTGCCCGCTGCCGCTCGCGGCCCTCGGTGCCGCTCTCGGCGTAGCCGGCGGAGAGGACGACGAGACCGCGCACGCCGTGCTCGCCGCAGTCGGCGACGACCTCGGGGACCCGCTCGGCGGGGACGGCGACGATCGCGAGGTCCACGGGGGCGCCGATGGCGGCGACGGAGGGGAAGGCGGGTACGCCGTCGAGCGCGGCCCCCGGGGCGTCGAGCGCCGGGTTGACCGCGTACACCTGGCCGGTGAAGCCGGCCCCCAGCAGGTTGCGCAGAACGGTCCGGCCGACCCCGCCGGGGGTGCGTCCGGCGCCGACGACGGCGACCGAGCCGGGGGCGAGGAGCCGCTGGACCGAGCGGGCCTCGGCGCGCTGCTCGCGGGCGCGCTGGACGGCGAGGGAGCGGTCGGTGGGCTCCAGGTCGAGGTGGAGCCGGACGGAGCCGTCCTCGAAGCTGCGCTTCTGGGTGTAGCCGGCGTCCGTGAACACCTTGATCATCTTGGTGTTGGCGGGCAGCACCTCGGCGGCGAAGCGGCGGATGCCGCGCTCGCGGGCGACGGCCGCGATGTGTTCGAGGAGGGCGGAGGCGACGCCGCGGCCCTGGTGGGCGTCCTGGACGAGGAAGGCGACCTCGGCCTCGTCGGCGGGTGCGGAGGCGGGCAGGCCCCTGCCGTCGATCCGGTCGTAGCGGACGGTGGCGATGAACTCGCCTCCGACGGTGGCGGCGAGGCCGACCCGGTCGACGAAGTCGTGGTGGGTGAAGCGGTGGACGTCCTTGGCGGAGAGCCGGGGGTAGGGGGCGAAGAAGCGGTAGTACTTCGACTCGTCCGAGACCTGCTCGTAGAAGCTGACGAGCCGGTCGGCGTCGTCGGCGGTGATGGGCCGGACGCGCGCGGTACCGCCGTCGCGGAGCACGACGTCGGCCTCCCAGTGGTCGGGGTAGGCATGCGCCTCGGGGGCCTGGGGGCGCTCCGGGGCCGGGTAAGCCCCCGCCCCCGTCCCGGCCGCCCCGCTCGCCCCGCCCGTCCCGTCCGCCTGCTCCGACGCGCTCCGCATGGGGCAAAGCCTACGGCCGGGGTCCGACACCGGCACCGTTCGCGCGCCCACTCCCCGGGCGTGTACGGCTCGCGCGGCCCTGCCGCCCCGTGCAAGGTAGGAGGGCCGAACGTCGCACGGGTACGGGACCTCGGTCGGCAGGAGCACGCCGCATCCCGTGAGAGACTGGTCTAGACAACCGCTGAAGACCTGAAGGGCAACACCATGGCTGAGCGCCGCGTCAACGTCGGCTGGGCCGAGGGCCTGCACGCCCGCCCCGCCTCCATCTTCGTCCGTGCCGCCACGGCCTCCGGTGTCCCGGTGACCATCGCCAAGGCCGACGGCAACCCGGTGAACGCCGCTTCCATGCTCGCGGTGCTCGGCCTGGGCGCGCAGGGCGGCGAGGAGATCGTGCTCGCTTCGGACGCCGAGGGCGCCGAGGCCGCGCTGGAGCGCCTCGCCAAGCTCGTCGCCGAGGGCCTCGAGGAGCTTCCCGAGACGGTCTGACCCCAGCGGGTCGATCCCCTTCTTCCCTGACGGCCGTGTCCCCGGAATTCCCGGCGGACACGGCCGTCCGGCTTTTCCGGGAGCAAGAACACTCGCATTCCGGGCCCGCGCAATTCGATTTCCGGGCAGCACGAACAGCACCCCGGAATCGCTATTCTTTGTATACGGCGCCTTTGTTAATTCCGGACGCTCGCCGTGTTGACGGCATGTTGCGAAACCCTCACGCGGCCCCGCTCGGGCCTTTTCAGCCGGTGCAGCGGGAGCGCGTGCTCGGCGTGCAGGGCGGTCAGCGCGCGGGCCCGCTCGGCGTCCCCGCGCGCGATGGCGTCGACGATCGCCCCGTGCTCGGCCCAGGCGTCCACCGGCCGGTCCGGCTGGTCCACCACGTACATCCAGGCGATCTTGTGGCGCAGCTGGGTGAGGAGGGCGGAGAGCGCCGGGCTCCCCGACGCCTGCGCGAGCGTCTCGTGGAACCAGCCGCCGAGCGCCCGCAGATCCTCGCCCTGCCCCCGGCGGGCCCGCTCCTGGCCCAGCCTGACCAGGCCGCGCAGCACCTTGAGGTGCGCGTCGGTGCGCCGCTGGGCCGCCCGCGCCGCCCCGAGCGGTTCGAGCAGCGCCCGTACGTCGAGGAGGTCGGCGGCCTCCTGCTCGGTGGGCTCGGCGACCTGCGCGCCCGCGTGCCGGCGGCTGACCACGAAGCCCTCGGACTCCAGGGTGCGCAGCGCCTCGCGGACCGGCACGCGGGAGACGCCGTAGCGGCGGGCGAGCTGGTCCTCGGTGAGCCGGCTGCCGCGCTCGAAGACCCCCGAGACGATGTCGTCCCGGATCGCCGTGCATACCGATTGCGCGGGAACCCGCATGTCCGACCTCCGCTTTCGCTCCGCGCGCACCGAATTCGAGCGGCGCTTCTCACGCGACTCTATTGCAGCGCGCCGGAAATTCCGATGCCCCCTCGGAATTCGACCGGTGCACGGCGGCGGCCGTATCGGGCGAGGAGCGACGAAAAAGGCCCCGGCTCGTGGGAGCCGGGGCCGTTTCGACGCGGTGCGACGGGTCAGAGGCTGACACCGCGGGCGCGGAGGTACGCGACGGGGTTGAGGTCGGAGCCGTACTCGGCGGTGGCCCGGGCCTCGAAGTGCAGGTGCGGGCCCGTCGAGTTGCCGGTCGAGCCCGAGACGCCTATCTGCTGGCCGGGTTCGACGGACTGGCCGACGTACACGCCGATGGACGACAGGTGGCCGTACTGGGTGTAGGTGCCGTCGTTCATCCGGATCACGATGTTGTTGCCGTACGCGCCGCCCCAGCCGGCCTCGACGACGGTGCCGGAGCCGACGGAGACGACCGAGCTGCCGTAGGCGGCGTGGAAGTCGACGCCGGAGTGGCTGCCGGAGGACCAGAGGGAGCCACCGGTCTTGTAGCCGGTGGAGACGTAGGAGCCGGCGACCGGGAGGTTGAAGGAGGCGAGCCTGCGGCGCTCGGCCTCGCGGGCGGCGCGCTCCTTGGCCTCGCGGATCTCCTGGGCGCGGGCCTCGGCCTTGCGCTTCGCCTCGGCGCGCGCCTTGGCCCGGGCCTCGGCCTCCGCGGCCTCCTGCTCCTGGGCGGCGGCCTGCGCGCTGAGCTGGTCGGCGATGGACTCGTCGGCGATCACCTGGGTGAGGCCGGTGTCCTCGGCGGAACGGTCGTCCGTGTCGGCGGCGAGCGCCGGAGAGGCGAGGGTGCCGACGACGCCGGTGGTGGCGAGGGCGGCCACGCCGGCGATGCCGGCGCTGCGGCGAGCCAGTCGGCTCGCACCACGATGCTTCCCGGTGGCACGGGTGAACGCCAAGACGGTTCCTTTCCTTCCTTCTCGCCTACCGGGTTAGCTGACGGGTTCGGAGCAGGAAGGTCTCCTACGGACCCCTCCGCGCGGCGAAGGCGTCCGATTCACCCCAGGGACTTGGGTGGGTCCCCGGCTCCCCAGGCTCGCGCCTGACGGGGACTCGGCGATGGCTGCCCGCTGCCGCGGGTGCGGCGCGTGCGTCGGTCGGACAGCCGGATCGACGCTAGGCCGGACGGATGTCGATCGCCAAACAGACACGCCTTTTTGTAAGACATGCCACAGGGCATACGATCATCTTGACGCCATAACGGACAAAGCGGAGGTCTCCGACGCTTCATCACATCGGAGACCTCCGCCGGGGACCGACGGAGCGTCAGCTCACCACGGTCACCTCGCCGATGCCGAGGGCCCGCACGGGCTCCTCGATCTCGGCGGCGTCGCCCACCAGGACCGTCACCAGGCGGTCCACCGGGAAGGCGCTGACGACGGCGGCCGTGGCCTCGACCGTGCCGGTCTCGGCGAGCCGCGCGTACAGCCGGGCCTGGTAGTCGTCCGGGAGGTGCTGCTCGACCTGGTCCGAGAGGGTCGCCGCGACCGAGGCGGCCGTCTCGTACTTGAGCGGTGCCACGCCCACCAGGTTCTGCACGGCGACGTCCCGCTCGGCGTCGGTCAGACCGCCCTCGGCCAGGGTGCGGAGCACCTTCCACAGGTCGTCGAGCGCCGGGCCGGTGTTGGGCGTGTCGACCGAGCCGCTGATGGCCAGCATCGAGGCGCCGTGACCCTCGCCGTCGGAGCGGAGCACCTGCCCGAAGGCACGCACGCCGTACGTGTAGCCCTTCTCCTCGCGCAGCACCGCGTCCAGACGGGACGTCAGGGTGCCGCCGAGGCAGTACACGCCGAGGACCTGCGCCGCCCACACGGCGTCGTGCCGGTCCGGTCCGATCCGGCCGATGAGCAGCTGGGTCTGGACGGCCCCGGGGCGGTCGACGATGACGACCCGTCCGGTGTCGTCGGCGGTGATCGGCGGCATCGGGCGCGGCGCGGCCGGCTTGCCGGTCCAGCCGCCGAGGGTCTCGGCGAGGACCTTGTCCAGGTCGACGCCGGTGAGGTCGCCGACGACGACCGCCGTGGCGGCGGCGGGCCGCACGTGCGCGTCGTAGAAGGCGCGGACGGCGGCGGCGTCGATGACCTCCACCGTCTCCTTGGTGCCCTGGCGCGGCCGGGACATCCGCGCGGTGGCCGGGAACAGCTCCTTGTAGAGCTGCTTGGCCGCGCGGCGGCTCGGGTTGGCCGCCTCGTGCGGAATCTCGTCGAGCCGGTTGGCCACCAGGCGCTTGACCTCGTCGGGGTCGAAGGCCGGGGACGTCAGCGCCTCCGAGACGAGCCCGAGGGCCTTCGGGAGCCGGGAGACCGGCACCTCCAGGGAGACCCGGACGCCCGGGTGGTCCGCGTGCGCGTCGAGCGTCGCGCCGCAGCGCTCCAGCTCGGCGGCGAACTCCTCGGCGCCGCGCTCGGTCGTCCCCTCGGAGAGGGCGCGGGCCATGATGGTGGCGACTCCGTCCAGGCCCTCCGGCTCGGCGTCCAGCGGGGCGTCGACGAAGATCTCGACGGCGACGACCTGCTGGCCGGGGCGGTGGCAGCGGAGCACGGTGAGGCCGTTGTCGAGCGCGCCGCGCTCGGGGGCGGGGAAGGCCCACGGCCTGGCCTCGCCGGCCTGCGGCCGCGGGTGGAAATCCATGCTGGTCAGGGGCTCTGCGGTGTCCGTCACTGGTCCGCTCCCTCTTCCTCGTCGCTGTCGGCGGCCTCGGTGGCCTCGCTCTCCAGGGGCTCGTAGACCAGGACCGCCCGGTTGTCGGGCCGGAGCCGGGCCGCGGCCACCTCGCGCACCTCCTCGGCGGTGATGCCGAGGACGCGGTCGACGGCGGTCAGGGCGAGCTGCGGATCGCCGAACAGCACGGCGAAGCGGCACAGTTCGTCCGCGCGGCCGGCGACCGTGCCGAGCCGGTCGAGCCACTCGCGCTCCAGCTGGGCCTGGGCGCGCTCCATCTCCTCCGCGGTCGGGCCCTCGGCGGCGAAGCGGGCCAGCTCCTCGTCGACGGCCGCCTCGATGGCGGGCACCTCCACGCCGCCGGAGGTCTTGACGTCCAGCCAGCCGAGCGAGGGCGCGCCGGCGAGCCGGAGCAGGCCGAAGCCGGCGGCGACGGCGGTGCGGTCCCGGCGGACCAGCCGGTTGTGCAGGCGGGAGGACTCGCCGCCGCCCAGCACGGTGAGGGCGAGGTCGGCGGCGTCGCACGCGCGCGTGCCGTCCTCGGGCAGCCGGTAGGCGGCCATCAGGGCCCGGGCCGGGACCTCCTCGACGACGACCTCGCGCAGCTGCTCGCCGATGACGTCCGGCAGGGCGCCGTCGCGCGGGGCGGGCTTGCCGTCGTGCCCGGGGATGGAGCCGAAGTACTTCTCGACCCAGGCGAGCGTCTGCTCCGGGTCGATGTCGCCGACCACCGACAGGACCGCGTTGTTGGGCGCGTAGTACGTGCGGAAGAAGTTCCGCGCGTCCTCCAGCGTGGCCGCGTCCAGGTCCGCCATCGAGCCGATGGGGGTGTGGTGGTACGGGTGGCCCTCGGGGTACGCGAGCGCGGTGAGCTTCTCGAAGGCGGTGCCGTACGGCACGTTGTCGTACCGCTGGCGGCGCTCGTTCTTCACGACGTCCCGCTGGTTCTCCATCGACTCGTCGTCGAGGGCGGCGAGCAGCGAGCCCATCCGGTCCGCCTCCAGCCAGAGCGCGAGCTCCAGCTGGTGGGTGGGCATCGTCTCGAAGTAGTTGGTGCGCTCGAAGCTGGTCGTGCCGTTGAGCGAGCCGCCCGCGCCCTGCACGAGCTCGAAGTGTCCGTTGCCGTGCACCTGCTGCGAGCCCTGGAACATCAGGTGCTCGAAGAGGTGGGCGAGGCCCGTGCGGCCCTCGACCTCGTGGCGCGAGCCGACGTCGTACCAGAGGCAGACCGCGGCGACCGGGGTCAGGTGGTCCTCGGAGAGCACCACCCGCAGGCCGTTCGCCAGCCGGTGCTCGGTCGCTGTCAGGCCGCCGGAGCCGGCCTCGGCCGTGGCCGTGTGACCCATGGGCATGTACGTCCCTTCGATCGCGATCTGGAAAAGTGCTGCCACTGTATGCAAGCGCGCGGACACCTGGCGAAGTTCCCGGACCCCTGAGATGTCCCTCGTCCGGGTCGCGGTCCGCGTTGTCGGTGGCACGGTCCACAATGGTCCGCGTCAGATCAAGCTTTGTCGGAGAAGGAGCCGCAGCCGCGATGGCCCGCCGCAGCACGAAGACACCGCCGCCGGACGACGCGTACGAGGAGAGGATCCTCGACATCGACGTCGTCGACGAGATGCAGGGCTCCTTCCTCGAGTACGCCTACTCGGTCATCTACTCGCGCGCGCTGCCCGACGCCCGCGACGGCATGAAGCCGGTCCAGCGGCGCATCGTCTACCAGATGAACGAGATGGGCCTGCGCCCCGACCGCGGCTTCGTCAAGTGCGCCCGCGTGGTCGGCGAGGTGATGGGCAAGCTGCACCCGCACGGCGACGCCTCCATCTACGACGCCATGGTGCGCATGGCGCAGCCCTTCTCCATGCGCGTGCCGCTGGTCGACGGCCACGGCAACTTCGGCTCGCTGGGCAACGACGACCCGCCCGCCGCGATGCGGTACACCGAGTCGCGGATGGCGCCGGCCGCCCTGCTGATGACCGAGTCCATCGACGAGGACACGGTCGACTTCACGCCCAACTACGACGGCCAGGAGCAGGAGCCGGTCGCGCTCCCCGCCGCCTACCCGAACCTGCTGGTGAACGGCGCCTCGGGCATCGCGGTCGGCATGGCGACCAACATGCCCCCGCACAACCTCGGCGAGGTCGTCGCGGCCGCCCGCCACCTGATCCGCCACCCGAACGCGGACCTGGACGCGCTGATGCGCTTCGTCCCCGGCCCCGACCTTCCGACGGGCGGCCGGATCGTCGGCCTGAACGGCATCCGGGACGCGTACGAGACGGGCCGCGGCACCTTCAAGATCCGCGCCACCACCTCGGTGGAGACGGTGACGGCCCGCCGCAAGGGCATCGTCGTCACCGAACTGCCCTTCACGGTCGGCCCCGAGAAGGTCATCTCCAAGATCAAGGACCTGGTCGGCTCGAAGAAGCTCCAGGGCATCGCCGACGTCAAGGACCTCACCGACCGGGCCCACGGGCTCCGCCTGGTCATCGAGATCAAGAACGGCTTCGTGCCCGAGGCGGTCCTGGAGCAGCTCTACAAGCTGACGCCGATGGAGGAGTCCTTCGGCATCAACAACGTGGCCCTGGTGGACGGCCAGCCGCTCACCCTGGGACTCAAGGAGCTCCTGGAGGTCTACCTCGACCACCGCTTCGAGGTCGTCCGCCGCCGCTCCGAGTACCGCCGCGGCAAGAAGCGCGACCGGCTGCACCTGGTCGAGGGCCTGCTGGTCGCGCTCCTCGACATCGACGAGGTCATCCGCCTCATCCGGGAGAGCGAGAACTCCGCGCAGGCCAAGGAGCGCCTGATGGAGCGCTTCTCGCTGAGCGAGGTCCAGACCCAGTACATCCTGGACACCCCGCTGCGCCGGCTCACCAAGTTCGACCGCCTGGAGCTGGAGACCGAGCGGGACCGGCTGACCGGCGAGATCGACGAGCTGACCGGGATCCTGGACTCCGACTCCGAGCTCCGCAAGCTGGTCTCCGCCGAGCTGGCCGCCGTCGCGAAGAAGTTCGCCACCGACCGGCGCACGGTCCTCCTGGAGTCGGCGGGCGCGCCCGTCTCCGCTGTCCCGCTGGAGGTCGCCGACGACCCCTGCCGGGTGCTGCTCTCCACGACCGGCCTGCTGGCCCGGACGGTCTCGGCGGAGCTGCCGCCGGTCGAGGCGGACGCCAAGCGGACCAAGCACGACGCGATCGTCTCCTCGGTGGCCGCCACCCAGCGCGGCGACGTGGGCGCGGTGACCTCCACGGGCCGGCTGCTCCGGATCGCCGTCATCGACCTGCCCCAGCTGCCCGACACGGCCGCCGCGCCGAACCTGGCGGGCGGGGCGCCGCTGAGCGAGTTCCTGTCCCTGGAGGCGGACGAGACGGTGGTCTGCCTGACCACCCTGGACGAGTCCTCCCCCGGCCTGGCGCTCGGCACCCTCCAGGGCGTCGTCAAGCGCGTGGTGCCGGACTATCCGGCCAACAAGGACGAGCTGGAGGTCATCACCCTCAAGGACGGTGACCGGATCGTCGGCGCGACCGAGCTGCGGACGGGCGAGGAGGACCTGGTCTTCATCACGTCCGACGCGCAGCTGCTGCGCTACCCCGCCTCCCAGGTGCGGCCGCAGGGCCGTCCGGCCGGCGGCATGGCGGGCATCAAGCTGGCGGCCGGCGCGGAGGTGCTGTCCTTCGCCGCGGTGGACCCGGCGGCGGAGGCGGCCGTGTTCACGGTGGCCGGTTCCACCGGCACCCTGGACGGCTCGGCGGCGACCTCGGCGAAGCTGACCCCGTTCGACCAGTACCCGCGCAAGGGCCGGGCCACCGGCGGTGTGCGCTGCCAGCGCTTCCTGAAGGGCGAGGACGCGCTGGTCCTGGCCTGGGCGGGCGCCCTGCCGGCCCGTGCCGCGCAGAAGAACGGCACGCCGGTCGAGCTGCCGGAGCCGGACCCGCGCCGCGACGGCTCGGGCACCCCGCTGCCGAAGCAGGTGGACGTGGTGGCGGGCCCGGCGAGCTAGCCGGCGGCACGCGCGCGTACGCGGCGAAGCCCCCCGCTCCGAGCCGGAGCGGGGGGCTTCGCCGTACGCGGCGCGGTCAGGAGCGGGCGGGCCGTGACGAGCGGACGCCCCGGGCGCGGACCACCACGAGCGGCGGGCGACCGCGTCCCGGCGGTCCCGGCCTACTCCGCGGGCGGCTCGTCGGCCTCCTGCACGTACCGGAGCAGCCCCCACATGCTGTGCTCGTCCGGGGCGTCCCCGGGGCCCTCGACCTCGCAGGCGGCGAGTTCCTTGCGCAGGGCCGCCGCGTCGACGCCCGAGCCGATCAGGACGAGCTGCGTGAGCCGCTCCTCCCCCGCCGGCCAGGGCTCCGGGTAGAAGCGCAGGAAGCGGCCGACGGCGTGCACCGCGTACCGGTGGTCGGGGTCGGCGGCGCCGAGGTCCACGAAGCCCTTGAGCCGGTACAGGCCCTCGGGGCGGGAGTCGAGGAAGGCCATCAGCCGGCGCGGGTGCAGCGGCACCGCCGTGGCCAGGGAGACGGTGTCGTAGACGGCGTGCACGTGCGCGTGCCCGTCCTCGTCGCCGTAGAGGACGTCCTCGATCGACATCTGGCCGGCGATCTCGCCCTCCGGGGCGACCCGGTCGAACAGCAGCTCGGGATCGATCCGGCCATGCGCCGCCTCGACCACCGCGGCCCGGTCCGCGAGCCCGGCGACGGTCTCCCGGACGGACCGCAGCTCCGCCCCGGACACCCGGTCGGCCTTGTTGACGACGACCAGGTCGGCGAGGGCGAGGTGCCGGTCGGTCTCGGGGTGCCGCTGCCGGGTGGCGCCGAACTCGGCGGCGTCGACGACCTCGACGAGCCCGCCGTAGACGATCCTCCGGTTCTCGCTGGCGAGCACCATCCGGACCAGCTCCTGCGGCTCGGCGAGACCGCTGGCCTCGATCACGATCACGTCGAGGCGCAGCTCGGGACGGGTCAGCACCTCCAGGTACTCGTCCAGCTCGCTCGCGTCCACCGCGCAGCACAGGCACCCGTTGCCCAGCGAGACCGTGGAACCGACCTGTCCGGCGACGGTCATCGCGTCGATCCCGATGTCCCCGAAGTCGTTGACCATGACTCCGATCCGGGTCCCCCGGGCACTGCGCAGCAGATGGTTCAGGAGCGTCGTCTTCCCCGCCCCGAGGAACCCGGCGAGGACGACGACGGGGATCTGCTGCGCGCTCAAGAAAGCAAGCCTTTCGCTGGGACGGCCACACCCGGTGCACCGCCCGGACCGTACGTCCGGCACACCGCCCGGACCGCCACCAGGATAGGCAGCCCGTCCCGCGGGCCCCGCCCCACGCGCGCGCGTGCACCCCGCCGCATTTCCGGTCGCCCGCGCCGTCCCCGTACCGTTTCGGCATGAGCAGCCCCGGATCGATACCCTCCGCGCGGCCGGACGGGCGCCGGCGGCGCCGCCTCGGGTGGCCGCGGCGGGTGTTCTCGCAGGTGCTGCTGATGCAGCTGGCCGTCGCCACCGGCGTGACCGTGCTGGCCACCGGGTTCTTCCTGGCCCCGCTGAGCGGCCAGCTCGACGACCAGGCGATGCGGCGGGCGCTGGCCATCGCCGAGACCATGGCGTCCACGCGTACCGCCGCGGACCTGGCCGGCGGACCGCCCTCGGCGACGGGACCGGTGCAACGCGAGGCCGAACGGGTCCGGACGGCGACCGGCGCCGAGTACGTGGTCGTCATGGACACCCGCGGAGTGCGCTGGTCGCACCCCGACCCGGCGCAGATCGGCCGGACCGTCTCCACCGACCCGAGCGAGGCCCTGGCGGGCCGCGAGGTGATGGAGATCGACAGCGGCACCCTCGGCCGCTCGGCGCGCGGCAAGACGCCGCTGCGGAACGCCGACGGCGGGATCGTCGGCGCGATCTCCGTCGGCATCGAGTACGACAGCGTCCGCGACCGTCTCCTCTCCGCGATCCCCGGCCTCCTGGCCTACGCGGGCGGCGCGCTCGCGGCCGGCGCGCTCGCGGCGTACCTGATCTCCCGCCGGATCCAACGGCAGACCCGCGACCTGGCCTTCTCCGACATCTCGGCGCTGCTCGCCGAACGCGAGGCGATGCTGCACGGCATCCGGGAGGGCGTGGTGGCCCTCGACCGCAAGGGCTCCGTACGGCTCCTCAACGACGAGGCGCAGCGCCTGCTCGGTCTCGGCCCCGAGGCCGCCGGACGCCCGCTCGACGCGCTCCTCGGCCCCGGCCGCACCGCCGACGTGCTGACCGGCCGGGTCACCGGTGCCGACCTGGTGACCGTCCAGGGACACCGGGTGCTGATCGCCAACCGGATGCCCACGGACGACGGGGGCGCCGTGGCGACCCTGCGCGACCGGACCGAACTGGAACGGCTCGGCCGCGAGCTGGACTCCACCCGCGGCCTGATCGACGCCCTGCGCGCCCAGGACCACGAGCACGCCAACCGCCTCCACACGCTGCTCGGCCTCCTGGAGCTGGAGCTGTACGAGGAGGCGGCCGACTTCGTCACCGAGGTCGTCGGGGTGCACCGGGCGACCGCCGAGCAGGTGACCGAGAAGGTCCACGACCCGCTGCTCGCCGCCCTCCTGGTCGGCAAGGCGACCGTCGCCGCCGAGCGCGGCGTCTCGCTGCGGTTCGCCCCCGACTCGCTGCTCCCCGACCGGCTGGTGGACCCGCGCGAACTGGTCACCGTCGTCGGCAACCTCGTCGACAACGCCCTGGACGCCGCCGCGGGCACCCCGGACGCCCGGGTCGAGGTCGCGCTGCGCGCCGAGGGCCGGACGCTGGTCCTGCGGGTCTCCGACAGCGGCCCCGGCGTCCCCGAGGAGCGCCGGGAGCTGATCTTCACCGAGGGGTGGACGACGAAGGAACCGCCCTCCCACGGCCGGCGCGGCCTCGGCCTTGCACTGGTCCGGCGCCTCGCCGAGCGGCGCGGCGGCACCGCGCGGGTGACGGCGGGCCCGGCCGGCGGCGCGGAGTTCACCGTGGTCCTCCCGGACGCCCTGGCGGAACCGGCCCCGCCCGCCCCGGCCGAACCCCCGCCGCCCGCGCACCGTGCGCCCGCCCCGCGCGGCCCGGCGGACCCGACCACGGCCGAGGAGCGGTCCCGGTGATCGACGTGCTCGTCGTCGACGACGACATCCACGTGGCGCGCGTGAACGCCGCGTACGTGACCAAGCTGCCCGGCTTCCGCGTCGCGGCCACCGCCCACTCGACCGCGGAGGCCCTGGCCGTCCTCGGCGGGCGGCCGGTGGACCTCGTCCTCCTCGACCACTACCTCCCCGACGAGAACGGCCTCGCCGCCATCCGCGAGCTGCGCGCCCGGGGCCACCAGTGCGACGTCATCATGGTGACCGCGGCCCGGGACGTGGCGACCGTCCAGGCGGCGATGCGGCACGGCGCCCTCCAGTACCTGGTGAAGCCGTTCAACTTCGCCGGGCTGCGCGCCAAGCTGGAGGCGTACGCGACCCTGCGCCGCACCCTGGAGAGCGGCGGCGAGGCGGAACAGGCCGAGGTCGACCGGATCTTCGGCACCCTGGCGGCCGGCACCGTCGCCCCCGACCTGCCCAAGGGCCACTCGCCGACGACGGCCGAGCTGGTGCGCCAGGCGCTGCTGGCCGCCGGCGGGCCGCTCTCCACCCAGGAGCTGGCCGAGCGGACCGGCGTCAGCCGCCAGACCGCCCAGCGCTACCTCAAGCTCCTCGAACGCACGGGGCGGGTACGGCTCTCGCTCCGGTACGGCGAGACCGGCCGCCCCGAGCACCGCTACACCTGGGTCTCCTCCCCCTGAGCCCCGCCGGTTCCGCGTCAGGCCGCGCCCGCGCCGGTGAGCGACCGCACCTCGGTCTCCGCGTGCCGCGCCTCGTCGGGCGGTTCGGGCGAGGTGACCGTCCCCAGCCAGCCGGCCAGGAAGCCGAGCGGGATGGAGACCACCCCGGGGTTCTGGAGCGGGAAGACGTGGAAGTCGACGCCGGGGAAGAGCGCGTCGGGGCTGCCGGAGACGACCGGCGAGAGCAGCACCAGCAGCACCGCGGGCACGAGCCCGCCGTAGACGGACCAGACCGCGCCCCGGGTGGTGAAGCGGCGCCAGAAGAGCGAGTAGAGCAGCACCGGCAGGTTGGCCGAGGCGGCGACCGCGAAGGCGAGACCGACGAGGAAGGCCACGTTGAGGTCGCGGGCGAGCAGTCCGAGCCCGATCGCGGCGGCGCCGATGACGGCGGCGGCCGTCCGTGCCACCGCGACCTCGCCGTACGGCTTCCCTCCGGGCCGGCGCAGCGAGGCGTAGAGGTCGTGGGCGACGGAGGCCGAGGAGGCCAGGGTGATCCCGGCGACGACGGCGAGGATGGTCGCGAACGCGACGGCCGCGACGATCGCGAAGAGCACCGTGCCGCCGGTGGAGCCCGCTCCCCCGCCGAGGTCGAGCGCGAGCAGCGGGATGGCCGTGTTCCCCGAGGCGTTCGAGGCGCGGACCTCGGCGGAGCCGATGATCGCGGCGGCGCCGAAGCCGAGGACGATCGTCATCAGGTAGAAGCCGCCGATGAGGCCGATGGCCCAGACGACCGAGCGGCGGGCGGCCCGCGCGGTGGGCACGGTGTAGAACCGGGACAGGATGTGGGGCAGTCCGGCGGTGCCGAGGACGAGGGCGAGTCCGAGGCTGATGAAGTCCAGCCGGGCCGTCCAGTCGCCGCCGTACCGCAGCCCGGGGCCGAGGAACGACGTGCCGTGGCCGCTGCGCTCGGCGGCGGTGGCGAGCAGGCCGTTCACGTCGCCGTGGAAGCGGAGCAGGACGAGGACGGTGAGCGTGATGGTGCCCGCCATCAGCAGCACCGCCTTGACGATCTGGATCCACGTGGTGGCCCGCATCCCGCCGAGCGACACGTAGACCACCATCAGCGCGCCGACGCCGACGACCGTCCAGGTGCGCGCGGCCTCGCCGGTGCCGCCGAGGAGGAGGGCCACCAGGCTGCCGGCGCCGACCATCTGGGCGACCAGGTAGAGCACGGAGACGGCGACCGACGAGGTGCCGGCGGCGATCCGTACGGGCCGTTCGGCCATCCGCGCGGCCACGACGTCGGCGAGGGTGAACCGGCCGCAGTTGCGGACGAGTTCGGCGACCAGGAAGAGCACCACCAGCCAGGCCACCAGGAAGCCGACCGAGTAGAGCATGCCGTCGTAGCCGTACAGCGCGATCAGGCCCGAGATGCCGAGGAAGGAGGCCGCGGACATGTAGTCGCCGGCGATGGCGAATCCGTTCTCCATGGGCGAGAAGAGCCGGCCGCCGGCGTAGAACTCCTCGGCCGATCCGCGCCGGTTGCGGCTCACCCAGGTGGTGATGCCCAGGGTGACGGCGACGAACGCGCTGAAGAGCAGCAGGGCGAGCGTCTGGTGGTCTCCGGTCACCGGTCCGCTCCCCTCGTCATCTCCTGGGTGTCCCAGCGGAGTTCGAGCGCGGCCCGGTCCCGGCGCAGCCGCGCGTGCCGGGCGTAGGCCCAGGTGAGGAGGAAGGTGGTGAGGAACTGGCCGAGGCCGGCGACCATCGCGAGGTTGACCGAGCCTGCCACCGGCCGGGCCATGAGGCCGGGGGCGGCGGTGGCGGCGACGACGTAGGCGAGGTACCAGACGAGGAAGGCGAGGGTCGCGGGGAGGACGAACCTGCGGTAGCGGCGCCGTACCTCCTGGAAGGCGGGGCTGCGCTGGACCTCCAGGTAGACCGCGGCGGCCCCGGGCAGCGGGTTCGCGGCCTCGTCGTGCCGCTGCGGCGGTGGGCCCGACGGGATTCCGCCCGGCCCGACGTACGGCGCCCGCGCGCGCTCCTGCTCGTCCAGCTGCTCCACCGGTCAACTCTCCTTGTCAGCGAACCGTTTCGGCCGCGTGCCCAAGGATGGACAGAGCGGGCAGATCCCGGACTCTTCTCCCTCCGGTCTTCACCCCATCAGGTGACTCTCCGGTCCGACGGCTGACCGGACCGGGCCGATAGGCGTATGGACGCCGGCATGCCCGGGGACGCCGGACGGCCCGGCCCCCGGGATACGGGGACCGGGCCGTCCGGAACGGAGCGGTGCCGGGCTCAGGCGTCGATGCGCGAGCGGTCGAGCGTCGCGGCCGAGCTGGTGATGAACTCCTTGCGGGGCGCCACGTCGTTGCCCATCAGCAGGTCGAAGACCTGCTCGGCCGCGTCCAGGTCGCCGATGTTGATCCGGCGCAGGGTGCGGTGGCGCGGGTCCATCGTGGTCTCCGCGAGCTGGTCGGCGTCCATCTCGCCGAGGCCCTTGTAGCGCTGGATGGCGTCCTTGAAGCGGACGCCCTTGCGCTGGAACTCCAGCAGCGTCTGCCGCAGCTCGCTGTCGGAGTACGTGTACACGTACTTGTCCTGGCCCCTCTTGGGCTGGACCAGCTCGATCCGGTGCAGCGGGGGCACCGCGGCGAAGACCCGGCCCGCCTCGACCATCGGGCGCATGTACCGCTGGAAGAGGGTCAGCAGCAGCGTCCGGATGTGCGAGCCGTCGACATCGGCGTCGGTCATCATGATGACCTTGCCGTACCGGGCCGCGTCGATGTCGAAGGTCCGGCCGGAGCCCGCTCCTATGACCTGGATGATCGCG
The DNA here is from genome assembly GCF_044541975.1 of Streptomyces sp. NPDC085460. NCBI lineage: Bacteria > Bacillati > Actinomycetota > Actinomycetes > Kitasatosporales > Streptomycetaceae > Streptomyces > Streptomyces sp. NPDC085460. The sequence goes on from NZ_JBITTO010000015.1 coordinate 34,661, forward strand.
CCGCACTCGGCGTTCTTGAGCATGTCCGAGACGGACGACTTCTGGACGTTGAGGATCTTGCCGCGGATCGGCAGCAGCGCCTGGAACTCGCTGTTCCGGGCGAGCTTGGCGGTGCCGAGCGCGGAGTCTCCCTCGACGATGAAGAGCTCGCTGCGCTCGACGTCGTCGCTGCGGCAGTCGGCCAGCTTGGCCGGCAGCGAGGAGGACTCCAGCGCGGTCTTCCGGCGCTGCGCGTCCTTGTGCTGGCGGGCGGCGATGCGGGTACGGGCCGCGGCGACGGCCTTCTCCAGGACGGCCCTGGCCTGGGCCTTGGCGTCCCGCTTGGTGGAGGTGAGGAACGCCTTGAGCTCGCGGGCGACCACGGTGGCCACGATGCGGCGGGCGGCCGAGGTGCCCAGTACCTCCTTGGTCTGGCCCTCGAACTGGGGCTCGGCGAGGCGGACCGTGACGACCGCGGTCAGGCCCTCCAGGGCGTCGTCCTTGACGATGTCGTCCTCGGCGACGCGCAGCAGCTTGGCCGAGCGCAGCACCTCGTTCACGGTCTTGGTGATGGCCTGCTCGAAGCCGGAGACGTGGGTGCCGCCCTTGGGGGTGGCGATGATGTTCACGAAGGACCGGACGGTGGCGTCGTACCCGGTGCCCCAGCGCAGGGCGACGTCCACGCCGAGCTCACGGGTGACCTCGGTGGGGGTCATGTGGCCGCGGTCGTCGAGGACGGGCACGGTCTCCTTGAAGGTGCCCTGGCCGGTGAGGCGCAGCACGTCGCAGACGGCCTTGTCCTGTGCGAGGTACTCGCAGAACTCGCTGATGCCGCCGTCGAAGCGGAAGACCTCCTCGCTCTTGCCGATCCCCTCCAGGTCCCGCTGGTCGCGGACGACGATGGTGAGGCCGGGCACGAGGAAGGCGGTCTGGCGGGCGCGCTGGTGCAGCGTCTCCAGGGCGAGCTTGGCGTCCTTGAGGAAGATCTGGCGGTCGGCCCAGTAGCGGACGCGGGTGCCGGTGCGGGTCTTGGGCACGCGCTTGCCCTTGATCAGCCCGCTCGACGGGTCGAAGGGGCTGTCCGGTCCCTGCTCGGTGAAGATGCCGGGGACACCGCGCCGGAAGCTGATGGCGTGCGTGGCGCCGTTCCGGTCGACCTCGACGTCGAGGCGGGCCGAGAGCGCGTTGACCACGGAGGCGCCGACGCCGTGCAGACCGCCGGAGGCCGCGTACGAGCCGCCGCCGAACTTTCCGCCGGCGTGCAGCTTCGTCATGACGACCTCGACGCCGGACAGACCGGTCTTGGGCTCGACGTCGACCGGGATGCCCCGGCCGTTGTCGCGCACCTCGACGGAGCCGTCGTCGTGCAGGATGACGTCGATGTGGTCGCAGTAGCCGCCCAGGGCCTCGTCGACCGAGTTGTCGATGATCTCCCAGAGGCAGTGCATCAGGCCACGGCTGTCCGTGGATCCGATGTACATTCCGGGGCGCTTGCGGACCGCTTCGAGCCCTTCGAGGACGAGCAGGTGCCGCGCGGTGTAGTTGGAACCGTCACGGTCTGCGGTCAGCAGCGCACTGGACGGCACGGACGTTTCGGCGGTCACGCGGTTCGCTCCTCGCTGAATTTGAAATCTTGCCCGATGGGGTGAGTACCGGCGTCGCTCACCGCTCAGAGGGTACCGATGCCTGGTAGGGCCGTTGAAACGCCACCCTCCCGGTTTCCTCATGCTAGTCCAGAGTCGTATGGATGTTCGATCCCTCGAAGGGGTGACGCGAACATCACGTTCCCTTCCAGGCATGAACCATCTAGGCTCCGGGCACGTCCTCATGAACAACCGGCAACCCCGCCGGGAGGACGACCGACACACACCACAGCAATGCGAAACCCGTAGAGCGACGCAATACGGCTCATTCGCCGCCAACCGGCAGCAGACAGCCACCTTGGGAAAAAGTTTCAAGGAAAAGCCACGAGCGGGAACGTTTTCGGCCTGGTTGGATGTTGACCCTGGTACGACAGCTCGTCGAGCTAGAGAAGAGGCGACGTGACTACTGTTCTGACCCCCGCGAGCCCCCTGACGGCCGCTGACCGCTGCGACCGCTGCGGCGCCCAGGCTTACCTGCGTGTCGTCCTGGCCAGCGGAGGTGACTTGCTCTTCTGCGCCCACCACGGTCGCAAGTTCGAGCCGGAACTCAAGAAGATCGCCGTTGAGATACAGGATGAGACGGACCGGCTGACCGACGTGCCGGCCCGCACGGTGGGCGACGAGCACTGACGCCGCGCAACCACGACGAGCTCAGGACCGGCCCCTGACAGCCGGACGACGGGCGGCCATCCCCTCGACCAGGGGATGGCCGCCCGTTCTCGTACCCGTGGGACCCCGCACGCGCCCTTGAGGCCCGCACAGGGGCCCACGGCGCCTCAGAGCCGCCCGGGCAGCACCGTGGACACCCGCGTGTAGACCCCGGGGTTCTCGGCCTGTCCGCAGCCGCTGCCCCAGGACACCAGGCCCACCAGCACCCCCCGCGCCACCAGAGGGCCGCCGCTGTCGCCCTGGCAGGCGTCCTTGCCGCCCGCCGGGTCACCGGCGCACAGCATGGTCGTCCGGTGGTACGAGACGCTCCCGAAGCCGCCCGGGTACGCCCGCTCGCAGGCCGCGTCCGGCAGGACCTGGACGGGCGCCGAGCGGAGCGAGAGGGCGTAGCTGCCGTGCCCGGTGGTGTCGCCCCAGCCGTACACCCGGGCCGCCGTCCCCGGTGCCTCCGCCACGTCCCCCGGCGGCGCCACCTTGATCACATAGGACTGGGGCAGGGCCTCGGCGAGGGTGAGCACCGCGAGGTCGCCCGCGTTGGTCGCCGGGTTGTAGTCCGGGTTCACCCAGGTGTCGGCGATCCGCACCTCCTGCCCGCCCTGCCCGGTCAGCGCGGCCCGGCCGGCGATCACCGAGAAGTCCCGAAGCTGCCAGGGGGCGCCGCCGAGCGCCTCACGGCCCACGCAGTGCGCCGCGGTGAGCACCTTGGTAGGCGCCACGACGACGCCGCCGCAGAACTGACCGGCGCGCGTACCTCCGAACCGGTCACGGCTGGACAGCGCCACCACCCAGGGCGCGTCGGCGATGGCGGCCGGGCTGCCGCCCACCACGACTCTGTCCGCGGCGGCCGGGGCGGCACCGGCCACCTGTCCGGCCACCGCCGTGATCAGACCCAGGGCACCCGTCAACGCTCGGGCGAAGGGACCACGCATGGAGCCTCCTGACTCTCCGCTGATATCCGTTCACCCAGCGTCCGCCAAGGACGGCTCTCGTGCACCCGCGAACAGACGAAGGGCCCGGCCCCCGAGCGGGGAACCGGGCCCTTCGTCCACTGCCGTGTACGTCGTGAGAATCAGACGGACCGGACGGATCCGAGGATCAGTCGAGGTAGTCGCGCAGCACCTGCGAGCGCGACGGGTGGCGCAGCTTCGACATCGTCTTCGACTCGATCTGGCGGATCCGCTCACGGGTCACGCCGTAGACCTTGCCGATCTCGTCGAGCGTCTTCGGCTGGCCGTCGGTGAGACCGAAGCGCATGGAAACCACGCCGGCCTCACGCTCGGAGAGCGTGTCGAGGACGGAGTGCAGCTGCTCCTGGAGGAGCGTGAAGCTGACCGCGTCGGCCGGCACGACCGCCTCGGAGTCCTCGATGAGGTCACCGAACTCGCTGTCGCCGTCCTCACCCAGGGGGGTGTGGAGGGAGATCGGCTCACGGCCGTACTTCTGGACCTCGATGACCTTCTCGGGGGTCATGTCGAGCTCCTTGGCCAGCTCCTCCGGGGTGGGCTCGCGGCCCAGGTCCTGGAGCATCTGGCGCTGGACGCGCGCGAGCTTGTTGATGACCTCGACCATGTGCACCGGGATGCGGATGGTGCGGGCCTGGTCGGCCATGGCGCGGGTGATCGCCTGACGGATCCACCAGGTGGCGTACGTGGAGAACTTGTAGCCCTTGGTGTAGTCGAACTTCTCGACCGCGCGGATCAGACCCAGGTTGCCCTCCTGGATCAGGTCCAGGAAGAGCATGCCGCGGCCGGTGTAGCGCTTGGCCAGCGAGACCACCAGACGGAGGTTGGCCTCCAGGAGGTGGTTCTTGGCCCGGCGGCCGTCCTCGGCGATGATCTCCAGCTCGCGCTTGAGCTTCGGCGCGATCTTGTCCGAGTTGGCGAGCTTGTCCTCGGCGAAGAGACCGGCCTCGATGCGCTTGGCGAGCTCGACCTCCTGCTCGGCGTTGAGCAGGGGGACCTTGCCGATCTGCTTCAGGTAGTCCTTGACCGGGTCGGCGGTGGCACCGGCGACGGCGACCTGCTGGGCGGGAGCGTCGTCCTCGTCCTCGTCGGACAGCACGAAGCCCTTGGTCTCGCCCTCGGTCTCCTCCTCCTCCTTGCCCGGCGCGACGTCCTCGAGCAGCTCCTCGCCCTCGATCAGTTCGTCGTCGGACTTCTTGGAAGCGGTCTTCTTGGCCGCCGTCTTCTTGGCGACGGTCTTCTTGGCCGCCGTCTTCTTGACGGCGGCCTTCTTCGCGACCGCCTTCTTCGCGGGCGACGCGGCCTCGTCGGCCGGGTCCGCGCTCTCGGCCGCGGGGGCCGCGGAGCCGGTCGCGACGGTGGTCCTCGTCACCGTCGCCGCCCTGGCGGTGACGGTGGTCTTGGCGGCGGTGCGCTTGGCGGGGCTCTTCGCTGCTGCGCTCTTGCGGGCGCGCTTCGGCGACTCCGCTGCACTGACCATCAGCGTCACACCCTCTTCCTCGAGGATCTGATTGAGGCTGCGCAGAACATTCTTCCACTGGGTTGGCGGAATCTGGTCAGCCTCGAAGGCCCGACGCACGTCATCGCCGGCGATCTGCCCATCAGCCTTTCCCCGCTCGATGAGCGCCATCACAGACTCGGACTCGGCGATCTCCGGCGGGAGCGTACGGGATGTGCTGGCCGACACGAACAACCTCTCGGAACGATGGAAACGGCTTCCGGCCCCGCCCGGGATCGGGCCGGAGCCGACGACCGTCGACGGGGAATGTGCCGACGGCGCGGGCTGGACCGGGGAACTGCACAGCGCCTGCACCGGCTGCTGTATTCCTTCCTCGGCTGTCACCTCTTAGGTCATCGCACGGCTCGGAGGAGTGTTACGCCCAATCTTCGTGTCCCGAGTCACACCGCATCCACGACGAACCGGACGTAATGGAGTCAAGCGTACATTCGGCGCCGCCGACACCCTGGCTCGTCCGGGGAACCCTGCCGGGCTCCCCGGACCGCGCTCGGATCCGGCGGCTCCCCCTGCGTACGCGCCCGTGCGCTCCCGGCCACGGCCCGCGGATCAGTGCTCGCGGGGGGCGGGGACCACGCGGGGCTCCACCTCGGGGTGGACCGTGAGCAGTTGGCGCATGGCGGTCTCGGCCCCGAGGGCGTCCCCCGCGGCGAGGGCGTCGACGATCCGGGCGTGGTGGGCCAGGCAGCTCTCACCCGGCCGGTCGCAGCCGGTGACGGGGCCGCCGGAGACCTGGAGGGCGGCGGCGACGATGCCGGAGAGGTGCTCCAGCATGCGGTTGCCCGCGAGCTGGATGAGCAGGGAGTGGAACTCGGTGTCGGCGCGGGAGAAGGTGATGCCGTCACCCTGCGCGTACGCGTGCCCCATGATCTCGACCATGTCGGCGAGGCGCTGCTGCACGTCCTCGCGGCCGTGCCCGGCGGCGAGGCGGGCGGCCAGCGGCTCGATGGTCCAGCGCAGCTCGTTGAGCTCGCGCCGCTGGTCGTCGCGCTGCGGGCCGAAGGCGCGCCACTCGATGATGTCGGGGTCGAGCAGGTTCCAGTCGCTGACCGGGCGGACCCGGGTGCCGACGTTGGGCCGGGCGCTGACGAGGCCCTTGGCCTCCAGGACGCGGAGCGACTCGCGCACCACGGTGCGCGAGACCTCGAAGCGCTGGCCGATCTCCTCGGGGACGAGCGGGCGGTCCGCGCCGAGGTCGCCGGAGACGATCATCTGGCCGAGCTGCTGGACGAGCTGGCCGTGCAGGCCGCGGCCGCGGCTGCCGGCGGTACGGCGGCCGACCCGGCCGAGGTCCGTCTCCACACCCTCCCAGGCGGGCGGGCTCACGCGGTCGGCGACGGGGGCCTCCGCGTAGGGGTAGCGGTCGAGATCGCCCGGGGCGCCGAGGCCGGAGTCGACGGAGCGGGCGGCGGTCATCATCGTGTGCGCAAGGGTACTCACGCATCCTTTGTCGGCGTGGCCTCGGTGACCCTTGAGGTCTTTGGTGAAAAGCACACGAAAGGGTGATCGGCACCCCCTACACAATTGACGATTATTCGGACATACCCGGCATTCCTCAAGGGAGTTGCGGCCTAACCGGAAGAGATCGATCCGGAATTGATCACCAACGGGCCCGTCGGCGAACGCCGGTGAGCAGATAGGCACAGAGCAGAACCGTCAACGTGAGCGCGAGGGCCACACCGGCGGGCTGCCCCACCACCTCCAGCGCCACCGCCAACCAGCGGTCGAGAGAGGGCGCCCACCGCGGCCCGGCGAACTCCCCCAGTCGCGCCGGAAGTCCGGCGACGGAACGGACCGCCGGACCGCTCAGGACCTGACCCAGCAGCGGGACGAGGGCGACCGGGACGAAGAGGACCGCGGCCATACCGGCCGCCGCGGCGCGGAACACCCCGGCCCCCAGCACCCCCGCCCACGCGCAGCCGACCGTGAGCCCCAGCCAACTCGCCCCCATACCGGCCCAGTTTTCCGGCACGGTGATCAACTCGGCTCCGTAGACGAGGCGGAGGACGGCCAGGTCCGCCGCCGCCACCAGCGCGCCGAGGAGCAGCGAGACGGCGGCGGCGACGGCGAGCTTGGCGAGCAGCAGCGCGAGCCGGCGCGGTACGGCCCCGCGTCCCGCGGCGAGCGCGGGGTAGCGGTACTCCTCGCCGAACGACAGGGCGCCGAGCAGACCGGCGCCCAGCGCGGCGGGCGGCAGCGGCAGCAGGTCGGGCCAGGCCGCCAGCGCCGCGGGGAGGGGGGTGCCCCCGCCCCGGCCGAGCAGGACGGCCAGCACGGCGGAGACCGCCAGGACGCCCGCCACCACCAGCCAGGTGGACGGCACCCCGGCGATCCGGCGCAGCTCGTAGCGGAGCGGCCGCAGCGGCGAGCGGAGCGGCCGCAGCGCCGTCGCGGCCCGGTCGGGGGTCGTGGTCTCCCCCGGCGGCCGGAGCGAGCGCGCCTCCTCTCCCACCCGGGTGGGCCCGGGGCCGGTGTCGCCGGTCTCCTCCGTGAGCCGGTGCACGGGAACGCCGTGCCGGAAGGCGGTGTCCCCCACCTGGGCGCAGTCCCCGCCGTACACCAGGAGGAGGGTGCCGTCCTCCGTGACGACCTCGACGGGGCGGCGCGCCGCCCTGGCCTCCTGGGCCACGGCGGCGGCGAGCCTGGCGGCGTGCGGAGTGCGGACGGCGACCCTCGGCCGCAGCCGGGTACGGGCGAAGTCGTCGACGCGCTGTGCGGCGACCAGGCGGCCGGCATCGACGGTGACGACATGGTCGGCGTTGCGGGCCGCGTCCCTGGCGTCCCTGGTGGTGTACAGGACCGTGCCGCCGGCCTCGGCGTGCGCGCGCAGCAGTTGGTGCAGCCGGCCCTGCTCCGCCGGGGACAACCCCGCTCCCGGGTCGTCCAGGAGCAGCGTGTGCGGAGCTCCCAACAGAGCGGCGGCCAGCGCGAGTCGGCGGTCGGCCCCACGCGGCAGGACGCCGAGCCTCCGCCCTTCGAGGCCGCCGAGCCCGACGGCGCGGATCACCTCGTCGGCCCGGCCGACCGGAACTCCCGCGCCCGCGGCGAGCATCCGCAGCTGCCCCCGCACGGTACGGGAGGGATGCCCCGGCACGTCACCGAGGACCACGCCGACCTCGCGCGCGGGCTGCGCGATCCGGCGCAGCGGCCGCCCGCGGAAGTAGACGAGTCCGCGCCCCCGGTCGAGTGCGAGGAGAAGGCGCAGGGCGGCGGTCTTGCCGGAACCCGGGGCGCCGAGGAGGGCGGTCACGGCCCCCGGCGGGGCTTCGAAGGTCAGATCGTCCACGGCGGGCGGGCGATCACGGTGGGGGGCACTGGTCAGTCCGATGGCCTGGAGCATCGCTTCTCTCGCGGTAGGTGTCACCGCTCCGCGGCAGGGCGGCGCTATCGCAGCAAGATAACGCCAGATTTCGGACTTTTGCCGCAGGGTTGCCGCCCCGGGGGCGGCGGACCGGTGCGCCCCTCAGACCTCGGGGCGCAGCATCGGCGGGTTGAGCAGGGTGGCGCCGCCGGCCCTGAACAGCTGGGCGGGGCGGCCTCCCTGACGTGTGGTCGTCCCGCCGGTCGGTACGAGGAAGCCGGGCGTACCGGTGACCTTGCGGTGGAAGTTGCGCGGGTCGAGGGAGACGCCCCAGACGGCTTCGTAGACCCGGCGCAGCTCGCCGACGGTGAACTCGGGCGGGCAGAAAGCGGTGGCGAGCGAGGAGTACTCGATCTTGGAGCGCGCCCGCTCCACGCCGTCGGAGAGGATCTGGGCGTGGTCGAAGGCGAGCGCGTCCGGGGAGTCGTTCCCGGCGGCCCTGGCCTTGTCGAGCAGCTCCTCCACGGGCGCCCAGCGTGCGCTGTTGGCGTCGCCGCCCGGGCGGGGCGCGGGCAGGTCGGGGGCGAGTGCGAGGTGTGCGACGCTCACCACCCGCATCCGCGGGTCGCGCTCAGGAGCGCCGTACGTGGCGAGCTGCTCCAGGTGCGCGCCGTTGTCCGGCACCGGCGGGGGCGCCGAGGGGTCGTGCGCGCGCAGCCCGGTCTCCTCGGCCAGTTCGCGCGCTGCGGCGGCACCGAGGTCCTCGTCCGCGCGGACGAAGCCTCCGGGCAGCGCCCACCGGCCCTGGAAGGGCGCTTCCCCCCTGCGGACGACCAGGGTGCACAGCGCGTGGCTCCGCACGGTGAGGACGACCAGGTCGACGGTGACAGCGAAGGGCGGGAAGGCCGACGGGTCGTAGGGAGGCATGGGCCGATCATAGTCGTCTCCCTGACGATAAACACGCCCCGCGTGCTCTCCGCCCCCGGCTTCCTCGCCCGGTCGCGAAGGCTTCGTCGTCTCCGTGCCCGGCATCTGTCATACCCCCAGCTGCAGACCCTCGGCGGCTTCCTCGACCATACCGAGTCCGAGACGGCTCACCCGCACGGCGAAAGGTTCGCCGGCGACCACGAGTCCCGAGAACCGGATCGCCCCCAGCGGCGCGGAGGGCATCGGGTGGACGGCGACGCTCCGGCCGGGGGCGTCGGGGCGGATCCCGGCCAGGGCGGCCAGCGCGTGGATCGCTCCGGCGGCCGCGACGGCGGCCGGCCGGCAGGCGGCCGGGTGCGGCACGGGGCGCGCGCCCGCGGTGCGCTGCTCGCCCGCGTACATCTCGGGCAGCCGGTGGTCGAAGTGCTCGGCGGCGTCCAGGAGGCCCCGCAACAGCGCCGCCGCCTCCTTCTCGTATCCGGCGGTCGCCAGTCCTGCGACGGCGACGGCCGTCTCGTGGACGCGGACGGCGCCGGCCCGGTGTCCGAACGGGTTGTGGCCGGGTTCCTTGGTGCCGAGGCCGCGCAGCCCCCAGCCGGAGTCGAGTGCCGGGGTGCCGAGCAGTCGCGCGACCTGTTCGGTCTCCGCCCGGTCGAGCAGCCCGGGAGCGTGCCCGCCGCCGTCGAGGAGCCCGGTGTCGAGGAGGTGAGCGGCCCAGCCGCCGAGCTGGGACCAGGAGCGTCCCCCCGGGGCCCGGGCGGCGGGCCGGCCGCCGGACAGGTCGTCGAGCCAGAAGGTTCCCCGGAACCGCTCGCGCAGGGTGCGGGCCGCCGCCCGGAGGTCCGCGCCGCCGGGCCGGCCGCAGGAGTCGAGGAGGTCTGCCCCGAGCAGGGCGGCCCGGTGGGCGTGGGCCTGGGTCTCGGCCCGCCAGGGGCCTCCGGGGGCCGGGTCCGGCAGGAGTCCGTCCTGGTCGAGGGCGCGGCGCAGCCAGCCGAGGCACCGCTCCGCCACCGGAAGGAGCTCGTCGAGGTCTGCCGGGGGGAGGCCCCACCGGCGGGCCTCGGCGAGGACGGCGGGATAGGCGAGGGTGGCCTCGACTCCGGTGCAGCGGGGCGGGAGGTGCGGACCGGCGTCCCGGAGCGGGCCGGGGAGGCGCCCTGCCTCGGCTCCGGTGGTGAGCTGGGTGCGGCCGAGGGCGCGCAGCGTGGTGACGGCGAGCCGGGTGCCGAGCGGCAGGGCCATACGGGCCGCCCAGAGCGCCTCCGCGGTGACGGGGCCGCAGCGCCACGGGACGCCGGCCGCGAGATGGATGTCGGTGGGGTGCGCGGGATCGCGCTGGAGGAGGGCCCGCAGGTCCTCGACGGAGGCACGGAGCAGGGCGCCCGGCCGGGGATCGTCGCCCTCCGCCTGGGCGTCCGGGAGCAGGTGACCGCCGGGGCGGCCGGTCCCGCCGGGAGGGGTGGCGCCGGGGGCGCGCCCGGCGTGGACGCGGAGGTGCAGGGTGAGGGCGGCGGCGGGGGCGAGGTCGGCTTCCCAGCGGAGGACCCCGGCCGCCGCCAGGGCGTCCATGGGCGCCGGGTCGGCCGTGACGGCGACGGACCGTCCGTCGGGGGCGGTCCAGCGGAGGCCGGTGCCGTGGACGCTGGCTCTGAGGTCGGGGCGGGCCCGGCCGGACGCGATCGCACCCAGCTCCGCGAGATCCGTGCCCAGCACGAGTTCCACCAGGAGGCGGACCGGGCGGGGGGCGGCGCTGCGGAGGGTGATCCGCTCGGTGCCGTCGGCGCCGCGTGAGCGCTCGACGGTGACGCCCGGATCGGGTCCGGTGTCGCCGGGGGCTCGGACGGCGCCGACGAACACGGCCCGGTCGGCGGCGGCGAGCCGGCCCTGGAGGGGGACGGGCTCGCGCCCGGCGACCCGCAGGACGCTGCGGGAGAGGAGACGGCGTCCTGACGCGTAGACGCCTTCGGGTCCGTGCCCGGTGAGTTGGCCGTGCCGGGGAGAGAGGGCGAAGGCGGGCAGGGCCACGCACAGGAGGGCGTCGTGGACCGGGGGGAGCTCCCTGGGACGGGTCCCGGGGTCGGTGGTGGCGCCGCCGGGCCCGAGCGGCTGCCTGGTGGGCTGTTCCGCCGGGTGTCCGGGGGCCGGGACAGGGCTGAGGACCATGAGGGGTGCGGCGTGCTCTCTGTGCGATCCGGACGGCCGGCAGGGTGTCGGCGGCACGGCTCGCCCGGATCCGCCACAGAGGTGAACGGTCGGGTGGTGTGCGGGGTCACGGTCGTCATCGCCCGCTCCTCGTGCCGCGCCGGCCGCCGCGTTGCGGGGCGGAGCCGCCGGGCCGGGTGGAGGCCCGTCCGGCCGGGCGCGTGCCGGGAGCCCCCCGGCCATGCCGTGCGGCGGCGGGGCCCGTCCTCGGGAACACCGGTCGTGGTCCGCCGGGACGGGTCGCCCGGGTACGGGTCCGCGTCCGCGTGCGGCGGGTGTGCGGGGCGGTGGTGCGCTCGGAGGCCGCCCGCTTCTCCCGCTCCTGGCGCAGGCAGGAGCGCAGCGCTTCGGGGTCCAGGCCCTCGTTGCACGCCTGGTGGAGCAGCCGGGCGAAGACGTACTCGGGATCCGCCTGGAGGGCGAGGTTGAGGGCGACGCGGGCGGTCGGTTCGTCGCCGGTGGACCAGGCGGCCCAGCCCGCGAGGGTCAGCGGTGCGGCGGCGTACTCCCCGTAGGGGGCGACGCAGCGCCGGGCGAGGACCCGCCAGAGCCGCACGGCGGCGACGCCTTCGGCTCCCTCCATCCATTCGGCGAGGCGGTCGCGGGTGAGCCGGTCCTGGAGGCCCAGGATCACCGCCGCCGCCTCGGCGGGTTCGACCCGCGCGTCGTCGTCGGCGTCGACCGCGGCCTGGCCCCGGCGGGCGCCGTCGGTGCCGATCCGGCGCGGCGGCTCGGCGAACCTGCCCAGGAGCCGGCCCGCGAGGGCCAGGGTGGTCTCGCGCAACCGGGCCCGGCCCTGCTCGTCCGCGCCGTCCACGACGCGGGGGACGATCTCGGCCGCGGCCGCGTCGAGGGCGGAGCGCTGCCCGGCCTCGCCGGGCGCTCCGGTGGGCCGGAATCCGGCTTCCAGGTCCCGGAGCGTGCCCCTGACGCTGACTCCGGCGTAGGCCGCGGCCGCGGCCATGACCGAGGTGCCGCTGAGGGCGAGGGGGGTGCCGTCGGGCGGGCAGCAGCGCTCGTCGGGACAGCAGTACGAGAAGTGCCGGCCGTCGGAGATGCACAGCACCTCGTAGACGGGGATGTCGAGGGCGCCGCAGGCGGTCCTGAGCCGCTGGGCGAGGGGCCGCAGCCGCTCGTAGACCTGGCCGGCGGTCTCGCCGGGGCGGGGGTCCTGGCAGAGGAAGCCGACGATGCCGTCGGGCGGCGAGCTGTGTCGGGCGGACGTCTCGACGAGGCATTCGGCGAGGTGGTCCGCGGTGGAGTCCCATTCGCCCGGTGCGCGGGGAATCCCGACCCTGATCCGGCCGCCGAAGCGTCCGTTGGCGCCGTGGAGGGCGACGAGCACGACCGAGTCGGTCGGGTGGAAGCCGAGCACGAAGGGCAGGGCGTCGGCGAGCTCCGCCGGGCTGCGCAGGGTGATCTGCCGGCTGTGGGTGGATGCGCTGGTCTCGTGGTGATTCGCGTTCATGGCGAGGACGGTCTCGTGATCTCCGATTTCCGACAACCCCTGTGGATAACTCCGCACATACGGTGTGATGATCTGATATTCACTGTCCACAGATCGCCGTCTCGTTCGCCGAATGTCCGAGGCATCGGGTTGCATGGGAGGCATGACCCACGCAGACCGCCCGGAAGACCGCGCCGCGCTCCGCGCCACGGCCGACGCCGTACTCGCCCGACTCGTCGGAGATCCGACCGGTACGGCCAGACTGCGCGAGGACCAGTGGCGCGCCATCGAGGCACTGGTAGCCGACCACCGCAGGGCGCTGGTGGTGCAGCGGACCGGCTGGGGCAAGTCCGCCGTGTACTTCGTGGCGACCTCCCTGCTCCGCGAGCGCGGCAGCGGGCCCACGGTGATCGTGTCGCCGCTGCTCGCGCTCATGCGCAACCAGGTGGACGCGGCGGCCCGGGCGGGCATCCGGGCGCGCACGATCAACTCGTCGAACTCGGAGGAGTGGGAGACCGTCCACGAGGAGGTCGCCGCCGGCGAGGTCGACGTTCTGCTCGTCTCCCCGGAGCGGCTGAACAATCCGGACTTCCGCGACCAGGTCCTGCCGCGGCTCGCGGCCGCCACGGGACTGCTCGTGGTCGACGAGGCGCACTGCATCTCCGACTGGGGACACGACTTCCGGCCGGACTACCGCCGGCTGCGGACCATGCTGGCCGACCTCCCGGCCGGAGTCCCGGTGCTCGCGACCACAGCCACGGCGAACGCCCGGGTGACCGCGGACGTCGCCGAGCAGCTCGGCACGGGTGCGGGCACCGACGCCCTCGTCCTCCGCGGCCCGCTGGACCGCGAGTCCCTCAGCCTCGGCGTGGTCACGCTGCCCGACGCGGCCCACCGTCTGGCGTGGCTCGCCGACCATCTCCACGAGCTGCCCGGCTCCGGCATTGTGTACACGCTGACCGTCGCCGCCGCCGAGGAGGTCACCGCCTACCTCCGCCAGTGCGGTCACACGGTCGCCTCGTACACGGGCCGCACGGAGAACGCGGACCGCCAGCAGGCCGAGGACGACCTGCTGGCCAACCGCGTGAAGGCGCTGGTGGCGACCTCGGCCCTCGGCATGGGCTTCGACAAGCCGGACCTCGGCTTCGTCGTGCACCTCGGTTCGCCGTCCTCCCCCATCGCGTACTACCAGCAGGTCGGCCGCGCGGGGCGCGGGGTGGAGCACGCCGAGGTGCTGCTGCTCCCGGGCAAGGAGGACGAGGCGATCTGGCGGTACTTCGCCTCCGTCGCGTTCCCTCCGGAGGAACAGGTGCGCCGGACGCTCGACGTGCTCGCCGGGGCGGGCCGGCCGATGTCGCTGCCCGCGCTGGAGCCGCTGGTCGAGCTCCGCCGGACCCGCCTGGAGACGATGCTCAAGGTCCTCGACGTCGACGGGGCCGTGCGACGGGTCAAGGGCGGCTGGGAGAGCACCGGACAGCCCTGGGTGTACGACACCGAGCGGTACGCCTGGGTGGCCCGCCAGCGCTCGGAGGAACAGCAGGCGATGCGCGAGTACGCCACGACCACCGGCTGCCGGATGGAGTTCCTGCGGCGCCGGCTGGACGACGAGGAGGCCGCCCCCTGCGGTCGCTGCGACAACTGCGCCGGCCCGCACTTCGACCCGAAGGTGACGGAGACGGCCCTGGACGCGGCCCGGGGCGAGCTGGGCCGTCCGGGCGTGGAGGTGGAGCCGCGCCGGATGTGGCCGACCGGCCTCGCCGCCGCCGGTGTCGATCTGAAGGGCCGCATCCCGGCCGGTGAGCAGGCGTTCGCCGGCCGTGCCCTCGGGCGGCTGTCGGACATCGGCTGGGGCAACCGGCTCCGTCCCCTGCTGGCCGATTCGGCGCCGGACGGCCCGGTGCCGGACGATGTGGTGCAGGCGGTGGTGCAGGTGCTCGCCGACTGGGCGAAGGGGCCCGGGGGTTGGGCGTCCGGCGCCTCCGACGCCCCGGCCCGGCCGGCCGGCGTGGTCACCGTGGCCTCGCGACGGCGGCCGGCTCTCGTCGGCTCGCTCGGAGCGCAGATCGCCGAGATCGGCCGGATGCCGCTCCTCGGATCGGTGGCGTACGTGCCCGAGGCGGAGGACGTGCATCTGTCCCGGACCAACAGCGCCCAGCGGGTGATCGGACTGCACCGGGCCCTGGAGGTTCCGCCGGATCTCGCGGAGCGGGTGGCCGCCGCGGGCGGTCCGGTGCTCCTGGTGGACGACCTGTCCGACACGGGCTGGACCCTGTCCGTGGCCGCGCGGCTGCTGCGCCGCTCAGGGGCGGAAGGAGTCTTTCCGTTGGTGCTCGCCGTCCAGGGTTGAGTCTGGCTGGGAAACGGCGAGTGAATACTGGGTAACTGGGCAGGGATATCAGTGGCATAACGGTTCATTACCGTCAGCCGCCTCAATTGCTCGTTGCCGCCCCCGCTCGGGCCACGCCAGAATTGGGGAACCGCCCCACACGGCTCGAAGCGGTCCGGAAGGACTGTGCCGTGCTGCGCCCTCACCCGACCTTGCCCGCCTCGCGGGCGCGTATCCGAAGGGAGGACCGTGACCCTCGGATTCGCTCCGCCCACCGCCTCGCTCGGCTCGAACTCCGCCTCAGCGAGCCGTCTCGCCCGGATGCTGGAGCCCGCCGACTGGGCCGCGGCCGGAATTCCCTTGCTGCGCAGTCCGCGTGAGGTCGTGAGCGGTCTGCACTCCCGTCATCGCCCACTGCCCACGACCGCGGTCGTGGCGGTGCTCGACCACGAGGAAAGGCTCACCGCGAGCGCCTCGTTCGTGCGCCGCCCCGGCCCCGCCGACGGGTGGGAGTTCCGGAACGCGCTCCTCGCGCACCTGCGGCGCGTCGTCCCGCACGACCTGCGGCGCCGCGCCCCCGTCCGGACCGCGGTGCTCGTGTACTGCCGCGACGGCGACGAGCGCTGGACGGAGGACGACGGAGCCTGGATGTGGGGGCTCCGTGACGCCTGCACGCTGCACGGCCTGCGGTGCGGCGCCTACATCACGCTGACCAAGGCCGGCTGGCAGGTCTTCGGCGAGGGCCGGGGCGGCCGTCGGCCGAGCTCCGATTCCACTCCGCTGGCACTCGGCGAGCCGACCGGCGAGACCGGCCACCTCGCGCCGAGAACCGCGGGCGGGGCGGCCGAGCCCCTGCGCAGGGCCGCGGCACGCTGAGGCGTCCGGCCGCTCCGCCGGGCCGTTGCCGGTCCGGCGGAGACGCGACCGGTCAGACCCCGGCGCCGAGCAGCTCGGTGACCCGCTGCGGGTCACCGCAGACCACGAGCAGGGCACCCGCACGCGACCGCGCGACCGGGAGGGCGCGGGCGGCCACGTCGTCGTCTCCGCCGTTGACGGCGACGATCACCACAGGGCGGGCGACGATCCGGTCCACGGACGCGGCGTCCGCGAAGAACACGTCCTCGGCGGTGTCCTGCTGGGCCCAGTAGGCGGCTTCGCCGAAGGAGAGCTCGTGCTCGGCCCACGGGTGGCGTTCGCCGGTGGTGAGCACCAGGACCTCGCCGGGGGCACGGCCGGTGTCCAGGAGCAGGTCGAGGGCCTCCTCGGCGGCGTCGAGGGCGCCGTCGGCGGGTGCCGGGATGAGCTGAAGCTGCGGGCTGCCGTCGCCGGAACGATTCTCCGGACGGCTCTTGGGCGCGGGCGGACCGGGGACGGGCCGCTGGGCCGGCGGGCCGGGGCGGGCCGGACCGGGGCCCGGACGACCGGGTCGCGGGGAGGCCGCCGAACGCGGACCGGGTACGGGACGAGGGGTCGGCGCGGGGCGGCCGGCGGCCGCGGTGGCGCTAGGACCCTGGGCACTCTCGTGAATCTGAGGCTCCTCGGGAGGGAGAGGCATGGGTGGATGTCTATCAAATGCCGTTTCGGACGGCACCGTCGGGTGGGCACACAGGGGTGCCCCCGGTCCGGCGGGAGCTCGTCGGTGAGGTCCCGCGGCCGGAAGATCAGAAGTCGAAGCCGAGTTGGCCCCCGCTCTCCAGAGCGGCCGCCTCCACGGAGAGGCGGACCTTCTTGAGGTGGCGCCATTGAGGCATGGCGTCCAGATAGGACCAGGAGAGCCGGTGGTACGGGGTGGGCCCCAGCTCTTCGAGGGCGGCCTTGTGAACGGGCGAAGGGTAGCCCGCGTTGGCCGCGAAGCCGTAGCCGGCGCAGTCGGGACCGGTCTCCAGCTCGGCCATCATCGCGTCCCGCCGCACCTTCGCGATCACGGAGGCCGCGGCGACGGCGACACAGGACTGGTCGCCCTTGATGACCGTGCGCACCCGCCAGGGGCTGCCCAGGTAGTCGTGCTTGCCGTCGAGGATCACGGCATCCGGGCGGACCGGGAGACCGTCGAGGGCCCGGACGGCAGCGAGGCGCAGGGCCGCGGTCATCCCGAGCTCATCGATCTCCTGCGGGGACGCCTCGCCGAGCGCGTAGGCGGTGACCCAGCGCTCCAGCTCGGCGGCGAGCACGGTGCGCCGCTTCGGGGTGATCAGCTTGGAGTCGGTCAGTCCCTCCGGGGGACGGCGCAGGCCGGTGACGGCCGCGCACACGGTGACGGGCCCGGCCCATGCTCCGCGTCCGACCTCGTCGACCCCGGCGACGATCCTGGCGCCGGTGGTGGCTCGGAGCGACCGCTCGACGGTGTGAGTAGGGGGTTCGTACGGCATGGCGCCTGACAGGTTACGCCGCCGGGTGCCGCCTGCGGTACCCGGATTCCCGTCACTCGTCCCTCGCCCGTGTCACAGACAAGCTCGGACCCATGATCCGATCGTTGCCACCGGCCGGATCGGCCCCGCTTCCTTCGCTGCCGCACACCATGCGGAGGCCCCTCATCCCCCACCACTCCTACGCACCGCGAGAGCCGTTTCGAGGGATCCGACGGCACCCGTCCCGGTGCGAGGCACCGAAGCTGACGGCGGCCCTCTCGTCGCACTCGTGAAGGCCGGCGCGCAGGGCGAGGCCGGGACGCGCTTACACGGACACGCAAGCGGAGCCCGTGCGGCTCGTCCCGGACACCGTCGGCCGCTTTCAGCCGGTGGGCGACTCCTGCGGCACCCAGGCGGGCAGGCGCTCGGTCCGTTCCAGCCAGTCGGCCGGGGGCGCGCCCGTGGCCGAGGAGGCGACGACGCCGCCGGCGATCGCGCAGGTCGTGTCGACATCGCCGCCGACCTGGGCCGTCGTCCAGAACGTCGCCTCGAAGTCGCCCAGGCCACGAGCCGCCGACCAGAGGGCGAACGGAACCGTGTCGTGGGCGGTGGTCCGCCGGCCGCTGCCGAGCACCGCGGCGACGGTGCCGGCGTCACCGTAGTCCAGCATGTCGCGCGCCCGGCGCAGCCCCGCGCCGACCGCGCTGCGCGGGACCAGGGCGATGACCCCGTCGAGCAGCGCCTCGGGCGTGGGCGGGCCCGCCGGTGCGGCGGCCAGGGCCGCCGCGGCGGCGACGGCCATGGCGCCGACGACGGCCTCACGGTGCTGGTGGGTCGGGTAGGCGGAGATCTCGGCCTGGTGGGTGGCCTGCTCGGGGTCGTCGGCGTACCAGGCGCCGAGCGGGGCGATGCGCATGGCGGCGCCATTGCCCCAGGAGCCCTGGCCGTTGAAGAGCGCGGCGGACAGTTCGCGCCAGTCGCCGCCCTCCCGGACCAGCCGGAGCATCCGGTTCACAGCGGGACCGTAGCCCCGGTCGAAGTCGTGGTGTTCGGCGAAGGACATCGCCAGGGCGTCCTGGTCGATGCGGTCGTGCCGGGCGAGGACGGCGAGGACGGAGCAGGCCATCTCCGTGTCGTCGGTCCATTGCCAGGATCCGGGCGGCAGTTCGCGCCGCTTCAGGAGGGGGTAGTGCGCGGGGACGAAGAACTGGGAACCCAGTGCGTCCCCCACGGCCAGTCCGCGCAGGCTGGCGAGGGCGCGGTCGAAGCGCCGGTCGAATGAGGAGTCAGCGGTCATCGGTGCGCCACTCTATCCGGTGGGACCGTACGGTTCCGGGGTACACCAGCGTTCGAACGGGCGGTCCAGCCGATAGCGTCCGTCGTCCCCGAGCAGCAGGACCCGGGTCTCCGCGTTGCCCGGGTTCGACAGTGATTCGAATTCGGCCACGCTCCAGTGGAACCACCTCATGCAGAAGAGCCGCATCGTCAGGCCATGGGTGACCAGCAGGACGTTCGGGGGGTGATCGGGGGCTTCGAAGCTGCGGTAGAGGCTCTCCAGGAACGCCCCGACCCGGTCGTACACGTCGGCTCCGGACTCCCCCTGCGCGAAGCGGTAGAAGAAGTGCCCGTACGCGTCCCGGTAGACCTTCTGGAGGCGGACGTCCTCGCGGTCCTGCCAGTTGCCCCAGTCCTGCTCCCTCAGCCGGGGCTCCTCGCGGATCCGGACCTGCCCAAGCGGCAGCCGGAATGCCTGCAGGGTCTCGTGGGTGCGGCGGTAGGGCGAGACGTACACGCTGACCGCCTCGTCACCGAAGAGCTCCCTGAGCCGCTCCCCCGTCTCCTCCGCCTGGCGCCGGCCGGTCCCGGTGAGCCGGAGGGCGTGGTCGGGCTCCCGTTCGTAGACGGTGTCGTCGACATTGCCTTCGGACTCTCCGTGCCGTACGAGAACGATGCGCCGCGGTCGTGCCATGCTCCGACCCTAGAGGGAGCCGCCCCGTTCGGCTCAGTCGAGGAGGCGGCCGGAGTCCATCCGGCGTATCCGTCCGGTGAACCTGCGCCGCAGCGCGCGGTCGTGCGAGACCACCACGACGGCTCCCGGCCACTCTTCCAGCGCCTGTTCCAGCTCCTCGACCAGACCGAGGGCGAGATGGTTGGCCGGCTCGTCGAGGAGCAGCAGGTCGGCGGGGCGGGCGAGCAGCCGGGCGAGCGCGAGCCGGCGCAGCTGTCCCGCCGAGAGGGCGCCGACGGGCACGGTGAGGTCGGCCGGCCGGAACAGCCCGTACGACAGGATCCGTTCGGTCAGTCCGTCCTCGTCGAGCCCGAGTCCGAGGCCGTGGCCGAAAGCGGCGAGCAGCGGCTCGGCCGGCCGCCGGACGGTGATCTCCTGTGCCAGGAAGCCGGTCCGTCCCCGCCGCCTCACCTCGCCCCTGTCGGGGCGCAGATCGCCGGCCATGACACGGAGGAGCGTGGACTTGCCCGCCCCGTTGTCCCCGTGGACGAGCAGCCGCTCGCCCGCCGCGAGAGCGAGGGTGTCGACGGAGAGGCGGTGGTCGATCCGTACTCCGTCGAGGGCGATCACTTCGCCCTCGACGGAGCCGGTCTCGGGGTGGGCGGCGAAGGCGAGTGGCGGGGCCGGCTCGGTCACCGGCTGGTCCCTGAGCCGCCGCAGCCTCTCCCGGGCGTTGCGGACCCGGCCGGAGACCGATGCCTGGACCCGGCCACCGGCCCGGTCGTAGGCCATCTTGTTGTTGTCCTTCCTGTCGCGGCCCGCGGCCACGGCGTGGGCCGCGCCTTCCGCGTACACCTCCAGGCGTTCGGTCTCGGCCCGCCAGTCCTCGAACTCCTGCTGTCGCCGTCGGCGCGCCGCGTCCCGGGCGGCACGGAAGCCCGCGTACCCGTCGCCGTGCCGGACGAGGTCTCGGCGGTCGGTGTCGACCTCGACGAGGGTGGTGGTGACGCCCTCCAGGAAGACGCGGTCGTGGGAGACGGCGACGACGGTTCCCCGGTGGCCGCGGAGGGACTCCTCCAGCCAGTCGAGCGCGGCCGCGTCGAGATGGTTGGTGGGTTCGTCGAGCAGGAGCACCTCGGGGGCGGCGGCGACTGCGCAGGCGATCCCGAGTCGGGCCTGTTCTCCGCCGGAGAGGGTGCCGAGGCGGCGGTCGCGGGGGATGTGGGCGATCCCCAGGGCATGGATCGCCTTGTCGACGCGGGTGTCGGCCTCGTATCCGCCGCGGAGTTCGTACGCGGTGAGCAGTTCCCCGTAGGCGGCGAGGTCGTCGGCGGATCCCCCGTCCAGGCGGGCTTCCAGGGCGCGCAGCCGTCCCTCCATGTCCCGGAAATCGGCCAGGGCGTCGTCGACGGCGTCGGCCACCGTCGACTCGGGCGGCAGCTCGGGGGTCTGGCGCAGCAGTCGCATGCCGTCCTCGGTCCGGGTGACGACCCGCCCTTCGTCCGGTGCGGTCGCGCCGGCCAAGAGGTGGAGGAGCGTGGATTTGCCGGCGCCGTTCTCCCCCACGATCCCGACCCGCTCGCCGGGACGGACGGAGAGGGAGGCGCGGTCGAGGAGTATCCGCTCCCCCCGGGAGACGGTCACCTCATGGAGCGAGATCTGTGCGGGCATGGCACCTCCAGACAGCGACGGCAAACACAACCGTTGTTGCGTTAATGGAGAGTGTGGCACACTCGGAGTCACTAACGCAACGGGAGTAGCAATTGATGGAATCGATCGAGGAGCCCGACGCACCCGCCCCCGGCAGCCGCCGGCCCGGCGGCCGCACCGCTCGCACCTGGGCCGCCGTGCGCGACGCCGTCCTGACCGGCCTGGCGGAGCAGGGTTACCCGTCCCTGACGGTGGAGTACGTGGCGGAGCACTCAGGCGTGCACAAGACGACGCTGTACCGTCGCTGGGGCGGTGTGGAGGGCATGGTGGCCGACGCCCTCGCCCTCGCCGGCGAGGACGACTGGAGCCCGCCCGACACCGGCCGCCTCGCCGACGACCTGCGCGCCCTGGCCCGGGAGGTCGTCGAGGGCCTCGGGGACCCGGCCAGCGCCGCTGCGCCCACCGCCTTCGTCGGCGCCGCGTTCCAGTCCCCTCGCGCCGCGGACGCCCTGCGCTCCTTCTACGCGGAGCGGTTCCGCCGCTGCGAGGAGGTCGTGACCCGGGCGGTCGACCGGGGCGAGGCACCCGCGTCGACGGACGCCGGGGCGGTGGTCCGCGCGGTCTCCGCCCCGCTCTTTCTCCGCCTCTTCGTCACCCGCGAGCCCGTCGACGAGGAACTGGCCGACCAGGCGGCCGAAGCGGCCGTGGCCGCCGTGGCCGCAGGCGTCTTCAGCCGAAGAGCACCGGCCTCACCCGGCCGCACCTCCGGGACGAGCCCCAACACGATCTGAAGCCTCAGACGGTCCAGGTGGGTTCGAGCCGCACCACGTCACCCGAGAGGGCGGCCACGTCCGCCTCGGTCTGCGCCCGCAGGCCGAGGCGCTCCACCCGCTCCTCGCGGTACTTGCCGTGCTCCGCGGCCGAGTTCCAGAGGGACAGCACCAGGAACTCATGGCCCGGCGCCTCGCCGAACAGCCCGCGCAGCATGCCCGGCGAACCGGCCATCGCCGGATTCCACACCTTCTCCTGCATCAGCGCGAAGTGCTCCACCCGCTCCTCGTGCACACGACAGTGCGCCACCCGCGCCACATCGGCGTCGGAGAACTTCGGCTCGAAACCGGTCTTCACGTCGAAGCGGTGATCGAAGAGCTTGACCTGCGCGTCCTTGAACGTGCCGGACTGCGCGGCGGCCAGCCGGTCGTGCGAGCGGGCCATGAACGAGTCGTAGAAGGCCCGGCTCTCCCAGAACGAGAAGACGTGCGCGATCTCCGGACGGGCCCGGCTCCACCCGCCGCCCTGCCCCCGGAAACCCGGCTCCCCGAGCAGCCCCGCCCACTTCCGCTGCCCCCGCTCGAACCCTCGACGGTCCACGACGGCACAGCGAATCCACTTGACCAGCACCGCGCCATCGTACGGGTCCGAAGAGCACCCCGGCAGACCGTCACACCGACCGGGGAGAAGGCATGAGGTTCCGTCAGACACCCGTTCCCTTCACGCCAGTCGGGCGTCGAGTTCCGGCACGTCCCGGCTCCCGCGCGGCACTCGGAGAGCTCCCCGGACCCAACTGTCGTACACGCGTGACACCATGAAGCAGAGGCCCGGGGCGACGGGTCCTCGCGGGGAGACGGGGAAAGGGGAGACACCGTGAGCGGACTCAACAAGGGCGTCGGCAAGGTCGAGGTGGCGCTCAAGTGGGATCCGGCACCGGCCGGCGAACCGGCGCACGACCTGGACATCATCGCCGCCGTCTTCACCGCCGACGACCCGCACGGCACCCCCGCCCAGCTGGTCCACTTCGGCAGCCGCTCCCCCGACGGGACGATCACCCTCCACCGCGACAGCCGTACCGGACAGGGCTTCGGCTACGACGAGGCGATGACCCTCGAACTGGACCGGCTGGCCGACCGGTACACGCGCGTGGTGGTCGGCGTGGCGATACAGCAGGGCGGTGGCCGCGTGGTCTTCGGCCGTATCGCCCAGGCATCCGTCCGCGTCAGCCAGGGCTACACGGAACTCCTGACGGACGACTTCGCCTCCGCTGCCGAAGCCACGGCGGCGACCGTCGTCGAGTTCGTCCGCGACGCCTCGGGCTGGACCCTCCGGCCCCTGCAGCGCACCTTCGACACGGACCCCGGGACCTTCGGATCCCTCATGGGCTCAGCCGGCGCCTGACCCACGACGGACCCGGCGCACGCCGAAGGGGACCGACCCACGGTCGGTCCCCTTCGTCTCAGCCTCGATCAGCTGCAGCCGCTGGTGGAGCCGCAGCCCTCGCAGATGTAGCAGGAGCCGGCCCGCTGCATCTTCGTGCCGCAGGAGAAGCAGAGCGGGGCGTCGGCGCTGATGCCCAGCTGCATCTCCACGAGCTCGGCGGAGGTGTGGGCCTGCTGCGGGGCCGGGACCTCGACCTTCACCGCCGGGGCGGCGACGGCCTTCAGCTCCTGGGCGCGCGGGGCGGACTGGGCCAGACCCTCGACGTCCAGCTCGACATCGTCGACGGACTGCTCGTAGGAGCCGGTCTCCAGGTGACGCTGGCGCTCCTCCGCGGAGTGGATGCCGAGCGCGGAGCGGGTCTCGAAGGGCAGGAAGTCCAGCGCCAGGCGGCGGAAGATGTAGTCGACGATCGACTGCGCCATCCGCACGTCCGGGTCGTCGGTCATGCCGGCCGGCTCGAAGCGCATGTTCGTGAACTTCGAGACGTACGTCTCCAGCGGGACGCCGTACTGCAGACCGACGGAGACCGCGATGGAGAAGGCGTCCATCATGCCCGCGAGGGTCGAGCCCTGCTTCGACATCTTCAGGAAGACCTCGCCGAGACCGTCGTCCGGGTAGGAGTTGGCGGTCATGTAGCCCTCGGCGCCACCGACGGTGAAGGAGGTGGTGATCCCCGGACGGCCCTTGGGCAGGCGCTTGCGGACCGGGCGGTACTCGACGACCTTCTCGACGGCCTCGCGGATCGTCGCCTCGGTCTTCGCGGTCACCTCGGCCTTCTCGTCCTCCTTCTTCTTGGCGGAGAGCGGCTGGCCGACCTTGCAGTTGTCGCGGTAGATCGCGAGCGCCTTGACGCCCATCTTCCACGCCTCGAAGTAGACCTCCTCGACGTCCTCGACCGTGGCCGTCTCCGGCAGGTTCACGGTCTTGGAGAGGGCGCCGGAGATCCACGGCTGGATGGCGGCCATCATGCGGACGTGACCCATCGCGGAGATGGAACGCTCGCCCATGGCGCAGTCGAAGACCTCGTAGTGCTCGGTCTTCAGGCCCGGGGCGTCGATCACATTGCCGTTCTCGGCGATGTGGGCGACGATCGCCTCGATCTGCTCCTCCTGGTAGCCCAGGCGGCGCAGGGCCTGCGGAACGGTGCCGTTGACGATCTGCATCGAGCCGCCGCCGACGAGCTTCTTGAACTTGACCAGGGCGAGGTCGGGCTCGAGGCCGGTGGTGTCGCAGGACATCGCGAGGCCGATGGTGCCGGTGGGGGCGATGACCGATGCCTGGGCGTTGCGGAAGCCGTTCTTGGCGCCGAGGCGGACGACGTCCTGCCACGCCTCCGTGGCGGCGGCCCAGATCGGGGTGTCCAGGTCGTCGATGCGGACGGCCTTGTCGTTGGCGTCGGCGTGCTGCTTCATGACGCGCTGGTGCGGCTCCGCGTTGCGGGCGTAGCCGTCGTAGGCGCCGACGACCGCGGCGAGCTCGGCGGAGCGCTTGTACGAGGTGCCGGTCATCAGGGAGGTGATGGCGCCGGCGAGGGCACGGCCGCCCTCGGAGTCGTACGCGTGGCCGGTCGCCATCAGCAGGGCGCCGAGGTTGGCGTAGCCGATGCCGAGCTGGCGGAAGGCGCGGGTGTTCTCGCCGATCTTCTGGGTCGGGAAGTCGGCGAAGCAGATGGAGATGTCCATCGCGGTGATGACGAGCTCGACGACCTTGGCGAAGCGCTCGACGTCGAAGGACTGGTTGCCCTTGCCGTCGTCCTTGAGGAACTTCATGAGGTTCAGCGAGGCGAGGTTGCAGGACGTGTTGTCCAGGTGCATGTACTCGCTGCACGGGTTCGAGCCGTTGATGCGGCCGGACTCGGGGCAGGTGTGCCAGCGGTTGATCGTGTCGTCGTACTGGATGCCCGGGTCGGCGCAGGCCCACGCGGCCTCGGCCATCTTGCGGAAGAGCGACTTGGCGTCGACCTCCTCGATGACCTCGCCGGTCATGCGGGCCCGCAGGCCGAACTTCCCGCCGGACTCCACGGCCTTCATGAACTCGTCGTTCACGCGGACGGAGTTGTTGGCGTTCTGGTACTGGACGGACGTGATGTCGTCGCCGCCCAGGTCCATGTCGAAGCCCGCGTCACGGAGGGCGCGGATCTTCTCCTCCTCCTTGACCTTGGTCTCGATGAAGTTCTCGATGTCGGGGTGGTCGACGTCGAGGATGACCATCTTCGCGGCACGGCGGGTGGCGCCACCGGACTTGATCGTTCCGGCGGAGGCGTCGGCGCCCCGCATGAAGGAGACCGGGCCGGAGGCGTTGCCGCCGGAGGAGAGCAGCTCCTTGGAGGAGCGGATGCGGGAGAGGTTCAGGCCGGCACCGGAGCCGCCCTTGAAGATCATGCCCTCTTCCTTGTACCAGTCGAGGATCGACTCCATGGAGTCGTCGACGGAGAGGATGAAGCAGGCGGAGACCTGCTGGGGCTGCGGCGTGCCGACGTTGAACCAGACCGGCGAGTTGAAGCTGAAGATCTGGTGGAGGAGGGCGTACGTGAGCTCGTGCTCGAAGATCTCCGCGTCGGCGGGCGAGGCGAAGTAGCCGTAGTCCTCGCCGGCCTTCGTGTAGGTCTTCACGATGCGGTCGATGAGCTGCTTCAGACCGGTCTCGCGCTGCGGGGTGCCGACGGCCCCGCGGAAGTACTTGCTGGTGACGATGTTGACCGCGTTCACCGACCAGAAGTCGGGGAACTCGACGCCGCGCTGCTCGAAGTTGATCGAGCCGTCGCGCCAGTTGGTCATGACGACGTCACGGCGCTCCCAGTTCACCTCGTCGTACGGATGCACGCCGGGGGTGGTGTGGATGCGCTCGATCCGCAGGCCCTTGCTCGCCGCCTTGGCTCCCTTGGTGCGGGAACCACGTGCCGGGCCGCTCGCCGTCTCTGTCATGCCGCCTCCCATATACGGGCAAAACACCCTTTGGCGCCCAGATAATCCCAGAGCACCGTCTTCTGTACTACGTTCTGTACTGCTTGACCCACGGGCAGCACACGGGTCACCCGGGGCAGGTCTTCACGGCCGCACGGCGGCCGGTCGCCGGGCCGCGCGGGCCCGGATCGCCGTCAGTCGGCGGCGCCGGCGGGAACGGGCACCTCGGGGGCGCCGGTCCCACCGTTCTCAGCGGGAGGCCGCACGCGGAGTTCCGCGATGGCGGCCTCGAAGTCTTCGAGCCCCTCGAACGCCTTGTAGACGGAGGCGAAGCGCAGGTACGCGACGAGGTCGAGCTCCTGCAGCGGCCCGAGGATGGCCAGGCCCACGTCGTGGGTGGTCAGCTCGGCGCTGCCGGTGGCGCGCACCGCCTCCTCGACCCGCTGGCCGAGCTTGGCCAGGGCGTCCTCGGTGACCGGCCGCCCCTGGCACGCCTTGCGGACGCCGGAGATGACCTTGGTGCGGCTGAAGGGCTCGGTGACGCCGGAGCGCTTGACCACCATGAGCGAACAGGTCTCCACCGTGGTGAAACGGCGGGCGCAGTCCGTGCACTGGCGGCGGCGTCGGATCGACGTGCCGTCATCGGTGGTGCGACTGTCCACGACCCGGCTGTCGGGGTGCCTGCAGAAGGGGCAGTGCATTGGTTACGACCCTCTTCCTCACGGCACGACTGAACAGCCTCGCGCGGCCCGTCAAGGCCCTCGAAGCGACCACCAGCATAGGCGATGGACAGTGGCCCGGCAGACCGGGGACCACTATCCCTGGGTGGCCGATGCCATCCAACCACTAGATCTTGGGTTGAGCCCGTTGTGACACCCCCGCGTGTCGCGGGGCCCTCAGGGCCGCGTCCCTGCCCCTCGGAGTCCCTCGGATGGGAGACTGGGAGGGCGCGCCGGGGGCGGAAAGCCCAGCGGCGAAGGCTACCGTAAGGGCGGGCCCGGCCTCCGGGGACCCACTCCCATACACCCCCACTCGCACACGCGTAAGGCAATCTGCGGATTTTCACTCGAACGTGTGTTTGGCGCAACCTTTCGAAAGCTACTACCGTTGTGCCAGCCAGGGAGACCATTCGAGAGGGGCCGACGACGTGACCACCACCGCAGACAGCGCCACCATCACCGCCCAGGACCGCTCCCAGGGCCGACTCGAGCCGGTGCACGCCATGAACGACACAGCCATGAACGGCGAGGAGCCCGGGCGTCCCGCCCGAGCCCTCCCCGGAAGGCCGCCAGGCATCAGGGCCGACAGCTCCGGCCTCACCGACCGCCAGCGCCGGGTCATCGAAGTCATCCGCGACTCGGTTCAGCGGCGCGGCTACCCGCCGTCGATGCGCGAGATCGGTCAGGCGGTGGGCCTCTCCAGCACGTCGTCGGTGGCGCACCAGCTGATGGCGCTGGAGCGCAAGGGCTTCCTCCGCCGCGACCCGCACCGCCCCCGGGCGTACGAGGTCCGTGGCTCGGACCAGCCCAGCACCCAGCCCACCGACACCACCGGCAAGCCCGCCGCGTCGTACGTGCCCCTGGTCGGCCGGATCGCGGCCGGTGGCCCCATCCTGGCCGAGGAGTCCGTCGAGGACGTCTTCCCGCTTCCCCGGCAGCTGGTCGGCGACGGCGAGCTCTTCGTCCTCAAGGTCGTCGGCGACTCCATGATCGAAGCCGCCATCTGTGACGGCGACTGGGTCACCGTCCGGCGCCAGCCCGTCGCGGAGAACGGCGACATCGTCGCCGCCATGCTCGACGGCGAGGCCACGGTGAAGCGCTTCAAGCGCGAGGACGGCCACGTCTGGCTGCTGCCGCACAACGCCGCGTACCAGCCCATCCCCGGTGACGAGGCCACGATCCTCGGCAAGGTGGTCGCCGTGCTGCGGCGGGTGTGACCCCACCCCGCCGGCTTCGACCGGGCCCCGGGACCCCCTGCGCCGGTTCCGGGGCCCGCTGTACGTCCCACTCTCCTGGCTCGCGTCCGGCCCCGGCTTCCGCCGGGGCCGGACGTACGTCCGCGCCCCCTGAGCTCAGGCGCTGTCCGCCTTCGCCACCGCGTCGATCGCGGCCAGCGACTTGCGTACCTGATTGCGGTCGGTCGTGTACCAGAAGTCGGGCATGGACGCCTTGAGGTAGCTGCCGTACCGCGCGGTGGCGAGCCGCTGGTCCAGTACGGCCACGACGCCCCGGTCGCCCGTCGCCCGGACCAGCCGGCCCGCGCCCTGGGCCATCAGCAGTGCCGCGTGCGTCGCCGCCACCGCCATGAAGCCGTTTCCCCCGGCTTCCTCGACCGCCTTCTGGCGGGCGCTCATCAGCGGATCGTCGGGGCGCGGGAAGGGGATCTTGTCCATGACCACCAGCTGACAACTGGCGCCCGGCACGTCCACGCCCTGCCAGAGCGACAGCGTGCCGAAGAGGCAGGTCCGCGGGTCCGCGGCGAAGTTCTTGATGAGCTCGCCCAGGGTGTCCTCGCCCTGGAGCAGGATCGGGAACTCGGGGATCCGGGTCCGCAGCTCCTCGGCCGCCAGCTGTGCCGCCCGCATCGAGGAGAAGAGGCCCAGGGTGCGGCCGCCGGCCGCCTGGATCAGTTCGGTGAGTTCGTCGAGCATGTCGCCGCGGTCGCCGTCCCTGGCCGGCTTGGCCAGGTGCTTGGCGACGTACATGATGCCCTGCTTGGGGTAGTCGAACGGGGAGCCGACGTCGATGCCCTTCCAGACCGGCAGGTCGTCCCCGGTGATCCCCTCGGGCGCGAGGCCCAGTGAGGCGCCCACCCCGTTGAAGTCGCCGCCGAGCTTGAGCGTGGCCGAGGCGAGGACGACGGAGCGGTCGTTGAAGAGCTTCTCCCGCAGCAGCCCGGAGACCGAGAGCGGCGCGACCCGCAGCGAGGCGCCGAAGCGGTCGTGCCGCTCGTACCAGACCACGTCCCACTCGGAGCCCTGGGTGATCCGCTCCGCGACACCGTGCACGGTCTCGACCGAGGCCATCGCCTGCTTGCGGACCGCGTCCTCGTCCTGCACCGAGCGGTCCCGGGTGTTCCCCAGCGCGGTGATCACGGCGCGTGCCGCGTCACGCAGCGCCATCAGCGCGTACGCCAGATCCTCCGGGATCTCCTCCAGGCGGCCCGGGAGCGCCAGCTCCATGACCCGCTCGAAACCCTCCGCGGCGGTCTGGAGCTGGTCGGCGACCTTCTCGTCCACGAGCTTGGCGGCCCGGCGCACCGCCCGGTTCACCTGGCCCGGGGTGAGCTCTCCTGTGGCGACACCGGTGACCCGGGAGACCAGCTCGTGGGCCTCGTCCACGATCAGTACCTCGTGCTGGGGCAGCACGGGAGCGCCTTCGATCGCGTCGATCGCGAGGAGCGCGTGGTTGGTGACCACGACGTCGGCGAGCTTGGCGCGCTCGCGGGCCGACTCGGCGAAGCACTCCGCCCCGTACGCGCACTTGCTCGCGCCGAGACATTCCCGGGAGGAGACGGAGATCTGGGCCCAGGCCCGGTCGGAGACGCCGGGAGTCAGGTCGTCCCGGTCACCGGTCTCCGTCTCGTCCGCCCAGTCGCGCAGCCGGAGCAGGTCCTGGCCGAGCTTGCTGGTGGGAGCGGCCGCTTCGAAGGCGTCGAAGAGGCCGTCCTCCTCGTCCTGCGGGACACCCTCGTGGAGTCGGTGCAGGCACAGGTAGTTCGACCGGCCCTTGAGCATGGCGAACTGGGGGCGGCGGCGCAGCTGCGGGTGCAGCGCGTCGACCGTCCGGGGCAGGTCGCGCTCGACGAGCTGGCGCTGGAGCGCCAGGGTGGCCGTGGCCACCACCACCCTCTCCCCGTGCGCGAGCGCCGGCACGAGGTAGCCGAGCGACTTTCCTGTGCCGGTGCCCGCCTGGACGAGCAGGTGGGAATTGTCGTCGATGGCCTCGGCCACGGCCTCGGCCATGGTGACCTGGCCGGGCCGCTCCGTACCGCCGACTGCGGCGACGGCGGCGTGGAGGAGGTCGGGGAGGGATGGCTTCGTCATAGCGTTCCCAGCCTACGGGGCGCCGCTGACAGCGGGGGCACTCCCGCGGATCACGCGAGGGGGTTCGGGACGGTGCCGTGGACGGCGGCGTGCGGGCGTTCGGAGCGGTCCCGGTAGCCGTCCATGTGCAGCCGGTTGCGGTTGAGGCAGAGCCGTTCGATCCGCGGGGTGAGCAGGTCGAAGAGCTCGAACCGGTCCTTCAGCTCGGGGAAGCGCTCCTGGTGGCGGAGGATCTCGGCGCGGACGAGGGCCCAGAAGTCCGCCTCGGGTACGTCGAGTTGTTCCTCGCACAGCGGGGCGAGGTAGCGGAAGACGCCGACGAAGAGCCCCGAATGGATGAACTGGGTGAGGAAGCCGGGCTCCTCGCTGAGGAGGACGGCGCGGACGTCCTCGGGCATCGTGTCGTGCTCGGGGATCGGATGGGCGCTGATGTTGACGTCGTCGACGAAGTCCTTGATCGCCAGGCGGACGGGGACGTCCTGCTCGTCGTAGACGACGATCGCGTTCTCGCCGTGCGGGGAGAAGACGGTGCCGTAGCGGTAGAGGAAGTGGAGCAGGGGAGGCAGCAGCGCGGCGAAGAGGCGCCGCAGCCAGACGGCGGGGGCCAGGCCGGAGCGCTCGACGAGGGCGGCGACGAAGGCGCGGCCGTCGGGGTCGGTGTGGAGCAGGGCGGCGAGGGTGCGGGCGCGTTGCCCCGGCGGCAGACGGAGCGGCTCGCGCCAGATCGCGCCGAGAAGTTCCTTGTACTGGTACGGGACTTCGGGCAGCCGGTCGTACAGGGGGTGCTCGACGGTGACGGAGGCGACCTCGCCGAGGAGGATCACGCCGCAGTCGTCGTGGAGGAAGGGGTCGGCGTCGCGCAGGCCGTGGACCCAGGCGGTGACGGCGGGGGCGGCGAGGGTGCGCTCGGTGGGGAGGCCGCGCCAGACGAGGGTGTTGAGGACGGAGAGCGGGAGTTTGACGGTGTGCCGGTCGGGGCGGCTGGTGTTGAGGAAGGTACGGATGGACTGCTGCGGCAGACGGAGGTCGCCGTCGGCGGGGAGCGGGACGATGGCACCGGAGGCGATGGCGGGGGCGTAGAGCGGGAGCAGGATCTCGTCCCACTGCCAGGGGTGGACGGGGAGCAGCAGGTACGCGTCGGGGTCGAGGCCGCGGGCGGTGAGCTCGGCGCGGAACGCCTCCCGGACGGGCGGGTCGAGCTCGCGGGCGTAGAGGCGGTCGGGGGTGTCGAGTCCCGGAACGCCGCGGTAGGCGGCGAGGCGGTTGCTGACCGCGATCCACGGGAGGCGGGTGGCGCGGCGGGCTTCGGGGGCCCAGTGGGCCGCGTCGCCCGCGGAGAAGCCGATGCGGCCCTTGTTGAGGACGAGCCACGGGTGCCCCGTCTGGTGGCCTTCGAGGTCGGCGTACGCGAGGTCGGCGAGGCGGTCGGCGGTGAGCGCGGTGTGGTCGAGGCGGGCATCGGCGGTGAGGGTGGTGGAGAGCTCGCGGATGAGGTGGCCGAGGGTGGCGCCGTCGAGGCCGAGGAGGCGGCGGGCGCCGACGAGCAGGACGAGGGGGTCGGTGAGCGTCCGGTCGTCGTGGGTGACGGTGTCGGGTGAGACGCGCCAGCTGCCGTAGGCGCCCCGGCGGGCGGTGAACGCGAGGGTGCTGCCGTCGTCGAGGGTGAGGGCGTACCGGCCGGGGGTGTCACCGTCGGTAGGGACGGGTTCGATGATCTCCTCGTAGGCGAACTCGCCGAGGGCCTTCGCGAGGGTGCGGGCGGAGGCGCGGGTCCAGGCGGCGGGGTTGAGCTCGGGGGGCGCGAGCAGCTCGGGGGGCGCGAGCAGCTCGGGGGCGGGTGCCGCCGCGGGTCGTGCGGAGTCGTGGGGTGCTGGGGACGGCGTCACAAAGACTCCTCGAAGTGGGAACCGGTGTGGGTCGAGCGGTGTATCAAAGACAGAGGGTGTTCACAGAACGTGACGGAGGGCCCGGTCACGGATCATGAGCGCGGCTCGTTTGTCGGGCAGGTCGATCTCCGCGGCGTAGCGGAAGCCGGCGCTGAGGAAGGCCGAGACGGAGGGGGTGTTGCGGATGTCGGGTTCGGCGACGACGCGGGTGCAGCGGGGACGGTGGTCGAGGACGAGATCGGCCACGGCCCGAAGGAGGGTGGTGCCGACTCCTCGGCCGCGGTCCCTGGTGCCTCCGAGGAGGAGATGGATCCCCGTGTCGTGCGGGCGGGCCGGGTAGGCGCGGGCGACCGGGTCGAGGTCGGCGCGGTAGATCTCGAAGTAGCTCATCGGGGTGGAGTCGAGCACGCCGAGGCAGGGGACGCTGCGGCCGTCGCCTTCGAGCTGGGCGCGGACGTGGTCGGCGGTGACGGTCTCGGGTCCGGCGAGTTCCCAGAAGGCGTCGACGGCGGGGTCGTTCATCCACCGGGTGAGGAGGGGCAGGTCGCGGCTCGGACGGACGGGGACCAGGCGGAAGCTGCCGAAGCGGGTGGGCACCGGCGCCCAGGAGGCGACGGCATCGAGCAGGTCGCCGTCGAGGCGGCCCTCGACGGCGGCATCGGTGCCACGGACCGCGCTCGGGCTCGGGCTCGGGCTCGGGCCGGTTGCGGGGCCGGGCTTCGGGTCGGGGCCGATGCCGGTGGTGGGGTCGGTTCCGGGGCCGGCGCCGGTGGTGGGGTCGGCTCCGGGGCCGGTTGCGGGGACTGTGGTGGGGACTGTGGTGGGCCGGGCTGCGGTGAGGAGGGCGACGAGGTCGTCGACGCGGAGGTCGAGGGTGTCGTCGCCCGTCGGTTCGGCCGGTGGGTGGTCGGCTGCTGGGGTGCCGACGTCGTGTCTGTGGTCCGGATGTATGGACATGGGCGGGTCTTCCATGGTTCGTGGGCGTCCCCGCGGTGGGTGGTCGGGGGTGCGCCGGCGGACGGGGCCGAGACGGCTGGTGGTGGGCCGGTGGTGGGCCGCCAGGGGGGTCAGGCGCGGAGGGGGTTGGTGATGGTGACGTAGACGGACTGGGTGTCCACGGGGCCGACGAGTTCGTCGAGGCCGTGGAGGCGGGTGAGGAGGTTGGCCTTGCTGCGGAGGGTGGCCGCTTCGAGGAGGCGGTGCGGGAGGGGGGAGCCGAGGCCGGTGGCGGAGGTGAGGAAGGAGCGGAAGGCGGCGAGCAGGATCCGCTCGTCGGCGAGGTGCTGGGCGCCGAAGGCTCCGATCAGGCCGAGCACGTTGTTGATGCCGAGGTAGTAGGCGAAGCGCTCGTCGGTGACCTGGTCGGAGACGAAGGTGTCGCTGTGGGTGCCGATGCCGGGGAGGCGGCTCTCCAGCTCGGCCCGGTGGGACTCGCGGAAGTAGTAGCCCTGGTTGTCGCGGTAGCGGCCGCCGGTGGGCCAGCCGTCGGCGTCGAGGAGGACGAGGGTGTTCTGCTGGTGGGCTTCCAGGGCGATGCCGGCGTGGCCGTCGAGCCAGAGGACGGGGCGGACGACGTGGTCGAGGTAGCGGAGGAACCACTCGGCGGAGACGGCGGCGGCGGGGCGGCCGGTGCGGGCGGAGAGGTGGCCGATGAGGTCGGCGAGACGGGATCCCATGCCGGTGGTGCCGGGCCGGGGGCGGGGGGCGGTGAGGGCCGCGAGGCAGACGGCGTCGTCGCCGGGGCCGAAGGGGTTGTGCCGGATCATCAGGTCGAGTCCGGGCACGGGGGTGCCGTCGGGGGCGTCGACGGCCAGCCAGGCGGGGTCGCGGACGATGTCGAAGCCGGGGTGGGCGGCCTGCCAGTCGTCGACGAGGCCGGTGCGCAGGAGGCGGTGGACCTCGACGCCGCGGTGGAGTTCCTTGCGAAGGTTCTCGCGGCGGGAGTTGGTGATGCGCAGGCCGAGGGAGAGCTTGAGCATGGCACGGGCGCCGGGGCGGTGGACGGTGCGGACGGAGGAGGTGGGGTGCCAGTGGCTGCCGTGCGGGCCCAGGTCGTGGAGGAGGCCCTGGTCGACGAGGGCGCGGACGTCGGGGCGGTGGAGGAGTTCGCGGGCCTGCCAGGGGTGCAGGGGCAGGGGGGAGGTACCGGTGGGATGGGCGAGTCCTTCGGCGAGGCCGGTGGCGAGCTGTTCGGCGGTGACGGGGCGGCCCTGTTCGGTCCAGGCGGAGTCGGAGACGAGGAGGGAGTGGTCGACGGCGAACCAGTGGAGGGGGAAGGAGCCGTGGAGTTCGGGCGAGTAGAGGCGGGCCTCGGCCTCGGAGAGTCCTTCGCGGCTCTTGGGGGTGGGGTGGAGCGGGTGGCCGAGGAGGAGGGACTGTTCGGCGGCGAGGAAAAGGTCGGCGTCGGGGTGGGGCCGGGGGTCGCGGCGGCGGGCGGTGAGGAAGTCGGCGGTGCGGCGGGCGGAGTCGGCGACGCGGCCGACGAGTTCGGTGGCCTCGGCGCGGCCGGTCTCGCGGCTGAGGAGGGCGGCGAGGGTGACGGCGTCGACGGCCGGGCCGCTGGAGGGGAGGCCCTCCAGGGTGGGGGTGCCGAAGCGGTGCCAGCCGGTGGGCGACCAATAGCGGACGGGGACGAGGAGGGCGGTGCCGCTGGCGTCGAGGGGGACGCGGAGGGTGGCCGTGGCGGGGGCGGGGAGGTTCTTCTCCCTGACCCAGCAGCGGAGGAGGTTCTCGATGGCGGCGGTGTCGGCGGCCCGCTGGGGGTCGGGGTCGTCGAGCGGGTCGGCGGCCGTGGCGTCGGGTCGGTGCGGGCTCACGGCGGGAGCGGCTCCGGCGTGGGCCGGCCGGAGGGCGTCGGGGCCGGTGTGCTGGCGCGGGACCGTGCGCTCCTCGGCGTCGCGGTGGGTCTCGGTCTCGGGCACCTGGGAGGTGGGGGTGGCGTTCACGCGGGTTTCCTTGGAGAGGGGGCCGGGGGCGGTCCGGGTCAGTGGGACGGGCCGGGGACGGGCCGGTGGGGGGCCGGCGGCCGCGGGACGTGGGCCCGCTCGGCGGCGGCGAGGGCGTCGGCGAAGCGGTCCAGGACCGCGGTGGCCTGCTCGTCGGTGAGGGTGAGCGGAGGGAGGAGGCGTACGACGGCGGAGTGCCGGCCGCCGAGTTCGACGATGAGGCCGCGGGCCAGGCATTCGCGCCGGACGGCGCGGGCGAGCGCCGGGGCGGCGGGCGGGGCGAGGTCGTCGGGTGCGGCGGCTCCGGGGTCGACGAGCTCGACGCCGAGCATGAGGCCGCGGCCGCGTACGTCGCCGACGCAGGGGTGGGCGGCCTGGAGGCCCTGGAGCCGGCCGAGCATCCGGGCGCCGAGGGTGACGGCCCGGTCGGCGAGCCGGTTCTCGCGGACGTACGCGAGCGTGGCGGTGCCGGCGGCCATGGCGAGCTGGTTGCCGCGGAAGGTGCCGGCGTGGGCACCGGGCTCCCAGGCGTCGAGCCCGGAGCGGTACACGACGACGGCGAGGGGGAGGGAGCCGCCGATGGCCTTGGAGAGAACCATCACGTCGGGGACGACTCCGCTGTGCTCGACGGCCCAGAAGGCGCCGGTGCGGCCGACGCCGGTCTGGACCTCGTCGACGACGAGGGGGATGGAGTGCCGGGCGGTGATGGCCCGCATGCGGCGCATCCAGGCGTCGGGGGCGGGGAGGACGCCGCCTTCGCCCTGGACGGCCTCGACGATCATCCCGGCGGGGGTGGTGACGCCGCTCTTGGGGTCGTCGAGGAGGGTCTCGGTCCAGCGGGCGGAGAGTTCGGCGCCGCGGTCCCCGCCGACGCCGTAGGGGCAGCGATAGGACTGGGGGTACGGGAGGCGGGTGACGCGGACGTCCTCGGCGCCGCCGGAGGCGGCGAGGGCGCCGGTGGTCATGCCGTGGTAGGCGCCGGTGAAGGCGAACAGGCCGCTGCGGCCGGTGGCGGTGCGGACCAGCTTCAGGGCGGCCTCGACGGCGTCGGTCCCGGCGGGGCCGCAGAACTGGATGCGGGCGTCGGCGGCGAGGTCCGGGGGGAGGGTGGCGAAGAGTTCGGAGGTGAACGCGTCCTTGACGGGGGTCGCGAGGTCGAGGACGTGGAGGGGGGCTCCGGAGTCGAGGACCCGGTGGATGGCTTCGAGGACGACCGGGTGGTTGTGGCCCAGGGCGAGGGTGCCGGCGCCGGAGAGGCAGTCGAGGTAGCGGCGGCCGTCGGCGCCCTCGATGGTCAGGCCGCGGGCGCGGACCGGGACGATCGGCAGTGAGCGGGCGTAGGTACGGGCGCTGGACTCGCGCTGGGCCTGCCGCCGCAGAATGGCCTCGTAGCCGCCGCCGGCCACGGTGCCGTATCCGCGCCGGGTCGAGGCCGCGGGCTTCCTCGCCTCCCCCGCCGCCCTCTGGTCTCCGGTGGCCGCCTCCGCGTGCGGGGCCGCGGCCCCGACGGGTGAGGTCGCCTCCCGAAGCGGGGCCGGCCCCACGGCCGAAGGCGTCTCCGGGGCGGGCGCCGCCCCCGCGAGCGTGGCCGGCCCCACGGTCGCGGATGTCTCCGGGGCCTGGGCCGGTGACGCCCCCAGGGTCGGAGTACGGGTCGCCTCCGCAGTCGGAGGCCGGGGTGTCTTCGGGGTCGGGTCCTGGGGTGGGGGTTGGGTCGGGGGGCGGGTGGGGGCGGTGGCTGGCGCTGATTCGGTGACGGCCACGGCTCGGTGTCCTCCCGCGATAACAGTTGCGTTGCACATCGGTGGGCCGCCGGACCGCGCCCAAAGGCCGTTCCGGGCGGTGTCGTTGTGTCCCCCGTACGTACCAACGACGGGAACTGCCGGGGAACACGGGCCGGAGGCAAGATCCTTGGCGTGTCGCGGATCACGGCATGGCAACGGCGGTACCGGCTCCGGAACCGCGGGCGGGGCGCGTACCGTCCCCTCCGGCACCGGCATAGTGGGGGCCGTCGTTCCCGTGTCCACCCGGACACGAGTGCGACCGAAGCTCAGACATGCACCAGTTGACGTAGTCCCAGGGGGATCACGAGATGCGATCGATTCGTCCGCTGCTGATGGCGGCGTCCGCCGTCGCGGCGCTGACGCTCACCGCGACGGCCTGCGGCCCGAGCGAGGAGAACGCGGGAGACAAGCCCAGCGCGCCGGTGAACGAGAACCCGGTCGACAAGATCAAGATTCCGGAGGACCTGAAGCAGCGGCTGAAGGACCACGGGATCGACATCGACAAGTGGCGCGACGGCGAGTGGAGGAACTGGGACAAGGACAAGTGGCTCCGTGAGGCGAAGGACTTCGTCAACCCGATCATCGAGGACCTCTGGGACCCGGACCGGATGAGGGACGCCGAGCGTCCCGAGCGCCCGGTCGAGGAGGAGGACATCTCGGGCGACGAGGGCGTCACCGACCCGACGCCCGACCCGGTGAAGGCGAAGGCCGTCCCGGCGAAGTACCACGCCAACTCGCCCGCGTCCGGCAAGGTGTTCTTCGACGGGCCCGACGGTTCCATGGTCTGCTCGGCGACGGTCGTGAAGGACCCGGCCCACCCGGGCAAGTCCAACCTCGTGTGGACCGCCGGTCACTGCGTCCACAAGGGCAAGCAGGGCGGCTGGTACCGCAACATCGCCTTCGTCCCCTCCTACAACGACGACGCGATGGAGACCTCCGCCCTGGAGAAGGCCACGCGCGAGCAGATCGCGCCGTACGGCGTGTGGTGGGCGGACTGGGTGAAGACCTCCGACGAGTGGATCGCCCAGGGCGCGTCCACCGGCGGCGCGGGCGCCCCGTACGACTTCGCGGTCATCCAGGTGACCCCGGAGAAGGGCTCGTCCGGCAAGTCGCTGGAGGAGACCGTCGGTACGGCCCTGCCGGTCGACTTCAACGCCCCGGCGGTGCCGAAGATCGCGGACATGACCGCGACCGGCTACCCGGCGGCGCCGCCCTTCGACGGCCAGAAGATGTTCCAGTGCGCGGACAAGCCGGGCCGGCTGTCGCTGAAGGCGGAGCAGCCCACCATGTACCGCATCGGCTGCACGATGACGGCCGGTTCGTCGGGTGGCGGCTGGGTCGCCGCCGGCAAGGACGGGCAGCCGGCGCTGGTGTCGAACACCTCGATCGGCCCGTCGACGGCCGGCTGGCTGGCGGGACCGCGTCTCGGCCCGGAGGCCAAGGCGATCTTCGACGAGGTCAGCAAGAAGTACGCCGGCCAGTAGGCCGGTGCACCACGGCGTGTGAGCGGAGGGAGGCGGGACCGCTCGGTCCCGCCTCCCTCCGCTCGCTCAGGACACCTTCCAGGGGGACATCACCACATGCGCTCTGTACGACTCATACCCGGCGCCCTCGGCGTGGCGACGGTGCTCGCGCTGACCGTCACGGCCTGCGGGCCCGGCGGAACGCAGGCCCAGGACAAGCCGGCCGACGGGGCGAGCAGCTCCGCTCCGGCCGAGGCGGGCGACGGCGGGACCGGGGCCGACGGGACCGGGGCCGACGCGGGCGGGCTCGCCGGGGAGCTGGCCGACAAGCTGAAGAAGCACGGCGTCGACGTCGACGCGTGGAAGCGGGGCGGGTGGAAGGACTGGGACACCGCCAGCTGGCTGCGCGAGGCCGAGGACTTCGTCAACCCGGTCATCGAGGACCTGTGGGACCCGGCGCGCATGCAGTCGGCGAAGAGCCCGGACCCGACGATCACCGCGCAGGCCGGGGCCTCCGGCTCCGATCCGGTGCCGCGTCCGGTGACGGCGCAGCGGGAGAAGACGCCGTACCACCGCAACGCCGCCCCGGTCGGCAAGATCTTCTTCGATTCCCCGCAGGGGTCGATGGTCTGCTCGGGCACGATCGTGAAGGACCCGCGCCGGCCCGGAAGGTCGAACCTGGTCTGGACGGCCGGGCACTGTGTGCACGCCGGGAAGCGCGGCGGCTGGTACCGCAACATCACCTTCGTCCCCGCCTTCAACGACCTGGGCAAGTCGCCGGCCGCGCTGCGCGGCGCGCAGTCGCACGAGGTCTACCCGTACGGCCAGTACTGGGCGGACTGGGCGGTGACCTCGGGCGAGTGGATCCAGCGCGGTGGCACGGACCAGGCGTGGCCGTACGACTACGCCGTTCTGCACGTGCAGCCGCAGCGCGGCGGCAAGTCGCTGGAGGAGACCGTCGGCGCGGCGCTGCCGGTCGACTTCTCGGCCCCGGCGCCGGCCCGGGCCGGGACCGTGGGGGCCTGGGGCTACCCGCAGGCGGCCCCGTACAACGGTGTGATCATGCACAAGTGCCTGACCGGGGCCTCTCGGCTCACGGTGGCGCCGGCGACGCCGGTGATGTACCGGATCGGCTGCACGATGACGGCGGGCTCGTCGGGCGGCGGCTGGTTCCGGGCGCTGCCGGGCGGGAAGACGGCGCTGGTGTCGAACACCTCGATCGGCCCGGCGCGGGGCAACGGCTGGCTGGCCGGTCCGCAGCTCGGCCGGGGTGCCAAGGCCGCGTACGACATGGTCAGCAAGAAGTTCGCCCGCTGACGCGCTCGCGCGGAGCGCGCAGAACGTGACGAGGGCGCCGGCCCCCACCCTGATCAAGGGGTGGGGGCCGGCGCCCTCGTACGGTCCGTGCTCAGTGCGCGGCGGGCACGTACGGCGCGAGTGCCGCCGCCAGTTCCTCGTGCACCCGGGCCTTGACCAGGGTGCCCTCGTTGGTGTGCTCCTCGGAGAGCATCTCGCCCTCGGCGTGGACACGGGAGACGAGACCGCCCTGCGTGTACGGCAGGAGGACCTCGATCTCCACCTCGGGGCGCGGCAGCTCGCGGTCGATCAGGGCGAGCAGCTCCTCGATGCCCTCGCCCGAGCGGGCGGAGACGGCCATGGAGTGCTTCTCGACGCGGAGCAGCCGCTGGAGGACCAGCGGGTCGGCCGCGTCGGCCTTGTTGACGATCACGATCTCCGGCACGTTCACCGCGCCGACGTCGCGGAAGACCTCGCGCACGGCGGCCAGCTGCTCCTCCGGGGCGGGGTGCGAGCCGTCCACCACGTGCAGGATGAGGTCGGCGTCGGCGACCTCCTCCATGGTGGAGCGGAACGCCTCGACCAGGTGGTGCGGCAGGTGCCGGACGAAGCCGACGGTGTCGGCCAGGGTGTACACCCGGCCGGACGGCGTCTCGGCCCGGCGGACGGTCGGGTCGAGGGTGGCGAACAGCGCGTTCTCCACCAGGACGCCGGCGCCCGTGAGGCGGTTGAGCAGGGAGGACTTGCCGGCGTTGGTGTAGCCGGCGATGGCGACCGACGGCACCTTGTTGCGGCGGCGCTCCTGCCGCTTGATGTCGCGGCCGGTCTTCATCTCCGCGATCTCCCGGCGCATCTTCGCCATCTTCTCGCGGATACGGCGCCGGTCGGTCTCGATCTTGGTCTCACCGGGACCACGGGTGGCCATGCCGCCACCGCCGCCGCCACCCATCTGCCGGGAGAGCGACTGACCCCAGCCGCGCAGGCGCGGCAGCATGTACTGCATCTGCGCGAGGGCGACCTGCGCCTTGCCCTCTCGGGACTTGGCGTGCTGGGCGAAGATGTCGAGGATCAGGGCGGTCCGGTCGACCACCTTGACCTTGACGACGTCTTCGAGGGCGATGAGCTGGCCAGGGCTGAGCTCGCCGTCGCAGACGACGGTGTCGGCGCCGGTCTCGACGACGATGTCCCGGAGCTCCTGGGCCTTGCCGGAACCGATGAAGGTGGCCGGGTCGGGCTTGTCGCGGCGCTGGATGACGCCGTCGAGGACGAGGGCGCCCGCCGTCTCGGCGAGGGCGGCGAGCT
Organism: Streptomyces sp. NPDC085460; assembly: GCF_044541975.1. Lineage (NCBI taxonomy): Bacteria > Bacillati > Actinomycetota > Actinomycetes > Kitasatosporales > Streptomycetaceae > Streptomyces > Streptomyces sp. NPDC085460. The sequence continues at coordinate 75,417 of NZ_JBITTO010000015.1, forward strand.
CCGCGAGGGAGTTCTCGGCGTCCCCGACGGTCCCCGAGGTCCAGACGCCGACGAGCACGACGCGCTCCAGGCGCAGCTGTCGGTACTCGACCTCGGTGACGTCCTCGAGCTCGGTGGAGAGGCCGACGACACGGCGCAGCGCGGCGCGCTCGGAGCGGTCGAACTGGTCGCCGTCCCGCTCTCCGTCGATCTCGTGGCTCCAGGCGACGTCCTCTTCCATCAGGGCATCGGCCCGAAGGCTCTCGGTGCGGCGCGACTGCGTGAAGCTCTGCTCGTCCGCGAAGCTCTGCTCGTCCTGGGAAGGGGAAGAAGAGGAGGTCATTGGATCCTTACGTCGGTCGGAACGGTGGCATCGGTACAACGTGCGGCGGCCCGGGAAGATTCCCTCGGGGCGCGGCCGCGTCGCCGACCCGAAAATGGTGACACGGCCGCCCCGCGCCCGTCACCCGGGTTTCCCCGGCTTTCCTCAGCGGTCCGGGGCGGCGGGCGGGGCGCTGCGCCAGTCCGGGTGGCCGGGCATGGGCGGGGTCTTCTCGCCGTACAGCCAGCCGGTGAAGAAGGCGTCGAGCTCGCGTCCGGAGACCTGTTCGGCCAGGGCCGTGAAGTCGGCGGTGGAGGCGGTGCCGTCGCGGTGTCCGGCGACCCAGCGGCGTTGCAGCCGGTCGAAGGCGTCGGTGCCGATCTCGTGCCGGAGGGCGTAGAGGACGAGTGCGCTGCCGTCGTAGACGACGGGCCGGAAGAGGCTGAGCTTGGTGCCGGGCGTGGGCGGGCGCGGCTCGGCGGGCGGCCCGCCGTTCGCGCGCCAGCCGTCGGAGGCGGCGTACGCGGCCTTCATCCGCTGCTCCAGGGAACGGCCGTGCTTCTCGTCGGCGTACAGCGCCTCGTACCAGCTGGCGTGGCCCTCGTTGAGCCAGAGGTCGGACCACCGGTGCGGGGAGACGCTGTCGCCGAACCACTGGTGGGCGAGTTCGTGGACCATGACCGCGTCCACGTACCACTCGGGGAAGCGGGGGTCGGTGAAGAGGCGGCGTTCGAAGAGGGAGAGGGTCTGGGTCTCCAGCTCGAAGCCGGTGGTGGCGTCGGCGACCAGCACGCCGTACGTCTCGAAGGGGTACGGGCCGACCTTGCCCTCCATCCACTCCAGGTGGCCGGGGGTCCGGCGCAGCCAGGGCTCCAGGGTCTCGCGGTCCTCGGTGCGGACGACGTCCCGGATCGGGAGGGAGCGGGGGCCGGTGCGGTGCAGGACGGTGGAGCGGCCGATGGAGACCTGGGCGAGCTCGGTGGCCATGGGGTGGCGGGTGCGGTAGGTCCAGGTGGTGGTGGCGCCGTGGTCGGCGCGGCCTGCGGGGAGGCCGTTGGCGACGGCGGTGAGCTCGCGCGGGGCGGTGATCCGGAAGGTGAAGGCGGCCTTGTCGGAGGGGTGGTCGTTGGAGGGGAAGACCCGGTGGGCGGCGTCGGCCTGGTTGGCCATGGCGAGTCCGTCGGAGGTGCGGACCCAGCCGCCGCTTGCGGCGGGGCCGCGCGGGTCGCTGGTGTGGCGGACGGTGACGGTGACGGTTTCGCCGGCGTCGATGGGGGCGGCCGGGGTGACGACCAGGTCCTCGCCGCTGGTCTCGTGGGCGGCGGGGAGGCCGTCGACGGTGACGGCGGAGACCGTGCCGTGGGTGAAGTCGAGGTGGAGCCGGTCGAGGTCGGTGGTGGCGAGGGCGTCGACGCGGGTGACGGCGGCGAGCGGTTCGGTGTTCACGCCGGAGTAGGTGAGGGCGATGTCGTACGCGAGGACGTCGTAGCCGGGGTTGCCGAGGTGCGGGAAGAGCGGGTCGCCGATGCCGAGCGGTGCCGGGGCCGGCAGCGCGGCGGCGATCAGGCCGGCGGAGGCGGCGACGAGGACGGCGGACCGGAGCCAGGGCCGGCGGACCGGCCGGCGCGCGGTGCCGCCGGCGGCGGTGGGGGCCGGCGGGAGGGGCGGGGAAGTGTGCGCCATGGCCCCCAGGGCTACCAGCACCCCACCCCCCTCCCCCGCCCGACGCGCGCGCCCACCACCCGAAGGTGTCACCCGGAGGGGGGCGCGCGGGGCGGGAGTGCGTGCGGAGGCGGCGCGGGCGCGGGTCGGAGGGCGTACGAGGCCGGGCTCGGGCGGCGGGCGCGGACGCGGGCCGGAGGGCGTACGGGGCCGGGTATGGGCACAGGCCGGGGGCGTACGGGGCCGGGCGGCGGGTGCGGGCCGAGGGCGCGCAGGGGCGGGCGGTGGAGGGGGCCGGTGGGGGGAGAGCGAGGACGGTTGGGTCAGAGGCGGTGGGTTCGGGCTACGTCGTAGACGCCGGGGACGGCGCGCATGGCGCGCATCAGGTGGGGGAGTTCGGCGGCGTCGGCGAGTTGCAGGGTGTACGTGTGGCGGACCCGTTGCTCGCTCGGTGGCTCGACCGTGGCGGAGACGACCTCCGCGCCGGCCGTGGCGATGGCCTCGGTGAGGTCGGCGAGCAGGCCGGGGCGGCCGAAGGATTCGGCGACGAGGGTGACCCGGCAGTGGGCGGCGTCGCCCCAGCGGACGGGGACGGCGGCCCGGCCGAGCCGGTGCATGACGGCCACGGCGGGACAGCCGGTGCGGTGGGCGGTGACGGCGCCGCCCCGGACCCGGAACCCGGTGATCGTGTCGGGGGGCACGGGCGTGCAGCAGCCGGCCGGGCGCACCGGGGCGGGCGGGCCGTCGACGTCGGCGTGGAGCTCCGCGCCGGAGCTGCGGTCGGCGGCCACGCTGAGCGGCGCGCGGGGGGCGGCGGCGGGCTGGGCGGCGGCGTCCGGATGTGCCTGGAGCCAGCCGGTGATGGCGATCCGGGCGGCGGGGGTACGGGCGTGGTCGAGCCAGGCCGGGGAGGGTCCGGAGCCGCTGTCCTGGGCGAGGAGGAGCTGCACGGTGTCACCGTCGGAGAGCACCGTGCTCAGCGGGGCGAGCCGGCCGTTGACGCGGGCGCCGAGGCAGGCGTGGGCGGCGTAGCCGTGCTGGGCGTAGGCGGCGTCGACGCAGGTGGCGCCGGCGGGGAGCCCCAGGGTCCCGCCGTCGGCCCGGAAGACGGTGATCTCGCGGTCCTCGGCGAGGTCGGCGCGGAGCGAGCTCCAGAAGGTGTCGGGGTCGGGGGCGGACTCCTGCCAGTCGAGGAGGCGGGCGAGCCAGCCGGGCCGGGTGGGGTCGGTGCGCTCGCCGTCCTCGGCGGGGCCGTCGCTCTCGGAGGGCTCGGCGGTGCCGTAGGGGCTGCCGAGGGCGACGACTCCGGCCTCGGCGACCTTGTGCATGCGGTGGGTGCGGATGAGGACTTCAGCGACGCCTCCGTCGGGCGCGGCGATCGCGGTGTGCAGCGACTGGTACAGGTTGAACTTGGGGGCCGCGATGAAGTCCTTGAACTCCGAGATCAGCGGCGTGAAGCAGGTGTGGAGTTCACCGAGGACGGCGTAGCAGTCGGCGTCCTCGGCGACGAGGACGAGCAGTCGCCCGAAGTCGCAGCCGCGCAGCTCGCCACGCTTGAGGCGGACGCGGTGGACGGAGACGAAGTGGCGTGGGCGGACGAGGACTTCGGCGGCGATGTCCGCCGCGCGCAGGACGGCGCCGACCTGTTCGGCGACGTCGGCGAGCGCGTCGGGGGAGCCGGAGCCGGTGGCGTCGGCGATGAGCGCGCGGGTGGTCTCGTACTCCTCGGGGTGGAGGATCGCGAAGACCAGGTCTTCCAGTTCGGTCTTGAGGGCCTGGACGCCGAGCCGTTCGGCGAGGGGGATGAGGACGTCCCGGGTGACCTTGGCGATCCGGGCCTGTTTCTCGGGGCGCATCACGCCGAGCGTGCGCATGTTGTGGAGCCGGTCGGCGAGTTTGATCGACATGACGCGGACGTCGTCGCCGGTGGCGAGGAGCATCTTGCGGAAGGTCTCGGGCTCGGCGGCGGCGCCGTAGTCGATCTTCTCCACCTTGGTGACGCCGTCGACGAGGTACGCGACCTCGTCGCCGAACTCACGGCGTACCTGATCGAGCGTCACTTCGGTGTCCTCGACGGTGTCGTGGAGGAGGGAGGCGGTCAGGGTGGTGGTCTCGGCGCCGAGCTCCGCGAGGATCAGGGTGACGGCGAGCGGATGGGTGATGTACGGCTCGCCGCTCTTGCGGAACTGTCCCCGGTGCGAGGACTCGGCGAGCACGTACGCCCGGCGCAGCACGGACAGGTCGGCCTCGGGATGGTGGGCCCGGTGCGCCTCGGCGACGTGGCTGATGGCGTCGGGCAGCCGGTCGCGCGGGGTGGGTCCCGCGGTGGCGCCGAGCAGGGCGGCCCGGCCGAGCCTCCGCAGATCCAGCCGGGCGCGTCCGCGCCTGCGGACGCCCGTGTCGGTGGCCGCGGCGTCAACCGCGCTCACGGGGTTCGTGGCCTCTGCGCTCATGGGGCACCTCCGGCGACGTCGACCGGCGGTGGACGGGCGGGGAGAGCCCGGGGGGCCGGTGCTTGATGCTACCGACCCCACCACGCGGTGCAGTCACGCTCTCGCCCAGCGTGAATCGGATCACCCATTCGAGCGACACGAGAGTCGTTGACTGTTTCGATTTCGCGCCGCTCCCGCCGCGTGGCGGCTCAGCCCTGGGCGAGCCAGGAGGGTTCCAGGGTGCCCTCGGCGACGATGACGGCCGGGCCCGTCATCTCGATCTCCCCGTCGGGGTGCTCGGTGATGACGAGGGTGCCGCCGAGGACGTCGACGGTGTACGTGACCGGGGCGCCGGTCTCGGCGGGGTCCGCGCCGTCGCGGCGGGCGGCGGCGACGGCGACGGCGCAGGCACCGGTGCCGCAGGAGCGGGTCTCGGAGGCGCCGCGCTCGTGGACCCGCATGGCGACGTGGCGGGGGCCCCGGTCCACGACGAACTCGATGTTGACCCCGTCCGGGTAGACCGACGCGGGCTCGTACGGCGGCTCGTCGTGCAGCGTGCCCGCGTGCGCGAGGTCCTCGACGAAGGCGACCGCGTGGGGGTTGCCCATGTTCACGTTCCGCGCGGGCCAGCTGCGGCCGTCGACGGCGACCGTGACGCCCGCCTCGGGGAGGGCGGCGCGGCCCATGGAGACGGTGACGGAGCCGTCCTTGTCGAGGTGGACGCGCTTGACCCCGCCGCGGGTGGCGACGGCGACCTCGCCGGCGCCGACGTGTCCCGCGTGCTCCAGGTAGCGGGCGAAGACCCGGACGCCGTTGCCGCACATCTCGGCCACGGAGCCGTCGGCGTTCCGGTAGTCCATGAACCATTCGGCCTCGCCGGCCATGGCGCGGGCCTCGGGGTGGGCGGCGCTGCGCACGACGTGCAGCACGCCGTCGCCGCCGAGACCGGCGCGGCGGTCGCAGAGCCGGGCGACGAGGGCGGGGGGCAGGTCGATCTCGTTCTCCGCGTCGGGGACGATCACGAAGTCGTTCTCGGTGCCGTGGCCCTTGAGGTAGCGGAGCGGTGTGGTCTGCGTGCTGGTCACGAGATCAACTGTACGGTGCCGCCCGGACACCCGTTCCGGTTGTCCACAGGGCGGTCCGGGGAGACGTCCGCGCCGGAGTTGTCCACAGGGCCGGCCGGTGGGGCGTACGGAACCCGAGGGGCCCAGCGGGTCCAGCGGGCCGAGCGGGCCCAGGGGCCCCAGCAGGTCCAACGGGTCCAGCAGGCCCAGGAGCCCCAGCGACGTCAGCGGAGGCGGGCGACGCGCCAGACGGCGAGCGCGACGAGGGCCGCGATGGTGGTCACGTACAGGGCGAGCACCCGCCAGTCCGGCCGCTCGCCGGAGCCGCGCTGCGGCAGCCCCGGCCAGGTGTAGCCGACCTTGCGGGCGGCCATCATGCCCCAGCCGGCCGCGCAGAAGCTGATGAGCAGGCCGAGCATCGCGACGACCGCTCCGCCGTCGCCCGAGCCGAAGGCCAGGGGGAAGGCGAACATCAGGGAGCCCACGGCGGCGAGTCCCACGATCGGGGCGAGCTGCCAGATCCTCAGCAGGCGCCGCGGGCGCAGCTCGACCTCGACCTCACCCGCGTCGATCTCGACCGCGGAGCCCACGGCGTCGTCGGGTCCGTCGGGCGTCAGCCCCGGGGCATCCCCGGGGACCGACTCGTGCTGTTCTCTGTCACGAGGGCCGGCCTCCATCGCCACGCGCCCTCCCAACTCGGACTCCACTTGGTCGATCGATGCTCGATGATGGCACGCTCACGACCGCTGAAATGACGGGCAGGGCGTCCCGATGCCATCACGTGATCAGGCTGTAACCGCTCGTTCGACCAACGACAGCGCCTCCCGCGGGAGTTCCCCGCGGTGATCGGCGGCGCCGCTGAGCCAGTGGACGCGCGGGTCGCGGCGGAACCAGGAGTCCTGGCGGCGGGCGAAGCGCTTGGTGGCGCGCACGGTCTCGGCGCGCGCCTCGTCCTCGGTGCACTCCCCCGCGAGCGCCGCGAGCACCTGCTGGTAGCCGAGCGCGCGGGAGGCCGTACGCCCCTCGCGCAGGCCGCGCGCCTCCAGGGCGCGGACCTCGTCCACGAGTCCGGCCTCCCACATGCGGTCCACGCGCGTGGTGATGCGCTCGTCGAGTTCGGGGCGGGCCACGTCGACGCCGATCTGGACCGTGTCGTAGACCGACTCGTGACCGGGCAGGTTGGCGGTGAAGGGCTTCCCTGTGATCTCGATGACCTCCAGGGCGCGGACGATCCTGCGGCCGTTGCTCGGGAGGATCGCGCGGGCCGCCTCGGGGTCGGCGGCGGCGAGCCGGGCGTGCAGGACGCCGGAACCGCGCTCGTCGAGCTCGGCCTCCAGCCGGGCCCGGACCTCGGGGTCGGTGCCGGGGAACTCCAGGGCGTCCACGGCGCCGCGTACGTACAGGCCGGAGCCGCCGACCAGGACGGGAGTGCGGCCCTCGGCGAGCAGCCGGTCGATCTCGGCGCGGGCGAGGCGCTGGTACTCGGCGACGCTGGCGGCCTCGGTGACGTCCCAGATGTCGAGGAGGTGGTGGGGGACGCCGCCGCGCTCCTCCGGCGTCAGTTTGGCGGTGCCGATGTCCATCCCGCGGTAGAGCTGCATCGAGTCGGCGTTGACGACCTCGCCGCCGAGCTGCTGAGCCAGGAACACACCCAGATCGGACTTTCCGGCCGCCGTGGGGCCGACGACGGCGATGACCCGCGGTGCGGGAGCTGCGCTTCTCACCGTCCCAGTCTCGCAAACCCCCGGGGCGTCCCCGAACGAGCGACGTGACAAGCGGGTGAGGGGTTCGTTGCCCGTGCGTGGTTCCGGCCGGGTTCCCCTGGTGTTCCGGCCGGGTTCCGGCCGTCGGTCCCCCGCGCGGCACCCCCTGACGAGTACGCTATGGAGTGAATATGGGCGTTTTCGCAATGTTTCGCCGGAAGAAGAAGGGAACGGCGGAGGACGTGGCCGAGGTCTCCCCGGAGTCCCCGGTGGCGGAGGCCGACGCGCCGGCCGCGGCGGTGGAGGCCGACGCGGACGACGGTCCGGTGACCCGGGTGCCCGTCGCGGGAGTGACCGCCCCCGAGGCCGCTCGCGACTCCGCCCCCGAGACCGCTTCGGATTCCGCCCCCGAGTCCGTTGGGGAGTCCGAGACGGAGTCGGCCGTCGAGGGCGTGGAGGCCGAGGAGGGCGTGGAGGCCGTGGAGGTCGTGGAGATTCCGCGACAGCAGTCGGCCGAGACCGCCGCGGACGCGAGTCCTGAGGTGGGATCGGGTGGGGAGGCGGACCCGGACTCGGGTACGGACCCCGAGGCGGACCCGGCCTCGCACACGGAGAGCGGGACCGGCGAAGCCGCCCACAGGTAGGCAGAGCAGGCAGAACGGCCAGAACGGTCAGAACACGGACACGGAGAGGTGCCGCATGGGTCTCCTGGATTCACTGAAGGCCAAGCTGGGCCCGGCCAAGGACAAGGTCTCGGACCTCGCGCAGCAGCACGGGGACAAGATCGACCACGGCCTGGACAAGGCCGCGAAGATGGTCGACGAGAAGACCAAGGGCAAGTACAGCGAGAAGATCCAGTCCGGTACCGGCAAGGCGAAGGATGCCATCGACCGGATCGGGCACAGGGAGGACGGCAAGCCGGGCGCCGACGGCACGCCCGGCGCCGGTACTCCCGGCGACGGCACTCCCCCGCCTCCGACGCCTCCGACGCCTCCCGCGCCGCCGGCCTCCTGAGGTCACGCACGGACGGGCGGTGGTCGTGGAGGACACCCTCCACGACCACCGCCCGTCCGGCGTTCTCGGGCGTCCGCTACGACCAGACGGCGACCAGGTACTCGACGCCGTACGGGGCGTCCTCGTGCAGCAGCCGCCCGGTCAGCCCGGCGCCCTCGGCCGCGCCCGCGAGGACCTGCCAGGGGGCGCGTCCCGCCGCCTTCAGTTCGTACGCGAGGCCGGCGTCGAGCGCGAGGACTCCGGGCACGTCGGCGGAGCCCAGGACCCGCGCGGCCTCGGCGTCGAAGCCGGCGGCGCGCTCGTCGAGGTAGCCGGGGGCCTTCACCGTCCGGCAGGCGCTGCCGTCGCCCAGGACGAGCAGCGCGACCCGTTCGCCCGAGGCGGCGAGCCTCCGGCCGGTCTCGGCGCACTCCTCGGCCGTGGCCCGCTCGTCGATCCCGAACCCCTCGACCGGCACGTCCGCACGGTCGGCCGCGTCGGCCCGTTCGCTACCGTCGTCGGCCCGCTCGGCCCGGTTGTCGGCCCGGTCGGCCCCTTCGTCGGCCCGGATGTCGGCCCGGTCGGTACGGGAGAGGAGCCAGGCGCCGACGGCGAGCGAGGCCGGCAGCGGGCGGCCACCGGCGCCCTCGCCGAGCCGTACGGTCAGGTCCACGCCGAATCCGGCGAAGGAGCCGGTGGAACCGGCCGGGAAGGTGCCCTGGGCGGCGCCCGTAGGGGTCGGCCCGACGACGAGGAGCCGGTCGGGCCGGGCGGCGGCGAGCACCCCGAGGGCGTCCGCGCAGTGCGTCCGCACGGCCTCCAGCTCGGGAGCGGCGCCGCTCGCGACCTCGGGCACGAGGAGCGGCGGGCAGGGACACACGGCTGCGGCGACAAGCATGATCCGCAGCCTACTGCCCGTGTCAGTCCGCCCTCGTCAGTGCGCCCTCGTCAGTCCGCCCTCGTCAGTGCGCCGCCCCGCAGGCCGGGACGTCGGCGGTCGGGAGGGGCTCCGGGACGCCGATCTTGGGGAGGCCGAGGAGGACGCCGGCCGGCTTGGCGGCGGCAGCGGCGGTGCGCTTCTCCCAGGCGTCGCCCGCGCGGGTGCGGCGGACGGCGGTGGTCGGGCCCTCGGCGAGGAGGTGGTGCGGGGCGGCGTAGGTGATCTCGACGGTCACCACGTCGCCGGGGCGGACGTCCTCGTCGGGCTTGGTGAAGTGCACGAGCCGGTTGTCGGGCGCGCGGCCGGAGAGACGGTGGGTGGCGCCGTCCTTGCGCCCCTCGCCCTCGGCGACCATGACGTCGAGGGTGCGGCCGACCTGCTTCTTGTTCTCGTCCCAGGAGATCTCCTCCTGGAGGGCGACCAGGCGCTCGTAGCGGGCCTGCACGACCGCCTTGGGGATCTGGCCGTCCATCTCGGCGGCCGGGGTCCCGGGGCGCTTGGAGTACTGGAAGGTGAAGGCGTTGGCGAAGCGCGCCTCGCGGACCACGTGCATGGTCTGCTCGAAGTCCTCCTCGGTCTCGCCGGGGAAGCCCACGATGATGTCGGTGGAGATGGCGGCGTGCGGGATCGCGGCGCGCACCTTCTCGATGATCCCGAGGAAGCGCTCCTGGCGGTAGGAGCGGCGCATGGCCTTGAGGATCGGGTCCGAGCCGGACTGGAGCGGCATGTGCAGCTGCGGCATCACGTTCGGCGTCTCGGCCATGGCGGCGATGACGTCGTCGGTGAAGTCGCGCGGGTGCGGGGAGGTGAAGCGGACCCGCTCCAGGCCCTCGATGGTGCCGCAGGCGCGGAGCAGCTTGCTGAACGCCTCGCGGTCGCCGAGGTCGGAGCCGTACGCGTTCACGTTCTGGCCGAGCAGGGTGATCTCGGAGACGCCCTCGGCGACCAGCGCCTCGATCTCGGCGAGGATGTCGCCGGGGCGGCGGTCCTCCTCCTTGCCGCGCAGCGCCGGGACGATGCAGAAGGTGCAGGTGTTGTTGCAGCCGACCGAGATCGAGACCCAGGCCGCGTACGCCGACTCGCGGCGGGTCGGCAGCGTGGAGGGGAACGCCTCCAGCGACTCGGCGATCTCGACCTGCGCCTCCTGCTGGACGCGGGCGCGCTCCAGGAGGACGGGCAGCTTGCCGATGTTGTGGGTGCCGAAGACCACGTCGACCCAGGGGGCGCGCTGGACGATGGTGTCGCGGTCCTTCTGGGCGAGGCAGCCGCCGACGGCGATCTGCATGCCGGGGCGCGCGGTCTTCATGGGAGCGAGGTGGCCGAGGTTGCCGTACAGCTTGTTGTCGGCGTTCTCGCGGACCGCGCAGGTGTTGAAGACGACGACGTCGGCGCCGTCGGCCTCCTTGGGGGCGCGGACGTAACCCGCCTCTTCCAGCAGACCGGAGAGCCGCTCGGAGTCGTGGACGTTCATCTGGCACCCGTAGGTGCGAATGTCGTAGGTCTTCGGTCCTTCGATGCCCACTGTGAGACTCCGGTCGCTGCTGCTGGTCATGCATCCAAGAGTAGGCGGTCCCCGGTGGGCTCCCGGCCGGAAGCCGGGTGCTCCGTCCGCGGTGGGGCGGTCCGCCGCGTCCGTGTCCGGATGTGACAGGGAATCGTCATTGCCGTCATGGGGCGGGGCGGGCGAAGGTGGGGGCATGTCCGATACACGGAGCGAGGCGGCGGCCGGAGGCCAGGGCGGGGAGCACCCCGTCCACCGGGTCGTCGTCGCCGTCTTCCCCGACGTGGACCTGCTCGACGTCACCGGGCCGGCCGAGGTCTTCGCGCTGGCCAACCGGGAGGCGGGCGGCCATGCCCGCTACCGGGTGCGGCTGGCCGCGCCCCGGGGCGCCGGGGAGGTGCGGACCTCCGCGGGGGTGCGGCTCGTCGCGGACCTCGGCTTCGACCAGGTCGGCGCGGACGTGGACACCCTGCTGGTGCCGGGGGCGGTGGATCCGGCTCCCGGCGGCGGGGTCGCGGCCCGGCTCGACCCGGAGGTGGTGCGGTGGGTGCGGGAGACCGCCCCGCACGCCCGCCGCGTGGCGTCGGTCTGCGTCGGCGCGCACGTCCTGGCGGCGGCCGGTCTCCTCGACGGGAAGACCGCGACGACGCACTGGTCGACGGCCGCGCAGCTGGCCGCCGACCACCCCGAGGTCGCCGTCGACCCCGATCCGATCTTCGTACGGACGGACCGGGGCAGGCTCTGGACGGGCGCCGGGATCAGCGCCTGCCTCGACCTCTCCCTCGCCCTGGTGGCGGAGGACCTGGGCGAGGAGACCGCGCTCGCGGTGGCCCGGCAGCTCGTGATGTACCTGAAGCGGCAGGGCGGCCAGAGCCAGTTCTCGGTGCCGCTGAGCCGCCCGGCGGCCGGCCGGCGGGACATCGACGAGCTGCGGCTCTGGATCGCGGACCACCTCGACGAGGACCTGTCCGCGGAGCGGCTCGCCGGCCGGATGTGTCTCAGCGAGCGGCACTTCGCCCGGGTCTTCGCGCAGGAGACGGGGTCGAGCCCCGCCGCGTACGTGGAGGCGGCACGGATCGAGGTGGCCCGGCGCCATCTGGAGACCTCGGACGCGCCGCTCGCCGACGTGGCCGCGCGGGCGGGCCTCGGCTCGGTGGAGACCCTGCACCGGGCCTTCCGCCGGCAGCTCGCGACCACGCCGGCGGCCTATCGCCGCCGGTTCCGCACGGGCGCGGGCTGACCCGGTCCCCCGCCGCTCCTCACCTCCCCGAAGCTCCTCACCTCTCCGAAGCTCCATTCCTCTCCGAAGCTTCATCCCTCTCCGAAGTTCCTCTCCGCGGGGCGGGCCGCTTCGCCGCGCCCATCCCTCGCCCGTTTCCTCATGAAAGGTCAAGAAATGAGCACCACTCCCTCCACCCCCCTGCGTTCCCTCTCCGGGCTGTCCGACGAGCCGGCCCGGCTCTCCGAGGCGGCCCTGGTCCTCATCGACATCCAGAACACCTACCGGTCCGGCGTGATGGCCCTGGAGGGCGCGGAGGAGGCCGTCGCCGAGGCGGCGCGGCTCCTCGCCCGGGCCCGGGAGGCGGGCGCCCCCGTCGTCCACATCCAGCACGACAGCGGCGAGGGGTCCCCGTACGACATCAGCGCGCCGATCGGCGCGCTCAGCGACGAGGTGGCCCCGGCCGAGGGCGAGCACGTCGTGGTGAAGAACTTCCCGAACGCCTTCCACGCCACCGACCTGGAGAAGGTCCTCACGGGCCTCGGCTTCGCGGCGGGCAGCGGGAAGGACCTGGTGCTGGCCGGCTTCATGACCCACATGTGCGTGAACTACACGGCCCAGGCCGCGTTCAACCTGGGCTACCGGCCGACCGTGGTGGCCGAGGCCACCGCGACCCGGGCGCTCACCGCGCCGGACGGCACGGTCGTGCCCGCCGCCGAGCTGAAGCGGGCCGCGCTGACCGGCCTGACCGACGTCTTCGCGGTCGTCGTGCCGACGGCGGCGGATCTGACGGTCTGATCGCCGCGCCCACCCCCCTGCGGTTTTCCGCAGGGGGACCGGGCGGGAACGCGCATACCGGCCGCGAACTGCGGTTTCTAGCCTTGGAGAGTCGTCCTGCGGGTCCGCCGGGCGGCCTCTTCCGAGACCTGGAGGGCTCATGACGCCGTTCCCGACCGCTCTCGCGCAGGAACCCGCCGGCGGCATCGCCGGCTGGGCGGCCGGCCTCGTCGACACGCTCGGCGGGCCGGGCGCGGGGCTCGCCATCGCCCTGGAGAACCTGTTCCCGCCGCTGCCGAGCGAGGTGATCCTGCCGCTGACCGGCTTCGCCGCCGGGCAGGGCGTGCTGAGCCTCTCCGCCGCCCTGGTCTGGACGACGCTCGGCTCGGTGGTGGGCGCGCTCGCCCTGTACGGGATCGGGGCGCTCTTCGGGCGGGAGCGGATGCACGCGCTGTGGGCGCGGCTGCCGCTGGTGAAGGTCGCGGACCTGGAGCGGACGGAGGCGTGGTTCCGGCGGCACGGCACGAAGGCGGTGCTCCTGGGGCGGATGGTGCCGATCTTCCGCAGTCTGATCTCGGTGCCCGCCGGGGTGGAGCGGATGCCCGTCCCCCTCTTCCTCCTGCTCACCACCGTGGGCAGCCTCGTCTGGAACAGCGTCCTCGTCCTCGCCGGTTACGCCCTCGGCGACCGCTGGGAGCTGGTCGAGGCGTACGTGGGCGTGGCCTCCAAGGCCGTCGTCGCCCTGGTCCTCGCGGCCGGCGCGACCTGGCTGACGGTACGGCTCCGGAGCCGCGGGGCAGAGGCCCGTCACCGGCGGTCCTAGGGCGTGTCTGACCATTGGCGTCGGATCAGGCCGGGTCGTCCGGTGCGTGCGATCGGCGTGCGGCCGGGGCGCCCTTGTAGCGGAGCTACTCGGGCGTTTCGGCCGTGCGGCGAGCGTGCGTGCCGGGCGGGCCGGACCCGACGGGAATGGTCAGACACGCCCTAGGGTGGACACCGTGCAGGGGGTCGGGAGTGCGGGAGTCGAGGAGCGGGTCCGGCGGGCCGCGGGGGTGCTCGCCGGATGCCTGACGGCGCCGGTCGGACTGGCGTACCTGGTCCTCGCTGGGGTGCCGCTCGGTGCCTTCCTGTTGTGGCCGCGCACGCGGTCGTACGCCCTCCGGCTCCTCGGTTCCGGTGCCCGGCGGCTCGGGGCGCTGGAGCGGAGGCGGCGGACCCGCCTCTTCGGCGACCGCTTTCCCGAGGGGTACGAGGGCGAGGACGGGCGCGGGGACGCGGACGCGGTCCGGTACCTGGCGGCGCGTTCCTGGTCGGGGCTCGTGTGCGGGGTCGTCCTGGCGCTGCTCGGCTTCGGTCTGGTGCTCGCGGCGCTGCTGGCCGGCGGGGTGGTACGCGGGACGATCGGGACGGCGGAGCTGCTGACCCAACTCGTCCTCGGGGGTGTCCTGTTGTTCCTCTGCCTCCAGGGGCTCTCCGCGCTGGCCGCGCTCGACGCCCGGCTGGCCGGGGAGCGCTTCGGGCCGTCGGAGCGGGAGCTGCTGCGGCGCCGGATCGACGAGCTCGCGGTGAGCCGGGCGGCCGTCGTGCGGGCGGTGGACGTGGAGCGGCGGCGGATCGAGCGGGACCTCCACGACGGCGTGCAGCAGCGGCTCGTGGCGCTCGCGATGCTCATCGGGCGGGCGCGCCGGGGTGGCGCGCGGGACCCGGAGCGGGCGGCCGGGCTGCTCGACCAGGCGCACCGGGAGGCGGCGGAGGTGCTGGCCGAACTCCGCGAGGTGGCCTGGCGGGTCTACCCGTCGGCGCTGGACAGCCTCGGGCTCGAGGAGGCGCTCGGCGGGGTCGCCCAGCGGTGCGCGCTGCCGCTGCGGATCGCGTACGAGGTGACGGGGCCGCTGCCCCGCCCCGTGGAGACGGCCGCGTACTTCGTCGTCTCCGAGGCGGTCACCAACGCGGCCAAGCACGCGGCCGCCTCGGCCGTCACGGTGCGGGTCGCGGGGGCACCCGGTTCCCCGCTGACCGTGCGGATCGAGGACGATGGCCGGGGCGGCGCGGATCCGGCGGGCAGCGGCCTGACCGGGCTGCGCGGGCGGGTCGCCGCGCTCGACGGCGTCCTGCGGATCGACAGCCCCCTCGGGGGACCCACCACCATCGTCGCGGAGCTGCCGTGCGTGTGATCCTGGCCGAGGACTCGACCCTGCTGCGGGAGGGCCTGGCCCGTCTGCTCGCGGAGGAGGGGCACGAGGTCGTCGGGGCGTTCGGCGACGCGGTGACGCTGGTCGCCGAGGCGGAGGAGCGCCGCCCGGACGTGGTCGTCGTGGACATCCGGATGCCGCCGACCCACACCGACGAGGGGCTGCGGGCCGCGGTCGAGATCCGCGAACGGCTGCCGGGGACGGGCGTCCTGGTCCTGTCGCAGCACGTCGAGCGGAGCTACGCGGCCCGGCTGCTCGCGTCCGGCGCGGAGCGGGTCGGCTATCTGCTGAAGGACCGTGTGGCGCAGGTCGAGGAGTTCCTGGACGCGCTGGAGCGGATCCACGCGGGCGGGGCGGCTATCGACCCGGAGGTCGTACGGCAGCTGGTGGTCCGCAGCGCGCACGCCGATCCGCTGGCCCGGCTGACCCCGCGCGAGCGCGAGGTGCTCCAGGTGCTCGCGGAGGGGTACACGAACACGGCGATCGCGCGGCGGCTGCACCTGTCCCTGAGCGCGGTGGAGAAGCACCTCAACGCCGTCTTCGACAAGCTGGAGCTGCGCGGGACCGAGGGCCACAGCCCCCGGATCCTCGCGGTGCTGCGGTATCTGGAGGCGTGACCTCCGGCTCGCCCGCGCCGGCCGTCAGCCGGGGTGTCGGGTGAGCAGGGCGTGGAGGCGGAGGAGGGCGCGGTCGTCGCCGAAACCGCCCGCCTTGATGACGACCGGGATACGGGCGGCGGCGCCGGGCCCCGCGAGGGTGCCGCGGGCGATGCCGGGTTCGGGCTCGTCGTGGAGGTCGACGCCGTGCGCGCCGAGGGCGCGCAGGACGGCCTCGGCGGTCTCGCCGCCGGTGAGCACGAGTCCGTCGAAGGGCGCGCGGGCGGCCAGGGCCGCCACGGACGCGGCGAGCTCGCGGGTCAACTCCGCCGGGTCCGCCCGTCGTTCGTGCGGCGTGTGGAGGATCCGCAGAACGGCGTCGGGGGCCGCTTCCAACGGCCCGGCGGTGACGGCCGCCACCGCGCCCCGCTCGCCGGCGAGCAGCGCGAGTTGTCTGCGGGTGGCGGGGTTGGCGCTGCCGACGGCGACCAAGGGCCGGACAGCGGAGGGGAGTTCCTCTGCTGCGTCGGAGTCGCCGCCGGGGCGGGTGTGACGGCGGGCGAGGGCGGCGGCCAGGCCCGGGGAGCCGACCCAGAGGACGGCCCGGTGGTCGGGGACGGCGGCGACGATCCGGTCCAGGTCCGCGTCGGTGGCGGCGGAGCAGACGAACACGCCTCCGCGAGGCAGCAGTTCGGGCAGGACCTCCGGACGGCCCGAGTCGACGAGGACCGCCTCGGGGAGGATCCGGGCGAGGTCGGCGGTCCGGACCGGGTGGGCGGGGTCGCGGGCGAACTCGCTCTCGTCGACGCGGACTCCGCGGACGTACTGCACGCCGTCCCGGGTGGTCCGGCCCTCGGCCGGGAAGGCGGGGGCGATCACGACCGCCCGCCGCCCCGAGCCCTCCCGCGCGGCGCGGATCTCGGCGGCCACATGCCCCCGGAGGGTCGAGTCGACGGTCTTGAGCAGCAGCCCCGCCCCGGAGAGGGCCCGGGCCGCCTCCCGGGTGCGGGCCGAGGCCCCGGCCTCGTCCAGGAGCCTGCTGCCGAGGTCGACGGCGAGCACGCCGTCGGCCTCGACATCGGCGCCCGCCTCCTCATCGGCCCGCCTCTGCCCTGACCCTGGCCCGTGCCCGTGCCCGGCGAGCGGGCTGCCGGAGAGCAGGATCCGGGCCGGGTGCCCGCCCCGGCGGAAGGGCGCCGCCCCGTCCGCCGCACTCGTCAGGTCGTCGGCGAGGACGGCGACACGGGGCGGGGTCACGGGCGTCGCGGCGGGCGGGGTCACCGGCTGCGTGGCAGGCGGGGCGGGCTGCGGGGCGGGCGGGGCGGGCTGCATCGGCGGCTTCTTCCTCGGGTCGTACGGGCAGCGCGGGCGGGGCGGTGCGTGCGTCCGCCCCAGGGGTACGTGTTCCGCCCCCACCCTCACCCCGCGCGGCCCGTCCGGTCCAGCGGCGACCTCCCGCTCACCGCCCGCGTCCCCGGGGCGGTCGGCGCGTCCGTCAGCGGCCCGAGGGCGAGGGCGAAGACGGCGAAGACGGTGGCGCCGGTACGGCGGCACACGGGAACCGCCGGCGTGGGTATGTGCCAACTCCTGCGGGACAGAAGTGAGTTGGCGGCTCGGCAGGGCCAGGGGCGGGCAGGGGGAACTGCCCTCAAGATCACCGAGCGCTCTCCGACGCTAACCGAACGGGCCCCGCCGCCACGACAGGACACACGGCGCGGCGCACCTCCGGAGGACCGCTCACCACTTCGGCCGAGCGCGTTCCGGCGTACGGAAGGCGAAGGTGGCCGCCCCGTCCGGCCGGGGGTCTCACTTGTCGCGCAGATCGGCGGGCGCCCGACCGTGGGCCCGGCCCGGCCAGGGGGCGGTTTCGGGCGGTCCCCGGCGGTCCCGGGCGGGCGGCGCGTTCGTGCCGGCGGGGCGTGCGCCTCCTCCCCGTCGGCCCTACCCGTACGTACCCCGCCGCCGCGCTTTCGGCGGCCGCCGCGCTCGGCGCCGTATCCCTCACCCTCGACCCGTCCACGACCGCCGACGAGGGCAACCGGCCGTCCTGAGCCGGGGCGCCTCCGGCCAGGCCCACTCCCCGGGCAGCAACACCGACGGACAGCTCGGCGACGGCACCACCACCGCCCCCGTCTTCTGAGCGGCGACCCTTCCGTGGCTCCCTGCGGCCTCGCCGCCACCGGGAGCCACCCAGAGCGACGGGGAGCCCACTGGGCGGTACGAGAGGGCTCACCGGGCGATACCCCTCGTCACGCACCGCACCCGCCCGCACCCGCCCGCTCCCGGCACAGCGCACATCACAGCCGTCCCCGCCCGCTCGCCCTGGCCAGGGGCGCGGACCACCTGGCAGGATCGCAGGCATGTTCGCCTCGCTCACCCGCGCCGCCCGCCGCCGCGTCCTCGCGCTCGCGGCCGCGCTGCTCGCGGTGTGCGTGGGGCTGCTGTGGTGGCTGGCCCCCTTCGGCACCTCGACGCCCAGCGGCTCGATCACCTTCAGCACCGGCGTCCCGAGCGGCGTCTACGAGCGCTACGGCGTGCTGCTCAAGCAGGCCATGGCCAAGGAGCTCCCCGAGGTCTCGATCACCCTGCGGGACAGCGAGGGCTCCCAGCAGAACCTGGCCCGGGTCGCCTCCGGCGAGGCCGACTTCACCGTCGCGACCGCCGACGCCGTGGCGCAGTACATCCGCGACCGCCGGCCCGGCTTCGAGCGGCTGCGCGGCTGCGCCCGGCTCTACGACGACTACGTACAGCTCGTGGTCCGCAAGGGCTCCCCGGTCCAGAGCGTCGCCGACCTGAGCGGACTGCGGGTCGGCGTCGGCCAGGACGGGTCCGGTGTGCGGCTGATAGCGGACCGGGTCCTCGCGGCGGCCGGGCTCACCCCGTCCCGGGACGTGACCGCGCTGCCGGTCGGCATCGACTCGGTGCCGGAGATGCTGGAGAAGGGCCAGCTCGACGCGTTCTTCTGGTCCGGCGGGCTGCCGACCCAGGCCGTGCAGTCGCTGTCGGAGCGCACCCCGGTCCGGCTGGTTCCGATGGACGCCGCGCTCGTGGAGGCGCTGCGGGACGTGGGCGAGTCCACCCGGCACTACCGCTCGGCGACGATCCCCGCCGACGCGTACGCGGCCGCCCAGGACGGGCAGCGGGTGGAGACGCTGGCGGTGGCGAACCTGATGGTGACGACGGCCGAGACCGATCCGGACCTGGTGGAGGGGTTCACCCGCTCCGTGATCGACAGCCGGGACGGCATCGGCCGCCAGGTGCACCCGGCCCAGCTGGTGGACCTCAGGACCGCCGTGTACACCGAGCCGCTCACCCTCCACGACGGCGCCCGCCGCTACTACCGCTCGGTCAAGCCCTGAGCCGTACGCGCTCCGCCTCCCCGGACGGCGACCGCGTGACGACCGCGTACTGACCGCGTGACGACCGGTCCGGCGACCGCTCAGCGACCGCGTGCCGACCGGTACGGCGACCGCTCAGCGACCACGTGACGACCGCGTAGCGACCGCGTGCCGACCGGTACGGCGACCCCGTCACGCCCACTCAGCGACGCGTACCGTCACTCGGCGGGTGCGTAGCGCGGCACGGTGACCGTCACCCGCAGCCCGTGCGGCTCGTTCGGGGCGAAGGCGATGCCGCCGCCGGCGGCGGTGAGCAGCACGCGGGCGATGGAGAGGCCGAGCCCCGAGCCCTTGATGTTCTGGTGGCGTCCGGAGCGCCAGAAGCGGTCGCCGACCCGGCTCAGCTCCTCCTCGGTGAGACCGGGGCCGAGGTCGGCGACGACGACCTCCACCACGTCCTTCCCGGGGAGGACCCGGACGGTGACCCGCTCGCCCTCCGGCGTGAACTTGAGCGCGTTGTCGACGACCGCGTCGAGCGCGCTGGACAGGGCCACGGGGTCCGCCCAGCCGGTGGCCGCCCCGCACTCGCCGACCAGCCGGACGCCCTTCTCGTCGGCGACCGGCCGCCAGGAGGCGATGCGCTCGGCGGTGAGGGCGCCGACGTCGGTGAGCCGCAGTTCGGCGGCGGCGTGTTCGGCGAGGGCCAGGTCGAGGAGGTCGTCGAGGACGCGCGCGAGCCGCTTGCCCTCGGTGCGTACGGCGGCGATCTCCTCGTTCCCCTCGGGGAGTTCGAGGGCGAGCAGCTCGATGCGGAGCAGGAGCGCGGCGAGCGGGTTGCGGAGCTGGTGGGAGGCGTCGGCGACGAACGCCCGCTGCTGTTCGAGGGATTCCTCGACGTGGTCGGCCATCTCGTTGAACGAGCGGGCGAGGCGGCGCAGTTCGGGCGGCCCGCCGGCCTCGGCGACGCGGGAGTTCATCCGGCCGGTGGCGATGTCGTGGGTGACGCCGTCCAGGACGCGGACCGGGCGCAGGACCCAGCCGGTGAGGCGTACGGCGGCGCCGACGGCGAGGAGCATGGCGGCGGCCTCGCCGGCGAAGATCACCAGCCAGCCGTGGAGGATCCGGGCGCGGAGTTCGCCGGTCGGCGAGTCGGTGACGACGACGGCGACGACGTCCCCGTCGCGGACGACGGGGGAGGCGATGACCAGGCGGGCGTGCGGCTGCCAGGGCCAGACCTGCGGCGGGTCGTGGCTGCGGCGGCCGAGCAGGGCCTCCTTGAAGGCGCGTCTGCCCTCGCCCTCGTAGGGGACGATCCAGTCCTCGGGTGCGGCGGCCATGGCACGGTTGTCGCGGTAGAAGACGCCGGCCCGGATGTCGTACACGTCGTGGTAGCTGGCCAGCTCGCCGCTGAGGGTGGTGCGGCGTTCGTCGCTTCCGGTGGCCGGGGGGCCGACGAACTGGGCGAGGGCGGCGAAGCGGGCGGCGTCGTCGAGGCGGTCGACGACGACCCGCTGCTGCTGGGCGGCGGCGAGGGCGGCGGCGAGCGGGAAGCCGAGGGCGAGCAGGACCCCCGCCATCAGGATGATGAGGAGGGGGAGGAGTCGGGTGCGCACGGGCGGGCGGCCGGGGGGTTACGCGGCCGGGGCGACCAGGCGGTAGCCGACGCCCCGCACGGTCTCGATCAGGGCGGGCATGCGCAGCTTGGAGCGGAGCGAGGCGACGTGCACCTCCAGGGTGCGGCCGGTCCCCTCCCAACTGGTCTGCCAGACCTCGGAGATGATCTGTTCGCGGCGGAAGACGACCCCGGGCCGCTGGGCGAGGAGGGCGAGCAGGTCGAACTCCTTGCGGGTCAGCGCGACGGGCTCGCCGTCGACGCTGACGCGGCGGGTGGGCAGCTCCACGGCGACGGCGCCGAGGTGCAGCACGGCGGCCTCGGCGGCGGAGCCCGTACCGCCCGCGGTGTCGTCGGCCGGGGCGGGCGAGGCGGCGCGGCGCCGGGAGACGGCGTGGATGCGGGCGAGCAGTTCGCCGGTGTCGTAGGGCTTGACGACGTAGTCGTCGGCGCCGAGATTGAGGCCGTGGATCCGGGAGCGCACGTCGCCGCGGGCGGTCACCATGATCACCGGGGTGGCGGTGAGCTTCCGGATGCGGGCGCAGACCTGGTAGCCGTCCTGGTCGGGGAGGCCGAGGTCGAGCAGGATCACGCCGTACGAGGGCCGCTCGCCCTGGGCGGTGGGGAGGACGGCCTGGAGGGCCTCCTCGCCGTTGCGTGCGTGGGTGACGGCGAAGCCGTGCTTGGCGAGGATCGCGGAGAGGGCCGCGGCGACGTGGTCGTCGTCCTCGACGAGCAGCAGTCGCATGGTCTTCTCCTCTCGTTCGCCGGGGTGCCCCGGGCCGGGGCATGAACGTTCATGAACGCCGATCGGCGACGTCACAGTCAAGTGTCCCCCGGGGGGCCGCCCGCTTCCGTTATCCACCCGGTACGGCGCCGCGGATCACCTTCACACAGGGTGTCCGCCTGTGGCCTTATCGTTATCCTCAATTTCCGCTCAGATGTGATGACGGTCATCCGGACGTGTCTCTAGTGTCCTCCCAACCGAGGAGGACGGAGCAAGAGGCCGATGAGCGGAGTGGCAGTGTCCAAGGACCACGAGGTCTCCCCCGGGCCCCAGGAGGATCTGGTCGTCCTGTCCGGAGTGAACAAGCACTTCGGCGCGCTGCACGTGCTGCAGGACATCGACCTCACGATCGGCCGCGGCGAAGTCGTCGTCGTCATCGGGCCGTCGGGTTCCGGCAAGTCGACGCTGTGCCGCACGATCAACCGCCTGGAGACGATCGACGCGGGCACCATCACGATCGACGGGAAGCCGCTGCCCGCGGAGGGCAGGGAGCTGGCCCGGCTGCGGGCCGACGTCGGCATGGTCTTCCAGTCCTTCAATCTCTTCGCGCACAAGACCGTGCTCGAGAACGTGATGCTGGGTCAGATCAAGGTCCGCGGCACGGAGAAGAAGACGGCGGAGGCGAAGGCCCGCACCCTGCTGGACCGGGTGGGCGTGGCCGCGCAGGCCGAGAAGTACCCGGCGCAGCTCTCCGGCGGCCAGCAGCAGCGTGTGGCGATCGCCCGCGCGCTCGCCATGGACCCGAAGGTGATGCTCTTCGACGAGCCCACCTCGGCCCTGGACCCCGAAATGATCAACGAGGTCCTGGAGGTCATGCAGCAGCTGGCCCGGGAGGGCATGACGATGGTGGTGGTGACGCACGAGATGGGCTTCGCCCGCTCCGCGGCCGACCGGGTCGTCTTCATGGCCGACGGCAGGATCGTCGAACAGGCCACCCCCGAGGAGTTCTTCAGCAACCCGCGCAGCGACCGGGCGAAGGACTTCCTCTCCAAAATCCTGCACCACTGAGCGAGTCGACGCCTAGTCTTCGCAACTCAACGCTACCCAAGGGACGTTCACCCATGAAGCTTCGCAACGCCTCCGCGGCCGCCGCGGCCGCCGTCGTCCTCACCCTGACCGCCACCGCCTGCGGCACCGGCTCGGACTCCGGCAGCAACGGCGACAAGATCACCATCGGCATCAAGTTCGACCAGCCGGGTCTCGGCCTGAAGACCCCGGACGGCTCGTACGCCGGCTTCGACGTCGACGTCGCCCGTTACGTCGCCAAGGAGCTGGGCTTCGCCGAGGACAAGATCAACTGGAAGCAGGCCCCGTCGGCCGAGCGCGAGAACCTCATCAAGAACGGCGACGTCAAGTTCGTCGTCGCGAGCTACTCGATCAACGAGAAGCGCCTGAAGGAGGTCGACTTCGCGGGTCCGTACTTCCTGACCCACCAGGACCTGCTGGTCCGCGCCGACGACAGCTCGATCACCAAGGTCGAGGACCTCAACTCCAAGAAGCTCTGCTCGGTCACCGGCTCGACCTCCGCGCAGAACGTCAAGGAGAAGCTGGCCCCGAAGGCCGACCTCCAGCAGCTCGGCGGGTACTCGGAGTGCCTGACGGGCCTGGAGAACAAGGCTGTCGACGCCCTCACCACGGACGCCTCCATCCTCGCGGGCTACGCCTCGCAGAAGGAGCACCAGGGCAAGTTCAAGCTCGCGGGTCTCTCCATGAGCGACGAGAACTACGGCATCGGCCTCAAGAAGGGCGACAGCGAGCTCAAGGGCAAGATCAACAAGGCCCTGGAGAAGATGGTGTCCGACGGCACCTGGGACAAGCTCGTGAAGGAGCACTTCGGCCCGTCCGGCTACAAGAACGAGCCGGCGCCGAAGATCGCGGGCTGACGAGCAGCACACCGTCGTGACGGCCGCCCCTTCCGGGCGCGGCCGTCACGACACCATCGGCCGCTGCCGACGCACCGGCCGTCCCACCGACCGACCACCAGGGGAGAGCGCGGGGCATCGTGTTCGACTTTCTTGATTCCGGGCAGTACGACCTGCTCGGCGCCTTCTGGGTGACGGCGAAGCTCGCCCTCTACTCGGCGATCGGCTCGCTGATCTGGGGCACCGCCCTGGTCGCCATGCGGGTCAGCCCGGTCCCGCTGATGCGCGGCTTCGGCACCGCCTACGTGAACCTCGTCCGCAACACGCCACTGACCGTGGTCATCGTGGCCTGCTCCTTCGGCCTCAACCAGACGCTCCAGGTCACGCTCGGCGGCGCGGACTTCGAGGAGATCGGCTTCCGCCTCGCGGTCCTCGGCCTCACCGCGTACACCGGCACCTTCGTCTGCGAGGCGCTGCGCTCCGGCATCAACACGGTGCCCTCCGGCCAGGCGGAAGCGGCCCGCGCGCTCGGTATGAGCTTCACCCAGGTGCTGACCCTCGTGGTCCTCCCCCAGGCGTTCCGCGCGGCGATCACCCCGCTCGCCAACGTCCTCATCGCCCTCACCAAGAACACCACGGTGGCGGCGGCAATCAGCGCCGCCGAGGCCGCGTTCCTGATGAAGGCGATGATCGAGAACGAGGCCGACGCGCTCTTCACGATCTTCGGGATCTTCGCCTTCGGCTTCATCCTCCTCACCCTCCCCACCGGCCTGGTCCTCGGCTGGGCGGCCAAGCGACTGGCGGTGAAGCGATGAGCTCCGTCCTCTACGACGTCCCCGGCCCCAAGGCCAAGCGGCGCAACGTCCTCTACACGATCGCCTTCCTCGCCGTCCTGGGCCTGGTGGCCTACTGGGTGCTCTTCGCCATGGCGGAGAAGAACCAGCTGGCCGCCGAGAAGTGGAGCCCGTTCGTCACCGACTCCCAGGTCTGGACGACATACCTCCTGCCCGGCCTGGTCGAGACCCTGAAGGCCGCCGCCCTCTCGATCCTCATCGCGCTGCCGCTCGGCGCGGCCCTGGGCGTCGGCCGGCTCTCCGACCATCGCTGGGTACGCATCCCGGTCGGCGCGGTCGTCGAGTTCTTCCGCGCCATCCCGGTGCTGCTGCTGATGATGTTCGCCAGTGCTGTGTACGCCGCTTACACGCCCGTCAGCTCCGACTTCCGCCCCCTGTACGCGGTCGTCACCGGCTTGGTCCTCTACAACGCGTCCGTCATCGCCGAGGTCGTCCGCGCCGGCGTCCTCTCGCTCCCCCGGGGCCAGGGCGACGCGGCCGTCGCGCTCGGCATGCGCAAGGGCCAGACCATGCTGTACGTGCTGCTGCCGCAGGCCGTCACGGTCATGCTGCCCGCGCTGGTCAGCCAGCTCGTCGTCATCGTGAAGGACACCGCGCTCGGCGGCGCCATGCTCGGCTTCGGCGAACTGCTCAGCCAGAACCGGCAGATCACGGCCAACTACGGCGCCAACACGATCGCCGCCTTCACCTTCATCGCCCTGATCTACATCGTGGTCAACGCCCTCCTCACCTACCTCGCCGCCCGCCTTGAGAAGCGGCTGCGCCAGGGCAGCAAGGCGGCCGCCGTGAAGGACGTGGCTCCGATCACGAATCTCGAAGCGGGCGCGGCGGGCTCCGCCAGCGTCTGACCTTCCCCTCGACCACCACCCCCGACCGGCCCGGTTTCCCCCAAGTTCCGCGCCCGTCCACTTCCGGCCCCGTCGCTTTCCCCCGGACCGCCTGCCTCCGGTGAAAGCGCCGGGGCCGGAGGTCCTGGTGGGACCGGAAGGGGCCCGAGAGGTCGCTCCGAACGGCCGGACACGGCTCCGGACCGAGACCCGCCGCACCACTCCCACGGCGTCACTTGACGCAAAACACCCTGACTGGGTTGCATACGGTCTGTGATCAAGCACCGGGCTCGTGCCACACTCGGATGTGCTGCCCCCATGACTTTCCGGCCTTTTGGAGCCGCGCCGTGGACCCGGTGATCATCGTGGGCGCGGGGCCGGTCGGCCTCGCGCTCTCCCTCGCGCTCGCCGCGCAGGGCGTGCCCAGCGTCGTCCTCGACGAGACCTCCGGCAAGGAGGACCCGCGGCCGGCGCGGACCGTCGTGCTGCGCGCCGACACGGCCGGACTGGTCGAACGGCTCGGCTGTGCCACCGTCCGCGACGAGGGCCTGCGCTGGGTCGGCTGGCGCGGGATGCACCGCCGCCGACCGACCCGCCAGGTCGCCTTCGACCTGGGACTCGGCGGCACGGAGGAGTGGTCCGAGGACCCGGCGGCCCCCGCCGCGCCGGCCGCGCCCCTGCACATCCCCCAGCACGCGCTGGCCCGCGGTCTGCGCGACGCCGTCGCCCGCGAGCCGCTGGTCCGGCTCGTCACCGACTCCCGTCTGGACGCCGTCGAGCAGGACCGGACCGGGGTCACCGCGCACACCCGCGGCCCGGACGGCACCTGGTGGCGCGGCAGCCACCTCGTCGGCTGCGACGGCGCCCGCTCGACCGTCCGCAAGCTCCTCGGCGTCCGCTTCCCTGGCCGCACCGCCGTCGAACGGCACGCGGTCGCCGCCCTCCGCACCGAACTCCCCTGGCCCGGCGAGTCCTTGTTGCACCGTCAGCCGCCGTGGCGCGGGGTCGGCGAGGAGGTCACCGCCCGTGCGCTGCCCGACGGCGTCTGGCGGATCGACTGGCTCCTGCCTCCGCGCGGCGAACTCGTCACCCCGGACGCGCTCGTGGCCCGCATCCGCGAGACCCTGGCCGGCTGGTGCGAGGGCACCACTCCCCCGTACGAGCTCCTCGACACCGGTGTCCACACCCTCCACCACCGGCTCGCCCGCCGCTGGCGCGTCGACCGCGTGCTGCTCGCCGGGGACGCGGCCCATCTGCTGGGCGCGATCGGCACCCAGGGCCTCGACGAGGGCCTGCGGGACGTCGACAACCTGGCCTGGAAACTCGCCCTCACCTGGCACCGCGCCGCCCCGGACACGCTCCTCGACAGCTACCAGAGCGAGCGCCGCACGGCGATCGCCGCCCGGCTGCGCGCGGCCGACCAGGCCCTTCCGGTGCTGCGCGGCGGCGGGGGCCTGCGCGCCTACCTGCCGGGCGTGCTGCGCGGCCACGACGCCCTGCTGACCGACGGCCACCTGGGCCGGGGGCCGCTCGGCGCCTCCCCGGCGTACCCGCACTCGCCTCTCGCCGCGCCGTTCGGCGAGGGCATGATCCCGGTGGGCACACCTCTCGGCGCGCCCGTCGAGGACGTCCTGGTGACCGCCCCCGACGACACGACGGTACGGCTCCGGGACCGCCTCGGACAGGCCCGCTTCCCGGTCCTGCTCGTCGCCCCGGGCTCCGGCGTGTGGGAGCGCCGGCACTGGCGGACCGCCGGTCTGATGCCCCGTCTGGAGGAGGCCGCCGAGGCGCTGCCGGTGGAGTCCGAGGTCCTGGTGACCGACGCCTACCCGGGCGCTCCCGCCCACGCCGTCCTGCTGATCCGCCCCGACGGACACCTGGTCGCCGCCTTCGCGGGCGTACGTCCGGAGGAACTGCTCGCGGCGGCGGAAGCCGCCCGAGGCAACGCCCCGGAGACGACCGTTCCGACCGACGACTCCAACGGCTCCCACGACTCAGACGGCTCCGACGCCCCGCCGGAAGGCGGTCGGTCGACCGGCAACCGGCCCCCGGCCGCGGTCTCCGCCGAGGTCCCGGCACCCGCGGACGCGTCCCTGGGACACGACCGGACCGCGGACGTCCATTGATTCACGAGGGCGCACGTGGTGTACTCCGGAACGTGACCGACACCGATGTGCGCCTGTGGCGGAGGGTCCATATGGACCTGATCCGCTACGCGGGCTGCGTGTGTCGCCCGTCCCTCTGAACTCGCCTCCCTTCCCTCGCGCGCCCGCCGGCCGCACCCGCCTCGCCTCCGTCCCGCCCCGGATCCCTATTTCCGGAGCGGCGGCCTCGGCGCCTCGGCGTCCTCAAGTGCCTCGCGGGCTCTCCGCCGGTCCCCCGGCGCGGCGCGTACCCCAGCGACTCCAGGACGGTCACCCGTGCCCGCGACTTCTGTCACTTCCCCTCCCGTCACTTCCCCTCCCGTCGTTTCCTCTCCCGTCACCACCCGGGCGGTCCCCGGTCCCCCGACCTCCGCCGACCTGCTCGACTTCGCCCGCCGCACCGCCGCCGACCAAGCCCTCGTCGACTCCCTGCCGCTCGATCCGGAGGGCCGCACCTGGGTACGCCTGGACGGCCCCGGTGGCAGTGAGGCGTGGCTCATCGGCTGGCCGCCCGGCACCGGCACCGGCTGGCACGACCACGCCGAGTCCTTCGGCGCCTTCGCCACGGCCCGTGGCAGCCTCACCGAGCACGCGCTCGCCGTCCGCCTCCCGGCGGGCGGCTGGAAGACCCTGGAGCTGGCCGAGGGCCTCGACCGCTCCCGCCGGCTGGACGCGGGCGACGGCCGCGCCTTCGGCCGCGACCACCTCCACGAGGTGCTGAACTCGTCCTCCGACGCCCACGCGATCTCGGTGCACGCCTACTACCCGCCGCTCCCGCTGATCCGGCGCTTCAGCCGGACGGGCGCGGTCCTCCGTCTGGAGCAGGTCGAGCGTCCGGAGGACTGGCAGTGAGCGAGGACCACGTCGGCATCGACGCACTCCTGGAACGGGTGCGGTCCGGCCTCGACCGGGTCGACGCCCGCACCGCGCACGAGGAGTACGAGACGGGCGCGGCACTCCTGGTCGACACCCGCTACGCGGCCCTGCGCGAACGGGACGGACTGGTCCCGGGCGCCCTGGTCGTGGAGCGCAACGAACTGGAGTGGCGGCTCGACCCGCTGGGCAGCCACCGGTCCCCCCGGGCGACCGGCCACGACCTGCGGGTGATCGTCTTCTGCAACGAGGGCTACGCGTCCTCGCTGGCCGCGGAGTCCCTTCGCCGCCTGGGCCTGCACCGGGCGACGGATCTCATCGGCGGCTTCCAGGCATGGAAGGCGGCGGGCCTCCCGGTCCTCCTCCCCGCCGGCCGAACAGCCCCCTGACACCGCCCCCGAGCAGGGGAGCCGCCGACGTCTCCGGGCAGAGGGCCGGTCAGTAGCCCTCCTCCAGGCCGTCCGTGGACTCGCCCTCTTCCTCCAGTGCCTGGCGGACCACCCGCAGGGCCATGCCTTCCGGGTAGCCCTTGCGGGCGAGCATGCCGGCGAGCCGTCTGAGCCGGCGGTCGCGGTCGAGACCGCGGGTGGCGCGGAGCTTGCGCGCCACCAGCTCCCGGGCGGTGGCCTCCTCCTGCTCGGAGTCCAGCTGACCGACGGCCTCCTGCACGAGGCCGGGGTCGACGCCCTTGGTGCGCAGCTCGCGGGCGAGGGCCCGGCGGGCGAGGCCCCTGCCGTGGTGGCGGGACTCCACCCAGGCGTCCGCGAAGGCGGCGTCGTCGATGAGGCCGACGTCCTCGAAGCGGGCGAGGACCTCCTCGGCGATGTCGTCGGGGATCCCCCGCTTGCGCAGGGCATCGGCCAGCTGCTTGCGCGTGCGGGGGGTTCCGGTGAGCAGGCGCAGGCAGATCGCCCGCGCCCGCTCAGCCGGATCCTGGGGTGACAGCTCCTTCTCGGCCCTCGACGAGTCGGGGCTGTCACCCGGCCATTCGGTGCGACCGGTCACCGGTTCAGCTCTTGGCCGCGGTGGCCTTGGTCGCCTTGGCGGTCTTGACCGCCGTGGCCGGGGCGGCCTTGGCGTCGTCCGTGGCGGCCGGGTCCGCCGCGCCCGCCGTCTCGGTGTCCGGCTCGGCCTTCGCCGCCTCGGGCCGGACGCCGACGCCGAGCTTCTCCTTGATCTTCCTCTCGATCTCGTTGGCGAGGTCGGGGTTGTCCTTCAGGAAGTTGCGGGCGTTCTCCTTGCCCTGGCCGAGCTGGTCGCCCTCGTACGTGTACCAGGCACCGGCCTTGCGGACGAAGCCGTGCTCCACGCCCATGTCGATCAGACCGCCTTCGCGGCTGATGCCCTGGCCGTAGAGGATGTCGAACTCGGCCTGCTTGAACGGCGGGGCGACCTTGTTCTTCACGACCTTGCAGCGGGTGCGGTTGCCGACCGCCTCCGTGCCGTCCTTGAGGGTCTCGATGCGGCGGATGTCGATGCGCACCGAGGCGTAGAACTTGAGCGCGCGGCCACCGGTCGTGGTCTCCGGCGAGCCGAACATCACACCGATCTTCTCGCGGAGCTGGTTGATGAAGATCGCGGTGGTCTTGGACTGGTTGAGGGCGCTGGTGATCTTCCGGAGGGCCTGGCTCATCAGTCGGGCCTGGAGACCCACGTGGGAGTCGCCCATCTCGCCCTCGATCTCCGCGCGCGGGACGAGCGCGGCGACGGAGTCGATGACGATGAGGTCGAGGGCGCCGGAGCGGACCAGCATGTCGACGATCTCAAGGGCCTGCTCGCCGTTGTCCGGCTGAGACAGGATGAGGTTGTCGATGTCGACGCCCAGCTTGCGGGCGTACTCGGGGTCGAGGGCGTGCTCGGCGTCGACGAAGGCGACCTGTCCGCCGGCCTTCTGCGCGTTGGCCACGGCGTGCAGGGTCAGGGTCGTCTTGCCGGAGGACTCCGGGCCGTAGATCTCCACGACACGGCCACGCGGCAGACCGCCGACGCCGAGGGCGACGTCGAGGGCGGTCGAGCCGGTGGGGATCACCTCGATCGGCTCCTGGGTACGGTCGCCCATGCGCATCACGGCGCCCTTGCCGAATTGGCGTTCAATCTGTGCGAGCGCGGCGTCGAGCGCCTTCTCGCGGTCGGTTCCTGCCATGGGTTCCACCCGGGGTGCTTGAGTCGATCGCTTCATGTGAAAGACGCTAACCCCTGCCACTGACAATGGGCCCCCGCGTCTCTCCGACCTGTGGACAACTCGCCGAGATGCCCGCGATTCCAAGGGCCGGAACCTTCATCAGAATGGATGTTCGATTTCCGTGTCAAGCGCGCCACGCGCTCCCTGTGGACAACCGGAACGGACAACGGGAGCGACCCCCTACTCGTCGTCCTCGTCCCACCCCGGGTCGAGCCCCGGACCCCCGTCCGGCCCCGCCTCCGCCTCCCCCTCGGCGCGGGAGAGCGTCTCGCCGATCATGCGGGTGGCGAAGTCGCGGTCACCGGCGATCCGGTTGATGTGCTCGGCCAGCAGCAGGGCGGTGGCCTCCAGGGCGGTCATCTCCTCCTTCGTCCAGTCCCCGTACTGGCGCCGCCAGAGGCTGGGGCTCAGTCCCGTGCCCGCCGCGACCACCAGGCCGGCCATGGTGGGGATCGCCTCGGGGCTGACGCTGCGGGGCATCATGCGCAGTGTGGCGACGAGGCTGGGGACCACGTACTCGATGACGTCCTTGTCGTGCTCCTCGTGGACCCCGCGCAGCCACTTCATGAACATGAAGACGAGCGTGCAGGCGCCGTCGAGCAGGTCGTGGACGCCCTGCAGGTCCAGGGACGCGGTGAGCTGGTCCAGCAGCTTCTGCTGTTCGGGGTCGGTCCCGGTCCTGCCGTCCTGGACGGCCCTGAGCCGGGAGTCGATCACCATGAGCGCGCCGTCCACGTCACCGGCGGGGGCGTAGCGGGGGTCGCAGGGCGATGGCACGGGCTTCCTCCTCGTCGGACCGCGTCGGCGCGGTCAGTCCGTACGGTAGGAGGCTGATCGGACGGCTTCCGGCGGATCGCCGGAAACGACCTTCAGACGACTGAACCCGACGCGGCGCGTTGACCGGAGGGGTACGGCCCCGGCCACGCCGGCGCGTTCTCGGCGGAGCGGGCAGGGGTCGCGCCCCCGGACCGTCCCCGGGGGGCGGGGTGTCGCGCCTCCGGACCGTCCCGGGGGCGTGGTGCCGCTCCCCCGGGCCGGGCCGCTCACCCGATGGGCAGGAGGTCCGGGCGCTTGGCGACGCGCCCGTCACCGGAGGAGCGGCCGCGCAGGCGGCGCGCGATCCAGGGTCCGAGGAAGGATCCCGCCCAGACGACCTCTCCCGCGGCGGCGCGCAGGCCCGTCGGGAGCGGGCGGGGCGGCAGCGGCCGGGTCCAGGCGTCGTCGCTGCCCGGCAGGGCCAGGGCCTCGGCGACGGCGGCCGCGATGCGGGCGTGCCCGAGCGGCGAGGCGTGCAGCCGGTCGGCGCTCCACAGCCGGGGGTCGGTGACCACGTCGTGGTGGGCGGTCTCCGCGACGGTCACACCGTGTCGGCGGGCGGCCTCCCGGATCCGGTCGTTGAGGGCGTGGACGCGGGGCGCGAGGGGGCGCGCCAGCGGGGTGATGCGGCCGACGTCGGGGAAGGTGACGGTCGCCACCCGGGCGCCCTGGGCGGTCAGGGCCGCGAAGACGGCTTCCAGGTGACCGGCGGTCTCGTCGGCGTCGAAGCCCGGTCGGAGCAGGTCGTTCACGCCGGCGACGACGGTGGCGAGGTCGGGCCGGAGCGCGAGGGCCGCGGGGAGCTGCTCCTCGCGCACCGCGCCGGCCAGGCGGCCGCGTACGGCGAGGTTGGCGTACCGGAGGCCGGGTTCCGTCCGGGCGAGGTGTTCGGCGAGCCGGTCGGCCCACCCGCGCAGCCCGGTCCGGTCGTCGCCGTCCCCGACGCCCTCGGTCTGGCTGTCGCCGAGTGCCACGTACCGCCGGTATCCCGCCGCGCTCATGCTCGGCCGCCTCTCCCGTACTCCACTCGCCACTTATTCAATTTTTTTAGTATAGAGGGATGGCGACGGCCTGGACGCCCGTCGCCTGCGCGCGATCGGCCGGCTCAGTCGTCCCCGGACTCCTCCGCGCTCTCCTTCTTGTGGTGGAGAGCCTTCTGGAGCCGTGCCACGACGGCCTCGCCGCACCGCCGGTGACCGTGCACCCGAGGGTCGTCCGTCACGTCGTACCGCTTCACGTACGCCCCCAGGAACGCCTGGAGCGTCGCCACGGCCGGGATCGCGATCAGCGCGCCGACCGCGCCCAGCAGCGCGGTGCCCGCGATCACCGAACCGAAGGCCACCGCCGGGTGGATGTCGACCGTCTTCGACGTGAGCTTCGGCTGGAGGACGTAGTTCTCGAACTGCTGGTAGACCACGACGAAGCCGAGCACCCACAGCGCGTACCAGGGGTTCACGGTGAAGGCGATCAGCATCGGCAGCGCGCCGGCCAGGTAGGTGCCGATGGTCGGGATGAACTGCGAGACCAGGCCGACCCAGACCGCGAGCGCGGGGGCGTAGGGCACGTCCAGGATCTCCAGGAGCACGAAGTGCGCGACGCCGGAGATGAGGGCCATCAGACCGCGCGAGTAGAGGTAGCCGCCGGTCTTGTCGACCGCGATTTCCCAGGCGCGCAGCACCTCGGCCTGGCGCTCGGGCGGCAGGACGGAGCAGAGCGACCGGCGGAGGCGGGGCCCGTCGGCGGCGAAGTAGAAGGCGAAGAGGAAGATCGTCAGCAGCCGGAAGAGCCCGCCGAGGACGGTCGCGGAGACGTCGAGGACCCCGGAGGCGCTGTTCTGCACGTACTTCTGCAGCCAGTCCGACTTGAGCACGCTGTCCTGGACCTCGACCCGGGAGAGCTCGGTGTGGAAGGTCTCGTTGATCCAGTTGATGACCGAGTCGAGGTACTTGGGGAAGTTCTCGACCATGTCGACGATCTGCCCGGCGAGCATCGAGCCGAGCAGCACGACGAAGCCGATGCCGACGGCGAGGACGCCGAAGAAGACGAGGAAGGTGGCGATCCCCCGGCGCATCCCGCGCGCCGCCATGCGCCCGACGGCCGGTTCGATGGCGAGCGCGAGGAAGAACGCGAGGAGGATGTTGACGAGCAGGCCGACGAGCTGGTGGAAGGCCCAGTCGCCGAGCAGGAAACAGGCGTAGAGGGCGAGCGCGAGGACCATCGCGCGGGGCAGCCAGCGCGGCATCCGCGCCCCGGCCGCCGCAGTGGTCACGGCGCCCCCGGAGGGGGGCTGCCCGCCGGGGGCGGCGGCCACGCCGGGCGACGCGTCGGCGGCGGGCGCCGCGCTCGGGGCGGCGACGGGCGCCGCGTCCGGCGCGGCGGGCGTCGCCGGTGTCTTCTGGGTGGTCTTCTCGGTGTCGTCAGTCGGGGCCACCCCGTCAGTCTCGCGCACCCGGCTGACATTCCGTCCGGGGCCTGGCGGATCGCCGCCGGACGTCGCTCAGCGCTTGTCGGCGGGTACGTCCATGGCGGCGCAGACCACCCGCCACACGTCCTTCGCCTCCCAGCCGGCGTCCAGCGCCTCGCGCACGGTCCGGCCGCCCAGTTCGGACAGGACGTGGTCGCGCGCGAAGGAGTCCGCGTACCCGGAGCCGAAGTGATCGGCCATCCGCTCCCAGAAAATCGTCAACCGCATGACCCCAGTATCCCGCTCCCAAGAGTGCAGCCCGCCCGCCGGGGCTTGTCACCGCGCGGTTCCGCCCTACGGTCTGAACATGGCCGAAAAACCCCTCTCCTCGCCGCCCGCTCCACCGGCGGCCCCCGGATCTCCCCTGGCCCGCGCGGAGCGGTTCGTCTGGCTGACGGCCCGCGTGCTCGAACAGCGCCGATTCGCCTACCACTTCCTGCGCGGCGGCGCGGACCCGGTGGAAGCCGCCCTGACCGCGTACCTCGACGAGGACGGCGGCTACGGCCACGGGCTCGAACCGGACCTGCGGGGCCCGGTCAGCCAGCCGCTGCACACCGCCCACGCGCTGCGGGTCCTCGACTCGATCGGCCGCTGCGGCGGGCTGCGGGTGGAGCGGATCTGCCGCTATCTGACGGCGGTCTCCACGCACGAGGGCGCGCTGCCGGCGATCCACCCCTCGCAGCGCGGCTATCCGTCGGCACCCTTCGTGCCGGTCTCGGACGACCCTGCCGGGGAGTTGCTGTCGACCGGCCCGGTGGTCGGCACGCTCCACCGCAACCAGGTCTGGCACGCCTGGCTGTTCCGGGCCACCGAGTTCTGCTGGGCGGCGGTGGAGTCGCTGGAGAAGTCCCACCCCTACGAGGTGCAGGCGGCGGTGGCCTTCCTCGACTCGGCGCCGGACCGGCCCCGGGCAGAGGCGGCGGCGGACCGGCTCGGGCGGCTCGTGCGCGACCAGCGGCTCGCCGTGCTGGACCCGGACCGGCCGGAGGAGTACCCGGTGGCCGACGGGTACGCGCCCGGCGAGCACCACTACCCGCACGACTACGCGCGCGTGCCGGACTCGCTGGCCCGCGGCTGGTTCACCGACGAGGAGCTGACCCGCTCGCTGGACTTTCTCGCGGACGAGCAGGCCGAGGACGGCGGCTGGCCGATCCGGTGGCGGGCCTGGGCGCCGGGCTCGGAGCTGGAGTGGCGGCCGATCGTCACCATCCAGGCCCTCCGCACCCTGCGGGCGTACGGGCGTCCGCTGGACGACTGATCCCGGCCGGCCCACGCGCGCGTGGGCCGGGATCGGGGCGCTCGACCGCGCGGTTCAGCCGCCCAGGGCCCGTACCCCCGCGGTCACGGCGACGGCGGCGCCCACGACGACCAGGAAGGGCGCGCGCAGGACGAGAGCGAGCGCGGCGGCGCCGACGCCGGCGGCCCGCGCGTCCAGGGCGAGGGCCGTGCCCGTGGCGAAGGTCTGCTGGGCGGTGAGCGCCGCGAGCAGGGCGACCGGGAGGAGCGCGGCGAGCCGCTGCACCAGCGGCCGCTCCAGCGTCTGGGCCGGCACGAGCAGCCCGGCCAGCTTGACCAGGTAGCAGCCGGCGACGGTGAGGCCGATCGCGATCCAGACCTGGGTGGTGTTCAGCGCGTTCATCGGGCGGCCTCCGAGTCCGTGGCGGCCTTGTCGTGGGGGGCCTTGTCGTGAGGGGCGTCGTCGTGAGGGGCGTCGTCCGTGGCCTTGCCGCGTTCCTGTGCCCGGCGGCCCTGGAACCAGAGGACGGCGGGGGCGGCGAGCGCCGCGACGAGGACCGGGACGCCGGCCGGGAGGACGGGCAGCAGGCCCAGGCCGAGGACGACGGCGATCCCGGCGGTGGCCCGCTCGGTCGTGGTCCTCAGCATCGGGGCGAGCAGGGCGAGGAAGACGGCGGGACCGGCGGCGTCGAGGCCCCAGGCGGCGGTGTCCCCGAGAGCCTCGGCGCCGAGCGCCCCGAGCAGGGTGGTGAGGTTCCACAGGACGTACAGGGTGAGCCCGGTGACCGTGAACCCGATCCGGGCGGAGCGGCGGTCGGGCTGGGCGAGCGCGACGGCCGTGGTCTCGTCGATGACCCACTGCGCGGCGACCGGCTTCACCGCCCTCGGCAGGGCGAGGAGCTGGGAGAGGCGCAGCCCGTAGAAGGCGTTGCGGGTGCCCAGGAAGAAGGCGCCCGCGGCGGCCGTGAACGGGTTCCCGCCGCCGGCGAGCGCGCCGACGAGGGCGAACTGCGAGGCGCCCGTGAAGACGAGCAGGCTGAGTACGCAGGTCTGGAGGAGGGTGAGTCCTGCGCCCGCCGAGGTCACGCCGAAGGCGAAGCCGGAGAGTCCGACGGCGACGCCGACGCCGAGCGCGTCCCTGACCACGGCCTTGTCGGGCTTCCGGGCCCCGCCGACCACGGACCCGTCGGCCCCGGCACGGTCGGCTCGGGCCCCGTCGACCGCGGCACGGTCGGCTCGGGCCCCGTGGGCGCGGGCCCCGTGGGCTCCGGCCCCGTGGGCTCCGGCCCTGTCAGCCGCGGCTCCGCCGCTCCCCGGCGTACCGGTGGGCGGGTCCTCACGTATATCCCTCGCGGCGGGGGGTGCTGTCTGTTCTGCCACGGCCCCGACGTTACGGAGCGCCCGGCGGCCCGTCTTGTACGTTCTTGCGCAGCCGGCCCCTGGCCCGCTGGTACGCCCCGGGCGGGACGCCGACGCTGCGGGTGAAGTGCCGGTTCAGGTGGGGCTGGTCCGTGAAGCCGACGGCGACGGCCGCCTCGGCCGGTGGTGTCCCGCCGTCCAGGAGCCGCCGGGCCCGCCGCACGCGCGCGTCGGTGAGCCACGTGTGCGGTGGCATCCCGTACTCGGCGCGGAAGGCGCGCAGCAGGGCGAACGGGCTGGTGCCGAGGTCGGCGGCGAGCCGCTCCAGGGTGGGCGGCTCGGCCATCCTCTCCTCCAGGACGGCACGCGCGCGTGCCGCGTCCCGGGCTCCCGCGCTGCGGGGCGTGAGCGGGCGCAGCCGGCCGCCGTGGCTGCGCAGCATCCGTGCGGTGACCAGGCGCAGCAGGCTGTCCGCGGCGAGCGCGTTGCCCTCTTCGGCGGCCCGGTGCACGCCGATGACGAGCTGGGCGGCGTACGGATCGTCGACGACGGGCTGGGTGAAGCCGACCGGGCCCCGGACGGCGAGGACGTCGGCGGCGATGGAGCGGATGAGCTCCGCGTCGGGGTAGATCGTGCGGTAGGTCCAGCCCTCGGGTATGCCCGCGAAGCCGGTGTGCGGGGTGTCCGGGTTCACCAGGGCGATCTGTCCGGGCCCGGCGTGGACGAGGTCGTTCTTGTAGTGGAACGACTCGACGCCCTCGGTGATGGCGGCGTAGACGAAGCTCTCGTGGGTGTGCCGGGAGAACGTCTTCTCGATGTAGTGGGCGTGCAGCAGGTCGACCCCCGGCAGCTCGGCGTACTGCCAGTACCGTGCCCGCTCGCCCCTCGCCATGCCTCCATTCTGCGCCGACGCCGGCCGGGACGCCGAGCGGGTGTCCACAGGTCAGGACGGGATCGGCGGCGAGGGGCGGGGTTTTCCACAGGTCCGGGCGGTTGTCGGTGCCGGGGTGCACGATGGGGGGCATGGCCACGTCCGCACTCGAAGACTTCTCCCCGGCCACCCGCGGGTGGTTCACCGGGGCGTTCACCGCGCCCACCGCCGCCCAGGAGGGCGCCTGGCGGGCCATCGGGGCGGGCTCCGACGTGCTCGTCGTGGCACCGACCGGCTCGGGCAAGACCCTGGCCGCCTTCCTCGCCTCCCTGGACCGGCTGGCGTCCGCGCCCGCCCCGGCCGACCCGAAGAAGCGCTGCCGGGTGCTCTACGTCTCCCCGCTGAAGGCGCTCGCGGTGGACGTCGAGCGGAATCTCCGCTCGCCGCTGACCGGCATCCGCCAGGAGTCCGTCCGGCTCGGGCAGCCCGAGCCCGACGTGCGGGTCGGCATCCGCTCTGGCGACACCCCGGCCGCCGAGCGCCGCGCGCTCGCCACCAAACCGCCGGACATCCTGATCACCACCCCCGAGTCGCTCTTCCTGATGCTGACCTCCGCCACGCGGGAGGCCCTGGCCGGGGTGGAGACGGTCATCCTGGACGAGGTCCACGCCGTCGCCGGCACCAAGCGCGGCGCGCACCTGGCCCTCACCCTGGAGCGGCTCGACGAGCTGCTTCCCCGCCCGGCGCGCCGGATCGGCCTGTCGGCCACGGTCCGTCCGGTCGACGAGGTGGCCCGCTTCCTCTCGCCCGGCCGCCAGGTGGAGATCGTGCAGCCGCCGTCGGGCAAGGAGTTCGACCTCTCCGTCGTCGTGCCCGTGGAGGACATGGGCGAGCTCGCGGGCTCCCCCGCCTCCGAGGGCAAGGACGGCGGGGACAAGCCGTCCATCTGGCCGCACGTCGAGGAGCGCATCGCCGATCTCGTCCAGGCCCACCGCTCCACCATCGTCTTCGCCAACTCCCGGCGCCTCGCCGAGCGCCTCTGCAACCGGCTCAACGAGATCGCCTACGAGCGGGCCACCGGGGAGCCCGCCCCGGAGGGCTCCCCGCCCGCCGAGATCATGGCCCAGTCGGGCGCGGCCAAGGGCGCGCCGCCGCTGCTCGCCCGCGCCCACCACGGCTCGGTCTCCAAGGAGCAGCGAGCCCAGGTCGAGGAGGACCTGAAGGCGGGCCGGCTGCCCGCCGTGGTCGCCACCTCCAGCCTGGAGCTCGGCATCGACATGGGTGCGGTGGACCTGGTCGTCCAGGTCGAGTCGCCGCCCTCGGTGGCCTCCGGGCTCCAGCGCGTGGGCCGCGCGGGGCACCAGGTCGGCGCGGTCTCCACCGGTGTGGTGTTCCCGAAGTACCGCGGCGACCTGGTGCAGGCCGCCGTGGTCACCGAGCGGATGCGGTCGGGCTCGATCGAGTCGCTGCGGATCCCGGCGAATCCGCTCGACGTGCTGGCGCAGCAGCTGGTCGCGATGGTCGCCCTCGACACCTGGCAGGTCGACGACCTGCTGACGCTGGTCCGCCGGGCCGCCCCCTTCGCCTCCCTCCCGGAATCGGCCTTCACGGGCGTGCTGGACATGCTCGCCGGCCGCTACCCCTCGGACGCCTTCGCCGAGCTGCGCCCGCGCGTGGTGTGGGACCGGGTGGCGGGCACGGTCACCGGCCGCCCCGGCGCGCAGCGGCTGGCGGTCACCTCGGGCGGCACCATCCCTGACCGGGGCCTGTTCGGGGTGTTCCTGGCCGGGTCGGACCCGAAGAAGGGCGGCGGCCGGGTCGGCGAGCTCGACGAGGAGATGGTGTACGAGTCGCGGGTCGGGGACGTCTTCACGCTGGGCACCACGTCCTGGCGGATCGAGGACATCACGCGCGACCGGGTCCTGGTGTCCCCGGCGCCCGGGGTGCCGGGCCGGCTGCCGTTCTGGAAGGGCGACCAGCTGGGCCGGCCGCTCGAACTGGGCCGCGCGGTGGGCGCGTTCCTGCGCGAGCTGGGGGCGCTCGGCGAGGAGGACGCCCGGCTGCGGCTGATCGCGGCGGGCCTGGACGCCTGGGCGGCCGACAACGTCCTGGCGTATCTGCGGGAGCAGCGCGAGGCGTGCGGACACGTGCCGGACGACCGGACGATCCTGGTGGAGCGGTTCCGTGACGAGCTGGGCGACTGGCGGGTCGTCGTCCACTCCCCGTTCGGTGCGCAGGTCCACGCGCCGTGGGCGCTGGCGCTGGGCGCCCGGCTGACCGAGCGGTACGGCATGGACGCGCAGGTGATGCACGCGGACGACGGCATCGTGCTGCGGCTGCCGGACGCCGACCTGATGGGCCTCGACATGGGGCTCGACCTGCTGGACCACGAACCGGTCGACCCGGGCCGCCACCAGGACACCGCGTACGACGCCGACCAGGCGCCGGTCGGCGCGGCGGACACGCTCTTCGACAAGGGCGAGGTCGCGCAGATCGTGACCGACCAGGTGGGCGGCTCGGCGCTGTTCGCCTCCCGGTTCCGCGAGTGCGCCGCCCGGGCCCTGCTGCTGCCGAAGCGGAACCCGGGGAAGCGGACCCCGCTGTGGCAGCAGCGTCAGAGGGCCGCGCAGCTGCTCCAGGTGGCGAGCGAGTTCGGCTCGTTCCCGATCGTCCTGGAGGCCGTCCGCGAATGCCTCCAGGATGTCTTCGACGTTCCCGGACTGACCGAGCTGATGGGTGACATCGAGGCCCGCCGGGTCCGTCTCGTGGAGGTCACCACCCCCGAGCCGTCCCCCTTCGCCCGCTCCCTGCTCTTCGGCTACGTGGCCCAGTTCCTGTACGAGGGCGACTCCCCGCTCGCCGAGCGCCGGGCGGCCGCGCTGTCGCTCGACTCCCGGCTCCTCGCGGAGCTGCTGGGCCAGGCGGAGCTGCGCGAGCTGCTCGACCCGGAGGTGCTGACGGAGCTGGAGCGGGAGCTCCAGTGGCTCACCGAGGAGCGGCGGATCAAGGACCGCGAGGGCGTCGCCGACCTGCTGCGGGTCCTCGGCCCGCTGACCGACGCCGAGCTGGCCGAGCGCGGCGCCGAGGAGGACTGGGTACGCGACCTGGCCCAATCCCGCCGGGCGATCGCGGTGCGGATCGCGGGCACCGGTCACTGGGCGGCGATCGAGGACGCGGGCCGGCTGCGGGACGCGCTCGGCACCGCGCTGCCGGTCGGCGTCCCGGAGGCGTTCACCGAGCCGGTCAAGGACCCCCTCGGCGACCTCCTCGCCCGGTTCGCCCGCACCCACGGCCCCTTCACCTCCTCCCAGGCCGCGGCCCGCTTCGGTCTCGGCGCCGCCGTCACCGACGGCGCCCTCCAGCGTCTCGCGGCGGCCGGCCGGGTCGTGCAGGGCGAGTTCCATCCCTCCGGCATCGGCCAGGAGTGGTGCGACGCGGCCGTGCTGCGCCGGCTGCGGCGGCGCTCCCTGGCCGCGCTGCGGCACGAGCTGGAGCCGGTGGCCCCGGCGGCGCTGGCCACCTTCCTGCCCCAGTGGCAGCACCTCGGCGGCAGCAGTCTGCGCGGGATCGACGGGCTGGCCCGGGCGGTGGAGCAGCTCCAGGGCGCGCCCGTGCCGGCCTCGGCGCTGGAGCGGCTGGTCCTGCCGTCCCGGGTCCGGGACTACGCCCCGGCGATGCTCGACGAGCTGACCACCACCGGAGAGGTCGTCTGGGCCGGTGCGGGCTCGCTGCCCGGCAAGGACGGCTGGGTCTCGCTCTACCTCGCGGACGCGGCGCCGCTGCTGCTGCCCCCGCCGCACCCGCTGGAGCTCACCGCGCTCCACGAGTCGGTCCTGACGGCCCTCTCCGGCGGGTACGGCCTGTTCTTCCGGCAGATCGCCGACCAGGTCCGGATCACCACGCACCCGGACGCCACCGATCCGCAGCTCGCCGACGCGCTGTGGGACCTGGCCTGGTCGGGCCGGCTCACCAACGACACCCTGGCGCCGCTGCGCTCCCTCCTCGGTTCGGGCCGCACGGCCGGCTCGACCGCCCACCGGGCGCGCCGCACGGTGCCGCGCGGCCGGTTCGGGACCCTGGGCGCCACCCGCCCGGCGTCCCGCTCGGGGCCGCCGACGGTCTCGGGCCGCTGGGCGCTGTTGCCGCCGGCGGAGCCCGAGCCGACTCACCGGGCGCACGCGCTGGCCCGCACCCTGCTCGACCGGCACGGTGTGGTGACCCGCGGTGCCGTCGCCGCCGAGGGCGTCGAGGGCGGTTTCTCGGCCGTGTACCGGATCCTGTCCGCCTTCGAGGACAGCGGGCAGGCCCGGCGCGGCTATGTGGTGGAGGGGCTGGGCGCGGCCCAGTTCGCGATGGACGGGGCGGTGGACCGGCTGCGGGCGGCGGCGACCGCCCGGGACCGGGGCGCCGAGTCGGGCGCGGGCCCGCGCGCGGTGGTCCTGGCCGCCGCCGACCCGGCGAACGCGTACGGGGCCGCGCTGCCGTGGCCCGAGCCCCCGACCGGTGCCGGGCACAAGCCGGGCCGCAAGGCGGGCGCGCTGGTGGTCCTGGTCGACGGCGAGCTCACGCTGTACGTGGAGCGCGGCGGCAAGACGGTGCTGTCGTGGCCGGCGGAGCCGGACGACCCGGCCCTGGAGGCGGCGGCCGGAGCCCTGGCCGAGGCCGCCCGGGCGGGTGCGCTGGGCACGGTCACGGTGGAGCGGATCAACGGCGCCACGGCCCTCACCTCGCCCCTGTCCCGTCCCCTGGAGACGGCGGGCTTCGTGGCCACGCCCCGCGGCCTCCGCCTCAGGGCCTGACCCCGGCGGAGGTCGTCCATGCCCGAGGGAGACACGATCTGGCAGGCCGCCCGCCGGCTGCACGAGGCACTGGCCGGGCGGACGCTGACCCGTGCGGATCTGCGGGTGCCCCGGTTCGCGACCGCCGACCTCACGGGCCGCGCGGTGCTGGACGTCACTCCGCGCGGCAAGCACCTCCTGACCCGTCTCGACGGCGGGCTCACCCTCCACTCGCACCTGCGGATGGACGGCGCGTGGCGGGTGTACGCGACCGGCGAGCGTCCGCGCGGCGGCCCCGAGCACCAGATCCGCGCGATCCTCGGGAACGACACGTACACCGCGTACGGCTACCGCCTCCCGGTCCTGGAGCTGATCCGTACGACCGAGGAGGCCGGTGCCGTGGGCCATCTCGGC
The DNA here is from genome assembly GCF_044541975.1 of Streptomyces sp. NPDC085460. NCBI lineage: Bacteria > Bacillati > Actinomycetota > Actinomycetes > Kitasatosporales > Streptomycetaceae > Streptomyces > Streptomyces sp. NPDC085460. The sequence goes on from NZ_JBITTO010000015.1 coordinate 117,214, forward strand.
CCCGACCTGCTCGGTCCGGACTGGGATCCCGAGGAGGCGGTGCGCCGTCTCCTCGCCGACCCGGCCCGCCCGCTCGGCGAGGCCCTGCTGGACCAGCGCAACCTCGCCGGCATCGGGAACGTGTACAAGTCGGAGCTGGCGTTCCTCGCGGCCGTCACCCCCTGGCTGCCGGTCGGCGAGCTGCCGCCCGACGTCCCGCCCCGGCTCGTGGCGACCGCCCACCGCCTCCTGGAGGCGAACAAGGACCGCCCGGACCGGCGCACCACGACGACCCGCCGCCCCGGCACCCCGCTGCACGTCTACGGCCGCGCGGGTCGGCCCTGTCTGCGCTGCGGCGCCGCCGTCCGCAAGGCGGAGCTGGGCGACCGGATCAGCTACTGGTGTCCGGCCTGCCAGCGCGGCCCCACCGGCGATTCCCCGGATCGCAGACCCCGACCCGATTGACGGTCCGTCAGATCCGGTCGTACGGTCCCCTCATGAGCCTCCCGGCGTACGACCTCACCGGCCGCACCGCGTTCGTGACGGGCGCCGCGAGCGGCATCGGCCGCGCCAGCGCCGTCCTCCTCGCCCGGGCCGGAGCGACCCTGCACCTGGCGGACCGCGACGAGCCGGGGCTGAAGGAGACCGCCGCCCTGATCGCCCGCGAGGGGGGAACGGCCCGTGTCCACCCCCTCGACGTGACCGACCGGTCCGCGCTCGCCGCCGCCGTGGACGCGGCCGGCCCCCTCCATGTGATGGCGGCGGTCGCCGGGATCATGCACACCAGCTCGGTCCTGGAGACCCGCGAGGAGGACCTCGACCGCGTCCTCGCCGTGAACTTCAAGGGCGTGCTCCACGCCTGCCAGGAGGCGACCCGCTCGATGATCGCCTCCGGCACCCGGGGGTCGATCGTCACCATGGCCTCGGGCGCGATGGACACCGCGAGCCCCGGGCTGCTCTGCTACAGCGTCGCCAAGGCGGCCGTCGTCCAGCTCACCAAGACGCTCGCGGTCGAGGCGGGCCCGCACGGCATCCGGGTGAACGCGGTCGCCCCCGGCTGGGTGCGCACCCCCATGACGGACCGCCACGAGCCGGCCGCCCAGGAACAGGCCGAGGCGGCGATGGTCCGCCACTCCCCGCTGCGGCGGGTCGGCGAGCCCGAGGACATCGCGCACGCGGTCCTCCATCTCGCCTGCGACGCCTCCTCGTTCACGACGGGCCAGATCCTGCGCCCGAACGGTGGCGTCGCCATGCCCTGGTGAGGCGGGCGGGCGGGCGCGAGGAGGCGGCCACGTGCACCGGCAGCAGGCTCAGCCCCCAGCCGCCCGCGGCCAGAGCCCCTTCGACCGCTCCGGAATCGCCCGGAACCAGCAGCAGGCGCAGCACCGCCCACCACCAGAGCCCCCCGGCCACCAGCCCGACCGCGATCAGCGTGAGCGTCACCAGCGGAACCCGTCGCCGTACCATGGCCGCCTCCTGCGCTCGACGCTAGACCGGCGGGTTCACCCGGCGGGAGGGCGCACCGGTGTCAGCCCCGGCGCGCACTCCGCGCGCGATCCGGCGGACACCCCCGCGCGCGGCACACCACGCGCCCTGGTGAACCCCAAGAACCCCATGGCCCCCATGAACTCCATGAACTCCATGGACCCCATGACCTCCATGGACCCCCCAGGCCCCCGGACCCCCGGCGCGTATCGCCATGCCGGCCGCCTAGGCGCTCTCGGCCTGGAACATCCAGGAGTGCTTCTCCAGGTCGGCCGTGAGGGAGATCAGGATGTCCTGGCTGACGGGGTCCGGTTCACCGGTGGCGTCCACACGCTCCCGCATCCGGGTGATGACCGCCCCGAGCGAGGCGACCAGGATCCGTACCGCGTCCGCGTCCTTGACCCACCCCTCCGGCACCGTGCCGATCGCACTGCCGGCGGCCACCGTCGCCGCCCGACCGTCCGGATTGACCCCGAGCGCCGAAGCCCGCTCGGCCACGGTGTCGGAGTGCAGCCGGGCGGTGTCCACCACCTCGTCCAGCTGCAGATGGACGGAGCGGAAGCGCGGTCCGACGACGTTCCAGTGCACCTGCTTGGCGACCAGCGCCAGGTCGACGAGGTCGACCAGGGCTCCCTGCAGAGCGTTGCCGACCGTCTTGAGGTCGGCGTCGGACAGCGGGCTCTTCACCACAGACATGCGGAATCTCCAACCAGTCGTACGTATCCCCCACCATGGCACGCCTGTCCGGAATCCGGCATCTCAAACAAAACAACAGAATTAATAGGCAACCGACACGAAGAAGCCCCGACCGGCACCCCACAGGGGCACCGACCGGGGCTTCGACCCGTTCGGAATCAGGCGGCGACGACGTCCACGGCCTCAGCGGGCGCCTTGATGGTCACCCGCTCGGTGGGCACACCGGCCACCGACGTCACCGACACCGAATTGAGCATCGGACGGACCGGCGTCGGCACCGGTTCGCTCGCGGCCGCCGACTCGGCCAGTTCGGCCAGTGACAGCTCGTCGCTCACTTCGCGCATGAGCTCGGACATCCGTACGTCCAGCGCGTCGCAGATCGCGGAGAGCAGCTCGGAGGAAGCCTCCTTCTGCCCCCGCTCCACCTCGGAGAGATAGCCGAGCGAGACTCGGGCGGACGAGGAGACTTCGCGCAGAGTACGGCCCTGGCGCTGGCGCTGCCGACGCAGCACGTCACCCAGCAGGCGACGGAGCAGAATCATCGGTGGCTCCCTCCTCGGACCGCGTAGCCGCATCCTTCACGCCCCACCGTACCGCCTCGCGCCGCGGCCGTGCGGGGAGCGATGTCGTGTTCACTCAGGGCTGCAAACATCAATTCCCCCCGTTCTGTTCCGTATCCTGTGTCCGCGCATTTTCCGAGAGTTCCGCGTGGAGCAGTTCCAGCACGCTCCGCACACTCTCTCTACGAATGTCCGCGCGGTCGCCGTTCAATCTCAACGACACCACTTTCCCGGCCGCCGCGCCTGTCGTGGCGGGTCCGGCGACCGCCACGTAGACGGTCCCGACGGGCTGCCCGTCCTGCGGATCGGGCCCCGCGACCCCGGTCGTCGCCATGCCCCAGTCGGCGCCCAGCCGGTCCCGTACCCCCCGCGCCATCTGCACCGCGACCTCGGGATCCACCGCCCCGCGCTCCCTCAGCAGGCCGGCCTCCACCCCCAGCAGCGCGTGCTTGAGGGGGGTCGCGTACGCCGTCACCGAGCCGAGGAAACTCCGGGACGCCCCCGGCACCCCGGTCAGCTCCGCGGCGACGAGCCCCCCGGTCAGCGACTCGGCGGCGGCCAGCGTCTGGCCCCGCTCCGCGAGCAGACCGAGGACCCGGGCGGCCGCCGCGCTCATCGCGCCGACGCCTCCGCGCGGTCGGCCGCCCGCTCGGCGGCGAGCCCGCGCCGCCTCAGTACGACCGCCTGTCGCACATAATCCAGGCCGGTGACGACGGTCAGGACGACCGCCAGCGCCATCACCCAGAAGCGGAGCGTCGCCAGCGGGCCGGTCAGCATCAGCACGTACATGCCGACGGCGGTGCCCTGGGCGAGCGTCTTCATCTTGCCGCCCCGGCTGGCCGGGATGACCCCGTGCCGGATCACCCAGAAGCGCATCAGCGTGATGCCCAGCTCGCGCGCCAGGATCACCCCGGTCACCCACCAGGGCAGATCCCCCAGCGCCGACAGCGAGACCAGGCCCGCCGCCATGATCGCCTTGTCGGCGATCGGGTCGGCGATCTTCCCGAAGTCGGTGACCAGGTTGTACGTGCGGGCCAGATGTCCGTCGAAGACGTCCGTGATCATGGCGACGGCGAACGCCGCCCACGCCCAGGCCCGCCAGGCCGGGTCGTGCCCGCCGTCCTGGAGGAGCAGCAGCACGAAGGCCGGCACGAGGACGAGCCGGATCATGGTGAGGATGTTGGCGATGTTCCACACGCTGACGGGGTTCACGGCCGCCGCGCCCAGCTTGCCGCGGGGCGCCGGCCTTCCGGTCCCGCCCGTCGCGGATGCCGGGACTCCGGTCATCTGCCCACCTCCTCGACAACGGGGGTCTGGGGGTCGCTCCCCAGCACGTCGCGGTACTCCGCCACGAGGTCGACGCCCTCGGTGCCCACGACCTTCGCCCTGACCATAAGGCCCGGAGCCAGGTCGAGGCCCGCACCGCCACCCGTGGTGAGCAGCACCTGCCCGTCCGTCTCGGGGGCCTGGTGGGCGGCGCGGCCGATCCAGCCGTCCTCCTCGTCCTCGGTCTCGACCAGTACCTCCAGCATCTCCCCGATCCGCTCCTCCGCGCGCTGCGCGGTGAGCTCCTCGGCGAGCCGGGAGAGGTGGGCGAGACGCGCGTCCACGACCTCCTGGTCGAGCTTGTGCTCGTACGTGGCGGCCTCGGTGCCGTCCTCGTCGGAGTAGCCGAAGACGCCGATGGCGTCGAGCCGGGCGTGGGTGATGAAGCGTTCCAGCTCGGCGAAGTCGGCCTCGGTCTCGCCGGGGAAGCCGACGATGAAGTTGGAGCGGGCACCGGCCGTCGGGGCCTTCTCGCGGATCGTCGCGAGCAGGTCGAGGAAGCGGTCGGTGTCGCCGAAGCGGCGCATGGCGCGCAGCACGTCCGGGGCGCTGTGCTGGAACGACAGGTCGAAGTAGGGCACGACCTTGTCGGTGGAGGTGAGCACGTCGATCAGGCCGGGGCGCATCTCGGCCGGCTGGAGGTAGCTGACCCGGACGCGCTCGATGCCGTCGACGGCGGCGAGCTCGGGCAGCAGGCTCTCCAGGAGGCGGATGTCGCCGAGGTCCTTGCCGTACGAGGTGTTGTTCTCGGAGACCAGCATGATCTCCTTGACGCCCTGCTCGGCGAGCCAGCGGGTCTCGTTGAGCACGTCCGAGGGGCGGCGGGAGACGAAGCTGCCGCGGAAGGACGGGATGGCGCAGAAGGAGCAGCGGCGGTCGCAGCCGGAGGCCAGCTTCACGGAGGCGACGGGGCTGCGGTCGAGCCGGCGGCGGAGCGGGGCGCGCGGGCCGGAGGCGGGCGCCACGCCCTCGGGCAGGTCGCCGGGGACGTTCTCCGGGGCGGTGGCGGGCTCCTCGGCGGCTCCGTGGCCCGGGAGGGCGACCTCGGCGGCGGCCTGCTGGCGGTCGACCGGGGAGAGCGGGAGGAGCTGGCGCCGGTCGCGCGGGGTGTGCGCCTCGACACTGCCACCGTTGAGGATGGTCTGGAGGCGGTTGGAGATGTCCGCGTAGTCGTCGAAGCCGAGCACGCCGTCGGCTTCGGGGAGGGCCTCGGCCAGCTCCTTGCCGTAGCGCTCGGCCATGCAGCCGACGGCGACGACGGCCTGGGTGCGGCCGTGGTCCTTCAGATCATTGGCTTCGAGGAGGGCGTCGACGGAGTCCTTCTTGGCGGCTTCGACGAAGCCGCAGGTGTTGACGACGGCGACGTCCGCTTCCTCGGCGTTCTCGACGAGCTCCCAGCCGTCCGCTGCCAAGCGGCCTGCGAGCTCCTCCGAGTCCACCTCGTTACGGGCGCAGCCGAGAGTGACAAGGGCGACGGTACGGCGTTCGGGCATGGACTCAAGACTACTTCGTCCCGGACGTGACCCCGTCGCTCAGGGTTCACCTGCGCGACGGAGGTCACACCGGACGCTGCCGCGGGACGGGTCTCAGCCCGCCGTCGGGTCGCCCTTGGTGTAGCTGAGCCGCTCCACCTGGCCGTTCTCGAACTTCTCCGAGACCTTCTTGCCGTTCACGTACAGATCGATCGCGCCGGCGTTGCCGAGGACGAGGTCGACCTGCTCGTCGTCCTGGAAGGTCTTCGTGTCGCCCTCCTGGAGGAAGCCGTCGAAGAGCATCTTGCCGTCGGACGCCTTGGCCGAGATCCAGCTCTTGCCGTCGGCGTCGAGCCGGATGGTGACCTTGTCCGCCGGGACGGCCGCGATGGCGCTCTCGGTCGGCTTGGGGGCGGGCTTCACCGGCTTGGGCTTGGCGGCGCCGGACGCCTTCTCCGGGGCGGGCGCGGGGCCGCCCTCGGCGGCCGTGCCGCCCTTCGGCTCCTCGGCGCCGTTGAACATCGTGAAGCCGACGAAGCCGACGACGGCGACGATGGCCGCCACCATGGCGGCGGTCCAGTTGGGCCGCCGGGGCTCGGGGCGGATGCGTTCCGCCTCGAAGAGCGGGGCGGCGGGGGTGGGCGAGGGACGGCCGCCGTGCTCGGCGTCGTACTGCTCGATCAGCGGGGCGGGATCGAGCCCGACGGCACGCGCGAGCGTGCGGATGTGACCGCGCGCGTAGACGTCGCCGCCGCAGCGCGAGAAGTCGTCCTCCTCGATGCCGTGCACGATCGGGATCCGGACACGGGTGGAGGCGCTGACCTCTTCGACGCTGAGGCCGGCGGCGATGCGGGCCTGCTGGAGGGTGCGACCGATCGGTTCCCGGTCGTCTGACGGGAACGTCCGGTCGTCTTCGGGGGAGTTGCCGATGGACACGAGAGCGCCTTTCGAGCGTGTAACCACCTGCTGGACGTTCAGTCTATGGGTGGTACGAAAGGGTGGGGCAACCGGGCGGGTGCGGTTTGTACGCCATGAGGTTGTACTTCGCGAGGATGGGACATCCTTCTGTCCCTCCGTCCAACTTGACGTACGGCCAGGGGAAACGGTTGCCCCCGGTTCCCTTACGAGTGAGTCTCGGCCAGGTCTCGAACGGGTACCCCGCCCGGGCCGCCGCACGCCTCCCGCCGGGTCACTCCTCCGACTCGCCGCGGATGACCGCGAGCACCCCGTCCAGCTCGTCCGGCTTGACAAGGACGTCCCGCGCCTTGGAGCCCTCGCTCGGGCCCACGATGTTCCGCGACTCCATCAGGTCCATCAGCCGCCCGGCCTTCGCGAAGCCCACCCGCAGCTTCCGCTGGAGCATCGAGGTCGAGCCGAACTGCGTCGAGACGACCAGCTCGGCCGCCTGGCACAGCAGGTCGAGGTCGTCGCCGATCTCCTCGTCGATCTCCTTCTTCTGCTTGGTGCCGACGGTGACGTCGTCCCGGAAGACCGGCGTCATCTGGTCCTTGCAGTGCTGCACGACGGCCGCGACCTCGGCCTCCGTGACGAACGCGCCCTGCATGCGGGTCGGCTTGTTCGCGCCCATCGGCAGGAAGAGCCCGTCGCCCTTGCCGATGAGCTTCTCGGCGCCGGGCTGGTCGAGGATGACCCGGCTGTCGGCGAGCGAGGAGGTGGCGAAGGCGAGCCGGGAGGGCACGTTCGCCTTGATCAGGCCGGTGACGACGTCCACCGACGGGCGCTGGGTGGCGAGCACCAGGTGGATGCCGGCCGCTCGGGCCAGCTGGGTGATGCGGACGATGGCGTCCTCGACGTCCCGGGGGGCGACCATCATCAGGTCGGCGAGCTCGTCGACGATCACCAGGAGGTACGGGTACGTCTTGAGCTCGCGCTCGCTGCCGGGCGGCAGCTGCACCTTGCCGTCGCGGATCGCCTGGTTGAAGTCGTCGATGTGCCGGAAGCCGAACGCGGCCAGGTCGTCGTAGCGCAGGTCCATCTCGCGCACCACCCACTGGAGGGCCTCGGCGGCCCGCTTCGGGTTGGTGATGATCGGGGTGATCAGGTGCGGGATGCCCTCGTAGGCGGTGAGCTCGACCCGCTTGGGGTCGACGAGCACCATCCGGACGTCCTCCGGGGTCGCCCTTATCATCACCGAGGTGATCAGGCAGTTGATGCAGGACGACTTGCCGGAGCCGGTCGCGCCGGCCACGAGCACGTGCGGCATCTTCGCCAGGTTGGCCATCACGTAGCCGCCCTCGACGTCCTTGCCGAGCGCCACCAGCATCGGGTGCTCGTCCCCGGCCGCGTCCGCGAGCCGCAGCACGTCCCCCAGGTTGACCATCTCGCGGTCGCTGTTCGGGATCTCGATGCCGACCGCGGACTTGCCGGGGATCGGCGAGATGATCCGCACGTCGGGCGACGCCACCGCGTAGGCGATGTTCTTCGTCAGCGCGGTGATCTTCTCGACCTTCACGGCCGGCCCGAGCTCGACCTCGTACCGCGTGACCGTCGGCCCCCGGGTGAAGCCGGTGACGGCCGCGTCCACCTTGAACTCGGTGAAGACGTTCGACAGCGCGTCGACGACCGCGTCGTTCGCGGCCGACCGGGTCTTCCCCGGCCCGCCCCGCTCCAGCAGGTCCAGCGACGGCAGCGAGTAGGTGATGTCACCGGAGAGCTGGAGCTGCTCGGCCCGGGGCGGCAGATCCGCCGGCTCCGGCGCCGGCTTGGTCAGATCCGGTACGGCCCCACCGCCGCGCCCCTTGTCCCCTGCACCCGCCCGGGTCTCCCCGCCGCGCGCCGTCGGCACGTTCGGCGGCGACTTCGGCATGGGCGGTACGGACCCGCCGGCCTCGTCCGTCGCCTCGCCGGCCCCCTCCGCGAGCGCCGCGGCCCGCTCGGCGGCCACGTCCCGGGTCAGATCGGCGACCAGCGGCGACGGCGGCATCCCGTTCAGCACGGCCCCGTCCAGCGCGGCCGCCGCCGCGGCGGCCACGTCGACCGGGTCCAGACCGCGGTCGTGGCCGGCCGCCGCCGTACGGGGCCGCGCGGCGCGCCCGCGCCGCTCCAGCGCCTCCGCCTCGGCCCGGTCCACGTCGTACGGGTCGGCCGGACCGCCGGTACGGCGCCGGACCGGGCGGGCGGCGCGCGGCGGCGCCTCCTGCCAGTCGTCCTCGTACGGCTCCCGGCCCGCGTCCTCCTCGGCGGTCTCCTCCTCCAGCGGCTCGACCAGGCCGAGCCGGACGCCGAGCGCCCGCAGCCGCTGCGGGATCGCGTTGACCGGGGTGGCGGTCACGACGAGCAGACCGAAGAGGGTGAGCAGCACCAGGAGGGGGACGGCCAGCGCCTCCCCCGTCATGAAGACCAGCGGCTGGGACGAGGCCCAGCCGATCAGCCCGCCCGCGTCCTGCATCGCCTCGGAGCCCGCGTCCCGGCCGGGCGAACCGCAGGCGATGTGGACCTGGCCGAGGACACCGATGACCAGGGCGGAGAGCCCGATGACGATCCGTCCGTTGGCCTCGGGACGCTCCGGATAGCAGAAGAGCCGGAAGGAGATGGCACCGAGCAGCAGCGGCACGAGCAGATCGAGCCGGCCGAAGGCGCCGGTGACCAGCATCTCAACGAGGTCGCCGACCGGGTTGTCCAGGTGGGACCAGGTGCCGGCGGCGACGATCAGCGAGGCGGCGAGCAGCAGCAGGGCCAGCCCGTCCTTGCGGTGGGCCGGGTCGAGCCCCTTGGCACCGCGCCCTATCCCCCGGAACATCGCGCCGACGCCGTGCGCGGCCCCGCGCGCCACCTTGTACACGCCCCCGGTCGGGGACGGCGCCGGCCTGGGCGCGGGCCGCTTCGCCGCGGTCTTCTTCGCGGGCGCCCGCTTGGCGGGCGCGGCCTTCTTGGCCGCCGCCTTCTTCGCGGGCGGCTTGCCCGGGGACTTCGCCGTGGACTTGGCGGCCGCCTTCTTCGCGGCGCCCGTCGTCCGGCCGGCGCGCGATGGTGCGGTGCCCTGAGAACCCTTGCCGGACGTACGTGAAGCCATGGTGCTGAGGTTACCGGTGCGCGGCCGGGCTGTCCGCCTCACCCGAACGTGTCGCCCTTGCCCCGGCGGGGAGCTGACGGCCGGTCACCCCTCGCCGGCCGCCGTGGGACGACGCGGCCTCAGCCCTGCGCGGGCAGCGAGGGCGCGCCCCCGGTACCCGGCTCCAGCGCGTCCAGCGCCCGCCGCAGACCGGTGAGCTTGCGCTCCAGATGGGCAGCGGTGGCGACGGCCGCCGCGTCCGCCGACTCGTCGTCGAGCTGCTTGGACAGCGCCTCGGCCTGCTCCTCGACGGCGGCGAGCCGGGCGGACAGCTCGGCGAGCAGCCCGGCGGCCTCCTTGCCCTGACCGCCCTCGCCGCCGCCCTCCAACTGCAGCCGCAGCAGGGCGGCCTGCTCGCGCAGCTTGCAGTTCTTCATGTAGAGCTCGACGAAGACCGAGACCTTCGCCCGCAGCACCCACGGGTCGAACGGCTTGGAGATGTAGTCGACCGCGCCGGCCGCGTACCCGCGGAAGGTGTGGTGCGGGCCGTGGTTGATCGCCGTGAGGAAGATGATCGGGATGTCCCGGGTCCGCTCGCGGCGCTTGATGTGCGCGGCGGTCTCGAAGCCGTCCATGCCGGGCATCTGGACGTCGAGCAGGATGACCGCGAAGTCGTCCGTCAGCAGCGCCTTGAGCGCTTCCTCCCCGGACGATGCCCGCACCAGCGTCTGATCGAGCGCGGAGAGAATGGCCTCCAGCGCCAGCAGATTCTCCGGCCGGTCATCGACCAGGAGGATCTTGGCCTTCTGCACCATGCCCCGTCCTCCTCGTCCCGGCAACGGCTCGACCCGGATCCCGGAACCGCTGCCGGAACCGGGGGAAGCACCGGGCGCCGCCCCGGAGGACGGCTTCCTGGTGCCGTCCGTCCTTGTGCCGGTCATCGTAGCCGCACCCCGAGCGTCGCCACACCCTGTCACCGTGATGTCACTGTGCACAGTTCGGAAACGGCGCACGGGTCCAGAAGGTTCCCCGCCGCGGCCGGCCTCACACGCCGACGGCGACAGTACGCCGTCCGGTACCGGGCCCTCGCGGGTCCCGGCACCGGACGGCCGGCCGTCACGCCCCGCTCATCCACTGCTCCATGACCGAGAGCAGGTAGTCCGGGTCGACCGGCTTGGTGACGTAGTCGGAGGCCCCCGACTCGATCGCCTTCTCCCGGTCCCCCTTCATCGCCTTCGCGGTGAGCGCGATGATCGGCAGCCCCGCGAACTGCGGCATCCGCCGGATCGCGGTCGTCGTCGCGTACCCGTCCATCTCCGGCATCATGATGTCCATCAGAACGACCGTCACGTCGTCGTTCTGCTCCAGGACCTCGATCCCCTCCCGCCCGTTCTCCGCGTACAGCACGGCGAGCCCGTGCTGCTCCAGCACGCTGGTGAGCGCGAAGACGTTGCGGATGTCGTCGTCGACGATGAGGACCTTCTCCCCGGAGAAGGAGAAGGTACGCCGCGGCTGCGGGGCCTCCTCCTGCTCCGCACCGGCGAGCTCCGCTGCACCGTCCGGCTGCCCCTGCGGACCCGGCTGCCCGGGCACCGCGCCCCGGGCACCGCCCGCCCCCGCCTGCTCCGGGGCCTCGGCCGCGGGCCCGGCCTTGCGCCGGTGCCGGAAGAGCGCCCCGGCCCCCGACCGCGCGTCGTTCCGTACGGGCGCGGGCGGGAAGTGCGGGAAGGCGTACCCGTCCGGCGCCTCCTCGGCCTCCTGCCCCGGGACGTCCGTCTCGCCCTGCCCGTACCCGTGCGGCGGCACCTCGGTCGGGTTCAGCGACAGGTACAGCGTGAAGGTGGAGCCGCGGCCGGGCTCGCTCACCGCGAAGATCTCGCCGCCGAGCAGCCGGGCGATCTCCCGGCTGATGGACAGCCCGAGGCCCGTACCGCCGTACTTGCGGCTGGTGGTGCCGTCGGCCTGCTTGAACGCCTCGAAGATCACCCGCATCTTGCTGGCCGCGATCCCGATGCCGGTGTCGGTGACCGAGAAGGCGATCAGGTCGGCGTCGGCGTCCCGCAGCGAGCCGGCCTCCAGGAGCTGCTCCCGGATCGACTGCGGCACGTCCGCCCCGGCCGGCCGGATCACCAGCTCGACCGCGCCGGAGTCGGTGAACTTCACCGCGTTCGACAGCAGGTTGCGCAGCACCTGGAGGAGCCGCTGCTCGTCGGTGTGGAGCGTGGCGGGCAGCTCCGGCGAGACGCGGACCGAGAAGTCCAGGCCCTTCTCCGCGGTGAGCGGCCGGAAGGTCGCCTCCACGTAGTCGACGAGCTGGACGAGCGCGATCCGGGTCGGCGAGACGTCCATCTTTCCGGCCTCGACCTTCGACAGGTCGAGGATGTCGTTGATCAGCTGGAGCAGATCGGAGCCCGCGCCGTGGATGGTCTCGGCGAACTCGACCTGCTTCGGCGTGAGGTTGGTCTCCGCGTTGTCCGCGAGCAGCTTGGCCAGGATGAGCAGCGAGTTGAGCGGGGTGCGCAGCTCGTGCGACATGTTGGCCAGGAACTCCGACTTGTAGCGCATGGAGACCGCGAGCTGCTCGGCGCGCTCCTCCAGGACCTGCCGGGCCTCCTCGATCTCCGTGTTCTTGACCTCGATGTCCCGGTTCTGACGGGCCAGCAGCTCGGCCTTGTCCTCCAGCTCCGCGTTGGAGTTCTGCAGCTCCTTCTGCCGGTGCTCCAGCTCCGCCGACCGCTCCTTCAGCTGCTCGGTCAGCTCCTGCGACTGCTGGAGCAGCACCTCGGTCTTGGTGTTGACGCTGATGGTGTTGACCGTGGTCGCGATCAGTTCGGCGATCTGGTTGAGGAAGTCCCGCTGGATCTGGGTGAACGGCTGGAAGGAGGCCAGCTCGATGACGCCGAGGACCTTCCCCTCGAAGAGGACGGGGAGCACGATCACGTGCGCGGGCGCGGCCTCGCCGAGCCCGGACGAGATCTTGAGGTAGCCCGGCGGCACGTTGACCTGGATGGTCCGCTTCTCCTCCGCCGCCGTCCCGATGAGGGTCTCGCCGGGACGGAAGGAGGTCGGCATCGAACCGGCGGAGTACCCGTAGCTCCCGCGCATGCGCAGCTCGTACGAGCCCCCGCCCTCGCCGACGAGTTCCGCGTCGTGGTTGGCGGAGCCGATCGGGGTCGCCACGAAGAAGGCACCGTGCTGGGCGGAGACCACCGGCGTCAGCTCGCTCATGATGAGCGAGGCGACGTCGTCGAGGTCCCGGCGGCCCTGCATCAGGCCGGAGATGCGGGCCAGGTTGGACTTGAGCCAGTCCTGCTCGTCGTTGGCGAGGGTGGTGTCGCGCAGGTTCGCGATCATCGTGTTGATGTTGTCCTGGAGCGCCTGGATCTCACCCGCCGCGTCCACGCCGTCGATCTTGACGTTGAGGTCGCCGCGGGTCACCGCGGTGGCGACGGCCGCGATGGCCCGCACCTGCCGGGTGAGGTTCCCGGCCATCTCGTTCACGGAGAGCGTGAGGTCGCTCCAGGTGCCCTCCACGTCCCGGACCCGGGCCTGGCCGCCGAGCTGACCGTCGGTGCCCACCTCGCGGGCGACCCGGGTGACCTCCTCGGCGAAGTTGGAGAGCTGGTCGACCATCGTGTTGATGGTGTTCTTCAGCTCCTGGATCTCGCCCCGGGCATCGATGTCGATCTTCCGGGTGAGGTCGCCCTTGGCGATGGCGGTGGTGACCGCCGCGATCTGCCGCACCTGACCGGTCAGGTTGTCGGCCATGCTGTTCACCGAGTCGGTGAGGTCCTTCCAGGTGCCGGAACCGCCGGGCACCCGGGCCTGCCCGCCGAGGATCCCGTCGGTACCCACCTCACGGGCCACCCGGGTCACCTCGTCGGCGAACGCCGACAGGGTCGTCACCATCGTGTTGACCGTCTCGGCGAGCTCGGCGACCTCACCGCGGGCCTCGACGGTCACCTTCTTCGTCAGATCGCCGTTGGCGACCGCCGAGGACACGCGCGCGATGTTCCGCACCTGACTCGTCAGGTTGTTCGCCATCAGGTTGACGTTGTCGCTCAGGTCCTTCCAGATGCCGGTGACCCCGCGCACCCGGGCCTGCCCGCCGAGGATGCCCTCGGTACCCACCTCACGGGCCACCCGGGTCACCTCGTCGGCGAAGTTCGACAGCTGGTCCACCATCGTGTTGACGGTGGTGACGAGCTCCAGGATCTCGCCCTTGGCGTCGACGGTGATCTTCTTCGACAGGTCGCCGCGGGCGACCGCGGTGGTGACCTCGGCGATGTTCCGGACCTGGAAGGTCAGGTTGTTCGCCATGAAGTTCACCGACTGCGTCAGGTCCTTCCAGGTGCCGGAGACCCCCTGCACCTCGGCCTGGCCGCCCAGGATGCCCTCCGTACCCACCTCGCGGGCGACCCGGGTCACCTGGTCCGCGAAGGAGGACAGCTGGTCCACCATCGTGTTGAGCGTGTTCTTCAGCTCCAGGATCTCGCCCCGGGCGTCCACGTCGATCTTCTGCGACAGGTCACCCCGGGCCACCGCCGTGGCGACCTGCGCGATGTTCCGCACCTGCGCCGTCAGGTTCCCGGCCATGCCGTTCACCGAGTCGGTCAGGTCCCGCCACACGCCGGCGACGCCCGGCACCTGCGCCTGCCCGCCGAGGCGCCCGTCGGTGCCCACCTCGCGGGCTACCCGGGTCACCTGGTCCGCGAAGGCGGAGAGCTGGTCGACCATCGTGTTGATGGTGTTCTTCAGCTCCAGGATCTCGCCCCGGGCGTCCACGTCGATCTTCTGCGACAGGTCGCCGCGCGCCACCGCCGTCGTCACCTGCGCGATCTGCCGCACCTGCGAGGTCAGGTTGCCGGCCATGAAGTTCACCGAGTCGGTCAGCTCGCGCCACCGCCCGGAGACCCCGTCCACCCGCGCCTGACCGCCCAGCCGGCCCTCCGTGCCCACGTCCCGGGCCATCCGCGTGACCTGGTCGGCGAAGGACGACAGCTGCGACACCATCGTGTTGACGGTGTTCTTCAGCTCCAGCATCTCGCCGGCGACATCGACCGTGACCTTCTGCGACAGGTCGCCGTTCGCCACCGCCGTCGTCACCTGCGCGATGTCCCGCACCTGACCGGTCAGGTTGTGGAAGGCCGTGTTCACCGAGTCGGTGAGGTCCTTCCACGTGCCGGCCGCGCCCTGCACCTGCGCCTGCCCGCCGAGCCGGCCCTCGACGCCGACCTCCCGGGCCACCCGCGTCACCTCGGAACCGAACGCCGACAGCTGGTCCACCATCGTGTTGACGGTGTTCTTCAGCTCCAGCATCTCGCCGGCCACGTCGACCGTGACCTTCTGCGACAGGTCGCCGTTCGCCACCGCCGTCGTCACCTGCGCGATGTCCCGCACCTGCGTGGTGATGTTCCGGAAGACGGTGTTGACCGAGTCCGTCAGGTCCTTCCACGTGCCCGCCGCGCCCGGCACCTGCGCCTGCCCGCCGAGCAGACCCTCCGCGCCGACCTCGCCCGACACCCGGGTCACCTCGTCGGCGAAGGTCCGCAGGGTCTCCGTCATCTGGTTGATGGTGTCGGCGAGTTGGGCGATCTCACCGCGTGCGCTCACGGTGACCTTCTGCGACAGGTCGCCGTTGGCGACCGCGGTGGTCACCTCCGCGATCCCGCGGACCTGGCTGGTGAGGTTGCCCGCCATCGTGTTGACCGAGTCGGTGAGGTCCTTCCACACCCCGGCCACCCCGGCGACCTCCGCCTGACCGCCGAGCTCGCCCTCGGTGCCCACCTCGCGGGCGACCCGGGTCACCTCGGACGAGAACGACGACAGCTGGTCCACCATCGTGTTCACGGTGTTCTTGAGCGACAGCATCTCGCCGGCCACGTTCGCCGTGACCTTCTGCGACAGGTCGCCGTTCGCCACCGCCGTCGTCACCAGCGCGATGTCCCGCACCTGCGCCGTCAGCTGGTTCGCCATGGTGTTGACGGAGTCCGTGAGGTCCTTCCACGACCCGGACACGCCCCGTACGTGCGCCTGCCCGCCGAGGATGCCCTCCGTGCCCACCTCGACGGCCACCCGCGTCACCTCGGACGCGAAGACCGACAACTGGTCCACCAGGTGGTT
Organism: Streptomyces sp. NPDC085460; assembly: GCF_044541975.1. Classification (NCBI taxonomy): domain Bacteria; kingdom Bacillati; phylum Actinomycetota; class Actinomycetes; order Kitasatosporales; family Streptomycetaceae; genus Streptomyces; species Streptomyces sp. NPDC085460. Next base: position 132,867 of record NZ_JBITTO010000015.1, read on the forward strand.
CACGGTACGCGCGACCTTCAGGAACTCCCCCCGAAGCGGCCGTACCGTCCCGTCCGAACCCTCCGAACGCAGGTCCATCCGCTGTTCGAGGTCACCCTCGGCGACCGCCGTCAGCACCCGGCTCACCTCGGACACCGGCCGCGCGAGATCGTCGACGAGCGCGTTGGCCGCCTCGATCGCCGCCGCCCAGGCACCCTCGGTCGCCCCCGCCTCGAGGCGTTCGGACAGCTTGCCCTCGCGCCCGACGACCCGCCGCACCCGCGACAGCTCACCGGTCACGTGCATCTGCCGGTCCGCGACCTCGTTGAAGACGGCCGCGATCTCGGCCATCACCCCGTCGCCGGAGACGGTCAGCCGCCTCCGCAGATTCCCGTCGCGCATGGACACGAGCGCGGACAGCAACCGCTCCAGCGCGGCCGCGTCCACCTGTACCGTCCCCCCACGGGAACGCCCGCCCCTCGCGCGCGTGCCGCTGCCGCCGCCGCGCCGCGCCGCCGTGCCAGAGTCCACCGTGTCCCTCCCGAAAGGGGTCGACCGTTCCGCTTCCGCTCCCGCCGAAGCCTTCCCAGTGTTTCACCGCGACCGAACCAGGCGATAACAGTTCGGCAGCTTCGCACAACGTCCCCACCCCCGGAGGGCGGAAACAGCGGAGACCGGCATCCGCGGGGACGGCGAAGGTAAGTAACCTGGCATCCGGCTGTCCAGCCGCCCCTGTCCGCCCGGCGGGGGCGGTGTGGAGCGTGTACGACCACCGGGCAGCGGGAGGGGCAGACCGAGCATGGCAGAGCCGGGCGTCGAGACGCGTACGAGGAGTGCTGTGATCACCGCGCGGGCGACTGCCACTTTCGACCCCGTGGGACGGTCCGTCGCCGCCGCCCGGGCCTTCGTCCGGGACACCCTCCAGGGCTGGGGCCACCCGGAGCTCGTGGACGACGCCGTCGTCCTCACCAGCGAGCTGGTCACCAACGCCGTGGTGCACGCCGGCACCGCCGCCGACGTCCTGTGCCTGCGCTCCGAGGACAGCATCCGCGTCGAGGTCGCCGACCGCTACCCGGAGCGCGAGATCCCGGTCCAGAGCGGCCGCGGCATCGCGAGCCCCGACCGGGAGAACGGCCGCGGCCTGCTCCTGTGCGCCGCCCTCGCCGACCGCTGGGGCGTCGACTACTCCCCCACCCGCAAGCACGTCTGGTTCCACCTCGACCTCCCGCAGCGCCCGGTCGGCACCCGCTCGGCCGGACCGGTCCTCCCCGACGCCCTCCTCCCGGTCGCCGACAGCCGCGTCCGCGTCGCCGTCGTCCAGATCGACCAGGGCGGCTCGATCACCTCGTGGAACGAGGACGCCGGGGAGCTTTTCGGGTACGCCTCCGAGCAGGTCACCGGCAAGCCGCTCGGCGACCTCGCCGCCTGGCCCCACACCCCCGGCATCGGCACCGGCCTCGCCGAGGCCCTCCGCCACTCCCGCTGGGAGGGCAGTTACGGGCTCCGCCGCGCCGACGGCCGCGTCATCCCCGTGTACGCCTCGCACCTGCGGGTCCGCGACGCCTCGGGCGAACCGTCCACGGTCTGCCTCCTGGTACGGGAGGACGAGCGCGCGGTCCTCCAGACCCCGCAGCGCCCGGCGGCCGACCCCGGCGCCGAGAGCCGCGCCGCGGATCCCTTCGAGATCTTCATCGGCTCCCCCGCCCCCGACGACCTGGACGGCCTGCTCCAGCGCACGGTCGAGCGGGCCAGGGACATGCTGGACGGCGATTCCGCTTTCCTCCTCCTCGCCACCGACGACGAGACCGAGCTGGAGGTACGGGCGACGACCGGTCTCCCGGCGGCCCGCCAGCGCTTCGCCCGGGTCCCGGTGGAGACCGGCGCCAGCCGCTACGGCTCGGCCCGCATGCCCGCGGTCCACGAGGACCTGGCCGCCGTCCCGGGCGCCGTGCCCCTCCTCGAAGGCACCGGCATGCGCTCGGTCGTCACGGTCCCCCTCAAGGTGGAGGGCCGTCTCACCGGCTCCCTCGGCGTCGCCGCCGAGGCCGCGAACCGCTACTCGAACGAGGAGGCCCTGCGCCTCCAGTTCGCCGCGGACCGGATCGCCCTGGCCGTCGAGTCGGCCCGCCTCGGCGAGCTGGAACGGCTCCGCCGCGGCTCCCTCAGCTTCCTCGTCGAGGCGTCCGACCTGCTGGCCGGCACCCTCGACCGCGACCAGACGCTGGCGCTGATGGCCCAGATGACGGTCCCGACGCTGGCCACCTGGTGCGCGGTCTACACGATCGCCGACCCGGCCTCGGAGCCGTACCTGTCGTACGTGCTCCACGAGGACGAGGACCGCATCGACGGCCTGAAGGCCCTGCTGCTCTCCATCGCACCGCCCGACCCGGTACCGTCCCCCGGCGCCCGCCTCTGGACGGCCCCGGGCGACGCCGCCCACCGCGCCGCGCTGGCCGCGTCGGCCCGCGAGCTGGAGCACCTGGGCAGCCCGCTGTCCTCCGGCATCGACACCGCTCTGGCCACGGCCGGCGCGGTGGCCGGCGAGACGGTCGTCCTGCCCCTGGTCGCCCGCAACCGGGTGATCGGCATGCTGACCCTGGGCCGCCCGGCGGAGGACCACTTCCGCCAGGAGATCCTGGAGCTCGCCGAGGACCTCTCGCGCCGGGCGGCGCTGGCCCTGGACAACGCGCGCCTCTATTCGGAGCGCAATGCCATCAGCCAGTCCCTCCAGCGCAGCCTCCTCCCGCCCGAGCTCCCCAAGATCCCGGGCGTCGAGGTGGACGTCATCTACCGCGCGGCCGGCGAGGGCAACGAGGTGGGCGGCGACTTCTACGACGTCTTCCCCATCCGGGATGAGGTGTACGGCTTCGCCATCGGCGACGTGTGCGGCACGGGCCCGGAGGCCGCCGCCGTCACGGGCCTGGCCCGGCACGCGCTGCGCCTGCTGGCCCGCGAGGGTTTCGGCGGCCCGGCGGTCCTGGAGCGGCTGAACGCGGCCATCCTCGACGAGGGCGCCCGCAGCCGCTTCCTGACCCTCCTGTACGGCGAGCTGCGCCCGCAGCCGGACGGTTCGGCGCTTCTGAAGGTCGTCTGCGCCGGCCATCCGCTGCCGCTCCGCCTCCGCCCCGACGGCACGGTCACCCCGGCCGCGGAACCGCAGCCGCTGCTGGGCGTGATGGAGGACCTGGAGCTGTACGAGGAGAGCTTCACGCTCGACCCCGGCGATGTCCTCCTCTGCGTCACGGACGGCGTCACCGAGCGCCGTGAGGGCACCCGCATGCTGGGCGACGACGGCCTGGCCGATGCCCTGAGGACCTGTACGGGCCTGACGGCCGGCGCCGTCGGCGGCCGTATCCTCCGCGCGGTCGAACGCTTCGCCCACGCCCCCGCCTCGGACGACATGGCCATCCTGACGATGCGCCTGCAGGAACCGTCGAACTAGAAGGGAGGGGCCTCCTCGGAGGCCCCTCCCTTCTGGCTCTTTCGCCTCGGGACAACGCAAAAAGGCCCCCCGCCTGATGGCGGGGGGCCTTTTTTCTGAGCCCCCTAACGGAATCGAACCGTTGACCTTCTCCTTACCATGGAGACGCTCTGCCGACTGAGCTAAGGGGGCAAATTGTTCGGCGGTGTCCTACTCTCCCACAGGGTCCCCCCTGCAGTACCATCGGCGCTGAAAGGCTTAGCTTCCGGGTTCGGAATGTAACCGGGCGTTTCCCTAACGCT
>NZ_JBITTO010000016.1:0-135433 GCF_044541975.1 Streptomyces sp. NPDC085460
GTCTACACAACCTCGCCCTCGCCGGATAGGTCACACGCGGCACGGTGAGCCGCTACGTCCGGCGACTCCAAGATCCTTAACGGGACAACCCTTAGGCAAACCCCAGGACGAGGAAACCGACCTCACCCACATCGGCGCCCGCGAGTACGACCCGGTCATCGGCCGATTCATCTCCGTGGATCCGATTCTCGCGCCGGACACCCATGAGTCGGTCAACGGCTACACGTACTCCCGGAACGCGCCCACGACGTTCTCCGACCCCACAGGCCTCAAGGAGATCATCACCGAGGCCGGCGGACCGTCCGACAGCGCGTACCTCAGCAAGAACAAGGCGAGCTGGAGCGGCGGGCCCGGCAACTGGACCTACACACAGCACAACGACAAGAAGATCACATTCAAGGACGGTTCCTCCGTCACCCTGCGGACGACGGTGACCATCGGCAAGACCATCAAGGTCGAGCACTTCACCAAGGGCCCCGACCCGATCCCGATCAGAAAGGAAGCCGCACCCTTCACCGGGTACGCGATGGGGAGCAACCCCAACTACAACCCACGCGTATCTCTGGGCATCGACCGCGGTCCGCTCGCCACCTGGCAGAAGGTCCTTCTCGGAGGCGCAGTAGCCATTGCCATCGGTGTCGCGGTTGCACCTGTGGCCGCCGTAGCGGGCCCTGCTTGCCTGGCGGCTTGGGTCGTATGCGCCGAAGGTATCGCCGAAGCCGCATCAGGCCCCGCCGCTGGCAGCGGAGCCGCCGTCGGCAGCGCGGTCGGTGCAGTGGCAGCCACCCGCGCGGGGCGGGGCGAGGTAATCGAAGAAACAGTCGTGAACCTTCCGGAAGTCGTTGCCGCCAAGCCCCTAAAGGCCTCACAGGCCTACGACGCGTGGACTGATTTCTTGGGTCCTGGCCCGTACACTAATATTCACCCGCGAACCGGGAAGGTGGATCCCAACCGCCTTGTTTCTGCCGATGGACGCCGTAGCATCCGGATGGGGGATCACGAGATGAACAGTAAGCCTACGAAGTTCCACTTCCACATGGAGACATGGGATTGGGACTCCGAGACAAACACGTGGACTGTCGGCAACACGATGCAGCGAGTGCCATTGGGGGCGAAGCAATGAGAGTAGAAGTTCTGCAGGTCTTGGATCCTTCGCGGGGAATCGTTCGCTTCAGTTGCGAGTCTGGCGTTGCGTCTGGGCGATGGATGGGGACGAAACCTGCTGGCCTGGGAAATTTCGATATAGAAATCGAAGTTCCGGAGGAGGTAGCAGAGTGGGATGCGGTCCCCTCGGGTATCACTTCTCTGTCGGAGGTCACCGGGGTAGAGTCTGCGACCCTCATTGTAGGATCAGTTGTCAGATTCGACGATGGTGAAGATTCGGTTGTAGAGATCAGAGTGGGATCGGACATCCTTCTGATTGAAATCACGAATCGAAGGTCGGAGCTTCTCGCGGAGAGCGTCATCTCCTTCCGCGTTCCCGAAATTCAGCTCTACCCGTATGATCTGTAACCGACTCACAGTGAACGATGCGAAGAGAGACTATCCCTATATCGGTTCTCGCTTGAGTCTTTCCGGCACTCGATAGGTTCGACTATCCGGGAGGTCTAATACCGTAGATGAAGCCCTGCCGAGCGGGTTCGGTGGGGCTTCTGGGGTTCTTGACCGCAACGTTGATGCGACGTTACTGAGCGACTCTGTCGGGGATCTTGGAGTTCTCGGGACGAGGGCTGTTGGCGCTTGGAACACTTCGGACGGTCCTGCGTAGTTCCGTCCTCCTGAGGTGATCAGTGTCCGTTCGTCCCGGGAGTGTTCAATGATCGGCGGATCCGATGATCAAGGAGACGCCAGATGAGCGACACGACCATCGAGCAGATACCGGGCAGCGAGCCGGCGGCGGCCGTGCCGGCGAGTGACGAGCAGTTGGTCGCGATGCTCGTGGACCGGGCCCGCAGCGAAGGTCTGCAGCTGACCGGGGAAGGCGGGCTGCTCCAGCAGCTGACCAAGCGGGTCCTGGAGTCCGCCCTGGAAGGCGAGATCACCGATCACCTCGGCTACGACAAGCACGACGCCGAAGGTCGGGGCAGCGGCAACAGCCGCAACGGAACGCGGGCGAAGACGGTGCTGACGGATGTCGGCCCGGTCGAGGTCAGGATCCCCCGGGATGTGGCGGGCACGTTGGAGCCGGCCATCGTGAAGAAGAGGCAGCGGCGCCTGTCCGGAGTGGACGAGATGGTGCTGTCGCTGTCCGCGAAGGGGCTGACGCACGGGGAGATCTCCGCGCACCTGGCCGAGGTCTATGGCGCGAGCGTGTCCAAGGCCACGATCTCCACGATCACGGACAAGGTGATGGACGGGATGGCGGAATGGTCCAACCGCCCGCTGGACCGCGTCTATCCGGTGCTGTTCGTGGACGCGATCAACGTGAAGATCAGGGACGGGCAGGTCGCGAACCGCCCCATCTACGTCGTCATGGCCGTGACCGCCGAGGGCCACCGCGACATCCTGGGGATCTGGGCCGGTGACGGCGGCGAGGGCGCGAAGTACTGGCTGAGCGTGTTCACGGACCTGAAGAACCGGGGCGTCGACGATGTCCTGATGCTGGTCTGTGACGGGCTGAAGGGCCTGCCCGAGGCGGTGGAAGCCGTCTGGCCTCGAACGATTGTCCAGACCTGTGTCGTTCACCTGCTGCGGAACAGCTTCCGGCACGCGGCCCGCCAGGACTGGGACAAGATCGCCAAGGCGCTCAAGCCCGTCTACACGGCCCCGAACGAGGCCGCCGCGTCCGAGCGGTTCGGCGAGTTCCAGGAAGCCTGGGGCAAGAAGTACCCGGCGGTCATCCGGCTCTGGGAGAACGCCTGGGCCGAGTTCGTACCCTTCCTCTCCTTCGATGTCGAGATCCGCAAGGTCATCTGCTCGACGAACGCCATCGAGTCCGTCAATGCCCGCATCCGCAAGGCCGTCCGGGCGCGCGGACACTTCCCCAACGAGGCCGCGGCCATGAAGTGCGTCTACATGGCCCTCATGTCTCTGGACCCGACCGGCAAGGGCCGAAAGCGGTGGACCATGCGCTGGAAGGCACCCCTGAACGCCTTCCAGATCGCCTTCGAAGGCCGGCTCACCCCGGCCGCCAACTGACCACTACAGAAACTGGATCAGCCGTTTACTGGACACACCCAACCGCCTTCAGGGCCGACCCGCAGGCAACCTCGACGGATACGTCTACGCCCCCTACACCCTCCTCGCCACCTGGAACGCCCTGAACCTGCGCACCCGCGCAGACGGCACCGTCCGCATCACCACACCCACCCACACCACCGACCTGATCGAAGCCGTGTACGGACCCCGACAGACAGCGACCGGAATCCTGGGAGAAACCCTCGACCGGACGTGGCAAAGGTGGCAGCTCGCCCTCGCCGACGAAGAGAGCCGATGCGGCGCACATGCCCTGGAGCCCTTCACCCGCAGAGGAGCATCGATGGAGGTCGCCGGACTCGTTTCCGGGGATGCTCATGGCGATGGCGACGACGGCGGAGTCAACGGAATCAAGGCAGTCTCCCGGCTCGGTGACCCGTCTGTGAACGCCGTCGCCCTCTACCGCCAGACGGACGGAACCCTCACCTACGACCCCGACGGACATCTCCGCGCCGACCTGGCACGCCACACCCCCGACAGCGTCGCACGCAGGCAGCAGCAAAAGGACCTGCTCCTCAACACACTGTCCATCCCGGCCCATTGGTTCACCCGAGAGAAGACCCACCTCCCTGCTCCGGAAACATGGCCGGCGCACACCGCGCCCGCGTTGAGGCACATGCGCGTCGCCCTGTTCGACCCAGCCGACGGCACATGCGTCAGCGGCCCCCTCGGTCTCGTTCTCGACAAAACGACTGGGCTGTCCAGGTGAGACAACCCAGAGCGCGATCACGGGCGAACGTTCCTGCCACTAACGTTGCTCACCTCCGGCCCGGCCGGGGATGGGCCAAGAGTTCATAGATTCTGGCCTTCGGCCCCACCACCGTGGGGATAACGTGCCAGGGAGATCTGGCCGTCCGGCAACCGCGTCGCGCAGAAAGCCCCTCGTGGAGCGGAAGGCGTGCGCGGTTGCCCAGCCGCCGCTGATGAAACGAGCGCGGAGCCACACCGACGCGAGCCACCCCGCTTGAGACCCCAGCCGAGTTTCTAGCCCAGAACGCCGCGCGAGCGTGGCTACTCCAAATCGCACCGCGAAGGGGTGACTGCGGGACAGCCCCCTCCACCGCAAGACTTCGGCGTCCTGAGCCTGTTGCTCCCCACCTGTACGGGGACGGTCCCTCGCGGAGGCTGCCAATCGCGCCAAGCGATTTCCGCTGCCCGCTCGCGCGGAGATGGGCCCCTCCACGGGCCGCACGAGATGTGCTGTTCCCTGTGCCCGCAGGGATGGACCCGGCACCCGCGCGTACGTTCTCCTGGACGGCACCTGCTCCCCGCTCGCGCGGGGACCACGGGTAGCTCCGCGCTGATGCGGCTGGCCGGCTGCTCTCTGCGCCGCGGGGATGGCCCCTGGCCGCAGGCCTGGGTGATCTGCCGCGCCTCTGCTCCCCGCGTCCGCGGGGATGGACCCACGGCACGGACCTGCGGCAGCTCACAGGTGCCTTGCTCCCCGCCCGCGCGGGGATGGCGGCCCCGCCTCGACGGCGTCCGGCGGAGGAGGGGCGGTGGGTGTTTTGTCCGTTTCGGTGAAAGTTGCTTGGGGGCGTGCTGGCGTCGGGTAGAACTGCTGGTCAGGAAGGCTGCTCCCCGCACACGCGGGGATGGACCCTCCCCCAGACTTTGCCCCAAAGTGAGGCGAAGCTGCTCCCCGCACACGCGGGGATGGACCCGACGGCGCGGCCTGTTGGCAGGCATGCAAAAGCTGCTCCCCGCACACGCGGGGATGGACCCACCACAGGACTGGCGAGCGAGCGACGGACCGGCTGCTCCCCGCACACGCGGGGATGGACCCACGTTGGCGCTGTGGTTCGCGCGGCCGGGTGGCTGCTCCCCGCCCGCGTGGGGATGGTCCCCCGCCCTCTGGGGCCGCGCGTTCGAGGAGACCCTGCTCCCCGCGCCCGCGGGGATGGTCCCCGCAGAGCCTGTCCGTGTTCCTCGATGAACCGCTGCTCCCCGCGCCCGCGGGGATGGACCCGACCGGTGATGCAACCGGTGATGCACCCCGTCGCCCCGTCACCGGGTGCTCCCCGCGCCGGCGGGGATGGTCCCGAGAACGGACTGTGGCAGGCAGCAGGATGAACCTGCTCCCCGCTCGTGCGGGGATGGTCCCGCCTACGACCGGACGAACGAGCCGAACGAGTTCTGTTCCCCGCACGCGCCGGGATGGCCCCGAGGCTGCGATGTTCGCCGGCCCGTACAAGGTCTGCTCCCCGCACGCGCGGGGATGGACCCCGGCGCGCCCGGGACAACAGCCTCACCATGTCCTGCTCCCCGCTCACGCGGGGATGGCTCCTCCGGACCTCCGCACTCGACGGAACGTCAAGCTGCTCCCCGCACGCGCGGGGATGGTCCCCCCCCCCCGAGCGCAGCCGGTACTGATCTACGTGGCCTGCTCCCCGCGCCCGCGGGGATGGTCCCGCCGTGCTGAACGCCTCCGATTGCGATCTGCCCCTGCTCCCCTTACCGGCGGGCGAGCGCGCGATGCGACGTCGGCCCCTTGCGCTCCGTGTCCGTGGGGGTCCCGCTGTCGGTTGCAGGGGCTCCACGTCTTGATCTGTCTCCGCCCGTGGGCGGCGTTTTCATGGCGCCGGTTGCTTCCCGCGTTTGCGGGATGGTTCTGTCGGTGCGGGTGCGGCTTTTGGTGTGTTGGGTGTGTCAGCCGAGGCGGCCGATGTGGATGATCACGATGGTGACGGTGGTGTCGGTGATTTCGTAGAGGACTCGGTAGCGGCCGGCGTGCATGCGGCGTAGGTCGGGGGAGCCGTAGGGGGTTGTGCCTTCGGGGCGGGGCTGGTCGGTGAGGAGGTCGACGGCGTCCATGAGTTGCCGGAGGCCTTCGGGGTCGTCTTTGAGGAAGTGGGCCGCCGCGTTGATGGCGGCCTCGTCCCACACGATCGTGTAGGTCACGCGCTCTGCAGGCCGAGCCGGGCGCGGACGTCGTCATGCGGGACGGCCGTGGCGGCGCCGTCGGACTGCCGTTGCCGGTAGCGGGCCAGGGCGAGCTCGTCCTCGAGGTCGGCGAGCTCCTGGGGGTTGATGAGTACGGCTGCGGGCTGGCCGTGGTCGGTGATGGTGATGCGTTCGCGGGCGTGGGACGCCCGGCGGACCAGCGAGCCGAACTTCGCTCGCGCTTCGGTGATCGGCAGAGTCTCACTCATGACAGAAGTGTACACTTCTTGCGGTTTGTGGTGGGATCGAGTGGCTGAACGGACCGCTCTCTTTCCCGCCCTGAGCCCTCCGGCTGTCACTGCCACGCGCGGGGATGGCCCCGACCGGCACCCCATGGAGAGGTGGCGCCAGTGCCCCACTCGCGCAGGGATGCTCCTCCTGGCTACAGCATCCGGATCTCCTCCGAGACCTGCTCCCCGCCCCCTGCAGGGCGGGCCCAGGAACGCCCCGAAGACGGAGTGGACACCGATCCGCTCCCCGCGCCTGAGGGGATGGACCCTCCTGCTCGGCAGCGGTTGTGGTCGGTGGGTGTGGTGAATGGGGGAGAGGTCACAGTGGTCGATCGTCACCGAGGTCACCACGCTCGGGGGTGGTGCTCACCATGGGGCTCACCACCGAACTCACCATGTCCGGGATTGCTCGCCAGGGTGCTCACCATGGGTGGTTCTCTGGACCCCTGGGGCCGCTTTGTCTGTTTCGGTGAAAGTTGCTTGGGAGAGGGGCGGCGTCGGGTAGAACTGCAGGTCAGGAAGTCCGCTCCCCGCCCGCGCGGGGATGGCCCCGACGACGGCCCCAGCAGCATCGTGCACCCGTCCCGCTCCCCGCCCGCGCGGGGATGGCCCCCCGGGCCCCGGATGGGACGCCGGAACGGCTGCCTGCTCCCCGCCCGCGCGGGGATGGCCCCGCGCGCTACGACCTCAGCCTCCTCGACCGGGACTGCTCCCCGCCCGCGCGGGGATGGACGCGTCCGCCAGCTGTCTCCGGCTTCTGCTTTTTGCGGCCGGGGGTTGTCGGTGCTGCGGTCGGGGGTGTGGTGAGTGGGGGAGAGGTCGTCATGGTCGCTCGTCACCGAGCTCGGCGGTACTCACCACCGTGCTTACCAACGAACTCACCATGCCCGGGGCTGCTCACCACGGGGCTCACCATGGCTGGTTCTCCGGACCCCACCCCCACACCGACCCCGGTGAACTGCTCCCCGCACACGCGGGGATGGTCCCGAGGAGGTGACCTGCTCGCCGGCCGGTGAGCGCTGCTCCCCGCCCGCGTGGGGATGGTCCCAAGGTCGTGGCCGTCATGCTCGCGTCCGCGTCCTGTTCCCCGCCCGCGCGGGATGGTCTTCCGGTCACCAAGAAGCTGGAGCCCGCGGGCGCCTGTTCCCCGCCCGCGCGGGATGGTCCCGCGACGCACCGCGGGCCCCGCCCCCTCCCGCACTGCTCCCCGCGCGCGCGGGGGTGGTCCCGACGTCGGCGCCAGTTTCCAGGGCCTCGCCCCTGCTTCCCGCGTGCGTGGGGGGTGGTCCCGGGTCGCGGTAGAGCGGCTGGGACTGGTTGTCTTTCTCCGTGCTTGTGTGGGGACGGTCCCATCACCCGGTCCGCGTTGACCGCGGTGCGGAACTGTTCCCTGCCCGGGCGGGGATGGACCTGCGGCTCCGTTCCAGGACCTGAACCAGGGCAACTGTTCCCCGTGCCCGCGGGGATGGCCCCGAACTCGATCGGCTGACCCGGAGTCCGCCGGACTGCTCCCCGCGCCCGCGGGGATGGCCCCAAGACGAACTTCGGCAAGCAGGCGTGGCGCTACTGCTTTCCGCGCCCGTGGGGATGGCCCCACGGCGGTACAACCGTTGAGGGACAGCACCTGCTGCTCCCTGCCCGCGCGGGGATGGCCCCCCATGCCGATGGGCACGTGGTCCAGGACCATCTGCTCCCCGCCCGCGTGGGGATGGCCCCGGGCCGGATGGGACCTGCGGGTGATCCCGCCCCTGCTCCCCGCATGCGCGGGGATGGCCTCGGGGTGAAGAAGGGCCACGGGGCCGGCGCCGACTGCTCCCCGCTCGCGCGGGGATGGTCTCGGCTGCACCGTGCTCTTTGGGTATGGGTGCTGGAGCCGGGGCCTGGTGGGGTGGTGTTGGTTCTTCGGTCGCTTGAGTCGCTGTCGGTGGGTGTGGTGAGTGGGGGAGCGGTCAGCTTGGTTACTCACCATCGTGCTCACCATGCCCGGGGTTGCTCCCCACGGTGCTCACCATGGGCGGTTCTCCAGGCCTCTGAGGCGTTTTGTCTGTTCGGTGAAAGTTGCTTGGGAGCGTGCGGTCGTCGGGTAGAACGGCAGGTCACGCTGCTGCTCCCCGCTCGCGCGGGGATGGACCCGGCAACCCGTCATGGGACTGCTCAGGCTTCATCTGCTCCCCGCTCGTGTGGGGATCCTCGTGCTCACGGCTCCCCGTGTACGCGGGGATGGTCCCGAGGCGGTCACCGAAACCCTCGAGCCGGTGGACTGCTCCCCGCGCACGCGGGGATGGTCCCTTGCCGCGGACGTCGCCCTTGATGTCGCCGGTGGAGGCGTGGCGGGCTGGTCTCGGGCGGGAGATGGGCGTGGGTGTTTTTTCTGTTTCGATGAAAGTTGCTTGGGAGCGGGGCGGCGTCGGGTAGAACTGCTGGTCAGGAAGAGTGCTCCCCGCGCCCGCGGGGATGGACCCTGGCCCCTTGACCCCAACATCGTCGAGCTGATGGTGCTCCCCGCTCGCGCGGGGATGGCCCCGGCGTGTTCTCCCCGGAGCACATGGGGATCCTGTGCTCCCCGCTCGCGCGGAATGGCCCCGCGGTGAGGGTGCAGGGTGACGGCACCTTCGCCTGCTGCCCGCTCGTGTGGGGATAGTCCCGGCTACCTTTTGCACAAGAAGGCCCGTGCAAACTGTTCCCTGCTCGTGCGGGGATGGACCCAACATCCTTCCCTCGGAGGGGCAGCGGGACGCCTGCTCCCCGCGCGCGCGGGGATGGCCCCACCAACGCGTTGCACGGCCCTGCACAATGCGGGTTGCTCCCCGCGCCCGCGGGGGTAGCCCCGTGGCGATACCGGCGCGGCCGCCCGAGGCGTTCTGCTCCCCGCCCGTGCGGGGTTGGGAGGGGGCCCGGAAGTATGGCAACTGTGATAGTTGGGGGTTAGGGTGGTGGGTATGGAGCCGAGGGTGTATTCGACGATTGATCTGCGTAAGGGTATGGGGGAGATTTTGGACCGTACGCGGATCGCGGGTGAGGCTGCGGCGATCACGCGGAAGGGCAGGACGCTGGCATATCTGGTGCCGGCCGAGTGGTTCGAGCACTACCAGTGGTTGGTGGAGCAGGCCTCGGGCGCGGCCGGTGGCCGGGATGTGGCCTGAGTAGGGTCGGCTGTGCGGATCTGGGAGATTTTTTCGTCATGACAGCGCAACCCGTTCATTTCGACGGTCCCGGCGGGGAGGACCCGCGTCGGATTCCGCCGATGCCGGAACGTAGTCCTCAGGCTCTGCGTCTGGCGATCTCGGAGCATGCTCCGCATCTGCTGCCGGATTTCGAGTCTCACTGGCGGCGTGCGATCGGGGATGCTTTCAGTCTGACTCCTGTGCCGGCGTTCATGCGGTTGTGGTGGACGGAGTACGCGATCGCCCGCGACCCTCTTCTGGAGGCGCATCTGAACGATCTCGAGGCCCGTGCGGGGAAGGCTGAGGATCCTCGGGAGTCGGCGGCCCTGCTGGCCGAGTACAGCCGTCTGCGGCGTGCGGCGGCAGAGGCGGAGCCGGGGGAGTGACGCACGACCCGCCGGTCCCGCCGTGGCAGATGGACTGGACGGTTGAGGCCCGCCGGACGTTGGACTCCATGCCCGCTGATGGCCGGCAGTTGTTCCTTGCCGCCCGTGCCGAACTGATCACCGCCCCGGATCCCTATTTCCGCGGTATCGATGCCGACGCCGCGCTCCCGCACTGGATCACCGTCCGGCCGCTGGCCTCCACCCGCCCGGGCGGGCCGCACATCGCGGATGTCGCCGGTGGCCGGGGCTGGCTCGTCTACACCTTCATCCGACGCCATGCCGAGCCCCAGATCACCGTCACCGACGCATTCTGGGCCTGAACCCGCCCCCGCTGCCGCAGGCCCGAGCCCTGCGTCCGACGACCAGGACCCAACTGCCCCGCGCACCCGGGGATGGACCCATGCACCGCAAGATGAACAACCTCGCCACTGTCTGCTCCCCGCCTCCGCGGGGATGGTCCCGGGACCGCGTGATTGATGCCCCTGCCCGGCCTCTGCTCCTGGTCCAAGGGTCGGCCGGCTCGTCGAACAGGAACGGGGCTGCTTCCCGTGTCTACGGGGATGGACCCAGGTCGCCGGCGAGGAAGAGGACGATTGCACCCTGCTCCCCGCCCGCGCGGGGATGGCCCTTTCTTCCGGCTTACGCGTCGGCTTTGCATCCCCCCTTCCCGCCCGCGCGGGGGACGGATGGCCCCCGCCATGTCGTGGAGCCTGTCGTCGTACTTTGCTGCTTCCCGTACGCGCGGGGATGGGCCCATCCGGTTCGACACATGCCGGTGCCATGCCTGCCTGTTCCTTGCACAGGTGGGGGTGGGCCCGGTCGCCTGGGTGTACGGGGGGTCTGAGGGCGGGGGAGGCGGGGGTGTCGTTCCCGCCTTCCGCGCTGCTCTGGTGTTGTGGGTGTGTGTCAGTCGAAGAGGGTGGTCTGTGTGGTGCTGGTGGGGTTTGGGGGCGGGGGCGGCTGCGGGTTTGTGAGTGCCTTGCGGAAGGCTGCACGCAGCTTGGGGATGGGCCGGCGGGCGCCGAGGAGGCGGAGGAATTCCTCGGTGGTCCACGTGAGGAGTCGTCCCTGCCGGGCGAGGTAGAGCCCGACCCGGTTCAGTGCGTAGGTGTCTTCGTAGTCGAGGAGCAGGTAGCCGGCGAGCTGGTGGATTTCCTTCTTTTCGCCGATGCGGTCGGGACGGATGGTGGCTTTGCAGTCGATGAGGCGGCCGTCGAGGATGTAGTCGGCGTCAGCGCCTTTGACATCCAGGCTGCCTGAGAAGACCGGGGCACAGATACGCTGATCTGCCGTCAGGGTGGCTGCCCATCCCAGTGCTTCCTCGGCTTCGGCCAGTTTCATCTGCTGCCCGATGTCCTCGGGCACGTAGGAGGGGACCTCGCCGAGCAGGTCATCGAGGATCGCCCCGGGCTTCACGTTCGTGAGGGGGTTGCCTGGCCTGAGTCCGGCCCGATACACCTCCTCGAAGTGTGATGCGACGAAGCACAGGCGGGCCAGCCTCTCCTCCTCCTGCCGCTCAAGGGCCGTGAAGCCGTTCGCGGCCGAGGCCAGTGTCTGCAGTTCGTCCAGCAGGGCCGCCCCCACGGCGCGGACGGCGGCGCCTGCCGCGGGCGTGGACGCCTCCGCCACATCGATGGGGGCGTACAGGACCCCTGCCTTCAGCGCTTCGTCGAGGGGGGAGCCGAATGCCACGCGCAGGCGACGGTCGATGGCGCGGCCCAGGCTGCGGTAGTCGAACCGGTGAGCGCTCTGCGGCTTGATGGTCACGGGACGCAGCGGTAGCCGGCCGCGAAGGTCCGCGGTCACCTGTGCGGTGGCGGGCAGGTGCGCGTTCATGAAACGCGACACTGTCGAGTGGGGATTGCTGAGTTCGCTAGTCAGACTCATGCCGTGATCATCGATCCGGGGACTGACAACGGGCACTTCCAGAATCGCTCGAGAACCGAAAGTTCGAATCAGTGGCCGACTGGGGCTTGTGCCGCCGATGGCTGCGATGCTGAACCGTCTAGCCGCGGCCCGGTTCCCGTGCAGGGGGTATGACGCCAAGGACATTGAGACGGGCGCCGGCAGCGGCATCAGCAGCTCCTTGCGCCTGCCTGCGGGGTGGTCTCCAGTCGGGGAACCAGCGGTGCTGACCCGGAGACTGCTCCCCGCGCACGCGGGTATGGACCCGCTTCCCCCCAGGTCTTCGACGACCTGGTGGCGCTGCTCTCCGCGCGCGCGGGGATGGTCCACCGGCGTCCGCGTGGAGCGATGCGGCGGACCGCTGCTCCCCGCACGCGCAGGGATGGTCCCAACCCCCGAGGTGCTTTCACCTTCCCGGACCTCTGCTCCCCGGACGCGCGGGCATGGCCCCTTGGCGCGCGCCTGGTCCTCCAGGATGTCCTCCTGCTCCCCGCTCGTGCGGGGATGGACCTCGGACCGCGACGTGGACGGTGTACCCGCTCGCGCGGGGGTGGGGCCCTCTGGGGATGCTGGGGCCGGTGGGTGTGGTGAGTGCGGGAGGGGTTCATCTGTGGTCGCTCGTCCCCGAGCTCACCTTGCTCGGGGGTACTCACCACCATGCTCACCATCGAACTCACCATGCTCGGGTTTCCTCACCACGAGGCTCACCATGGGTGGCCCCTGGAAATGGTTTGTCTGTTTCGGTGAAAGTCGCTGGGGAGGAGGCCGACGCCAGGTAGAACCGCTGGTCAGAAAGTCTGCTCCCTGCGCGTGCGGGGATGGACCCAAGGGCCTGTCGTACGCCAACGGCATCAGCTGCTCCCCGTACGTGCGGGGATGACCCTCACGCCGACGTCGACATCAAGGTGGTCCTGCGCTGCTCTCCGCTCGCGCGGGGATGGTCCGACCACGCCGGTTACCCGTTCCCCGTCCGTGGCCTGTTCCCCGCGTTCGCGGGGCCGGCCCCCTCGACGGCCGGCTGCCGGGCGAGCCGTCTGCTGTCTGCTCGTGCGGGTTGTTCTGGAGTTCGGTCGCTTGGGTCGCTGTTCGGGGTTACGGGGGAGGGGTTCTGGGTGGTATGTCTGTTTCGGTGAAAGTTGCTTGGGAGCGGGTCGGCAGCGTGCAGATTTGCAGGTCAGGAAGTCTGCTCCCCGCGCACGCGGGGATGGCCCCGCGACGTGGTCGGCGTCGATCTCGAGGCCGAGCTGCTCCCCGCACACGCGGGGATGGCCCCCGGGCCCGCCGCACCGGGGTCCTCGTGCGGTCCTGCTCCCCGCGCACGCGGGGATGGCCCCGGCGACGTGGTGACGCTCGACCGTCCCCACCCCCGCTCCCCGCGTCTGCGGGGATGGCCCCTACCGCGGCTTCTACGTTCCCGAGGGGGAGATCTGCTCCCCGTACGCGCGGGGATGGTCCCATCGCCAGGTTGTTGATCAGGGCCGGGTTGTCCTGTTCCCCGCACGCGCGGGGATGGCCCCAAGGTCCGCCCGTTCGGCCCGACCGACCCGGTCTGCTCCCCGCCCGCGCGGGGATGGCCCCGCGACCCCGGCATCCTCGAGTCCGGACTCGAACTGCTCCCCGCCCGCGCGGGCATGGCCCCGTGGCCGCGCCCCCGCACCTTCGCCGGAAGCCCTGCTGCCCGCACGCGCGGGGATGGCCCCCAGACGATCTTCGACCTCCTGGTTGCCCAGACCTGCTCCCCGCCCGAGCGGGGATGGGCCCGCCCGGCCCCTGCCGGAGTACGCGACCGCCCACTGCTCCCCGCACGCGCGGGGATGGGCCCGCCCCGGAGACGGGGTGGAGCATCCGCCTGCTCCCCGCGCCCGCGGGGTTGTTCCCCCAGGCCGTCGAGCACTCCGTTCGGCGGCCCCTGCTCCCGGCACGCGCGGGATGGTCCCCCACCGAGGTCATCGCCGACGCCGGCTCCCACTGCTCCCCGCGTACGCGGGGATGGTCCTCCATCAAGTCACTTGACAGTCACTGTCGAGTACTGCTCCCCGCGTACGCGGGGATGGTCCCGTAGGTGCGGCGCCCGCGCGCGATCCGCACACCTGCTCCCCGCGCACGCGGGGATGGCCCCTACGCCCTCGCCCGTGACCTGCCCGTCATCCCCTGCTCCCCGTGCACGCGGGGATGGCCCCGCTTGGGGGTCGCGCAGGACCGCGTCCTGGAGTTGCTCCTCGTGCACGCGGGGATGGCCCTCGGGCGGTGACGGAGACGATCTGCCCCCCGCGCCCGCGGGGAAGGTCCGTCGTGTGGAAAGCGCGGCGGTCGGCATCCCTGCTTCCCGGGATGGTCCGGTGCCGGCCCCGGTTGCGCGCCTCTTCCTCACCTGCTTCCCGTGCTCGCGGGGATGTTGCCGCCGACACCTGGAAGGCGTTCTCCGGCCGGTGCTGTTTCCCGAACGCGCGGAGTGTTCGGGTGTCGGTCGCTTGGGGCGCTGTTCAGCGCCTGGGGCGTGGGTGTTTTGTCTGTTTCGGTGAATGTTGCTTGGGAGTGGGCCGGTGTCGGGTAGAACTGCTGGTCAGGAAGTCTGCTCCCCGCGCCCGCGGGGATGGTCCCGGCCGTCCGGCCTCCCGCGCGGCCTCCATCCGCTGCTCCCCGCGCCCGCGGGGATGGTCCCGGATCGGTGGGGTGCGGGTCCCGTAGCCAGACCTGCTCCCCGCGCCCGCGGGGATGGTCCCTTCATATTGACTCGGTCCGGTTGAGTTGGCGCCTGCTCCCCGCGCCCGCGGGGATGGTCCCCTGTCCTTCATGGCCGGGATGCTCGGCCAGGCCTGCTCCCCGCGCCCGCGGGGATGGTCCGCCCACCGGCCCCGTGGCCCGCACGACGACGAACTGCTCCCCGCGTACGCGGGGATGGTCCCAGCGCGTCGAGCTCGTTCAGATACCGAACGTCCTGCTCCCCGCGTACGCGGGGATGGTCCTCCCGCTCCGCGCCCCGCACGGACACCCCGAAACTGCTCCCCGCGTACGCGGGTGTCAGTTACCTCTCTAGTTGCAACATCTCAGGTGCGTTGACCTGGTGTGCTGCAGATTGATGGAGGGGAATTGAGGGGGCCTCTGAGCTGCCCATTCATGACTAGACTCGAATGGATCATGCTGCTGAACTGGGGCGCGTTAGATTTATTGGGAGATGTGGCAACTACATCGGTAAGTCTATTGAGTCGGGCGATCCGCGAAGTGCCAGCAATGGCGTGTACATGTCATGCAGTTCAGGCGTCGTCTTGGGCGTCCCGGTGGAGCTCCCGTGCTCGTCGCGGGAGGAGCGGCCTAGGCTTTCGGGGCCGAGCAGCGCCGTGATCCCGGAGGCCCCAGTGCGTTTCATTGTCCAGTGACCGATCGCAACGGTGTCGCCATCGCCGCGACGCACTCGCCCGTCGTACTCCAGGAGGTCCCCCGGTCCTGCGCCTATAGGATCCGCCGCTCCCGAGGGCGCGCCCGGCGACCTGTGTCAGAAACGGACCTGCCTGCCACCTGTAGGTGGCACGGCTGTTGGCTCAATGATGTGACTTCGATCCCCGGTGCTCGTTAGGAAGGCCGAGCCGTGCGGCGCGGGCCGGGTGGGCGGACCGCGGGCAGGTCGTCGCGATCCTTGTCGCTGGCGAATGTGTCCGAAGGCAGGCGGCGGTACCTGTGCAGAAGATCGGCGAGATGCTGGGGGTCAACCTCGACTGCCGACACCAGAGCAGCCAACAGCTCCGCGCGGGACGTGCGTTCGCCGACTGCGGCGGCCGCACGGACGAGGACGTTGACCCGGGTATCGACGTCGACGGGCCAGCTCACCGATGTCACATGGCGCTGCTGCTGACACAGCAAGTCCAACGGTCCTCCTCAGTGACAGCCGACACATATCGAATATATATTGTGCCCCATGGTGATGCTGCTGCAAGACCGTCATACGCCCCGCCCCGTCGGCACCGCTCCTGGGGTGGTGCGAGTGGCAGGCCGGACGCTGCAGCCGACGCCGGTCTTCGACACCTACTGGCGATTTGCCTCAGCGCGGCAGGCTGTTTACGAGGCCCGTCTGGCGGGCCGGCCCCAGCCGTGGACACGGGATCCGATCCTGAGGCAGTACCGCTTCACCAACTGCTACCGCGCGGCCGACCGTGTCAGCCAGAGCCTTATCTCCAGGGTGATCTACCAGGGTTCCCAGGAGTGGGACGAGGTCTTCTTTCGGACTCTGCTGTTCAAGATCTTCAACAAGGAGTCGACCTGGCAGCTGCTGAACAGCGAACTCGGAGAGGTCCGCTGGGACGCCTACGATCACCGCGCCTACGACAAGATCCTTTCCGCGGCGTTCGCCGAGGGTGAGAAGCTGTACTCGGCTGCCTACATTGTCCCGCCGCCGCAGCTGGGGGAGGAGCGCAAGCACCGCAATCACCTGCGGCTGCTGGAGATGATGATGACCACGGGCGCGCCTGCCCGTGTCATGGACGCCAGCACCATGCGCGAAGCGTACGAGGTGCTGCTCAGCTACCCGGCGCTCGGGCCTTTCCTCGCATATCAGTTCGCCATCGACCTGAACTACGCCTCTCAGATGCCGTTCTCCGAGATGGATTTCGTCATGCCCGGCCCCGGCGCCCGCGACGGCATCCGCAAGTGCTTCGGGCGCACGGCCGACGGCATCGAGGCCCAAGTCATCCGCTACATGGCCGATACGCAGCAGCAGCACTTCACGCGCCTCGGACTTCCCTTCCACGGGCTCAAGGGGCGCCCCCTGCAGCTGATCGACTGCCAGAACCTTTTCTGTGAAGTCGACAAGTACGCCAGGGTCGCGCACCCCGAGATTGCCGGCATCAGCGGGCGCAGCCGCATCAAGCAGTCGTACCGCCTTGATTCCAAGCCGGTCAGTGCATGGTTCCCACCCAAGTGGGGCCTGAACGCCTGACCTCGTCCGGCACAGGCTTCGCCGCCCTTCTTCTCGCGAGGGAGGGTGGCGGAGCCCTCTGCACACCCGCAGCCTGGGCGAACCCGCGAAATGGGCGTAGGAGCAAGACGCACGTCACGATGCTCGACGGTCCTGGAGCAGTGTGACTTTCCCCGATCCGGCAAGCATCGTGTACGCGGATCCGCACCGGCAACGAGCGCCGCGGGAAAGCTCGCGCTACGGCCTGAGGAGAGGAGGCAGGACTAACACTCCCCGAGGCCGAACAGGGGAGGGTGGTCCACAGCATTCCGGATACGGCTGAGCTCGTTTTTCGTACAGTCCAGCCGCGCGCTGCCGGCCATGACGGTGAGAGTGCCGGGCTTCAGGCCCGCCTGCTGGGCCACCCAAGCGCACAGGTGCCCCAGTGCCAGATAGTTGCCGTAAGCGCGATCGAACATGTAATGGCTGCGGTAGTAGGCGGCAAGATGCACGGACCCCGCAGCGGCGTCGAACTGGAACGAGCAGTGACTCAGGCAGGGGAAGTCCCGCGGCTGGGTGTCCAGTGCTGCAGCGCGAACCACGGTCTCCGTGCCCTCGGCCGTGCCGGGCTCCTCCTCGTCGGGTGCCTCGCAATCCAGGACGTGCGCGGTGCCGGCCTCGTACACCGCGCTCCACTTGGCGCTGGTACGCAGCTTGTTCATGCGGCTGATGACTCGGGCGATCTGGTCTACGGGTTCGGTCTTGGTGCCGGCGCCTGGGTAGGCGATGAGGCGGCCGAAATAGGTTCCGTGCGCGTTGCGCCGGACTTTGCGCAGCCTCGGGTACAAGGTCTGGTAGCGCTGGGCGAGTTCTTCGTGGTTCTGGCAGGTCTTCGCGAGCCCCACAGGGAAAAGAGTGTTGACGACGGCGTCGATCGGGTAGAGCGGCGCGGTGCGAGCCGAGCGCAGCCGGTCAAGTTCGCCGCGCAGCTGCGGATCCTCCCGCAGCGGCTGCGCCATGCGGACCACCGTATGGAAGGCCCTGGTTCCGGGGAGCTTCGCGAGCTGCTCGCAGGCTTCCAGCCATGCGCGCGAGATGTCGGGGGCGTCGACGGTGAACGTCTGCAACGGATCACTCCTTGTGCGGCCAGGTGCGCGGACTCGGGCGTGGGGGAGGAAGGTCCATCAGGGAATGCGGCGTTTCAGTCGCGGTAGTGGTCGGTGCCTTTGCGGTCCGGTGTGCGCCGGACCGTGACACGGAACAGGCCCGTAGTGCCGGGCACCTCTGCAGTGAGGGTGCAGTCGTCAGCCAGGTCCTCACCCACCCAGACGGCCTGTGCGTGAGTCGGCTCGTGCGGACTGTCCAGAAGCGACATCTGGCCACCGAACTCGGGTGCTGCGGAGCTCAGGCCTGCCGGCACATGGTCGAAGCGACCGCCGGGGATCTGCAGGAGGAGACAGTCGCCGGCCTCCGCATGCACCGTGGCCCGGTGCGCGGCACCAGTGAGTACATGCACGTGATTGCGGGGCCCGGCAGACATCCCGCCGGTGAGTTCGCTCTTCAGAGTGCCGGGAGAGTGCTTGAGCCAGAGGACCTCCGTCGACCGGTCGATCATCTTCAGCCGCACCAGATGCCGCACGGTGGTGGCGTAGGGCGTTCCCGTCCAGCGAGCCATCCGGTACACATCGCGCGGGGAATCGGGCCGAACCAGCCCGCATCGGGCCAGCGCAGTCCGCGCGGCGGGCCTGGGCATCAGAAACCAGGATGCGAACGCCTCGGCGTCCCGTTCATGCTGCGGCCACCCCTCACCCCACCGGCCGTGCGCCTGCTGATGGTCGTAACTGGTCTTGTGGCCGAGCCGGTGATGCCCCAGCTCGTGAGCGGCAGTGTGGCGCATGCTCACCTCTTCCAAACCAGTGTTGAGCAGACAGGCCGGCCCGTTGTCCTCCGGTCCCACGTACAGGCCCAGCAGCCCGCCAAGCGGCTGCCCCATCACTTCAACGCCCTCGGTGCGCAGCGCGCCGAAGACATCGACGTATCCGTCGTCATGGGTGATCGCAAGGTCCTCGTGCGCCTGGGCCGCCGCGATCATCGCCGTGCCATGGGCGTTGTTCCAGCTCACCGCGCCCGGCCGGGCCGCCGCCGCGGAGCCTGGCCGTCCTGCTCCTCGGCTTCCCGTCTGGCCTGCAGATACTGGATGAACTTCGCGACTTCGATGCGGTCGCCCTCGCTCAGTGGCTGCTTGGTGCGGGGCAGACCAGCGAACGCGTGCTCTCCGGCGTCGGCAGCCTCGTCCTCGTCGAGAAAGTAGGACACGGACAGCCGGTACAGGCGCGCGAGCTTCTGCAGCTCCATCACCTCGACCCGGCGCATACCACGCTCGATGTCGCTGATGGCCGACCGGACGATGCCGGTCCGTTCGGCCACCTGTTGCTGAGAGAGGCCTAGGTACTCGCGCGTGTCCTTCAGCCGCCGACCGAGCAAGGCGCGCTGTTCCGCTTCGTTCCCGCCGCCGGTCTGTGCCCTGTCGATCATTCTTCCTGCTCCTTTGCCTGCATGGTGTCGTACACGGTCTCCGCGAACGCCCAGACCGATCGCAGCGAACGCCCCGCCTCGGCATCGGCCGGAATAGAGACGTCGAAACGCTGCTCGATCCGCGTCAAGATCTCCATCACCAGAACCGAATCGATCGGCAACTCCTGCCCAAGTGCAGCGAGTTCCTCGTAGATCTCATCGGCAGACCGGTCCTGGTGCTGCGCCAGGAGGCTGATGGTGATGTCGACGATCTCCTGGACGGTGTGCGGCGGCATGATCTGAATCCAGCCCCTTCGCGCAACTCCCGGACGAATGGCCCGGCATGACCTACTGTAGAGCGTTGTCGGGAAATCCGACAGCCTTGCCTGAAGATCCATCAAGGGAGTGTGTGTGCATCTCGCCCGCTATCAGGAAGCCGCGCTCAAGACGCTGCAGCCCCCCGCCGCCGGCACCGATCCTGTCCTTGTGCCCCTCCTCGGACTGACCGGAGAGGCTGGCTCCGTCATCACCGCCTACAAGAAGCGCCTGCGCGACGGCGCTGATGCCACACCGTCCAAGCAGCAACTGCGCGAAGAACTCGGCGACGTCCTCTGGTACATCGCCGCCCTGGCTCACCGGCTTGACCTCAACCTCGAAGACATTGCCGCAGCCAGCCTGGAGAAGGCAAAGGACCGCTGGCGTGCCACACCTGCACACGAACGCCTACGTTTCGACGCCGACTACCCCGCCCACGAACAGCTGCCCCGCAAGACCACCGTCACCTTCACGCCCACCCCGCAGCCTGGCGGGCGAACAGTCATCGTCGTCACCCGGGAGGACGGAGAAAACGCCGGCGACCCACTCACCAGCGCCAGCCACATCGAGGACGACTACCGCTTCCACGATGCCTTCCACCTGGGGCACGCAGCAGTCCTCGGCTGGTCACCCGTCACCCGCTTCCTCCTCGACCGCAAGCGCCGCAGCCGCCCCGGCGTCGACGAAGCCGAAGACGGCGGCCGCGCCATCGCCATCGAGGAAGGCATCAGCGCCCTGGTGTTCTCCTATGCCAGCCGCCACCGCTACTTCGAAGACGTCCGCCACGTCGACCACGAACTACTCACAACCATCGACCACATGACAGCCCACCTGGAGGTCAACGTGTTGCGCACCGCAGACTGGGAGAAAGCCATCATGACTGGTTACGACGCGTGGCGACAGCTACGTAAACACGGCGGCGGCAGCCTTGAGCTCAACCTTGATGCACAGACTTTGACCTTCATCAAATACTGACCAGCCACCACTGCCCAGCCACACGAAGCCCAACGACGTCACGCCCCCGTGTCCCGTCAGCCTGCGGCCGATGTCGACGGCATCGTTCTGTGCACCTGATGTTCTCGCTCCCGGCCACGATCACGAGGCATCGGGCAGATCAGCTGCGCGGGGACCCGAAGCCACCCGACTTCTCTGCCGCTCCAGGAACTGTCCTGATGTGATCGTCGAGCTGCTCACCCCACGGCAAGCCTGTAAGGCCCGTCTATTGAAAGGACGCCGAAGACACGATGGAGAACGACTCCCGCTCGGCACCGCTCACGCCGGAGGAACGCTGGGGCGATCTGGGCCTGTACGGAGCCCGCGGCATGTCCGGCGGCGAGGCACTGGCACGCGGGCTCGACGACCGGGCCGGCAGGCAGCTTCCTTCGGTGAACACCTCTCGCGGTCTGGCGATCAGGCTGCGCTACCTCACCTGGGACAACCGAGGCGACCAGTGGTTACGCCAAGCCGGGATCACCGCCACAGACCGGACCATCGCCCGATGGAAGAACGGGCAGCAACGCCCACAGCCGGCCAATCTGAAGAAGATCGACCGGGCGTTCTGGACCTGCCGCCGCACCTGCCTGGCCGAGTACTACAAGCGGCGCCTGTGGGATGACGGCCGCGGTACGCGCATCGAGATCCACCCAGTCGGCCAGGAACAGGTCGAGCCCAGCCGGCGCAGGGAGCTCCGCGTGCGCCGCATCACCGTACGGAGGCAGTGGGCGGCGATCGTGGATGCCTGGAACAGCAACGACTACGCCGCGCTCGACGACCTGTGGCAGTCGATCGTTAGCGACCTCGGATCAGACCACAGCGCGTACAGCTACGTATCCCACCTTGGATTCGGCGTCTGATCCCGTCCTGACGACCTGCCGGCGAACAACGGGAGAAGCTCCGGCCGCTGACAGACAAGGTGCCTTCCCTCAGTCGGCCCGGGAGCGCAAGCACCCGTGTGCACGGCAGCGCCTGCCCACCTGCGGTCCGCGACTGCTGCCGGCCACAAGGCCGACTGCAGTCGTGAGCTCGGATCGGCTCTTTCTGCGCAGTTCAGAACCCGGATACGGTGAGCGCCTCCTTGGTTCCGCACGAACTCGTACGGAACCAAGGAGGCGCTCACGCTCCTGCTAGCCGGCGATGATCATGTTGAAGAACAGCACGGCGGCGACGAACGCACCGCCGCCGGCGAGGAAGCCGCTCGCCAGGGCGCCGCCGGCGAGGACGGTGAGCACCGCCGCGGCGACGGCGCACAGGATGCCGAGCATGAGGATGACCGCGGCGCGCTGGGTGAGCAGCGGGGGCTGCGGGTTGGTCTGAGGCACTGTCAACTCCTTGTGAGGGCCGGTGGTGCGCCTGTGGCTGACGGGCGCGTCTGGTGATGGAGGTATAGGCGAGGACCCGTCACCTCACCCCCTGTGACATGGATCACTGGCTGTAGCGAGAAAAAGTTCAACTGAGACCGGGGGGAGAACCGCCGACGGCGTCTATGACGTAGATCAGGGCTGCCCAACGGGGCCGCCGGAACTGCTGCGGATGCTAGGGAGCGGATGTGCCGGAAGCGCTCGAGGGCGGCGAGAACAGCGCCTGCACCCCTTCGTGCCCCCTCGAAGCTGAGGATGCCGAGCTCACCCCGGAAGGCCTTGCCCTCCTCGACCAGGCCCCCGAAGACCAAGAGGGTTCCGCGGAGCGGCTCCGCCGCCGGCAGGTCGACGGCCTGATCGTCGAAAGACTGCGCACCGAAGGCTTCGCCGGCAAGAACTATGAGAAGCTCGTGGACCGCCTGACGGGGTACGGCTACCACACCATGATCAAGTGGGCCGGGAGCGGCGAGATTTTCCGCAAGGCCCGTCAGGTCGGACGCCCCGTACCGGCTGACAAGATCACCCTCATGTGGACGGCGGAGGACCGGCACGGTGTCTCCGTCGACAGCGTCCTCGGCGGCCTGAAGGTCTTCCGCACCTATGGCCTGATCGAGGGCCGTTGGACCCCCCAGGGTGGAGCGAACCTGGACACCTATTTCCTCGGCGCCGTCATCCGCGCATTCCCCCGCGTCTATATTCGCTGGTTCGACAGTCACCAGCGGGGGCAGGCTGAGCTCGACCACCCGACGGGCGAAGGGGTCAGCGACCCCTTCGCCGTTCCCGACCAGCGTGCCACCGACCCCGTCCACGCCGCGGTGACCCACGACTACGTCGACCGCCTCCTGCCCCTGGTGAAAAATTCCCAGGTACGCGAAGCGCTCGGATGGCGAGCCCTGGGATACACCCAGAGGCAGGCCGCGGATCGCGTCGGTCTGACGGAAAAGGCGCTTGAACGGCGCATCAGCCGAGTACGAGACCAGCTCACCAAGCAGGTCCGCCCGTACGAACTGGGAGAGGGCGGAGCGCGATGAGTGCCTGGAGTGAAGGAGCCATGGACAACGTCACCGAGACGGCCTACGACGACTTCGATGCCCTTCTGGAGGCCTCCAGCCTGGGATCCCCACGTGTGACCGCTGCGATCGGCACCACACCTTCTGACGCGCGCCGACGGTTCGACCACGCCGCCCGCCACCCGCAGCCCCACGCCAACACGCTCGACACCACACCCGGTACCGCAGACCCCTCGCCCGGGCACCTCGTGCCGGCGCTGCGCACCGTCAAGCCGGAACCGGTGCCGACCGCCCCTGCCGTGCTGTCGGAGATGCATGACATCGGCAAGGCGGCCCCGTGTGTTCAATTCATTCATTCCGCGTGGCTGCCCGTGAGCGCGCTACGCGATGAAGCAGTGGCTTCCCGACGACCTCGTGTGACTTCCAGCCTTCGGGACCTTCTGTACGCCGCTCTTCGTGCTGACCTGTGCGCCGAGACAGAGTCGGACCCGTGGTCCACTCGGGAGCAGGACGACCTGCTCGACCTCCTCGCGCGGCGATCCGACGCGCCTGCCGCCCCCAGCTGCAGGATGCACGAGCTGCATGTTCGAACCACGCTCAGGCCTAAAACGGAAGGGTTCCTCATGGCACCCGGACTTCCCGTTTTCATGGAAACCTGCCACGCCGCGATGTATCAACTGGCGGCGACGTATGGCTCTGGCGAAGCAATCGAGGAACTCGGAAGAGGAATTCACAGCACTGCGAAGCCGCAGAGGTTCACCATCGTGGTACGCGAATCCGATGCCGCGATCCTTCCTCTTCTTGTGACGGATGATGCCGCTGCCGCAAGACGATGGGTCGACGACGCGTGCGCACTCCAGGATGATCGATGGCTGCAGAGCAGGCGCCCTCCTGCCCTTGCCATGTTCCGGTGGCTGAACGAGGATCCGTATGCGCAGCTCGACGGGCACGTGCAGCCTTCCCGGCTGACCAGCCGCATGGAGCAGGTGAGGTGTGCGTTGGCGACATGGGCGGCAACGCTCAGCGGAAGCTCGCAGCCCAATGACCTCTTCCTCGGCGGGTTGCCTTCCACCTATCACCGCATCGCGCAGCACCACCGACAGGATCCAGAGCATCTGCTGCACGTGTGCCGTCTACGAGCGCTGCTTGCCCACGACTTGCGGCGCAGACTGGACGACAACAAGCATGCGCACGCAGTGGAGTCTCTGTGGGCAGCTACTGCCGAGCTTCCGTTCACCGCCGTGAAATTTCCCTGCACCGGAACATCTGAGGAGCAATCGGAGACGCTGTGGACACCGCCCCCTGTCCGGCCTGCCCCAGAGGATGTGAAAGAGAAGCACACAGGCTCTCTGGTCAGCCGGCGAAGCCAGGCACGCTCCACAAATGCGTCCACCGGTTCCCGAACTGTCGAGACTGAGACGGTCACCGGCCTGCTCCACCTCGGTACATCCGTAGAGACACTTCCTGTGCTCACGCGCTTCAGGTACAAGGAAGCGGATCCCTACGCGGTAGAGACGGTGTTCAGGCAGGGGGATGCCGACATCACCTGGACGTTTGCCAGAGACTTGCTGAGCGAAGGTACACAAGCAGCTGCAGGCGAGGGGGACGTGAAGGTCTGGCCCAACGACAGTGCCCCAGGCGGTGCCCGCATCTTCATCGGGTTGAGCCCGTCTTCAGGGACAGCTCTCGTGTCCCTGCCCAGGGCTTTCGTCGAGGATTTCCTGGATCAGATCACCAGCATCGTGCCTCCTGGTACTGAGCACACCTACGTCAGCTCTACCTTGAACGAGCTCGAGCGGAGAATGAATCAGCTCGCCGGGTACCCCGGCAGCGCTGAGTGATCAATCCAGCAGCTCTGGGGTGCTCTTGGCGGCTGCCGGCGCAAGATGTCTATGTTGATCGGACGCGTGTCAGAGACATTCGAACCGTAGAAGGACTGGCGCGGTGTTCGACACAGGGGCGGATCAAGCGACGGCAGCCCTGCCAGCACGGTCTACATACTCATGCCAGATGACCGCAGCATGAGTCCGTTGACTGCCCCATGCTCAGAGACAGTCTGCGACGCGGCGTCAGGTCCGGTCTCCAAGCCGTCACTCGCCGCCTGGAGAGCGGACCCGGCCGGTCAAGGAAGAAGCGCTGACGCTTCGCCGAAGGTCATGGCGTACCCCATGCGCGCAGTGCGCTGAGAACAGTGTCGCTTTCCAGTTCGTGGCCCCGGTCCAGGCTCTTGAGGAGAGCGGTGGAGTTGTTCAGACGGTCGGGGTAGTACAGCTCGGGTGCCAGGCAGGTGGGGCAGTCGCTCAGGAGGCAGAAGGGAGTGAGGGGGACGGGCTGCTCCTGTGGCGTGACGAGGTAGAGACGGTCGTCGGCCAGCGGGTGTGCCGTGTCGAAGGCGACGGGAGCGAAGTCGGGATGGTCTCCCATCAGGGAGGGGCCTGAGACGCGGAACTTTCCGGTGTCGGGCAGCCAGCGGAGCTGCTCCGCGTGAACCCAGCGGGTGGTCGCGAGGAAGGCGCACCCCGAGAGGCTGCTGAGCATCAGCTTTTCGATCTTCTCCAGGCTCTTCTCGAACTCGGCGCGGGTCCGCGGCCCAGCTCCATGGCGGATCTTATTGCGAAGAGCGATCAGCTGGTCGAGGTCTGCGATGAGGCCCTTGCCGCCCTTTTTGCGGGCTGCCGCCTCGACGAGCCCTGCGGCGGCATCACCGTGTTGGCGGAAGTCCTCGACCACGGCCTTGAACGTCCCCACCCAGTGACCCAGGGAGACACCACCGCGTGCGACGGACTCTTTCCACTGGTCGATCTGAGACAGGTCCACACGTCCGCGATCCGCCGCCAGCGCGAGCGACATGATGCCCAGGGACAGGATCAGCGACTCGGCACACTGGATCGCCGCCTCGTGCTTCTCCGCCAGAGACCGTGAGTGCCGGAACTTGCGCACCGCTCGGGCTATGGCATAGGGGTACGACTCCTGGAAGAGCTTGTAGGGGTCGTTCTGCCGGCGCAGGCTCTGCGCGGTCAAAGAGCTGATGGAAGCCGCCTCGTCCAGACGCCCGCGCCGGGACGAGCTGGTACCGCTCTCGAAGATCCGCATGCGCATGCGCTGCAGCTCGCCCTGGATGCGTGCGGCTTCCTGCTCGCCTTCCTCGAGCATGGAAAGGGAAGCGCGGATGTCTGCCGCGGTGCCGTCGCACCGGGGGACCCAGATGTCAGCCATTCCTGCAGCCCTGACGCGCGGGATGGTTCCGTATTTCGGAAGCTGCTCTTCGGCCAGAGGGCTCGCCATGTAAGCCGCCACGTACTCCAGCGGCAGGAGTTCTTCGGTGAGGCGGACGACCAGCAGGCCTTGGCCTGGCTGCACCCCGTCGTATTCACCCGGCAGGATCGTCCAGTGACGGGCGCCGGCCAGATCACGCCCCACGATGTCGCCTTGCTGCAACCGGTGCCGTGGGTCGCGGGCGTCCCGGCGGACGGGGAGGTCGGCCACATCAGGCAGCGTGCTGGTCAGCGCAGACGGGGTCAGAACCCGGCTGCGTATTTCCGCCTCCGTGTTCGACTCCTTGTCGATGTCGGAGGTGCTGATAGATCCACCGAAGACCTGAGCGAAGTCACCCAGCCGGATGCCGTCCTGAGCCGACTGCTGAGCCACCTGGATCTGCCGGAAACGTGCCAATGACAGCTCATATCCTTGTTCCGAGATCTCTTTCCTTGAGACGCAGAAGCTCTGCTCGGACCGGGAGCGGCGACGCTCGCTGCTCCTGCGCTGAGACCAGCGCTTCAACACGTCCGGCAGATTGTTGCGAGTGTGGTCGGCAGCATCAAGCGTGCTGTCCGGAGTGGGCCCGAGCTTGTCCTCGGCCAACAGCGGGGTGCGCCGGCTGTCCAGGCTCCATCCATCTGACTTGACCTCGTAGAACCACACTTCCTCAGCCGGACCCGCATCCTTCGTGAAGAACAGGATCGACGTCTGGACCCCGGCGTACGGATGAAACGTGCCGGTGGGCAGCTGAACCACGGCTTCCAGGCCGTGCTCCTCGACCAGCCGACGGCGCAGTTCGATGTGAGCCTTACTTGAGCCGAACAGAACGCCCTGAGGAACAATGACGGCCGCGCGCCCCTGAGGCCTCAACAACGTCAGGGCCGCGGCAAGATGGAGCAGCTCGGCCTTCTTCGTACGGACCACATCAAGCAGGCCCGGCGCGACGTCCCCGGTATCGACGCTCCCCGCGAACGGAGGGGTGGACAGAACGAGGGAGGCACACCCGTCCCCTGTAGTTTCCCCCTTGTGTAGAAGGTCCCGATAGCGCAGGTCGGTGCTCTCGAAACCCTGGAGCATCAGCCGCATGCTGCTCACGCGAAGCATGGTGATGTCGATCTCGAATCCGTGGATCCTGTCACCTCGGGCCGCAGCGGCCCCCTGCGTCGAAGCTTCAGTACCGTGCTGCCGAACGTACTGGGCGGCAGAGAACAGGAAATCGCCCGCCTTGCAGGCGGGATCGTATACCTCGTCGCCGGGACCGGGCATGGTCATCGCGACCATCAGGTCGACCAGCTGGCGGGGGGTACGGAACGCTCCGTAGCGGCCTGCGCCGCTGACCTGGTCGAGGATGCATTCGTACAGTTCACCCGCGCGGTGGGGCTCCGCCGACAGCGTCTCTTCCAGCAGGTGGGCGGCCTTGGACAGAAGGCTGGGCTTCGGGATGGTGAAGCGGGCGTCCCTGATGTGCTGTGAGTACGCCACCCCGTCGAACGTTTGGCGACGCAGCCAGGGAAACACCTCGTCGGCAACTGTGGCGAACATGCGCTGGGGTGTCATACGGATCAGATGCGACCAGCGCAAATGCTGCTCGTCCGCAGAGAAGATCGGCCCCCTTTCTGGTGTCCTACCCTGCTCCCATGCCAGCTGCAGTTGATCCAGCTCGCGGAGATAGAGAAGGTGTGAGACCTGCTCAACGGCCTCTCCAGGGTTGGAGATTCCTGCACTCCAGAAGGCGTCGAAGAGCCGGGCAGCGGTGTGTGCGAGACCGTCATTCATCACGCAGCGCAGACTACCGATCCTGTGCGCGGACCCGCGTCGACCACTTCGTACTCCGTGGACACGGCCTGCACCCAGGCGCCGTACCTGGGCTTTGTCCCAGCTACCGACTGTCCTGGAAGTCCGCCTCGGAGGGGGAGGGGGCCTGAGGTGTGGGCGTTTCTGGGCGGCTTGCGGATCGCAGGGCGCTTCCTTGCCGTTTGGCCCATGGTCGTTCTGAAGCCACGGGCCGATGCGTCAACGTTGCTCCGATATCCCCCTGTTCAGGGGAACCGTCACGCTGGGTGTTGCTAGGAGCACTCCGGCGTCCTCAAGATGATCTACGAAGCGGGGCCGGGCAGCCCCCGGACCTGACCTGTGGTGCCGTGTCGTGCTCGAGCCCCGCATGCGGCGGGTACGCCACGCGTACTGATCTTGGCTTGCCGCGCAGTCCTAACATGGGGGAGTACAGCGATGCCCTGGCCGCAGCTTCGTACCTGTCAGCAGGAAGCCTTCGACCAGTACATGGCCGACCGCAAGTACAAGCGTGAATGGCTGGCCATGCTCACGCCCGGAGCCGGCAAGACCATCTTCGCCCTGTACGTGGCGGCCACCCTCAAGCAGATGGGCGTCATCTACCGGGTCGCCGTCTACGTTCCCAGCGACTCCCTGCGCCAGCAGTGGGCCGACGTCGCCTCCGTGTTCGGCCTCGAACTCCTGCCGGTGAGGTTCCCCTCCG
This sequence comes from Streptomyces sp. NPDC085460, assembly GCF_044541975.1. Classification (NCBI taxonomy): domain Bacteria; kingdom Bacillati; phylum Actinomycetota; class Actinomycetes; order Kitasatosporales; family Streptomycetaceae; genus Streptomyces; species Streptomyces sp. NPDC085460. Next base: position 28,660 of record NZ_JBITTO010000016.1, read on the forward strand.
ACTACAACGACCACGACTCCGACGGCTTCGTCGCCACCTACGCCCAGATGAACCCCGCGGGCGCCGAACGTGCCGCCCGCGCGATCACCTCCGCGCCGACCCTGGCCATCCTCGACGAGGTCCACCACCTCGGCGACGACAAGACCTGGGGCGCCGGAACCCAACGCGCCCTCACGCACGCCGAGAACATCCTCATGCTCACCGGCACACCATGGCGCTCCGACGACGCCCGCATCCCCTGGTGCTCCTACGACGAGGAGACCGGCCGGGTCCAGGTCGACTTCGCCTACGAGTACGGCAACGCGGTCGCCGACAGCGTCTGCCGGGCCGTGGAGATCCACGCCTACGACGGCCAGGCCCGCTACCTCGACAACGCCACCGAGGTCACCAAGTCCCTCAAGGACACCAGCAAGGGCCGCGAACTCGGCAAGATGTTCAACGCCGTGTTCGACCCCGCCCAGCAGTGGACGCCCATGCTCCTGGAGAAGGCCCACCGGCTGCTCGTCGACCGCCGCCGGGATGTGCCCGATGCCGGCGGCCTAGTGGTCACCGACAACAGGGAAACCGCCAAAGCGATCGCCAAGCTTCTGACACGGATCAGCGGCGAGGAACCCACCGTGGTCATCAGCGAGGACGAGGATGCCGTCGCCAAGCTCGACGCGTTCCGCCACGACGGATCGAAACTCTGGCTCGTGGCCATCCGCATGGTCTCCGAAGGCGTCGATGTTCCTCGCCTGATGGTCGGCTGCTACCTCAGCCGCTGGAAGACACCCTTGTTCTTCCGCCAGTACGTCGGACGCTTCGTCCGTACCCGGGCCGAGTGCCCGCCCCACTACGACGCGCACATCATCATCCCGGCCGTATCCGTTCTGATGGAACTGAGCACCGAGATCGAGCAGGAGTTGCGCGACCAGCTCGACCGGTTCGACGACGACGAACTGGACGCCGACGACGACACCGGACCCGCCGGCCGTGAGACCGCCGCATCCATCCCTGAACAGCGCCAGGAAGCCGCCGCACAAGCCGTCGCCGAGCAGGTCGAACTCTTCGACATCGACGGCAACCCCACCTGCGAGACCGACCGGGCCTCAAGGGACACCGTCATCCTGGAAGCAGGCGGCGCAGAGTTCTACCGGTCCGACCGCCGGGGCATCGGGCAATCAGCCGAGATCTACCTCCCCGGCCATCAAGCCTGCATCGACCACAACATCCCCACCACCTACGCCCGCAACATGGCCGAGCTCCTCGTCAAGCAGCGGCCGGCGCCGCCAGACACGAGCGCACCGGCCACGACCGCGACACCCGTCCTGCCGGCCTACAAGAAGAAGGACATGGTCCGGGCGGAAGTCGACCGGCACGTCGACCGCCTGGCCCGCATGCAGAGCCGACGCGCAGGAAACGACAGCAAGCAAGAACGAGGAAGGCGACAGACAACGATCAATACCGATCTGATGCGACGCTTCGGCGCCAGGCCGGACTGCACAACCTCTACGCTCAAACGCATCCTCGACCACCTGGCCACGGAGATCCGAAAGGAAGCAGCTCGTGACCGCACACGACACGGAAAAAACCGGGTCAGGTGAGCTGAGAGAACGCGGGCAGCTTGTTGCGTCCCTCGGCTCCTCGCTCCGCTCCGGCGCCAGCTCACTCGGCACCGTCCCCAAGCTCCTGGAACAACTGCTCACCACAGGCGGATGGAAAGACTTCGTCACCAGGCTCGGCGATCACATCACCTACGACGACGACGAGTTCGCCGAGTTCGTCGAGACCCTCCCTCTCCAGGGCCTCGGCGCCGACCTCGGCGTGGTGGAGCGCCTGATCGGCCCCCGCCCCGACCTCCTGGCGATCCTCTACGAGCTGACACCCCCGAACAGCCCGGGCCGCCCCAAAAAGGCGAACAATGTACAGAGTTTCTGTGACGCCGCCGAGCACACCGACCAGACGCTCCCGCTCCCGCCTGCCCGCAGGAAGGCCCCGACCGGCAACAGCGCCGAGAACATCATGCGCAAGCTCGCCAGGGAACGCCCCGACCTGCTCCAGGAAGTCACAGAGGGCCGCATGAAGCCCTACACGGCAGCCGTCGAGGCCGGATGGCGCAAGCCTCAGACGACCATCGCGCTCAACGACCCGGCCGCCGTCGCACGCACCCTCTTGGACAAGCTCGGCGCCGAACAGGCCCAGCAGGTGTGCAGCGCGCTGACCCAGCTGGTAGCCGAGCAGACCACCAGCACCTAGCCACACCGCTCCCCAAACGCAGCCCGGAACGCCCCCAGGCAGATATCAGCTGGCCGGCATCCGCAGCGCCGAGGGGGTGGGACGGCCGATGGGCAGGACGCCGACCACGATGAGGCGGGGCACCTCGGTAGCGCTGCGGGCGTAGCGGGTTATCCACACCCGGTCGTCGAAGTCGGAGTATCCGGCCGCGTGACTGCTGTGATCACCGACCAGCAGGATGCCGAACGGTGGCCCTGTGACCGTGTAGTTGGCGGCCTGGGCGAGATAGTCCCGCTCCACGGCGTTGCGCTCGGCTTTGGTCTTGCGCCGTTTCACCTCGATGACCAGACGCCGCCCGGGCTCCGGGGTGTAGGTGACATCGGTGCGCCCCGAGGCCACGTCAATGACCTCTCGCTGGACGGTGCCCGGAGTGAGCAGGCCGCTGAGGTGCTGGTGGATGTCGTCCTGCACCGCCTTTTCCTGCCACATCCCCGCAGAGCCGTCAGGCTTGTTCGGCGCCGGTCCCAGGTAGGCGGTTCGGTCGCCGTACAGGTCGGCCTGCCCGTCGAACCGGTCGTGCAGGAAGCGCAGGAAGTACCCCAGCAGCACGGTGAAGTAGGTGCTGTCCGGGGCTTTCCATGCCGGGCTGGTGCGAAGGACTTCGAGGAGAGAGTCCATCTTCTCGTCGACCCGGGCATGACCGGTGGGGGTGAACCCGCGGGCCGCCTGCTGCACCAGACCTTCCAGACGGTCGAGGAGAGTGGGATCAATCCCGTCTGGTACCGGTGCGGAGCCAAAAAGAGTGCTGAGCCCAGGACGTCCTTGCAGTGCTTTTCCCGGCACCACACCTTCGGAGCCGGTTGCGAGCGCGCGCCCCCGCTGTGCCGCGGCGAGGAGCGCCTGGGCGTCGGGATGACCGGAGAACGCCGGATCGATCGAGAGAGCCTGCTGGAGGTGGTGGAACAGCCCTTCCCTTCGGATGAACGGCGCCTCCACCGCAGGCGGGATGAGCAGCGCGAGACCGCCCCCGTCAGGAGCCGGGCCGACCATACAGCTGTGAACGGAACGACTGGCCTCATAAACCCCCAGAAGGTCACCCAGCGCGGTGGTGGGGGAGTACCAGCTGGGCTGGTCCAGATGCCCGGCCGCAGTCCGCAGACCGTGCACCAGCCGGGCCCAGGCGCCCTGGGCCAGACCCCGGGCGCTGAGCCAAGGAAGCTCATACATGCGGCCGCGCCACGCCTGCAACTGCGCCACAGCCGTCTCCAGACGAGCGGCCCCCGCCTCCACCTCAAGCCGCGAAGGTCCGGCATCCTTGTCGAGGCTGGCAGAGAATGCCAACACACACTCCACGGCGGCCGCATACGCGCGGGCGTCCAGGCGCGCCTCCTGCGTACGGTCGAGCTCGGTGAACCGGAACAGAGCCCGGCGCATCGCCTCGGCCGCCTCGGCACGGTCGGACGCTCCCAGCGCCCGGCGCAGCTCACCCACCGCAAGTTCGAAGCCCGCATCCGACCGGGCGGCAGGAGACAGCGAAGACTGGTTCTCCAGCAGGGACAGGACATCGAGGAGACCGGCGTCGGGGAAGTGGTCATGTGCGACCCCGATCAGCAACGGCAGGCGCTCCAGGGCTTCTGCGGGCTCCTGGCCCGAGATCTCCGTCAGCAGCAGAAGCAGACGGTGCGGACTGTCCTGGTCGGCCACGCACAGGCGCAGAAGGCCCGCGATCGCCGGCTGCGCGAACGCAGGCCCGACGTCACCGCTCAGAGCGTCCTCGGCCTGTGCGGCCAAAGACCGTGCCGCCTGCCGGCCCATGGCGTCCAGCAGCACGGACGACGAGCACAGCACGTCCACCGCCTCTGACACGACCCACGCCGCGTACGGCTCCTTCAGCCCCCGCACTGCTGCCGCGGTCAGGGCCTCACGTTCCGGCCCGGGCAGACCGGACGCGCCCTGAGCCAAAGCCTGCAGCAGATACGGCAGCTGCGGCCCGCGGGCAAGTGTGTCCGCTTCCCGCAGCACCGCGGGAGCGCCGCCGAGGTCGGCGAGAGTGGGGCCGGCGTCCAGCTGAGCCTCATCGGCCTGGGCCGCCCACTGCTGAAGGGCTTGCTCGACGTCACTCACCGCCACACCCTCCGTCTCCCCGCCATCAGCATCGCTCACCCACCCGCCATGCTAGAACAAATGTTCCCTACTGCTGGTGATGAGGCGCTCTTGGGGCACCAGGCCCTCCACCAGCTCCGGCTGCGCCGTCGTCAGGACCACCTGCAGCCCAGGCAGCTCCTTTGAGAGAGCCTGCAGCTCGGCGATCAGCGTGCGCGCCGGCACCTCCGTCACCTCCTCGGCCGCCACTGAGTCGATCAACAGCAGACCAGGATGCGTGGCGACACCCCGCGCGGCACCCACCCGCAGCAGTGCGATGACCGTCGCAATCCGCATCCGCAGCCGATCCCCGCGGCTCAGCCGCTTGAACGCTGTCTTCACACCCGCCTTGACGGCATTGACGTGCCCCGCCCGGTTCAACCGGACACTGTCCAGGTGCTGCACACCGAACCGGGCCGCCAGCTCCACGATCTGCGCATCCATCGCAGGGAAGAGCCGTCGCGCCGCCGCCTCGACATGCTGGCGCACCACCTCGTGCGCCGTCTCCAGCGCCGAACCCGCATCCGCGCCGTCCGCCGCCCCCGCTTTCGGCCGCAGGCCTGTGGCGGCCAGCTGCCCCTGCAGCACCGCTGCCCGAAGCTCCAGCTCCCGCAGTTTGTGGTGTACCCCGGACACCGCGAGAACATCCTGAAGAGCGGCATGAGCCGACCTCTGCGCGGCCTTCGCCTGCTCGACCTCCGCCTTGGCGGCATCCCGCAGATCCCGCGCCTTGCCCTCCGCCGTCTCAGCCGCGGACAGCTGCGTCCGCAGCTGCTCCAGCGCCGCCTCCGCCGTCTGCGCATCGACCTCCGGCAGCGTTCTCGTGCACACCGCGCACGACGCACTCTGCCGTTCCTGGATCCGCCGCTCAGCCTCCAGCGGCTCCTCGCAGCGAGGGCAGCACACCGGATCCAGCCGCCCCAGCACCCGGCGGGCCTGCCACGTCTCCTGCGTGTCCATCAACGCCTGCTGCGTCCGGACCCGCCCAGCCGTCAGCTCCGCCAGAGCCTGCTCAAGCCCGTCCAGCTGTTCCACCCGGTCCCGCAGCCGCTCACCGGCTCGGTCCGCGGCTGCCAGCAGAGGTGTCACATCGCGCCCCTGTTCCTCCCGCAGCTCCGCGATGCTGCTCTGCAGCATCGTCAGCTCCCGCTGCCATGCGTCCCGGTCAGACTTGCGCGCCACCGCGTCACCCTCTGCGCGCCGTTCCCGCTGGCGCACCAGTTTCGTCTCCCGCTTGCCGGCGACCGCCAGCTGGGTGAGGGCAGTGCTGTAGGGGACGTCGACGAACAGCTCCAGCAGCCTGCCCGGCAACCCGGCCGCGCTGACGTCGCCCAGGAGGATCTCCTCGCCACCCGGATTGAGGTAGCACGCCCCGAAGTACGAAGCCCAGCCGTGGACCTGCGCGGCGCCCTCACCGTCAGCGCCGCCCTTGCCCTGCCACATGGCGATGTGGTCCATGCGCAGCGCGTCCATCAAATGACCGGAGATGACCCGGCCGATGTCCTCCAGTCCCGACGCCTCGGCGACCAGGCGCAGGTCCTCATCGGCGGAGTCCAGCAGCTCGTCCTCGGCATCGGCCGTCCAGATGCGGCACGTGGCTGCCGGACGGGCCGCAGGCGTGAACTCAAGGGAGATCCGTGTGGGGCGGCCGGCGACCATCACGTCGACCGACAGTGTCCGCAGCCAGGACCGGACATCGGGCGGAAGGTCACGAGGCGTCCCGCGAAGCGGCCACACCAGGCACTCCAGCAGGCTCGTCTTGCCCGCACTGTTGGCGGGGTGGGCGATGACCCACACCCCCGGGCCGAAGGACTGCTCGAAGTCGAATCCCTCGCCCGAGTGCTTCAGTCCGCTCATCCGCAGCCGCAGCACAGTCAGACGCCGGTCGGCGGGCACCGGGCCTTTCAAAGTGATGGACGCCTCGCGCAACGCCTCCTCGACCTGCTCGGGCCGCAGACCGACCAGGCCGGCCACTTCTTCCAGCAGCTGTCCAGGGCCCGGCGCCAGCGGGCCGGAATCGGAACCAGACATGATCACGAGGTCTCCTCGTCCGCAGCGGGCAGGGCAGCAGGCGACCCGGCACGCAGGCGGGCCAGCCGCTTGCGTGCCTGGTCGGTGATGGGGGCGATATGCCGGCCGATCACGGTGTCGGCGTAGTCCTTCAGCAGGTACTGGCGGTTTTTCAGCTGGGTTCCCCCCAGCCCGTCGACCAGCGCGACCAGCTGCTTGGTGCGGGTGACGTACCACTCCAGTGCCGGAGCCTCGCCCGTCAGATCACCTGCCACCTCGCGTCCGCGCTGCAGCAGGAAGTACACGTGCTCCGCCACACGGTTCGTGCCCAGGATCTGGGTCTTGCTGATGAGCCCCTTCTCCACCAGAGGCGCCAATGCCTCGTCCAGTTCCTCGAATGCCCCGAAGCGGTGCCGGAGCATGGGGAACCGCCGAAGATCCGGTTCCTCGGAGCCAAGGATCTCCTCAGCCAGATCCAGCAGACCGCCGTCGTCTCGATGTGCCTCGTACTCGTTCATGAGCTCGAAGGCAAGATAGTCCGGATACCGCAGCCAGAAATCCAGCTTCTGCAGACGGACCTGCGTCCGCACCACTCCCACCGCGGTGGCAGGAGCCGGCAGGCCTGCGGGCACCGGCTTCGCCGACGCATCGATCAGGAGCAGCAGCCGGACCGCATCCTGCCACCGGCTCGCCCGGCGTACACCGTCCGCCAAAGCCATCAGCTCCTTCCCTACACCTGTGCACGTGATGATCCCAGCCCACCGACAACAGCCGATCACAAGCGGCCAACCGCACAGCTTCCCGGCCCCCTGTGGCTCCCAAGTCCTTTTCCAGCCACCGATTCCAGCCCCGGCTCTGCCACGGGCCCCCTGCCCGTGACACCCACATCCGTCAGGTCCCCACCTCCCACGAACCACGGATTAGGTTGTGCACCCATGACCACCGCATCAGCCCAGCTCCCGGCCCACGGCATCGAAACCGTACGCATCATCGCGGCCCATGACGGCGGCTTCGCTCAGGTCGCTCACTTGTCCTGGGCGCCACCGACGAACCCGGGCGACGCGAGTCTTTACATACGCCCCTACGTGGGCGAGGGATGGACCGCATACGGCTCCGTCACCCCGGCCGTGGCTCCAGACCAGAGCGTCAACGTCGAGGCGGAGCGCCACAGGGACGCGAAGTTCGGCGAATTGAAGATGTCGCTGCACGGCAGTGGACAGACTCACGTCTGCATCGGGCCTCGCGCGAAGAACAACCGGCTCCCGGCCGTGATGGGCCGCCCTCTTCACGATCCCTCTGGCGGCCACATCGCCTCCATCACCTGCTTCGACCTCTCAGGCCTGCCGCTTGTCCAAGCTCCCTCCACACAGGCGCCCGATCTCGATCTCGTCGTGCCTGCTCCCGGAGAGGGCGGTACGTCCAAGCTGAACGTCGCCCTGTTCTCCGGCACCGATGAGCAGGCCATGCGAGCCCAGTACCCCTGGCTGGCTACGGGCCCTCTCATCCGGTTCGACCGGACAGGTTTGCCGACCCCGGTCTTCTTCGGACTTCGCTGCGGCTACTTTCCCGGTCCGCAGAGCAGCACGCCCGGCGTCACCGTCGTAGGCGGCTGGGGCCCTGGCGCCCAGCCGAACGACCCCATCCCCATGGTGTCGATCTGGGCCACGCCCGACCCTGAACAGGGATGGGCCACGCCCGACCCTGAACAGGGATGGGCCACGCCCGACCCTGAACAGGGATCTGAGTGAAAGCCGGTTCAACGCGCGCCCTCAGTGCCCCGGCCTTCCGCACCCGCATGATCAGGCTCGGCCCGCGACGGACCAGACCATCGTCTCGTCCGCTTCCGGGGGCTCGTCGCCGAACCGCCACGGCAGACACGTGATCCGTTCCAGGTGAGTGTCTGATGCGGCGTCCTCGTGAGGCTGCGGCGCGGGCAGTCGGCGCCACTTGCCCTGTACCGGCCGGCTGACGCTCCGGTGCAGCGGGGGCATGCTGTGATGCTGCATCCAGATCCCCACAGGCGCCAGCGCGAGATCCGCGGGCATCTGCCACTCCTCCAGCATGGCGCCCACGGCAGCAAGCCACGCCCTGTCGTGTTCGACACTCCAGGTGCCCCGCATGCGACGGCGTTCCCGGGCCGTGAGCATCCACGCCAGTCGCATGGTCTCGGGGTAGGACACGAGCGGCGCCAGGCGAAGGTCCCCGCCGGACTCCTCGCCCAGGAGCCGCCCCCGCGCTTCCCACGCCGGCGGGCTCAGCTCGGGGATGCTCCACCACAACGCCGTGATGTGCAGGGCATCGGCGAACAGGGCGCGCCCGCCGGCACCGAGCCTGCGCTCCAGATCCGCCCGGTCACGGTGCGCCCGGACCACCTCGGGCACGTGTTGCAGCGGCAGCCAGGTCGCACCGTCCTCACGGAGGTTGTCCAGCCACCGGTGGTGCCGGGCGCACACTCTCCACCGGGTCACCGACACCAGGTACACATCCGACGGATGCCGCCTGGCCGCGGCACACAGATCGCACGCCCGCACGAGAAAGACGTCCCTAGCCTCCCACTGCGGCCACCTCCACACCGGCCCCGGCCCCGCCTCTAGCAGGCGATGGGGCGCGAGGCTGGGCAGCGCCCGCTGCAGGACCTGCGGATGGTGCGCGGTCAGTGCCGCCAGCCGCTCGAGCGCGCCCGGGTTGAGGTACACCTCGGTGTATCGCGGATGCATCGCCTTGCCGCCCTCGCCGACGAGGCCCATCAGGTCGTCCAGCGGCACGTGGTTGAGCTGTGCGAGCCGGCCGAGAAACGACCCCGTCGACTCGTCCGCGATCAGCCGTGCCTGCCGCGGCAGCCGCTCCGGTGCCCTCCACACCTTGCGGCGCGCCGTGCTCTTCCTCGCCACCCGCCTCAGCCCCCCTCACCCGCTCCAGTTCGGCCGGAGACAACCCCAGAATGTCTCAGACTCCCCACGCCACCAGCGATATCCGGCCGGATTCCCAAGGCCCCCGACTTGCCGCTGGACCCGCCTCATACGGTGCATTGTCAGCACCACACCGGGTCCCAGCGAGGGTGTCCGGCAGCGATCCCGAGGAACCCACGTGACACCCGATTTGCCGCGCCTGCGTCCGCACCAGACCGAAGCCGCCGACGCAGCCCTGGCCGCGTTCGCATCCGGCGAGCGCCGCGCCACCGTGGTGTCGGCCTGCGGAACGGGGAAAACGCTCACCGCCGCCCACATCGCCGACCAGACCGCGGGGGACGGCCACGTCCTGGTGGTCGTCCCCACCCTGGAACTCCTCGCCCAGACCATCCAAAGATGGCGCGAGGCGGGCCGGGGCGGCATGGCGATCGGTGTCTCGTCGATGAGGCAGACGACGAGCGGCCTGAGCGGCGAGCAGGCGATCATGACTACCGACCCGGACGCTGCCGCCCAGCTGTTGAAGCGGGCCCGCGCAGCGGTGACCGTCTTCGTCACCTACGGCTCCCTGCACCGCATCCGGCACCTCCACGAGCGGCACCGGATACCGGCATGGGACCTGGTCGTGATCGATGAGGCCCACCGCGCCACGCGACGCTCCGACGAAGGATGGGGCGTCATCCACGACGACGCGCAGATCCCGGCGAAGCTCCGCCTCTACATGACCGCCACCCCGCGCATCTTCCGCACCCCCGCACCCGCGAGCGGCCTCTCCTCGCTGTTCGAATCCATGCCCGACGCCACCATGGACCGCGTCGACATCTTCGGCCCCACCGTCTACCGCCTCGGCCTGGCCGACGCCATCGAACGCAAAATCCTCGCCGACTACCGCGTCGTCATGCCGGTCATCGAAGACACCGACCTGCGCACCATCCTCACCGCACCGCCCGCCGGCACCAGCCACCACAACGGACTGCGCACCGCGGCCCTCCACGTCGCGGTACTGCGCGCCATCGCCGACCACGACCTGCGGCGCGTCCTGGTCTTCCACAACCGCATCGCCGCCGCCCACGCCTTCGCCAGAGCCCTTCCCGGCACCGCCGGCCAGGTGACCGGCGACCTGACGATCCCCGACCTGTGGTCCCACGCCGTCGACAGCACACAAAAACCCTGGCAACGCCGACGGCTGCTTACGGACTTCGACGCAACCAGCCGGCGCGCGGTCCTCAGCAACGTCCGTGTCCTCAACGAAGGTGTCGATATCCCCGCCATCGACGCCGTCGTCTTCGCAGCCGCCCGCAAAAGCGTCATCGACGCCATCCAGTCCATCGGCCGCGCCTTGCGCCAGCAGCCCGGCGAGGGTAAGAAAGCCACCCTCGTCATCCCCGTCTACCTGCCCGACGGGGCCAGCGCCCACGACGTCCTGGCCGGCACCAGCTTCGGCGGCCTGTGGAACATCCTCCAAGCCCTGCGCGCCCACGACGACACCTTCCTCGACCGCGTCGCCATGCCCCACTCCAGCGGCTCCACCAGCCGTCCCACGCGTAAAGTCCACTACCACCTGCCCGAACGCGCCCTGGAGATCGCCCACGCTCTCGGCCTGGAGATCACCCTTCCCCCAACAGGCGACTGGGACCAGGCCTACACCAGCGCCATCTCCTACCACGGCACCTACGGCCACCTGGACGTGCCCGCCCACTACACAGGCCCGGACGGCTTCGCGCTGGGGGAGTGGATCGGCAACCAGCGCACCCGGCACACCATCGGCCGCCTCAGTCCCGAACACCGAACCGCACTCGACGACCTCGGCATGCTGTGGCTCCCGCCCGAAGGCGACTTTCCCCGCATGCTGGACCACGCCCGGGCCTGGGCCACCCAGCACGGACACCTCGCACCACCCCACGACGCCACGCACGGCGGCCACCGCGTGGGCCGCTGGATCGCCGAATGCCGGCGCAAAGCCAAAGCCGGCATTCTCACCCCCGCCCAAGTGCAGGCCCTCACCGATATCGACCCCTGGTGGAACCCGCCCTTCACCGTCACCTGGCGCCGCTTCTACGCCCACGCCAAAGCACACGTCGAACAGCACGGCAACGCGCACGTTCCCAACGCCTACAAAACCCCCGACGGCGTTCCTCTGGGGCAGTGGATCAGCCGTCAGCGCAACCACTTCCACACCCTGCACCCTGCCCAGGCAGAGCTCCTGCTCGCCATCCATCTCGGTCCCTACGTCGCGAGCATCTACCACGGCCCCCGCGGCACGGAACGGGACCAGGAGTTCCGCGAGCACCTCCAGGCGGCAGTCGCCTACTTCACCCGCGAGGGGCACCTCAGCGTCCCGGCCAGACACGTCGAGATCCTGTGGAGCGACCACCCCGTCCGCCTCGGCGCCTGGATCCACAAGATCCGAAAAGATCCCGGGAGCCTGACGGAGGAAGAACGCCAGGCCCTGGAGCGTGTGCACATGGTGTGGGACCCGCAGCTGGGCGCCCGCCGCACACCCCCAGCGGACCTCATCAGCACAACGCCCGGCCGGTCCTGACCTCTCATCCGCGGGCGGCGCGCCCGCCCGCGTGCCGTGCCGGCGGGCACCGTCCGGGCCCGCCGGCGCCGACACGCCACCAGCGGGACCGGACCGGAGCGGGTGGTCAGATGTGGACGACTCGTCCGACCGTGAGGGTGTCGAGCAGCTCTTCGCTGATGCGTTCCTCGCCGGACAGCATGGCGTGCTGGGCCGCCTGGCAGATGATCTGGGACAGGGCCCGCAGGTAGCCCTTGCTGCGCAGGTGCAGGGCGGGGGAGAGGCCGGTCAGGTCCCCGGCTTGGTGATGGTAGAGCCGCAGGTCCTTGTCGAATTCGTTGACGATGCGGCGGAAGCGGTCCTTGCCTTCCTTGTCGTAGCCCAGGCGGCTGGTCATCAGGACGGGGTGGTCGCCCCAGGGTTCTTCGTTCTTGTCCCGTGGTGTTTCGCTGTCGCGCAGGTAGGGGTCGACGATGGCGCGGCTGTTGCGGCCGCAGTAGACGAACGTTGCCCCGGTCTCATCGCTGATGTACTCGAGGTAGGCGAAGGTCTGCTTCACATCGGCGCCGTGCTGCAGCCGATGGATGCCGTCGATGAGGACGAGCTGGGTGTGGCAGTGGCGCATCACGTAGCAGATCGAATCGGTCGGATCGCTGCCCAGCGATCCTTCCAGCCCGAGGAAGCGGGCGAAGGCGCCGCTCCAGTTCCGTGTTCCTCCGCGGCCCTTGTCCGGCACGCTGAGCGCGACGACCGGGATCCGGTCGTCGTTACGGCCGTAGCGCTCGTTCAGCCGCACCTCCAGATCTCGGCCCACGTACCGCACCAGCGAGGTCTTCCCGGTACCGGACGGACCCTGGACGATGACACCGAGCCGACCCGATGTCCTCTTGGCATTGGCATAGAGCTGACGCGTTACCACCAGCCTGGCGGTCTTGATGGCCGGGGTCTCCACCGGCCGCATGCTGCCGTGGAACACCAGCCGGGGGTCGTCCGGGCTGACCTCGGTACCCAGCGGAGCGCAGTCGGCCAGATTCGGCGGATCAAGGACGCGGTCGACCGAGGCGCGCCAGTTCGTCAGGGTGTCGCACCACTCCGGCGCGGGCGGGCGCAGCTGATCCGGCCCGTCGACCAGGTCGCGCAGTTCCTCGTCACCGATACTCGGCCGCTTCATCATTAGTTCTCCAGGTCAGGGCCGGAAAGATCGAACAGATCGCCTTCAGGACCCGGCAGCCCAGGCTCATCGGACGGCTTGGCGAGAGCGGCACCGTCGGGGTCCAGCGGCGGCAGACCGTCGAAGTAGCTGTCCTTGAAAGCGGCCATCGCCTCGGCGCTCCAGGCGCTGCCTTGCGAGGCAGTGCTCAAGAACAGCGGGTCACCGCCGTCCAGGGCGCGCCGTGACAGATCGGCCGGCCCGGGCAGCCCGTACATCCCGTCGTCGGGCAGATCCAGCTCCCCCCAATCCTGGCCCGCAGCGGAGGTGTCCGCCGCGGCGTAGGGGTCGAACACGGGCGCCGGGGCCGGCGGAGGGAACTGCGGCCCCCAACCGTCCGGAACTACGGCCGCGGTCATCTCCTGCGGGCCTTGCCCGGCACGCTCCAGAAGCTCAGCCAGCGCCTGGGCGATGGCATCGTCATCGTCCTTGCGGCCCCCACGCGCCAGGTGCTCGGTCGTCGCGATGTCCCACAGGTACTGCGTCCACGGCGCGCCGATCAGATGCTGATGCCGGAACGATGCCTCGACCCACTGCGTCTTTTCGTGGTCGTACAGCCACACATGCTCGGGGGCATAGGGGTTGTAGCGCAGCTGCCAGCCGCCGCGGCGTTTGCCGCCGAGTCCCGACCGGCGGTTGCGGTACGGGTCGAGCCCGCCCTCGGGGTTCTCATAGACGCGGTTCATGAACCGGATGCCCTCGTCGCTGACCCCGACCCAGGCGGTGGGCAGCAGCCTCAGATAGTCGTCCCGGCCCAGGGGGACCGGGATATATCCGGCCGCCCGCACCGTGGCCGCGTACATCTGGTTCGGGGTGAGCGCAGGAAGCTTCGGGTCGTAGGGGTTGCGTAGCTCGTCGTGGACACGGTTCTGCCAGCCCAGGACGATCCACTCCTGCAGGAGGTCGTCGAGCTGGGCGAGCGTGAACAGCGTCTCGCCGTCCACGGTCTTCGCCCGGTAGCCGGGCCTGTTGCCGGTGTAGGTGTTCACGTACTGGCTGAACAGCGACTTGATGGAACCGTTCGTCCGCTCGATGATCGCCTTGTCGGTCGGCGTGCGGACGCGGGCGGGACGCACCGAGATACCCAGGTAGGCGCAGGCGTCGAAGAACGCCGTTCCCGTGAAGACCGACCCGTGGTCGATCACGATCAGATCCGGGAAGATCACCGGCCGGCTCGCCGCCCGCAGCATGCGTTCGTCCGCGGCCACCAGCTCCTCATAGGGAAGATCAGACGCCGACGCGTGCGCGGCCGCGGAGAAACCCGGCCGCATCGGCAGCGGAACCAGGGCCTGCGCCAGCAGCAGCGTGGCGTCCACCGCTTTCGTGGCACGCCCAGGACTCTTGCGAGAGGCCACCAGCCCCAGCCGCTGCGAGCCCTTGCGTGCCCGCCGGTGCCGGGAGGTCTTGGGCCGCAGGACCGCCGCCAGGATGCTGCGGGTGGCGACATCCACCATCACCGTCAGCTCGACCGAGGTCGGCAGCCCGTCATCGCCCAGGACCTTCACATCCAGGTCCGTGGAATCGATCTGCACCAGCTCACCCGGCGCCACCGCGGTCGTCGTCCCGAACGGCGGCCCGGGCGTGTTGCCTGCCCCCGGTTTCCGGCGCGAGGCAGACCGCAAATCCGTCACCCTGATCCCGAGCCGGTCCAGCAGCTTGTACAGCGTGGTGTCCGGCGGCACCTTCATCGTGGGCCCGTACTCGCGGCGCACCGTGCGGCGCACCAGCGTGAACAGCGCCGACCCGGTGATCGCAACCTTGCCCTCCCGCTCCCGGACCAGCTGCAGCAGCACATCGACCATGCGCGGATCGCACCGCCCGTACAGGGACGGCATCCGGGTGCGCCGCTTGTCGACCAGCCCCCACACACCGCTCTTCTCGTACTGCAGTCGCTTGCGCTGAACGGTGTGCCACGACACGTTGAAGTCCAGCACCGCGTTGAGCTCGGCCGCCTTCGTCTTGTACCGCTCGATCAGCGTGAACTCACCTGGCGCGTAGCCCGGCCGGGGCGTGGCATCCTCGGCCTGCCCGGGCAGCAGTCCGGTCGCCACCTCGATGACGTGCCGCTCCCAGATACGGGCCTCACGGTCGGCCTGGGGACTGATTCCCTCCATGAGACCGAAGTCGGCGATCGGAGCGTGCGTGACCGGCCGGCCCTCGGCGTCCAGGACAGCGAAGTCACGGGCCGAAGCCAGAAGCCCGACCGGAAGAGCCACCAGAGGAAGGCCGCTTCCCGGCCGCGGCGCCAGATGCACCATCACCCCGTCCAGCATCACCACCGAGTACCGCTCGCCCCGCCAGCGCACCATGTCCCCGCACGACAGCAGGCCATGATGCGCACGCGACACCTGCTCGGCCGTAGCCGCCTTCGCCATCACGACGGCTCTGCGACCCGGAACGGCCGCATCGACGTCACGGCACCCGCGCCACGGCGGACCACCGTGGCCGGCCCCAGAGAAATACTCCAGTCCATCCTCAGCTCACGGCGCCACATCAGGTGATACAGACGAGGCAGTGCCTGGAGGGGAGGCAGCCCCGCATTCTCAATTCCCTCCAGGAGCCCAGCTGGTGCCTTGAACGCATCGAGCAGCGCCCGCTCCATCGCCGCATCGGCGTAGCGGGGATGCCGGTAGCGGGAGATCCAGCGCAAGTTGGCCATGGCCACAGGCCGAGGCAGCCGAGGCGACCCCAGCTGCCATCCCGCCTCGGAGCATGCCTCCTTGAGCACATCCTGCTGCCGCTGCCACCTCGCGCTGGGGCCCTTAGCCGGCGGACAGGCCACCACCACCGTCTCACCCGCTGCTGTGCGTACGAAGAAGTCTGGCACGAAACGCTGGACGCGGCCCTGCTCGCGCCATTCCAGACGGGCCGTCCAGGCAGAGAAATCGGCCACGGTCGGATGGAAGTCCAGCAGCATGGCCACCGACAGGCGCTCAAGCGACCGGCAGCCCACATGTCTGCCCGTCGTCGCCGACCACCAGTACGTCACAATGCTCCGCTCGGACGGATGCCGCAGAGGAACCCAGACCGGCTCTGCGCCCACCACCTCGATGCCTGCCGCCCAGGCGGCAGGCATCGTGACTTCCCGCCCCCGCTCGTCACGACGGACGACCTGCAGACCCCGCGACACTTATCCCCGCCCTTCCCGTGCCGTTGTGCACGCACAGCACCGCGAACTTTCACGCGATACTCGAACACTGAGGTAGGACCTCACGGGTGTAGAATAAATCCCGTCAAAATAAGCACAGTTGGGGCTGGGTAGTCTCACGGAGACAGTGCAGGTCTGTGCATTTACATGCTTGTCCCACCGCACCGGTCAGGCGTTTCCACGATGGCGCGAACTCGCATGCCAAGTGGACACGCCTGCAAGATTCCGGTGCTGTGCAAAACGACTCCGAAGACGCCCTGTTTCCCCGCGTCGACGCTCTCCTCGAATCACTCAGGACCCCGCTGCCCGACCACCCCGAACGCGCCCGTCTCAGAAACAGCGCCAACCTCTCCCTGCAGGTTTTGGCCGATGCCTTGCAGTGCGATCCTCACGACGTCGAGGAATGGGAATCAGGCAGCCGCGAACCTCACGGCATGCAGCGGGCCGCCTACGCCCGCCTCCTCAGCGGCCTCCAGGCCATCACCGAACAACCCCACCAGCAGCCCACCGCGATCAGCAGCGCACCGCCGCCCCCACCCTCCCGCCCCCCGAGCCGCCCCCGCCCCGTGGTCACCTCACGCGACACAGCACCGCACTCCTCGTTCCCGCGCGGACCGCTTGCCGTCATCGACCTGGAGGGTGAAGGCCTCATCGCGCACTTCGCCGACCAGACAGGCACCGACACTGGCGCAGACCATCTCCTCGACCTGGTTTACTGGGCGCTCAACGCAGGAATCGGACGCGCCCGCCTGCACAAGAACGCCAGGAACGACGCCGACCCCCTCCTCGTCCTGACACCGCCGGCCATGCAGTACCTCGGCCTGCCCCCGCCCTGGACAACCGCAACCAACTGAGGCTGCCCGATAGCCACCCTGAGATCAGACGCCTGCGAGACGCCGGCTTCCGCCTCACCCGCAGCGGATTCGGTCCCTGGGCACGCGTCTATCTGCCCGTCGAGAACGGCAAACGATCCTGCGTCCAACTCGCCCTGACCGGGTGGGGAGCCCTGTCCGACCGCGACGGCTGGAACCTGCCCGACCTGAGGCCCGGCCCGCTCGCCGCACTCCTCGGCACCTACACAGACCGCGTCATCACACCCACCGGCTCCACAGCCGTGTGCGGCCAGGAACTCATGACAGCACTGCGCCCCGCCACACGTGCGGACTACTCACCCGCCGCCGGCCGCTGGGTCTCCGCCGAGAACGCCAACGCACTCGTCAAACCCCTCGACCCGGCACCACCCGAGGCCCACGACGCCCACCCCCTCGCCCAAGGCCGACAGCCTGAAGACGCGATGAACGAGGAAGCCTGGGACTGGAACCGGCCCCCCACCGACCACGAGGCCACGGCCTACCCCTACGTCGTCGGCATCGACATCAACCTCGCCTTCGTAGCCGCCGCCTCCAGCCTGGATGTGGGCCTCAGCGCGCCGCCCCGCCACACGATCAATCCTCCGTTCAACCACAAGATCCCAGGCGCCGTTGAGGTTCCCCCGAGATGCGGGGATGGGTGACAGAGGGTCAGATGGGTCTCATGAGAGGAGCCCAGACGATGCCTGCGCCGAGGAAGTACCCGCTGGAGTTGCGTGAGCGTGTGGTACGGATGTACCGGACCGCCGAGCCGAAGCCCGTGATCCGCCGTATGGCCGAGGAGCTCGGCGTGCACCACGAGGCCCTGCGCAATTGGATCCGGCAGGCCGAGGCTGACGCCGGCGAACGCGACGACATGCTCACCACCGCAGAGCGGGAGGAGCTTGCCGCCCTGCGCAAGGAGAATGCACAGCTCAAGCGGGCGAATGAGGTCCTGCGGACGGCCTCGGCTTTTTTCGCGGCGCAGCTCGACCCGACCCGGCCCAGGTGACGGCGCTCGTTAACGAGCACCCGCATCTGGGGGTCGAGCCCGTACTCCGGGAACTGAACATCCCCTCTTCCACCTACTACCGGTGGCGCCAGGCAGAGACCGAGCCGTGCGAACGGCGCCGCCGGGACGCCGAGCTGGCCAGCAGGATCCGGCAGGTCCACGACGAGTCCGGCGGGATCTACGGCTCACCCCGCGTGCACGCCGTCCTCAAGCGTGAGGGCGTCCATGTCGGCCGCAAGCGCGTCGAGCGGCTCATGCGCCAGGCCGGCCTCGCCGGGATCAGCCCCCGGAAGGGCAAGGGTTTCACCCGGCGTGACTCGGACGCCGATCTGGCCCCTGACCTGGTCGGGCGCGACTTCACCGCGAGCGGGCCGAACCGGCTGTGGGCCACGGACCTGACCATGATCCCCACCGAGGAGGGGCCGTTGTGGCTGTCCGCGATCCGCGACGCGTTCTCCCGCCGGGTGGTGGACTGGGAGACCTCCGCCCGTGCGGACGCGGACCTGGTCCTGACCTCGCTGGAGTATGCCCTGGCCAGCCGCGAAGTCGCGCCGGGTGAACTCATTCACCACGCGGACCACGGCTGTCAATACACGTCCGTGAAGCTCACAACACGCCTGGTCAGGGCCGGTATCCAGGCGTCCATGGGCTCGGTCGGCGACTCGTCGACAATGCCCTGGCGGAAAACCTGTGGATGGTCATCAAGACCGAGTGCATCCACGGCCGCGTCTTCGCCACACGTGCCGAGGCGAACCTCGCGCTCTTCGAGTACATCGACGGCTTCTACAATCCCCGCCGCATCCAGAAACGGCTCGGATACCTCAGCCCGATCGAGTTCGAGGAGAAGCACTACGCCGACCAGGCAGCGACCGAACAAGTGAACCTGAAACCACGTCAACCTGCTCTGACCAGCTAGTCAGCCACTCCCGCGCTGCGGGGGAACCTCAGTAGTCGGCAAGCCGCTGATTCAGTCCGTCCCGGCCCGCGGCCTTGCCGATGGCCGCGCTGGTGGGGTGGCAGGTGATTCGAGGAGCCGACGGGCGTCTGTCCCGGCCTCGTACGCCACCAGCTCGTCCAGGATCTCGGGGGCGCGAGTGGCGGCTTCTTCCAGCGCGGCGCGTACCGCTTCGAGGACGAGTTCCAGGCGGGTGAGTTCCCGCGCTGCGGCAAGGACCTGGGTGGAGTCGGTTCGTTGTCTTCCGCGTTCCTTGACCAGACCGGCCCGCCGCATCCGGTCCGGGGCCAGGGACAGCAGCTGGTCCGCGCGGTTGTCCTGGGACAGCCGGTCCCGGAAGTCGGTCAGCACGCTGTGGTGAAAGCCGGGATCGTCCAGCTCCATGGCCAGGGCGTACGTGAAGTCGATGCGGTACCGGATGGCCTCGGCTGCTTGCCGGTCCGAGAGGTTGAGCAGGAACTGCAGCACGCACACGGTCGCCAGCTGAGCCGGCGAGAGGCCAGGGCGGCCATCGCGCGGATACCAGCAGACGAAGTCCTCGTCGCCCCAGAGCCCGTCGAGCTGGTCACGCACCCACATGGCCGTAGTCCCACGAGGATTGCTGGCCCTCGCCATCCGAACCGTGAGCTCTGGCACCACCACACCGGACAGGGGACGAACGGACACTGGTCACCCCAGGAAGAGAGGATTGCAACGAACCATCCAAAGTGTCCCGAACCCCCAACAGCCCTGTCCCTGAAACCTCAAGATCCCCGACAGAGTCGCTCAATGTGTGCCAGAACCCGGAAATCGCCGGCAAAGCCCCGGTCGTCAAACGAGGTCAACCGTTACGCCGTGCGCGGTTCCTTTTGAGCGCCACGAAAACCTGGCTGAGGATGAAGCCGACCAAGCTCACGACGATGAATGCTCCTACGACCCACATGACGAGTTCCACGGGTGTCTCCTTCTGGGGTACGGATCCTGGCCGGTCACGGTTTGGTCCGGACGAGCGGGGGTGTCTGTCGTTCGGGGGTGGCGGTGAACGGGTGCTTTCCTAGGTGGAGCTTTCGTGCAGGGGCTAGGGCGTAGATGCTGGCCGCTACCGTGAAAGCTCCGATCACGACGGCCCACTGGCCGGGCGTCACGTCCTTTTCCATGATGACCGCCCACCAGTAGTACCGGGGCTCAGACGGCGGGTAGCCGAACAACATGCTGGCCAGGGTGAGGCCGACTGGCGGAAGCCAGGCAACGGAGATATACCCCACGGCGGAAGTCACTACCGCCAATGAGACATGCACCAGGGTGTTGCGGAGCCCGGCCTGCCACGGGACGGCAGGGCCGATCAACTGGCCCAGGTTCGCTGCCACGGCCGCAGCTATGGTGAGAATCGACACCCAGGCAAGCCGGGTACCGATGAGCCGCGGAGGCTCTGGAAGAGGAATCCGGGCGGTGTTGTCAGTGCCCACCGCTACGGCCACGCCGGCGAGCGTGGGAATCAGCAGGAGCAGCGAGACGGGCGTCTCGAAGACCATGAAGCCCAGGCTGTCGAGCATGGCCTTGGCGCCGATGAGTGACAGAGCAGCGCTGGCCGCCAGGAGTAGGAGGGCCGGTGTTGCGGAGTGGACGCCGATCCATGCCCGGGCGGTGTGAAGGCCGGACCTCACGCGCCCTCCAGGTCGCAGCGGTCGTAGTCGGCGAAGATGGCGCGTACCTGCTCGGGGCTGAGGATTTTGATCTGCTGGGGGTAGTCCTCCTCGTTGACCTTGAGTCCAGCGAGGCTGAGCAGTGTCGCGTGCAGGGACATTTCGCGCTGCCAGTACGCCTCGCCGGGAGGCGCCCCGGTGTAGAGCTGTTCGCAGTGCAGGGGGCGCACGAGTTCGACGGCTACGTCGGCGATATCGATCGTGCCGGTGGCGTAGGCGTCCGCCTGGATGTCCAGGCCGAGAGTGCCCTTGCCGTTCACGCGGTAGGTACGGCTGATCTCTTCGACCCGGTTGGGTACGAAGTATGGGTATCCCTTGGCCTTGGCCGCGCCCGAGAGGGTTTGGATGTGGCCCACGAGTTGTGCCTCGAAGCGTTCGTGCTCCGGGTAGAGGCAGATGGTCGGCTCTGCACCGGTGCAGCGGGTCGGAGCCTTCGGGCTCGCGGTGAGGCGGTCGGAAGGGAATGTGTACGGGCCTGCGGCGATGACGCCAGCGACCGCCAGCGCGAGGGACAGGCCGACCGCGGTCGGGACACGGACGCCTGAGCGCATCCGGATGGGCAGGATGAGCAGCAGAATGCCAGTTCCGCCGAAGACGGCCACCTGGGCAAGCAGGTAGCCAGGGTCGTATTCGTAGCCGAGCCGGGAGACGGTGGCGCCTCCGAGAGCGAGGGGTTCGAAGACTTCTTTTCCGCCTTCACCGAGCAGGTAGATCAGGGTGAAGGATCCGAGGGCGGCGCCGGCTCCTGCGATGAGCGGGCTGGCGAAGCGACCGATCGCTGATCCAATGGCCACGTACCAGCCAATGGCCAGGATCTGCACGAGGATCGCGGTGAGGATGAGGAACCATGCGGTGCTGCTGGAGAATCCTCCGAGGGCGAGGCCGGCCAGAATCGCGAGAAGATGAACGGCGGCAACGGGGCCGGCGCACCACGCAGCTGCGCGGAGGTAGGGCCGGTGCGGTCGGCTGACACCCACGACAAGATGGATGTTGCCTGGCCTGGTCAGCCGTGAGGCGTCCACGGCCGCTGCTCCGGCGATGAGCGGGCCGATGATGAACAGCGAGATGGCGAACCAGTCCACCGTCCACAGCGTCTCGCCGCGCCACGGCATGCCACGCTGGAAGAAGTTGAGCACTTCCAGCACCGTTGCGGGCAGGGCGACCCAGGGGCCGATGAGGGTGCGGGCCGCGTACCTGAGGGAGTGGACGTTCACTCTGCTTCTCCCATCAGGGTGGCGAGGGCCCGCTCGAGGTCGGTGTCACCGGGCGCGTCGGGCTGGGCGCACTCTTCCAGGGCGGGAACGTCTCCGTCGAAGACGACACGGCCTGCGCTGAGAACGATGACCCGATCGGCCAGGCCACGGATGTCTTCCACCAGGTGGGTCGAGACGATGACGATGCGCCCGAGCGCGGCCTTGGCGATCGTTTCGCGCAAAGAAATTCGCTGGCGGGGGTCGAGCCCCACCGTGGGTTCGTCCAGCAGTATCAGCGAGGGGTCGTGGATCAGGGCCTGCGCGATGCCCAGCCGGCGGGTCATACCGCCGGAGAGCGTCCTGGCCTTGGTGGTGCGGCGATCTGTCAGGTTGGTGAGAGTAAGGGCATCGGATACGGCTGCGGCCCTCTCAGCGGCGGGCACCTTGTGCACCCATGCCACGTAGTGCAGGAACTCCTCACAGGTGGCGCCGCGCGGCAGTTCCGGATCCTGCGGCAGGTACCCGATCGGCGCTCTGCCGGGTCCGCCGCCGTCGAGGGCGAGGCTTCCGGATGTGGGCTTCTCCAGGCCGGCGGCGAGCCTGAAGAATGTTGACTTGCCAGCCCCGTTGGGGCCCACGAGGCAGGTGACACCACTGGCGATCTCCAAGGACACCGGCCCGAGCCGGAAGCTTCCCCCGTGGTCCTTGGTGACTTCGTGGCAGCGCAGAAGATGATCCACTGATGTTGCTCTCTTGGTCAGGGAGGCCGTGCTCCGGGTTGCCGAGGCTGGCAGCGTCGGCAACCCGGAACGCTAACTCAGGCTCGATCGGTGAGCCTCTTCAGAACGGCCACGATCGGGTGACGGCTGCGCCTTGCCACGTCGACTGCTGTCGCAGCTCAGAGGCCGGTCAATTGAAGAGCGGCGTTCGCTCCCCAGGGTGGCCGCCGAAGAAGCTCAGTAGTTGTCCGCGCCTTCGGCGTAGGACCAGCCGGTCTCCGGGTCGTCACGCCACGGAATGTCGAGGAACGCCTTCACCCGGCCTCGGGCGTAGTCCGCGTCGCCCGATACGCCGGTCGATGCCGGGTTGTACTTGTACGACTTGCTGCTGTGGTGGTCCGACTCGTCACTGGCGTGCGACCAGTACTGCTGGGTGCACGACAGGAACTTGCTGTACGTCGTGCAGTACCCGGCGTTCACCTGGGTGTTCAGCTCGATGTACACCTTGTGGTTGTCCGCGTTGGACAGCTTCGTGTTCGCGGAGGCGTGCGAGCGGGTGCCGTTGGAGCCGTTGTACAGCTTCCAGGTCCCGTACGCCTTGCCCGTGCTGCCATACCCGTTCACGACGAGCGGGGTTGCCGAGGCGTTCCATGTGCGGACGTTGTTCAGTGCATAGGCGGCGCTGGGCACCGCTCCGACCGCCGCGATGGCGACCGCGGCAGCTGCGACAGCACGCCTTGCCCCCAGGGACCGAAGCCCCGACTTCACGTTCATTACTTCCCCCAACGCTTGATGGTGGGCGCCGCAAGATTCGAACGTTCTTGCGAGTATCAGGTGACGCACTGAACGCTAGCGCTGACGAGGTGTAGCCGACAGAACAAGCTGCATGTTCTGAGCGAAGCTTGAGCTTGCAGCATATTCGGAAGCCTGAATGACCCCAACTGTCCTGATTCCATTTATGGTTGAATCCGACAACATCCAGATTCTGGACACCCCTGAACCGCTGTCCACTGCACGCAGTCGCCCTGGAGTCCCGGCCCCGGTTCGCGCCTTCGACAGGCAGCCGAGACATGCTGGTCCATTGTCCTCCCGCTCGAGCTTCTACTATTGGCGCCGGACACCTGTCGACCGGGCCGCCCGGCAGGCGGCCGACGCGCAATCGGCCGCCCAGATACATGCGGTGCACAAGGAATCGGACGGTACCTACGGAGCCCCGGAATCACCACCGAACTCCGTGAGACGAGCGGCGAGGCGGTCAACCACAAGCGGGTCGCCAGGATCATGCGGGGCGTTCGGGATCGAAGGGATCCGGTTGCGCTGCCGGCGCCGCACCACCGTCCCCGATCCGGCTGCAGCCAAGGCTCCGGACCTGTTCCGCCGAGACTTCACCGCGGACAAGCCGCTCCTTGCTGCGTGACCGGCATGAGGGGGCTTCCTCAGCGCACGCGTCCGCACAGGCGGTGTCCCCACACGGTGGAGGTCTTGCGGGTACGGATGCGGTCCTTTGAATGCTGGGCTGATCGCCTTCTGTGGACAGTCGGCGATGATGGGCGTGCCCGCGGCCGGTCCGACCGGTGAGGTCGTTGAACCGCATGCCTGCCGATGTCCCAGCGGCCGCTCGCTGCGTGGACGCGGGGCCTTGCGGTCAGAGCGGCGGGCATCGCTCGGGTGCCTGCGCAGGGACGGGGGAGTCCGTTCGACACGGCGCGCTCCTCGCTGCTGACCGGGATGCCAGTAATCCAGAGGACTCGCCTGCAGCCCTGACGGTTGCCGGTCGCGGCCGTTGTCGCGCTGGCGGGCAGGATTCGGGCCGTCGTCGTAGGAGCGGTCCACGCGAAGCTCTGGCCGACCGAACTGCGGGAGCCTGCCCCGGCCAGCCGATCACGGTACCGGGCGCGCGGGCGAAGATCACCAGATCGTCGTAACGGAGGAGAGGTGACAGGCCTGTTCCGGGCCGGCCGCACTCCGATCGTGTCCGAGAAGCCCGGCCGCGCATGTACCGGCCAGCCCGCCATCATTTTGAGTGCTATTACGCGCTTCTGTGTCCTTGTCCGTTTTCATGGAGCCCGGAAACCGTGCGCTCCAGTTCACTCGATCGGGCTACTCCTCCGAGAGTCCGATGAACGCGCCCGCCCGCCTAGTACGGAAGGCCCTGAACAGCCTTCCGGGCACATGTGAACAGAAATACGCCAGGCTTTGCGCAGGAATGTTCGCCCTCGCGTCGCGCGGGCGCCTTCAGGCGTCAACAGGCGCACCAGCATTCCGTTTTCACAGCTCATGCGGCGCGTGACTCGCTCCGGCCAGGCCTATAACGTTCCGCGGACATGGGTCGGGACCCCTGGGAAGAGGGGCCCCGACGAGAACCATGCCTGTATCGAACCCCTAGGAGGGCACGCCATGATTCACATCCGCCAGAGGCTAGCCAGGCTGCTTCCGGCTTCAACCGAAACTAGCATTCCGCTCGTTTTCACGGCTGAAACGCATTCGCTGAGTTGCCTGGCCGTAAATCTGCGCTGGAGCGCCTTCGCCATGACCACCCTCGCCGCGCTCACGGTCATCCACGGCCCTGTCGTACCGGACGAGATGTGGTGGGCCGTCGTGGCCGGCACGGCCATCGACGGATCGGTCATCAGCTACCAGCGCTACCGCCGCCGCTGAGACAAGCGGGAAGAGGACCCACCTACCCAAAGTCCCTTCCCGCTCTGCCGGTTCGGCCCGGGCCCGGGGGCGCTCATGCCTGCCCCCGGGCCGGGGCACCACAGACGCAGCGGACGGACAAGACACATGACGAAGAGTTCGGCGCGCGCAGGACAAGGCGAGCGCTACGAGTACAGCCGGTGCGCCTTCTCGCTGTGCGGACGCCGCTTCCGGCGGCTCAAAGGACCGGGAAGGCCGCGGCGGTACTGCCAGGACGCATGCCGTCGCCGTGCGCAGCGCGTGCGCAGCCACCGGCGCACAACGGAAGCGCCTCTGGCGCACACGCTGCGGCGGGGAGCCGGGGTGGCGCTGAGCCTGCAGGCTCTGGCAGGAGAGCTGGCCGAAGCAGAGCGACGGGGCAGCGACTTTGAAGAACTGGCCGGGCTGGCTCTGGCGCTGAGCGCAGAAGCCGCCCGCTACCTGGGTGCGGCTGTTCAAGACGCCCGCGCCAAAGGCATGGGCTGGAGCGAAGTGGCCCGCCAGGTGCACGTCGGTGAAGCAGCCGCACGGGCCATGTGGAGCCGGACACCGCCGCCGGCGACGAATGGTCAGGACCACCTCTGCGAGGCGCAGACCGCCGCACCCGCAGAGAGTGAGACTAGGACGGCGCCCGCCGCAGACAGCGGTCGCCTTGGCGCCGCCGTCTCCGCCCTGCTACGCACCCGCGGCGTCACCGTGCAGGAGACGGCCACAAAGGCGGACCTGTCCTCCGCGTGCGTCCTGCGGCTGGTGACCGGGCATCGCGTGCCGGACTGGCCTGTGGTCTTCACCGTGGTCACGGCGGCAGGCGGGCGGCCCGAGGAGTTCCGCATCCTGTGGGAATGGGCCCGCAAGATCCAGCGGTCGCCCAGACGTTCCGCAGCCGCGTCCCTGGCCCGCTTTCACCATGCTCTGCGCGGCCTGCAGTGGGCCGCCGGACAAGAGGCCACCGGCGGCATCCTGGACGACCACGGCGCCCTCGCCGCCGTACTCGACGATGGGCTGGTGCCCGACTGGGCGGCGACACGGAAGATCGTGCACGAACTCAAAGGCGACCCTGATCAAGTCAAAGACCTGTGGGAGGACGTCCGCCGCAGCTTCCTGGTCGCCAGCGCCTTCCTTTCCTCACAGGAGGTGACCGGTGCAGAACACCTCATCTGACCTTCACGGGCCCGACTCCACACGCCCCCTCGCATACCCAGCCGGGGCGGGCAGGACCTACGTGAAAGTCCCGCAGCCCCGCGAGACCACGGCGACAGGCCTCACGGGCAGCCAACAAGCGCTGGAGATCGGCCTGCCGGCCGCGTTCGCCGCGTTCTGCATGCGCCACATGGACACGTACACCCGCTACGCCATCGTGCGCACCGGTGACCCGCACACAGCGAACGCCCTGGTCGGCGCGGTACTGGGAGATCTGGCCATGACCTGGATGGAGGTCCTGCAAAGTCCCTCACCGTCCGCCCTGGCCTGGCGCCTGCTCTCCAGCCGGGCGGGCCGTGACTCGGCATCGGCCGGCCCCTACCGGGTCCTGCCCGCGACTCAGGCAGACGCGGTGCTCCTGCACTACCGGCTCGGGCTGCCGGTCGAACAGGCTGCCGAGGTGATGGGCCGCAAGGCGGCAGAATTCACATGGCTGCTGAAACAGGCCCTGCGAGCCGGCACAGCCGCCCTCGAGCCCAGGGCCCGCGAAGTCCTGAGCTGATCGTGCGCCCGCGCAGCCGCACCGCGCACCGAACCGCTATTTCACTCCTGAGAGGCATATGAATCTGACGGTTCGGGGTGGATCGCGGGGTGCGTAACTCCTAGCATGGGGCCTTGACCTGAGCCTGCCGGGCAGACATCTGCCGGACAGGTGTGTGACGGGTGATGGCAATCGGGGGCGCGCGACGGTGATTGATGTAACCCAGGCCAGAGATGCTCGCATCCACAATTTCCTGCTCGGCGGACACGACCACTACGAGTCCGACCGGGATGCCGTCAGACGCCTGATGGGCCTGGCGCCGAACACGCCTCAACTGGCGCGTATCAACCGTGAGTTCCTTGAGCGGGCCGTCCGATATCTGAGCGCTCAATGCGGGATCGGCCAGTTCCTGGACCATGGATGTGGCCTGCCGACCCGCGAGAATGTCCACCAGATCGCCCGCCGCGCGGGCACAGACGCCCGCGTCGTCTACATCGACAATGATCCCGTCGTCCTGGCCCACGCGCGCATGATGCTCGACGGGGACTCCACCCTGATTCTCGATGCCGATCTGCTCGACTTCAGCACCATCCTCGACCGCAGCGAGCGGGCCGGGATGCTCGATCGAGCCGCACCCGTGGCGGTGCTGTTCACTTCCGTCCTCCACTGCATCGCCGATACGCGCAATCCCTGGCGGCATGTGAGGGAACTGATCAACCAGCTCCCTTCGGGCAGCGTGCTGGTCCTGAGCCATCTCGCGGGTGAGGACCACGCATCAAACGAGGAAGCGTCTGAGCTCATGCGGGAACTCACCGGGCAGCAGTGGGCCCAGATCCGTTCCTTCGCCGACGTCGCACGGTTCTTCGACGGCCTCGAGCCCCTCGGGGGCCCGATTGGCGACGTTGCGCGCTGGCGGCCGGCGGCCGGCCTCAGCCTGCGGCCCGCCGACCGGACCTGGACCGTCTACGGCGGCGTCGCCCGCAAGAGATGAACCCGAGCAGCTCTCAGTCGGAGAGCTTGGCGATGTAGCTGTCCAGCAGCTCCAGCGTCTGGGTACGGTCCATAGCCCTGGACCACAAAGACGTCAGGACCAGACGGTACCTGTCCACGTCCTCAGGGTTGGTGAGGTAGCTGCCGCCGTTGCGGACCTCCAGGTAGACCATGTCCACCTCCCGGTGCGCGGGGAACGACAGATAGGTGATGGACGGGGCGGGAGCCATCGCTTCGTCACCGGCACTGAACGGCAGTACCCGGATATGGATCTTGTCCATGTTCTCTTCCAGGTTGTACAGCTCGCGCAACTGCATGCGCATCACAGAAGCCCCGCCTACCGGCCGCGCCAGAACAGCCTCGTCCACCAAGGCGTAGTAGTCCGGCGCCCCGGCGTCGGACAGCACATCCCGTCTGGTCTGTCGCACGCGCACCGCACGGTCACGCTTGGCGAGCTGCCTCTCGGCATCCTCGACGGAAGTGTCCGGCAGGCCGTGCTTCATCAGCGCCCGGGCGTACTCGGGCCTCTGCAGGAGACCCGGGACGTACTGCACTTCGTAGGTGCGGATCTCCTGGGCCGACGCCTCCACACTGATCAGCCGCTCCAGCCAGCCCGGGATCGCGTCCCGGAACTCCTCCCACCAATGGGTGTCCTGCGACCGGCTCGCCAGACGCTCCAGAGACTCCAGCTCCGCGGCATCAGTGACGCCGTAGAACCGCGCCAGGGAAAGCAGCCGGTCCGGCTTCAGGGGAGATTCGCCGTTCTCAAGACGGCTGAGAGTCGGAGCGGAACCGACCAGGCCCGCCTCCACCACGTCCACCAGGCGCAGCCCCCGCTCCTTGCGGAGCCGGCGCAGGTGGGCACCCACCACCCTTCCCGCGCCGGCCAGATGACTACCCGAGTCCTCTCCGCCTCCGACAGCCCAAAGGACTTGACCGCCTGACAACCGCAACTCCCTGGCCAACCGACGTTGTTAACGTAAGGATCTCAGATTGAGACCCCGCCAGGGCGGCCGCAAGCCTGTAGCGGCCAATTTCAGACGATCAGGGGGTCGAACTCATCCCGCTTCACCCCGACGAGCATCGCACTGATCTCCGAAGGGGTGAACACCAGTGCCGGCCCGCCCGGGAACCGGGAGTTCCGCACCGCGATCTCGTCGTTCGGCAGCCGGGCGAACTCGACGCAGTTGCCGCCCTCCGGATTGCTCGCGGAACTCTTCACCCACCGCACCCCAGGGATGCTGTCGCCCGCAACCCCGTTCGCATAGCCTTCCACTTTCGTTCCTTTCGCCGCTTGCCGTCACCACACGTACACGCACCCGGCCGTACGGCCCCATGGCTCCGGACACACTCCGGCGCAGGCCACTGAGGCCCGATGAAATTTCATGGATGCGTGGAATGCAGCCGATCTTAGGCTGCCGTTTTCACGAGCGCCGTCCCTCGAAAGGGCGTTCTTTCTGATGTGGTGATCGCACGAATCAAGTCTGACGACTGCGGCGACAACAGCCTGATAGCGCAGTGGACTTGACCGGATCGGCTGCGGTGGCGAACCCTGGCGCACCCCGGCGGCCCCGGGGCGGGGCCGGTCACATACCGAAGGATCGTTTTCGCTGCTGGCGGGCCGCCGCCTTTCGCTCCGCGGAGCGCCCGGGGCGGAGCGCCGCCCGGCCCCGTGCGGTTCGCCGCTCTGCGGCACCCCTGTGCCGTACATCCGCCGGAACCGGGCCTGGCCCCGGCGGGGCCACGAGCCTGAGACAGGTGCCCGACGGGCTCAGCGCCGATGCCGCCGGGTGTCACCAGGCGGCTCGGCCCTGCCGTGCGGGCCGGCGATGCAGACGCGGTGTTCGTCCCGGCGGCTGAGCCGGCCGCTGCGTCGCGCAGGCCGACGGCTGCTCTTGCGCCGGCCAGAGCCCGGCACCCGTGCCCGTCTTCCGGGCCTCGGATGAGGCAGATTCGACGGGGCTCCTGGCGCATGTCACTTTCTGTGTCCTGCCCGGTGATGCGCCCGGCTGCCCTGCCGGGCGCATCACGCCGGTCTCTCCTGCCTCGGCGTGGCCGGCAGGCCAGTTCACCAACGCGGCGTCCAAGGTCGCCTCGACGTTGAGGAACCACGAGATCATGCACCCGTTCTTCGCCGTCATGGCCATGCCCTGGAAGGCATCCGGTCCGATGCCCGGGACTGCGGCCCGCATGGTGATGTGGATGCTCCCCGGGCTCCGCTGCCGTTACCGAGCTCGGCGCTGATCTCCACGGACGTCTCGATGGACTGTGCGACGAGGTTCCCCCACCCGAGAACGTTCGCGAACGCCTGGTTGAGGCAGCCTGCGTAGGCCACCGCCAGGAGCGCTTCCGGCACCGCGCCCGCGCGTCAATCGCCGGTGGGACGCCACGTACGAGCGCGGCGCACAGCGATCTCACCGCAGACGACGGCGACGACGAGGCCGCCGAGGGCGATGAGAAGGGAGCCGGTGGCGACGAGGCCAGCGGAAAGTTCGCCGCCGTCGCCGATAGATAGGAGCATTTGTCCGAGCACGTAGGTGGCAGCACCGGCTCCGACGCCGACGACTGCGAGCGGGACAGAAAGGTTCCAGAAGGCGACCTGCACGTAGAAACGTCGGTCGTTGCGGAACGAGGCGATCGGGCCGAGACCACGGGCCTGGTCGTCGAAGACGGATGCTGCACCCACCACCCCGGCAAGGACGAGGGCCGCAAGGCCGATGAGCGCCGCGTCCAGGACCCATTTGACGTATCCGGCTCGTGCCTGTGCCCCCAGCATTCCGGCCTCCACGGGTACGTTGAGCATGGGCATGCCCAGGGTGCGATAGGCGGCTTCCCAGACACGGTCGGCTCCCGCGTCGCCTGCCGTGTTAAAGACGACGAGCGAGACCTTCTCGGGATCCGTGATGCCCGGGTGGCTGGACGTGACATTCACCCTGTCCGGGGTGAGCCCGAGGACGGCCAGCGCTCTCTGCGGTCCAGGTCCGATGTTCTTGATGACACCGGTTAGTGCAGTTCTCTTCCTGGGGCAGGTTGTCATCGGGCCGAAGAAGGCCAGGGACGTGCAGTTGCCGGAGAACACGACCTTGTCGTTCTCCGAGAATAAGAGGACCGAGGGCTGTCCGGGGAGGTCCTTGCGGAGCCGGTCGAACCGGGAGGGGTCGCCGGATGCGTTGATCAGGATCGCGTTTCGGTCCGTTGCGCCAGCCAGTTGCTTGGCGACGATTTCCGGTCCTGCGAGCTGGCTGGTAACGACCTGCCCCAGTGTTGTCAGCCCCAGTCCCACGATCATGGATGCGCTGAGCACGGCGAGGACGACCGGGCGGGCCGCGAGCCACCGTCCGGCGATCAGACCCGCGGGGCCACTCCGGCGAACGGAGAAAGACGCGATGGCCGAACCCAGCGCACCGGACAGACGTCCCCCGAGGCTGGGCAGGACACCAAGCACGAGCACGGCGCCCAAGAAGAACACGACCCTGCCGGGACCGTCCGCTCGCCATGTTCCGTACAGGCACAGTGTGGATCCCGCCCCGCACAGGATCCAGGTCGTCCGGCCCGATGCCGTTTTGATCTGTTGGGGGCGCGTGGAGGTCCGCTTGGGCGGCTTGGCGTACCGCAGGGCGCTGACGCCCGCGATGAGTGCGGCCGTGGCCACGATGAGGACGGGGAGCCAGGGGCGTACACGGGCCAGATCGCCAGCGGCGACGGTATGCCCGGTGAAGGGAAGGCGGATGTCCCAGAGAGTCGTCGACCAGGCCGTGGCCGTGGCCAGCAATGAACCCGCGGCCACGGGGACAGCGGCCTCACCGATTACCACGAGGAGGCGCGACAGGCGAGAAGCACCGAGGGCTTCGAGCATAGAGATACGGCGATCCCGCAGCTCCGAGCCACCGCGCACGACGACTACGAGAGCGGCTGTCGCCGGCAGCACCGTGAACAGCAGCAGCAGCACCCATAAGTCCACCGGGGATCGCTCGAACTGGTGACTGACCGTGAAATAGTCGAGGAACTGAGATCCCGGACGCCCGAAGCCGGAGATGAAGGTCTTAAGGGTCGTCTCATCGAAGATCCCCTCAATGGGGGAGCGGGTGTAGACGAGCAGCTCATCGGGCTCGGTCAGGCCCTGCCGCCCGATGGTTCCCGCCATGGTGCCGTAGCGAGAGACGAGCACCCCGTCGGCATGCCTGGCAGCCTGCGGGGACAGGAACACCTCGCCCTTCTCAGGCCACCGGTCAAGGCCGGGGGGAGGGACAGCGGAGGCGCTCAGAGGCTCGGTGAAGATCACGGACACCGCTTCGCCATCCGCGTAGTCCGGACGTTCAAGCCATCGGGCCACGGCTTCCTGCCGCTGGTCGGTCAGGACCGGAGAGCGGGCATCCTGCCTCTCCTGTCTGGCCTCCAGGCTGGCATCCACCGCCAGGAGACTCCAGGTCACCATGAGGACGAGGAAGGATGCGGCGAAGAGCCCGAAGCGGTGCACCAGTCCGGACGCACCACTCGCCCGCCCCACGCGGTGTCCCAGACGGAGCATCGTCAGATGCCTGTTCACCTGGCCTCCCCCGAGTCGGCGATCAGCCGGCCTTCCGCCAGCTCAAGGGCGCGGTCGGCGCGGTCTGCGATCTGCGGGTTGTGCGTGACAACGATCAAAGCGCACCCGAAGCGAGCAGGGAGCCCGAACAGCAGGTCGGCCACCACGTCCCCGGTTCGCTGGTCGAGCGATCCAGTGGGTTCGTCCGCCAGCATCACCGAGGGCTTGCCAATAAGCGCCCGCGCGACGGCGACACGCTGGCGCTCCCCGCCCGATAGCGCTCCCGTCGTCTTGGACGACGCACCCTGCACACCGAGCTCGTCCAGCAGCTGCTGGGCGTCGGCGTACGCACCCTTTGCGCTGCCGCCGGCGAGGAGGACGGGCAGGGCCGCGTTCTCCAGCGGGGACAGCTCTGGGATCAGTTCACCGAACTGATAAACGGTCCCCACAGTGCGCAGTCGCACGGCGGCACGCTCACCTGCGGATGCCTGCGTGATATCGACACCACCAATGCGCACCACACCTGAGGAGGGGCTGATCAAGCCACTCAGGCAGCACAGGAGCGTCGTCTTCCCCGAACCGCTGGGGCCCGTGACCGCAACGGACGACCCGGCAGGCACGTTGAGGGTCAGGCCATCGAGAAGGCGACGATCGCCGATGCTGTAACGCAGGTTCTGGACTTCCACCACGGCCGTCTTCCGGCTGTGCAACTCGGTACTCACATATCCTCTATCTACGCCGGGCGGCGCGGAGCCGACGCCCTCTGATGAGAGGCATCGGCTCGGCGCGGTGTCTTACCTGGTCGATCAGACCCGGTACACCCAGGGACCGTACGGGTCGGTGGCCCAGTCACGGATCTGCTGCGAGCGGTGCTTGGTCACGCGGTTCGTGACGCTGGCCTCGCTGCCGTCGCAGTTGTCGTAACCGCGTTCCTCATGGATGCTGCGCGACACGCCGTCGTCACGCGTGTAGTGCGCCTTGACGGAGTTGCCATCCCTGTCGAAGTCACACACCCTGACCTTGCCCCACGACACGTGAATGTACTGCTCGTCGTAGCTGAAGCTGTTGTAAATGTAAGACCACCCGGCCTGGGCTGTGGCGGGCGCACTGAAGGCCGCCGCGGCAACGACGACGGCAGCCAGCTTCGCTATGCGATGCATTCGGAAGTCCCTCCCTTGGATAAGAGCCCCACTGGGCTCGGTACGACGCAAGAGCCACGTGCGGCGCCTGCCGACATTGCACCCGGCCTCCCCCGGCCAGGTGTATCCCGTGAGCCCCTCGCGCACCGCCATCCTCAGCAACGCTCGCCAGGAACACCACGAGCTGTTCTCTCCTCGGCCTGAAAAGGTCCGCATCAACGAAACAGGCAGATCCACCAAGAGCCATCAGAGGGAGTCGGCAACCGGAATGATCTACAGCGCTGGACTACGGCGCCAGCACGCTCGGTTGCCTGACATACGGAGGCGAGGTGTCGGGCCCGGTCTTGGACATCTCCTCCCCTGATCCACCGCGGCGGGAATGGCTTGATCGTGTACTCACTCCGTCAAGTCCTCATGCTCATCGACGATGCCTTCGATCCGGGGGAAAAGGCGACTGTCCACCGCCGGATGATGTCTGCGGTGTACTCGGCACCGTAGCCCTGACTCTCGCGGGTCCAGTTATCGCCGGTGCTCCGCTCAAATCCGAGCAGTCGGCTGATGACGACGGCGGGCAGTTCCGAGGCGATGTCCATCAGTGAGCGACACTGTCGGGGATCTTGGGATCTTGGGATCTTGGGATCTTCGGGGAAGGGGGACCAGCGGCTACGGGGCACCGGGTGCCCGGACGGTGCGGCGGACGCCGTACGAGACTTTGAGCCGAGTTTGTTCGATTCGCAGCGATGCGCGCTTGCTGTGTGTAACTTGTGACGCCTTGCATGGGGAGTGCGGGTATGGCGGGCCGCAGGGGCCGCCGGTGTCGCTCGGGGGAGGGCGCGGTGCGCATGCGCAGCGAACGGTTCCGGAATCTTCTGTCTTTAGAACGCTGGCGCTTCGCTCTCGGGCTTGCGCTGGCTTCGGCCGTCGTAGCAGGAACAGTGTCTGCTCAGGCGGTCTCACCCAGTCCGCCCCAGGCAGCAGCGAACGCTGTCAAGCAGGGCACTGTGCTGCCTGCGCAAGCAGGTCCCGGCAGGACCGAGGTACGAAGAGCCGCTCAGGCGGCTCAGGCCCCGACCACGTCCAATGCCGTTTACGCCCATGATGCTGCCGGGCGCCTGGTCGGCGTCACCGATCCCGAGGGTGAAACCGCGCGTTACCGCTACGATGCGGCCGGCAACCGGCTGGGAATCGACAGGTTCGCCTCCAGCTCGCTGTCCGTCCTGTCCGTGGTGCCCGTGCGCGCTGCTCCCGGAGCCACGATCGTTCTTTCCGGGACCGGGTTCTCGCCCACTGCGGCCAATAACGCTGTCTCGGTCGGCGGTATACCTGCCACGGTCACATCGGCGTCGGCAACGCGACTCACAGTAACCGTTCCGTCCGGGGCGGGCAGCGGGAAAGTCACGGTGACCGAAGGCGGCTCGACTGCCGAAGCAGCGGAGCAGTTCACAGTCGCCTCATCCGGCCCCACCATCACGGCCATGCAGCCGGCCTCCGGTGGGCTCGGTTCGGAAGTGGTCCTCACCGGATCGGGGTTCGCGGCAAAAGCAACGGACAACGTGGTGAGGTTCAACGGCCTGGTCGCCGTCGTCAAGGAGCACACCCCCACCTCCCTGAGGGTCGAGGTCCCGCCCAACGCCCGAACCGGGCGCCTGGAGCTGAGCACACCGGACGGTGCCGCTGCTGCACCAGTCGACTTCACTGTTACCCAGGGCACCGAGGAGGCATCGTTCGAGATGACGATGCGGGCCTCTGTGACTGATCCGGACCCGTCGCAAGTCGCGGTCACCGTCGCCGAGCGCAAGACCAGGATCCTGTTCGACGCCGAGCGAGGCGACGACATCGGATTCGGCCTGGAAGGATCCTCCTTCTCGAGCCGTGCCGACATCAGCCTCGTATCTCCCCAGGGCGTGACCGTGGACGCCAGCAACTTCCTCGGTGTGTCAGCCGACTGGGAGGTCCTCGACCTGCCCCTGTCAGGCACCTACCAATTCATCATCGACCCTCGGACCAGCGACACAGGTTCAGTCGCTGTCATGCTATCCAAATCGGCCACCGGCACGCTGGCCTTCGACGGGCCGACAGCGAATTCGGCCCTGACCCGGCTGGGACAGGACGGAACATGGTCGTTCACCGCCACTCAGGGTGAATCACTGAGCATAGCCGTCGATGCCACAGCGATGGCCACATACGTCCGCTGCTACCTCTACCTGCCCGACCGGACGCGAGACGCCTACATTCCCACTCCCAAGGGAGACAGCGGATATGTAGACATCGACGCACTGCCGCAGACCGGCCAGTACACGCTTCGCTGTGACCCCGATGCCGGTGGCACGGGAACCATGAAGGTGACGGTCTCCCACTACGCTCAGGCCGGCGCGCTTACGCCGACAAGTGCGCCGACGGTTCTGGAACTTAAGCGTCCTGGTCAGGACGGGATCGCCACCTTCACCGCGGCCGCCGGCGACTACGTCAGCCTGGCCTCCACCGCCACCACGCTTCCGCAGTACGCGACGATTGCGATCGCCGGACCGGACGGCAAACAGATCACTAGCTTCACATCCGCAGTCGGACGCGACGGCGAATGGGACAGCAGTGCGCTCACCGCGGCCGGCACCTACACCGTGCGTGTGACGGCGAGACGCCTGGAGACCGGCAAGGTCACCTTGACGCTGTCGAAGCCGACCTCCGTGGTGGCACTGCTGCTCGGGGGCCCCGCAGCAAAGGCCTCAGCGACCCGCGCAGGCCAGAACATCCATACGTCCTTCAGCGCCCAGGCGGGCGCCAACCTCTCGCTGGCCTTTGCGGCGAACACGTTCACCAAGAGTCTCTCGGTGACCGTGGTGGCCCCCTCCGGTGCCAAGCCGGTCAGCAACCGTCTCGTATCCGCAGGAGCATCCGGAGCGATCGCGCTCACCAATGTCGCCGAGACCGGGAACTACCGGGTACAGATCAACCCCAGCAGCCTGGCCACGGGCAGCGTCAACCTCTCCCTCAAAGCCGCAACGGCAACCACCGGAGTGTCCCGCACTTTTACCACGAGCGTGCCTGAGCCCCCGACAGGGCTCGTATGCCTCTTGAACAGGGTAGAGCGCCAGCTACTCGTCCCGATGCCGGACTGGCTCAACGTGCACGCCGCCCAGTGCGACGCCCTCCAGCAACAGCAGAAGGACCAGACCGAGAAGGCCAAGAAGAAGACAGGCGCTGTTCCGACGGGACCGGACACCTGGCACCCCACCACGGCCAATCTTGCAGGCCGTGACTGGAACACCGGCCACGCCGCGGCCCCGAAGACCCCGGACGGACTCCGTGCTCCTCCCGGAGTCACCGCCCTGACCGGCCACGTACTCAAGCTGGACGGCAAACCACTGCGCAACGTCACCGTGCGCATCGAAGGAAAGACATCCCGCACCGACAGCCAGGGCCGTTTCCTCGTCGCAGGCATCAACTCGGCCGCGAGCACACTGATCGTGGACGGTGCAACCGCGAGCACCCCGAAACGAAAGTATGGCCGCTACGACATTCATGTCCGCCCGACCGCCGGACACAGCACAGACCTGG
The DNA here is from genome assembly GCF_044541975.1 of Streptomyces sp. NPDC085460. Taxonomy (NCBI): domain Bacteria; kingdom Bacillati; phylum Actinomycetota; class Actinomycetes; order Kitasatosporales; family Streptomycetaceae; genus Streptomyces; species Streptomyces sp. NPDC085460. The sequence goes on from NZ_JBITTO010000016.1 coordinate 65,786, forward strand.
GCTTCCCCATCTGGATGAGCCCCCTCGATACGAAGAACACAGTCACCTTCGAGGCGCCCGCGAAGACGAACATCACTCTGTCCACCCCGGACATACCGGGACTGGAAGTCCGCATCCCCAAGGGCTCTGTGGTACGAGACGAGCATGGCAGGCCGGTCACAGAACTCGGCATCACAGCCATCCCTGTAGACCGCCCCCCGTTCCCGCTGCCGAAGGACAGCGTCGTTCCGATCTACTTCACGGTGCAGCCAGGCGGCACGTACACCTTCCCTGCAGGCGCCCAGATCGTGTACCCCAACTACACCGATGAGGCCCCTGGTGCCCGCATCGACTTCCTTGCCTACGATCCTGAAGGCAAAGGCTGGTACACCTATGGCCAAGGCACCGTCACCGCTGACGGCAAGCAGGTCATGCCCGACGACAGAACCCGGGTATGGGCCTTCCACGGCGCCATGATCAGCGTCTCAGACGCGATCCCGTTCGACATTCCGTCCGTAGCCGACATCCTTGACTGGCTCTCAGGCGATCCCGTGAGCCTGCAGACCGGCCTGCTCACCGACGAACGTACCGATCTTGCCGTGTCCGACCCGCTCAAGCCGGCCGAAGTGAGCCGCACCTACTGGCAGGGCGACACCCGCTCACGCGCCTTCGGGATCGGCCGAGACCTGTCCTACAACATGTACCTCCACTCACGGCGCCTCTACACCGAAGTGGATCTGTACATCCCAGGTGGGCAGAAGGTGCACTTCGTGCGTACGTCACCAGGCGGTAGCTACAGCGATGCAGTCTTCGAACCCGAGGGAACACCGACAGCCCTCAACGGTGCCAAGATCGAACACGGACCGGGCGGCTGGCACCTTCGGCTGAAAGACGGAACCGACTACATCTTCCCGTGGTACGGCCCGCTGAAGGAGGTCCGCGACCGCCACGGCAACGCCCTGCGAATCACCCGCTCCAACGGATCCAAAGGCGACATCACCAGTGTCACCACGCCTGGCGGCCGCTGGGTCTCCTTCACATACGACGCACAGCACCGTGTCACGCAAGCACGCGACAACGCAGGCCGGACAACGTCTTACACCTACGATGCTGCCGGCCGCCTGGAGACGGTGACCGACCCAGCCGGAAAGGTGAGCTCCTACACCTACGCCGGCACGTCCAACCGCATCGCCACGGCCAGGGACGCCCGCGGCATCGTCTACATGACCAACACGTACAACAGCGACGGCCGGGTGCAGAAACAAGTCCTCGCCGAAGGGCAGGAGTACTCCTTCACCTACACGCTCACCGGCACCGGACAGGTCACAGCAACAGAAGTGACCCAGCCGGGAGGCTCCGTCCGACGGGTCGAATTCGACGCCAGCGGCTTCGGCGTCAGCGACACCCACGCATACGGGACGACGCTGGCACGCAAAACGATCTATGAGCGAGGTCCGAACCACCGCATCGCCGCCATCATCGACCCGCACGGACAACGCACCGAACTTACCTACGACGCCCAGGGGCACGTGACCAAGGCAGTAGAGCTGGCCGGCACGGCTCATGCCCGCAGCACCGGCACAATGAGCTTCGGGGGGCCCTACGACCAGGCCACCGCCTCCTCCAACTCCCTGGGCAACACCACGACCTTCAGCTACGACGCCACCGGCAACCTCGAGTCGATAACCGACCCAGCAGGACGGCGAGCAACCTACACATTCGGCGCCAACGGTCAGCCCAAGACAGTCAGCGACGCCTCGGACGCCACCACCGAGTACACCTATAGACACGGCGATCTGGCATCAGTAAAGGACGCCGAGGGCCGCGTGACAAAGCACTTCACCGACGCGGCCGGCCGACCCAGCGTCCTCACCGACCAGGCGGGCTCACGGACATCCGTCACCTACGACGTGCTCAACCAGACACGCGAGATCAGCAACCCGCTGGGGCACACAACCGTGCTCGGCTACGACGACAACGGCAACCTGACCACACTCACCGATGCCCGCGGAAACACCACCACCTGGTCCTACGACGACTCCGACCGCCCCAAGTCAGCCACCGACCCACTGGGCGCACGAGCGTCGTTCGAGTACGACGCAGCAGGCTTCATACGCAAGACAACCAACAGATCCGGTTCCGCAGCACTCGCCGAGTACGACCTCCTGGGCCGCCCCACCAGGACCCAGTACGGTGTCACCGCCCTGGGCCAGGCCGAGTCCATCATCACCTACGGCTACTACGACAACGACCTACTCAAGGAAATCGTCGACAGCCAGGCCGGAACCCAGACCGACACCTACGACATCTACGGCCGGTTAATCTCCACCACCGGCCCAACCGGGACGGTCGCATACGGGTACGACGCCATAGACCGCCGTACCCGTATGACCGCTGGCAGCACGACCACCACCTACAGCTACGACGCCTCCAGCAGACTCACAGGCATCAACGCCGGCACGCAGCAAATCACCTTCGCCCTCGACCCGGTAGGCCGAGTGAAGACGGCGAACCTCCCAGGAGGCATCGCACGCACCACCGACTACGACAAGACCGGCGGGATCAACGCCATCTCCTACGCCAGAGGTACCAGCAGCATCGGCCACCTCACCTACAGCCGTGACGCCCGCGGACTGCAGACCAGTCTCACAGGAACACTCGCCAGCGTCGCGATCCCCGCAGCCGAGAACGGCGCTGCCTTCGGCAAAGACAACCGCCTCACCACGTTCAACGGACGATCCTTCACCTACGACGATGAAGGCAGACTCACCAACGACGGCCACAACACGTACACCTGGAACGCCCGAAACAAGCTCACAAGCCTGACCAGGACAGGCGGACAACAATCGACTTTCGGGTACGGACCACTCGGCACCAGAACTACCAGGACGCTCGAAGGCGCGACACACAGGTACCTGACCGACGGATCCAACCCGCTTGCCGAACTCAACGGAACACAGACCACGGCGGAAGTCACCACCTCCGGACTGGACGAGTACCTCACCCGTGTCGAGAACGGCCAGCCTCAGATCTACCTCACCGACGCGTTAGGCACAGTCGTCGGGCTGGCGAACGAGAGCGGCGCCATCACCACCCGCTACACCTACGACCCCTACGGACAACCCACAACCAGCGGGGTTGAATCCACCAACCCCTACACATTCACAGGCCGAGAGAACGACAACACAGGTCTCCTCTACTACCGAAACCGCTACTACCACCCTGAAAGCGGACGGTTCATCTCGCGAGACCCGATCGGCTACGCCGGCGGCGCCAACCTCTACCAATACGCTCTCTCCGCCCCCACCACCTACACCGATCCCTCCGGCAACAACCCCCTCATCGCCGGCTGCCTTGCCGGAGGTGTGGTCGACGGAGGACTGGACTGGCTCTCTCAGCGCCTGTCCGGCCGAAAAGTCAACTGGGGGCAAGTGGGCCAAGCCGCCGCGCTGGGCTGTGTCACCGGCATGCTGGGCGGAGGAATCGCAGGTAAAGCAGGGGCAAGAGTCGGATGCACCACGCCGAACAGCTTTACCGGCGACACACCCGTTCTCATGGCAGACGGCACGACCAAACCCATCAAGAACGTCACCACCGGCGACGTCGTCCTGGCCACCAGTCCCGAAACCCAGGAAACCGGACCACGACAAGTCACCACCCTGGTCAGCGGCGGCGGCGACAAACGACTCGTCGACATCACCCTCGCCCCCGACAGCTCCTCACCTGCCACGACAGACCGGCTCACGGCCACCGACGGCCACCCCTTCTGGATCCCTGCCCTCCGCCAATGGGTTGAGGCAGGCGACCTCAAAGCCGGCCAGTGGCTTCAAACCAGCGCCGGCACATGGGTGCAGATCGCAGCCACTCAACACCGGACACGGCCCGCGCAGGTCTACAACCTCACCGTCGAGGACCTTCACACCTACTACGTGCTGGCCGGCACAACCTCCGTCCTGACCCACAACTGCGGCCCCGCCGGCGAAGCAATAGTCCACCTCGACCGTACAGCCGGGCACGCATCCATCACCGTGCGCCACGGCGACGACATCCTTCACACCGAGCAGGCCGGCGTGCCCGGGACCCGAGCAGTGGCCCAGGAATTCGACGGAGAACTCAACGACTTCAGGGTGGACGTCCGGATCCCCCTCCCGAACGCGGGACGCGCCCGCTCCTGGCAAGACGTGACCCTCGGGCAAGATCTAGGCGCCTATGACGAAGAATTCCGAAGCTGCATCACCTATTGTGCAGAAGTGCTGCATCAAGGCGGAGCGGCAGGAGTTCCCGTCGGAGGATCGAGCAGGGAAATAACGAGATGGCTACTCCGGCAGCATGGATGAAATGGCACCTGGGAAAAGAGTAAAGAGATGTCTTTGCCTGAAGGCTGGGAATGGATGGACGATCTACCACCTGGGTGGTCACCGCCCCCCGAGATTCGCACTCCGACAGGCATCCCCAGAATCGACTTGCCAATTAGAATGCTCTCCAGTGGGGCCCTGGGGAACGATCTCGTTGAACTGGTCGGACAGTTTCTGAGCGAGAGTTCCCGATTCAGCATCTGGATCGGGTCGGAGGTCAAGCGAAGGGCGTCCGCAGAGGAGTTGGCCATACTCTCCCAAACGACAAGCGGTCAACTCGAGAAGGTGTATTTCGCTTGGGTGGATTTCATCACGGCGTACGAGGCGTCCCGCAGAATGAGCGGAAGATTCACCGCGGAGGAATCGGCCCTGCGTCAGGCCCTCGCCGATGCCATCGAAAACATCAAAACGACACGCGTGAGAGGCTCCCACGGCAACTAGCCTCTCGGTCGCAGAGGCGGCAGAAGCCGAATTCTGCCCCGACCGACAATTTTCCTAGGGAGACTTGGAAGGTCGATACTGCTTCAGCCAAGGGAGAAATGTGACGGATCGGAAAGCGGCGCCGGCGCCCCAGGTGAGAATCACCCGACGGAAGATTCTGCAAGCATCCATGATGGCGGGCGCGTGCACCCTCACCGCTGCGGGAGTCGCTGCTGTGCGAGGTGCCGAGAGTCAATCACAAGCGGTCCTCGCCCCCCTGCAGGGCTTGAAGCCCATGCCTTATGCGCAATTCATTTCACTCTCTGTACCTGATGGAGGATCCGGGAAGGCGTCAACGCTCGCATCTGCTCACCGTGCCATCTCCTCGGTCGGCAGTCGCGAGGTGCATGCCTGGCTGGCTCTAGGGGAAAGGGTATTCTCTCAAGAGGAAAAGCCGCTCCATCTCAAAATGATGCCATCTTTTCCAGGTGATCTGCTGGATCCTAAGAAGTCCCACGGAGACCTGCTGGTGCAGATTACAGGTACCTCCGCGACAGCCGTGCGGGATGCGTCAGATCGTGTTCTGAATGAGCTTTCATGCGAGGTCATCTGGTGCGTCGAGGGGAGTCGTCCGGATAACAGGAGTGAGGGAGGGGTAGGGCTGAGCCGGAACCCTTTCCACTTCACTGAAGGGTACGGAAACCCCGCCGCAGAAGACGAGATCTACAGGCGTGCGATAGTGCAGGACGGCAGTGGAGAGCCTCAATGGGCTGTCGGCGGAAGTTATCAAGTGGTGCGTATTGTGAGACTCGCGGTCGAATTCTGGGAAAGGGACCCTGTGTCCGAACAGGAGCGCATCTTGGGCCGTCGAAGGGACGGTCAATGGTTGGATGGTACTCCCGCCACAGATCGAGCAGATTTCTCGACCGACCCTCATGGCAAGCTCACCTCCTTGGATTCCCACGTCCGCAGAGCGGCACCAGATCCTGGGAGTCCGCCTCCCATGGTCCGGCGAAGCTACAACTATCATCGCCCACCGGACGATCAGGGTGTAATTTTCAGCTGTTTTCAACGAGATTTGAGAAAAGGGTTCGAAGAGGTTCAACGCAGGCTTCGAGGGGAGGCCATGGAGAAATATACCCTTACGACCGGGGGCGGATACTTCTTCGTACCGCCCCCCGGCGATGCCTGGGTTTACGCTCTCAGTCGCAACCAAGACTAACTTCCAATCGCACCCTACAAGGCGATCGTCGACCTCAACGTGCCAGCCAAAGGCGGGACCCTGCTCATCGAAGTCTGCTAAGACCGTGTCCTATGTGGTGAGGCGGTCGTTGGGCTGCTCATGGGGCGGGGTACGTGGAGCTGGATTGTTCCCGATGGACTGTGGGAGATTGCGAAGCCGCTGATCCGGCCGTCGAAGGTGCGGCCGCAGGGTGGCGGAACGCAGGACACGCCTGATGAGACGCTGTTCGCCGCGATCATCTACGTCCTGGTCAGCGGCTGCGCCTGGCGGGCCTTGCCACCCTGCTTCGGGATATCGAAGTCCACTGCTCATCGCCGGTTTCTGATCTGGTCGCGTGCTGGGGTGTGGGGCCGGTTGCACGAGGAGATCCTGCACCGCCTCGACGACGCCGGCCTGCTCGACCTGTCTCGCGCCGTCCTCGACTCCGCCCACGTGCGGGCGAAAAAGGGGGCGAACTCACCGGCCCGAGCCCTGTGGATAGGGGCAAGCCGGGTTCCAAGATGCACGTCCTGTCGGACGCGAACGGACTGCCCCTCGTCGTCGGTGTCACCGCGGCCAACACCCACGACAGCCAGGCCCTGAAGCCCATGGTGCTCGGTCACCAAACGAGACACGACCCCCACCGCGGCCGTCACTTCAAGCCCGAGCGCCTGCACGCCGACAAGGCCTACGACATACCTGAACTGCGGAAATGGCTCCGAGGGAAACACATCGGCGTCCGCATCGCCCGCAAGGGCATCGAGTCCAGCGAACGACTCGGGCGCCGCAGATGGGTCATCGAACGCACGATGTCCTGGCTCACGGGCTACCGCCGGCTCAACCACCGCTATGAGCGCCATCCCCGCAACTACCTGGCCTTCCTCGGTCTCGCCGCAGCCATCTGCTGCTACAAGCGTCTGGTCCGCCTCACCACATAGGACACGGTCTTTAGTAGGACCTTCGGATCCTGCGCGACACCGGGGGGCGGGCATACACGGAAGGGGCGGCCCGGGGCAGCCCCCTCCGTGCAGCGGGTGGGTGCGTCGATACCCGTTACGGCTTGGGGTTCCAAGTGCCGTCGAGCGGCACGTCTGCGGCGGCTGCGACCCGGTCACGGGATTCGAGGAGTCGGTTCATCAGCGGCGTCAGGTCGACGTCGACCAGCGCGCCGTTGCGCTTGACGATGCGGCCGGCGACGAGGACGGTGTCGACGATGCCGGGGTGGCCGGCGGTCACGATCGTTCCGACGGGGTCGGTGACGGGGAAGACGGTCACGTCGTCGGTGCGCAGCAGGATGATGTCGGCGTCCTTGCCGGGGGTGATGCTGCCGGTGCGGTTGTCGAGGCCGCAGGAGCGGGCGGCGTCGATGGTGGCGAAGTGAACCAGGTCGCGGGCGCGCAGGCCGCCGTCGAGTCCGCGCTGGGCGGAGAAGGCGGTGCGCATGGTGGAGAACATGTCGCCGCCGACGGAGGGGACGACGTCGATGGACAGGGTGGGGCGCAGGCCGGCGGCGAGGGCGCGGCCGGTGAGGGGGGCGCCGAACCCCATCTTGAGTTCGACGTCGGGGCTGACGGAGAGGTAGCTGCCGGCGTCGGCGAGCATGCGCAGTTCGTCGTCGCCGATGCCGTTGCCGTGGACGAAGGTGGTGGTGTCACGCAGGAGGCCGGCGTCGTGCATGGCGGCGACCGGGCGGTGGTCGCCGCCGGTGTGGAGGCTGGTGCGCAGGCCGAGCTCGTCGGCCACCTGCACCTCGCGGGCGAGGGTTTCCATGCCGGTGTCGTCGGCGCCGCGCAGGCCCCAGGCCATGGTGACCAGGCCGTCGTCGTCGAGGTGGGAGCGGACGCGGCGGATGTCGGCTTCGACGGAGACGGGGCTGGCCCAGCCGGCGCCGAGGCAGAACACGGACCGCGCGGGCGCTTCCTGGAGGGCCTGGACGGCGGCGTCCTCGTGTTCGGGGCCCTGGGCGACGTGGTACCAGTCGAGCATGGTGGTGATGCCGGAGTGCAGGGCCTCCAGGCGGCCGAGGAGGGTGGCGGCGTAGACGTCTTCGGGGGTGTAGTGGGGCTTGACGGTGTTGTGCATGGCGTTGGCCCACTGGCCGAAGGTCCAGTCGGCGCCGATGCCGCGGAACGCGGTCTGCCAGTTGTGGCGGTGGTTGTCGACGAAGCCGGGCATGACGATCCGGTCGGACGCGTCGATCACCTCGGCGTCCGGCGCGTCGATCCGCTCGGCGACCTTAGTGATCTTGCCGTCTTCGACGAGGACGTCGCCCCGGGTGAGATCGCCGATGGCCGGGTCCATGCTGACCACGGTTCCGCCGGAGAGCAGAGTTTTCATGAGAGGGGCTCCTGATTCGGGTTGTTCGCGTGCACGCCGCTGACGCGCGGCGCGGGTTCAAAGAGGCTGGTGTGCCGGTCAGGCGATGGCGGCTTCGGTGAGGGCGGTGTCGGCGGCGGCGAGGGCGTCGGCAACGAGGTCGTCGGTGTCCTCGGTGCCGGCGGCGAGCCGGACCAGACCCAGGGGGACGGACTCGGCGATCTGCTCCTCGCTGAGCATGCCGCGCCACATGGACGCGGGGTGGACGGCGAGGGATTCCACGCCGCCCAGGCTGGCGGAGCGCCGGGCGTAGTTGAGGTGTCCGAGGAAGGCGTTGGCCATGTCGTAGCCGCCGGTGAACTCGATGCCGAGTACGCCGCCGAAGCCGCTCATCTGATGGGCGGCGAGCTTGTGCTGCGGGTGGCCGGCCAGCCCCGGGTAGTGCACGCGGCTGACGGCCGGGTGGGTTTCCAGTGCTTCGGCGAGGGCCTGGCCGTTGTCGTTGTGCCGGGGTACGCGCAGCGGGAGGGTGCGCATGCCGCGCAGCAGGAGCCAGGCGTCGATGGGGCCGAGGGTGGCGCCGGTGAGCAGGCCGGTGTCCCAGATCTGGTCGAGGATGGCGGCGGGGCCGGCGAGGACGCCGGCGGAGACGTCGGTGTGGCCGTTGAGGTACTTCGTCGCGCTGTGCCAGACCACGTCGATGCCGAACTCGGCGGGGCGCTGGTTGAGCGGGGTGGCGAAGGTGTTGTCGGCCAGGGTGATCACGTCGTGGGCGCGGGCCAGGTCCGAGACGGCGCGGAGGTCGGTGATCTGCAGCAGGGGGTTGCTGGGTGTCTCCACCAGGATCAGCCGGGTCTGCGGCGTGAGGGCGCTGGCGAATGCCTCGGGGTCGGTCTGGTCGACCAGGGTCGTCGACACGCCCAGGCGCGGCAGCAGGTTCTTCAGGACCGAGGCGGTGCCGCCGTAGGTGGACTTCTGGCCGATGACGTGGTCGCCGGCCTTGACCAGGGCGAGGGCGGCGGTGGTGATCGCGGCCATGCCTGAAGCGGTGACCATGGCCGCCTCGGTGCCTTCGAGTTCGGCGACGACGGCGGAGACCTGGGCGTGGTTTGGGTTGCCGAAGCGGGTGTAGAAGTCCTTGCCCCGGGCCTCGGTGGCGCCGAAGGCGAAGCTCTCCGCGTCGTGGGCCGAGAACGCGGCCGTCTGGTAGATCGGCGGCACTACGGCCCGGTCAGGGTGGATGGACCGATCAGCGTGCACAGTGATGGTGCTCTTCCCCGGCATGACTACCCCTTCCGAAATATGACGTTATGTCTCCCCCTAGTGTGATCACCGGTATTGACGAGTGGGTCCGTTCGTGCGCAATCTTGGCAATTATTTGCGCCTGCCAGTAGTTCCTGTTTGTGCAGGCAATGCCTTCGGCGCAATATTCTGCTGCTCATGGATGATGTTGATCGGGCGATTCTGGCGGTGCTGGAACGTGACGGGCGGATCAGTAACAACGAGCTCGCGGCCAAGGTGGGGTTGTCCGCCTCGCCGTGTCTGCGGAGGGTGCGCAATCTGGAGGAGTCCGGCGTCATCCGCGGCTATCGGGCGGTCATCGACCCGGCCGCGGTCAACCGCGGCCTGCGGGTGTTCGCCGGAGTCCGGCTGATACGGCACACCCGCGCGGAGGTGGTTGCCTTCGAGGAGGGCGTCATGGCGCTGTCGGGGGTGGTCGCCTGCCACCACATCACCGGGAATTTCGACTATCTGATCCTGGTCGAGGTGGCCGACCTGCCCGCGTACGAGGAGTTCCACGCCAACCAGCTGGCCGCCTTGCCCGGGGTCGCGACAGTCAACAGTTTCGTGATCATGAAGACTCTCGACACCGCCTGACCTTCGCCGGTCGTCGGCCTGTGTCTCGTGGGGTCACAGGGAGATGGAGCCGCGGATACACATGGTGGTGGTGCCGCTGACCCAGACGGTTCCGTCCGTGTCGGCGGCGACGTGGATGCTCGCGGCCCGCTCCACCTTCGTGCCCTGGGAGACGCGGTAGGAGGAGGGCGCGGCGCCGGTGGAGATGAGCCACTGGCCGACGGCGGCGTTCATGCTCCCGCACGCGGGATCCTCCGCAACTCCCGCGCCGGGGGCGAAGGTCCGCATCTCGAAGCGGTGCGTGCTTCCCTCCGGCCAGGCTCCGATGGCCCCGACCATCGCCTCCGGGATGAGAGACAGGTCCGGTTCGAGGGCGAGGACTTCCTCGGCGGTGGCCAGCTGGACAACGGCCCAGCCGGGCCCGTTGTCCACCCACTGGTGTGCCACGACCCGCTCAGGGGTGATGCCGAACGCGGCGACGATCCGGTCCAGTTCGCCTTTATCGAGGTCGCCTTCGCGTATGCGGGGCGGCGCGGCGAAGGACAGCTCGTCTGCTTCCTGGCGCACGGTGACCAGGCCGGCCGCGCACTCCTGGATGATGCGGTCGGCCTGGCGCGGTGTGTTGCCGGCGTCGAGCCAGGCCCAGGCGGAGCCGAGGGTGGGGTGCCCGGCGAACGGCAGTTCCCCGCCGGGGGTGAAGATCCGCAGCCGGTAGTCCGCCTCCGGGATGGTGGCGGGCAGGACGAAGGTGGTCTCCGACAGGTTCGTCCAGCTCGCAACGCGCTGCATCTGCTGTTTGGACAGGCCGGTGCCGTCCAGCACGACGGCGACGGGGTTGCCCAGGAAGGGGCTGGCCGAGAACACGTCGACCTGGACGAACGCTCGTGTACGCGGGGGATGCATCAGGGGTCCTTTCGGAGGCGGGGACCTATGACCGACAGGGCACGGCGGTGAGCGGTGCACCCTGGGCCGTTCGGCTGCCACGGTGCCTGCTGGAGCCAGGGGCGTCAGGCGATGGAGGGGGCCAGGTAGTCGAGGGTGAAGCCGTTGCCGTCGGTGTGGCGCGACACGCGGCCCACGCCGGGGGAGTCGAGGTGGGCTCCGGCGACGTAGTGGCCCGGTTCGGCCAGCTTCTCCAGCAGGGCACGGCGGGCGGCACGGGCCTGTGGCTGGTCCCCGTCGAGTTCCCAGGAGATGCCGGGCTGGTCGAACTGGAGGGAGGGGACGTGGACGGTGTCGCCCCAGACCAGCAGACGGCCCGCGGTGCCGGCCGCCTCGTAGACGGTGTGGCCGTCGGTGTGGCCGGGGGTCGGCAGAGCCGTCACGTGGTCGTTGACGACGGCTTTGCCGGTGATGGGGACGACACGGTCGCGGACGGGTGCAAGCCGGCCGGTGAAGACCGAGGTGTCGCCGGCGCCGATCCACACGCGCTCGAGGGCAGGGAAGGACTCGGTGCCGTCCGGTGCGATGAGGCCGTTGACGTGGTCCTCGTGGTTGTGCGTGATGGCCACGTCAGTGATGCTCTGGCGGTCGATCCCGGCCTCGGCGAGGGCGTCGAGGAGAGACCCCATCGTGGGATGCCAGGCGTTGGAGGCACCCGTGTCGATCAGCAGGGCGGCGGTCGGGCCGGTGATCAGGAAGGCGTTGACCGACAGCCTCAGACGGCCGTCGAAGAGCGGGACCGCCGGCGGTACCGCGGCGAGCGGGTCTCCGCTTTCGTCCCGCAGGCGCGTCGTGGGCATGTCGACGTACCCGTCGCGCAGGGAGGTCACCGTGAGGTCACCGAACTCGAACGTCGTGTGCAGCTTGCCGCTGGAAAGGGGACGCATCAGATCTCCGTTGTGCAGGAGGGGTGGAGGGGTTGGGGTGGGGCTGCGGCCGGGCAGGGCGAGCGCGGCTGCAGCAGCGCCGGTCGCGCAGAGCGCGGTGCCCGCCATCGTGAGAAAGCCGCGCCGGGAAGGACCGCTCACGCATCGTCCTTCCGCGGCCCGCCGCCGGCGGCCGCCGACACGGGAGAGGAGGACTGATTCTCACGACCCGCAGGGACCCGGCGGCTCGCGGAGCGATGGCCTTCGGTGTCGCTGGAGGCCGCCGCGGCCAGGGCGCCGAGCAGCGCCAGGAGCGCGACGGCGGCACCGAACGCCACGGTTCCGGTGGTCAGACCCACCGCGTCGCTCAGGTATCCGGCGATCACCGGCAGGATCCCGGCCACGAGGTAGCCGCCCGCGGTCAGCGCCGCGTTCGCCTCCGCCGCCCGGGCCCGGGGCACCAGGGAGGCCAGCGAGGACAGCCCGGCCAGCTGTGAAGCCCCCTGCCCGCTGCCGGCCAGCACCGCCGCGCAGACAAGAAGTGGTACAGACCCGAGCACCACCGCTCCCGCCAGCGCCGCCATCCCGGCCACCGTCACCGCCGCGCCCAGCCGGTACAGGGCGGGCACGTGCACAGACCGCACCGCGAGCTGAATCCCGGTCGCGGCGGCGAACAGCAGAAAGATCAGCCCGCCCGACAGCAGCCGGTTGTCCGCTCCCAGGAGCCGGGCCAGCAGGGACGGGCCCAGACTCAGCACGAACCCGGTGGCGGTGATGGCCGGAGCGAACACGGCCAGCCCCACCAGCAGAGCACGCCGCGCCGCGCCGGGCGGAGCGGACGGCAGCCGCAGCCACCGCCCGCCCCCGCCCTTCGCCACCGCCGTGTTCCGCAGCGGCATGCGGCACACAAGCACCGCCGCGGTCACCAGCAGGGCCAGCTGCACCACGAACACCGTGACCGTCGGCCACGGCAGCGTCTCGGCGAGGACGCCCGTCAGCAGGGGCCCCAGAGCAGCGCCGCCGGCCATCGACATCGACGCCACGAGACCGCCCAGCTTCTTCTCACCCTCCGGCGCCAGATCACCGACCGCGGCCATGCCGGCCGCGAGGACCGCTCCGACCGAGAGACCGCTCAGCAGACGGCCCAGGCACAGAACCACCACAGAATGGGCGGTGATGAACAGCGCCGCGGCCACCAGCCCCAGTACCAGGCCCGGCAGCAGCACCGGACGCCTGCCGTACCGGTCGGCCAGCGAGCCCGCGAAGACCAGTGCCACCAGCAGGCCGGCGATGTACCCGGCGTAGATGAGCGTCACGGCAGCGGAGTTGAACCCGATCTGCGCCTGCCACAGCACATACAGGGGGGCCGGTTCGTTGGACAGCGCCATGGCGGCGATGACCGGCCATGACGCCAGCCACATCCACCGCCGGGCCGGCGGCGGCCCGCCCGGCTGCGCGGGCCGTGAGGTCGAGGGGACGCGGGAGGCAGGCACAGGAAAGCTCTCAGAAAGGAGGGAAAGGGCAACAAGATGGCGTGCGCCCGGCGGTCGTGGCGCGGTCTAGGCGGGCGCGAGCACGGTGTTGCGGAGCACGCCCAGGCGGGTGATGGAGCATTCGACGACGTCGCCCGGCTGCAGGAAGCGGGGCGGGTCGAAGCCGATGCCGACGCCGGCCGGGGTGCCGGTGGCGATGATGTCGCCGCTGTGCAGGGTGATCCCGGCCGAGATGGTCCTGATCAGCTCGGGGATGTCGAAGATCATGTCCGCGACCGGAGCCTGCTGGCGCAGCTCCCCGTTGACCGTGGAGCTCACCACCAGATGGGCCGGGTCGCCGATGGCGTCCGCGGTGACGGCCCAGAGGCCCATGGGGGCGAAGGTGTCCAGCGACTTGCCGATCAGCCACTGCTGGTGGTCGCGCTGCTGGTCACGTGCCGTGACGTCGTTGATGATCGTGTATCCCCACACATGGTCCATCGCCGCCTCGCGGGTGATGCCCCGTCCGCCGCGGCCGATGATGACGGCGAGCTCGGCCTCGTAGTCCAGCTCGGAGGTCACGTCCGGGTGAGGGTCGATGGCGTCGTAGGGCCCGGTCACCGACGAGGGCACCTTGGAGAAGACCACCGGCACCCGGGGAAGGTCCGTCGACAGGTCCGGATGGTCGTAGCCCGAACGGCCGAACTCCTGGACATGGTCCCGGTAGTTCTTGCCCACCGCGTAGAGATTCCCGGGCAACGGGATCGGCGCCTGCAGGAGGGGAGCGTGCACCATGGGCAGTTCTTTCACGGCGGCGATGGCCGGACGCAGTTCGTCCCAGGCCGCGACGACCTCGCGAAGCGTGCGCTCGCCGACCACACCGCTCAGGTCGTACACGCTCCCGGCGATGACCCGCCCCACAGTCGTCCGCCGGGTGTCCGCGTCGGTGAAAGTCACCAGTTTCATCGTCCACCTCGCCTCGTAGAGAAAACCTCGCGCAACCAATACTCAAATTGGTCGCACTCGGTTCGCATTGGTACTCATTGGTTAGCGTAGACCTCTACCCGTTCCGCGTCCAACCAGGCGCGATGCTCTACGATTGGTTCGGATTGGTTGTGATGGAGGAGGCGACGTGACGGAGGACGCAGGCGTACGGCGAGCGGCGGACGCGATCGGGCAGGTGCGTGCCCTGATCCAGGACGGCCTGGACGCGGGAGCGTTCGCGGCCGGAAGCAAACTGCCCACCGAGCGTGCTCTCGCCGCTGATCTGGGCACTTCGCGCGCTGCTGTGCGGCAGGCGCTCGGCGTCCTCGAACGCGAGGGCGTCATCACCCGTCACGTCGGCCGCGGCACCTTCATCGCCGCACCGGCGGACCGCGGGGGGCGGGGGCCTCTGGAGACGAGCCCCGCCGAGATCATGACTGTGCGGCTGCTGGTCGAGCCCGAGATCGCCTACCTCGCCGCGCAACAGGCCCGGCCCGCCGATCTCGCCGCGATCCAGCACGGGCTCACCCGCGGCTGCGCCGCCGGCACGCACGAGGAGTTCGAATCCTGGGACTCCGTCTTCCACCGCGCCATCGCCCAGGCGGCTCACAACGGCCTGCTGCTGGAGATGTTCGACACCATGAACGCCGCCCGCAAGCTTCCGGTGTGGGGCAACATCAAACGCCGCTCCGCCAGCCCCGAACGCCGCGCCGTCTATGAGCAGGCCCACCGCGAGATCCTCGAAGCGCTCAACGACCGGGACCCCGACGCCTCCCGCCAGAACATGCGCGCACACCTCCTCAACGTGCGCAGCAACCTTCTGGGCCCTTCGTAGACCGCAAGCACCCCACCCGCCGGCCCTTCCCGCCCCGGGGCGGACGCGGGAAGGGGCCAGGCTCTCGGTCATGCCCGGCTGCCGTCCCGTTCGCGAATGATGCCTGCCGGATGCGCCTGCCCGGCTCAGGCCGATTCGCGTACGACGAGTTCGGTGGGGATGATCTGCGGTCCGTCCGTCAAAGCCGCGCCGCCAAGCCGGGCGAGGAGCAGCCCCGCGGCCGTCGACCCCATGGCCCGCATCGGCTGCCGGACGGTCGTCAGGGGCGGTTCGGTGTGCCGGGCCATGGGCAGATCGTCGAAGCCGACGACGGCCACGTCGCCGGGCACGGTGCGTCCCGCAGCGTGCAGCGCGCTGATGGCTCCGGCCGCGATGAGGTCGTTGTGCGCGAACACCGCGTCGAACTCATGCCCCTGCCGCAGGGCGTGCTCGACGGCTGTTCGCCCCGTCTCCCAGGTGAACTCGCCCTCGCGGACCAGCGCGGGCGGGAGAACCTCGGCGAAGCCCTCCAGCCGGTCGCGGACGCAGCCGAAGCGGGCGGGGCCCGTGATGACCAGCGGACGACGACGGCCGGACGCGTGCAGCCGCGCGGCGGCGGACACCCCGCCGGCGCGGTTGGTGGTGGCGACCGACGGGAGTGCGGGCCGGTGATGGCCGTGGTCGTCGATGAGCACGACGGGCATGCCCCGCTGCTGCATCTCGACGACGGGCCCGAGGCCGCCTTCCGGCACGATCACCAGCAGCCCGTCGAACGCTCTCGCCGAGACCTGGGTCGCGAAGTGGGCCATCGAGCTCGGCCCGCCGGACGAGGTGAACAGCAGCAGACCGTATCCGGCGGCCTCGGCCTCGTCGGCGACGCCCTGGAGAACCTCGCCCATCCACGGCCATGTCAGGGACGGGATGAGCATCCCGAGTGCGTGGCTGGTGCCCCGCGCGAGATGAACAGCGCCTGAGCGTGGAACGTACCCGAGCCCTGCGATCACTTCTCGAACGCGCAGTGCGGTGACGGCGTCGACCTCCCCCCGCGTGTTGAGGACGCGGGAGACCGTGCTCTTGCTGACGCCCGCGGCGCGTGCGACGTCGGAGATCGTGACAGGCACCGGTGAACCTTCCTCGAAAGGTGTCTTCCCGGAACCGGTTCCGGGAGGCTGGCCGCGAGTCAACCGCCCGTCGAAGGTGCCGTCAAGACTTCACGCCGGAATCGGCGGATCCCCAAACACTGGCCCCTGTCGCGGAGTTGCGTATTCAAGACATGAAGTTGCGACGTCTTGACGTGTCTGGTTCAGACCTTTAGGTTCCCGGCTCAGAACACGAGGCGTCACTCGTCCATTTCGGCGCAGCAGCCTCGGGAGCACCGGCCTCATGAGGGCCGGCCTTCCGCTGTGGCGCCGCATCCTGCGTGTTTTCCGCTCTCCACGTGCCACCGACGAGCCCGTCCGCTAGTCGAGAGGACCCCCCATGCACTCCCATCGCACGACCAGTCGCGTGCCGCTGACCCTGGCCGCTCTCTCCCTCGCCGCCACCAGTCTCACCCTCGTCTCCGGTCCGACCGCGGAGGCTGCCGTCGGCCGGATCACCGGCCTCGGCGGCAAGTGCGTCGACGTCGCCGGCGCCAACCCCGCCAACGGCACGACCGTGCAGCTGTACGACTGCAACGCCACCGCCGCCCAGAGCTGGGACGTCAATGCCGACGGAACGATAAAAGCCCTGGGCAAGTGCCTCGACGTGGCCTCGGGCGGCACCGCCGACGGCACCCGGGTCCAGCTGTGGGACTGCAACGGCACCGCCGCCCAGCAATGGTCCGTCAACGCCTCCCGCGACATCGTCAACCCGCAGGCCGACAAGTGCCTGGACGCCACCGGCAACAGCTCCGCCAACGGCACAGCCCTGCAGATCTGGAGCTGCACCGGCGCGGCGAACCAGAAGTGGACCGCCCCGTCCAGCGGCACCGACCCGGTACCGGTGGGGAACATGGCGGTCGCCCCGTACCTGTACAACGGCTGGGGCAGCCCGCCGAGCCCGACCACGGTCATGAACGCCACCGGCGTGAAGTGGTTCACCCTCGCTTTCGTCCTCAGCAACGGCTACTGCAACCCCCAGTGGGACGGCAGCCGTCCCCTGATCGGCGGGGTCGACCAGCAGACGATCAACACCGTCCGCGCGGCCGGCGGCGACGTCATCCCGTCCTTCGGCGGCTGGAGCGGAAACAAGCTGGAGAGCTCCTGCTCCAGCGCCGGCGAGCTGGCATCCGCCTACCAGCGGGTCATCAACGCCTACGGGCTCAAGGCCATCGACATCGACATCGAGGCCGCCGCCTACGACAGCCCCACCGTGCAGCAGCGCACCGTCGACGCCCTGCGGACCGTCAAGGCGAACAACCCCGGCCTGAAGGTCTACGTCACCTTCGGCACCGGCCAGAACGGCCCCGACACCAGCCTGATCAACCGCGCCGCCGCGGCCGGGCTCACCGTCGACGCCTGGACGATCATGCCGTTCAACTTCGGAGGCAACGGCCAGAACATGGGCACCCTCTCCGTCCGCGCCGCCGAGGGCCTGAAGACCGCGGTGAAGAACGCCTACGGCTACAGCGACGACCAGGCCTACCGCCACACCGGCATCTCCTCGATGAACGGCGTCACCGACGTCGGCGAGACCATCACCCAGACCGACTTCCGCACCATCCTGGCCTACGCCCAGCAGCGGCACATCGCCCGCCTGACGTTCTGGTCGGTCAACCGCGACCGGCCGTGCACCGGCGGTGGCGCCGACACCTGCTCCGGCGTCGCCCAGCAGCCGTGGGACTTCACCCGGATCCTCGCCGCCTACAACGGCTGAACCGCCGCCTTCGACGAAGGAGACTCATGCCTCTGCTCCCTCGCACCGCCGCCGCGCGGCGGGCGACACCCAGAACCTCCGGCGCGCGTGGCCGTGCCGCAGCGGCCCTGACCGCCGGCGCGGTGTTCAGCTCGCTGCTGATGGCCCTCGCCCCAGGTGCGGCCGCCGCCGAGATTCCCACCGGCACGGTCACCGTGGCCAACACCGGCAACGGCAAGTGCCTCGACGCCCGGGCCGCCGCGACCGCGAACGGCACGGCCGTGCAGCAGTACAGCTGCAACGGCACCACCGCCCAGCAGTGGACCGTGACCACGACCTCGGACGGCTACGTCCGCCTCGGCAACAGCAACGACCCCGCGCAGACCGTCGACGTCACGGACGTCTCCACCGCCGACAACGCCCCCGTTCAGCTGTGGACCTACGGCGGCGGCCTGAACCAGCAGTGGCGGGCCGTCGACGAAGGCGACGGGACCTTCCGCCTCGTCAACCGCAACAGCGGCAAGTGCCTCGACGTGCCCGCGGCCTCGACGGCCGACTCCGTGCAGCTCGTGCAGTACACCTGCAACGGCACCGCCGCACAGCGCTTCAGCGTCACCCCGGTGAGCACCGCTCCGGGCAACGTGGACCTCGGCCCGAACGTGGCCGTCTTCGACCCCTCGATGCCCTCGGCCACCATCCAGAGCCGCCTGGACACGATCTTCCGGCGTCAGGAGACCAACCAGTTCGGCCAGGAGCGCCACGCGATCCTGTTCCGGCCCGGCACCTACAACAACGACGTCAACGTCGGCTTCTACACGCAGGTCCTGGGCCTGGGCTCCTCGCCCGACGCGGTGAACATCAACGGCGCCGTGCATGTCGAGGCCGACTGGTTCCCGCCGCAGAACGCCACCCAGAACTTCTGGCGAGGCGCCGAGAACCTCTCCGTCACCCCCACCGGCGGCACCGACCGCTGGGCCGTCTCCCAGGCGTCCGCCTACCGCCGCATGCACGTCCGCGGCAACCTGGAGCTCAGCGACGGCGGATGGTCCAGCGGCGGCTACATCGCCGACAGCCGCGTCGACGGCCAGGTCCGCTCCGGCACCCAGCAGCAGTGGCTCACCCGCAACTCCCAGCTCGGCTCCTGGACCGGCTCCAACTGGAACATGGTCTTCGTCGGCAGCCAGGGCGTCCCCGCCACCACCTTCCCCAGCCCCCCGCACACCACGATCGACCGCGCCCCCGTCACCCGCGAGAAGCCCTACCTCACCGTCGATGCCACCGGCGCCTACCAGGTGGTCGTGCCCCCGGTCCGCACCGACTCCACCGGCGCGAGCTGGACCACCGGCGCCCCCGCCGGGACCCGGCTCGGCATGGACACCTTCTTCATCGTCAAGCCAGGAGCCACCGCCGCCCAGATCAACACCGCCCTCGACGCCGGCAAGAACCTCCTGGTCACCCCCGGCGTCTACCACGTCGACCAGACACTGAGGGTCACCCGCCCCGACACCGTCGTCCTCGGCCTCGGCCTGGCCACCTTCATCCCCGACAACGGCATCAGGGCGATGACCGTCGCCGACGTCGACGGCGTGAAGATCGCAGGCGTCCTCTTCGACGCCGGCCCCGTCAACTCGCCCGTCCTCCTCGAGGTCGGCCCCACGGGCTCCTCCGCCTCCCACGCGGCCAACCCGACCTCACTGCACGACGTGTACGTCCGCGTCGGCGGCGCGGGCGTCGGCAAGGCCACCACCAGCGTCGTCGTCAACAGCGACCACGTCATCGGCGACCACATGTGGATCTGGCGCGGCGACCACGGCGCCGGCGTCGGCTGGACAGTGAACACCGGCGACACCGGAATCATCGTCAACGGCGACGACGTCACCATGTACGGCCTGTTCGTCGAGCACTACCAGAAGTACCAGACCATCTGGAACGGCAACCGCGGCCGCACGTACTTCTACCAGAACGAGATGCCCTACGACCCGCCCAACCAGGCCGCCTGGATGAACGGCTCCACCCAGGGCTACGCCGCCTACAAGGTCGCCGACTCCGTCACCAGCCACCAGGCCTACGGACTGGGCAGCTACTGCTACTTCAACGTCAACCCCGGAGTCACCGCCGAGCGCGCCATCGAGGCCCCCAACCGGCCCGACGTCCGCTTCCGCAGCATGGTCACCGTCTCCCTCGGCGGCACCGGCACCATCCGCCACGTGATCAACGACCGGGGCGGCCCGTCCAACTCCTCCACCAACGTCGCGAACCTGGTGAGCTACCCGTGAAACGACTCCTTACCGGCCTGATCGCGCTGATGGCTCTCTTACTCGGATCCACAGCCCCCTCAGCCCTGGCCGCGCCGGCGGCTCCGGACTTCCGCGTCCTGGCGTTCTCCAGCGGCACCTGGGACGCCGCCCACATCGACTTCGTCAAGGAAGCCAACGAGTGGTTCCCGCGCACGGCAGCGGCGAACAACTTCACCTACACGGCCACCACCGACTGGAACCTCCTCGCCAACGGAGGCGCCGACGCCTACGACGTCGTCCTCTTCCTCGACGACTCACCCAAGACCCCGGCCCAGCGCGCCGGCTTCGAGCGCTACATGCGGTCCGGCGGCGCCTGGCTCGGCTTCCACGTCTCCGCCTTCACCACCGACGCCTCCTCATGGGACTGGTACTACAACCAGTTCCTGGGCAGCGGCAACTTCCGCTCCAACACCTGGGGCCCCACCACCGCCGTCCTGCGCACCGAGAACGCCGGCCACCCGGTGACCGCCGGCCTGCCCACGACGTGGACCTCGGCCGTCAGCGAGTGGTACAGCTGGTCCAACAGCCTGCGCAACAACCCCGCCATCCGCGTCCTGGCCTCGGTCGACCCGTCGAGCTTCCCTCTCGGCACCGACCCCAACCAGTCCTGGTACAGCGGCGACTACCCCATCGCGTGGACCAACAGCAACTACCGCATGCTGTACGCGAACTTCGGCCACAACGCGATGAACTACGCCACCAACACCCGCACCTCCTCCACCTTCGCCTCCGCCACCCAGAACCGGATGCTCATCGACGCCCTCAAGTGGCTCGGCGCCGCCCCGGCCACCACCGACCCCTTCTACACCCTCACCTCCCAGGCCAACGGGCTGTGCGCCGACGCCCGCGCCGCCGCCACAGCCAACGGCACCGTGATCCAGCAGTACACCTGCAACGGCACCACCGCCCAGCAGTTCCGCCTCGTCCCCACCGACAACGGCTACCTCCGGCTGGCCAACCGCAACAACCCCGACCAGGTCCTCGACGTCACCGCAATCTCCACCGCCGACGACGCACCGATCCAGCTCTGGTCCTACGCCGGCGGCACCAACCAGCAGTGGCGCTCCGTCGCCGAGCCGGGCGGAACCCACCGCTTCGTGGCCCGCCACAGCGGCAAGTGCCTCACGGTGCCCACCACCGCCCCCACCAACTCGGTACAGCTCATCCAGAGGACCTGCGACAGCACGGCTTCGCAGAGCTTCCGCCTGACAGCACAGCTCTAGGAAGAAACCGCACCAACGACGCGGCGCCGGGTCCTCCACCGGCCCGGCGCCGCGCCCGCACACGGCCGCCGCAGGGGCCACCTGGTCGTAGGACGGAACCCGAGCCGTCATCGCGTTCGCGTGGCCGGGCGAGAGCACCTTGGACGGCGCGCCTCGGGTTCAGGCGGACGCGTCAGCGACCACCGGGCCGATCCCGCAGGTGCGTGGCGCCGGCCCGCATGGCAGTTCGATCACCGGCGACGCTCACGCGTCGCCGGCCAGGCACATGCTCGATTCCGCATCGCCCCGCTGGCTCGCCTGAGCGAGTCGGTCGCCGGGCAAGTCATACGTTCGGAGGCAGTGAGATGAGCATCTCGCGTCGGACCGTCCTGCAGGCGGCCACCGCGGCAGGAGCCGTCGGCGCCATGGGCCTCGGGCAGAGCGTGCTCGCCCAGCCCGCCGCCGCGGCGAGCCCGCCCGGCGACGTCGTCGGCAAGGTGACCGTGGGCTACCAGGGCTGGTTCGCCTGCGCCGGGGACGGCGCCCCCATCAACGGCTGGTGGCACTGGTCCCAGAACTGGAGCCAGACCCCTTCCACCACCAACAAGGCCATCGTCGCCTGGCCCGACATGCGCGAGTACCCGGCCACCTACCGGACCGCCTTCGGCAACCTCGGCAACGGGCAGCCGGCCACCCTGTTCTCCTCCTACGATCAGTCGACCGTCGATACCCATTTCCGTTGGATGAAGGAATACGGCATCGACACCGCCGCCCTGCAGCGCTTCAACCCCACCGGCGGCGAGGGACCCACCCGCGACGCTATGGCCGGCAAGGTCCGCAGCGCGGCCGAGTCACAGGGCGTGAAGTTCTACATCATGTACGACGTGTCGGACTGGACGAGCACGCAGAACGACATCAAGGCCGACTGGACCACCAAGATGCGGACCCACACCGCCTCCCCCGCCTACGCCCGCCAGAACGGCAAACCGGTGGTCTGCATCTGGGGTTTCGGCTTCAACGACCCCCAGCGGCCCTTCACCCCGCCGCAGTGCCTCGATGTCGTCAACTGGTTCAAGGCCCAGGGCTGCTACGTGATCGGCGGCGTGCCGACCTGGTGGCGGACCGGCGACCGCGACTCCCGCCCGGGCTTCACCGGCGTCTACCACGCCTTCGACATGCTCTCCCCCTGGCTCGTCGGCCGGATCGGCAGCGCCGGCGAAGCCGACAACTTCTACAACGTGGCGACCGTGCCGGACCTCGCCGAGTGCACGGCACGAGGCATCGACTACCAGCCCTGCGTGCTGCCCGGCGGGGTCACCGAACGCCAGCGGGCCCACGGCGATTTCATGTGGCGGCAGTTCTACAACATGGGCCGCGCGGGCGTACCGAGCGTCTACATCTCCATGTTCGACGAGTACAACGAGGGCCATCAGATCGCGAAGACCGCCGAGTCCCAGGCGTGGGTCCCCACCGGCTCGGGCTTCCTCGCGCTCGACGAGGACGGCACCGCCTGCTCCTCCGACTACTACCTGCGGCTGACCGGTGACGGCGCGCGGATGCTCAAGGGCCTGACACCGCTCACGGCCGTCCGGCCCACCGCGCCGGTCCAGGGAGGCGACACCGTGCCGCCGACGATCCCGGGCAACTTCCGGGTCACCGGCGTGACCGACACCAGTGTGGCGCTGGCCTGGACCGCGTCGAGCGACAACGTCGGCGTGACGGGCTACCGAGTGCGCCGGATCACCGGCGGGACCGCCACCCCGATCGCCACCGTCTCAGCGAACATCACGTCCTTCGCGGTCACCGGGCTCACCCCCGCGACCACGTACACCTTCGACGTGCAAGCCCTCGACGCGACCGGCGCCGTCTCCGCGCCCTCCGCGCAGGCGACCGCGACGACCAACGGCTCCACCAGCGTCGACCTTGCACTCGGCCGGCCGACATCAGCCAGCAGCGTCACCCAGTCCTACGGCCCGGGCAACGCCGTCGACGGCAGCCCGCACTCGTACTGGGAGAGCGCCAACAACGCCTTCCCCCAGTGGCTCCAGGTCGACCTGGGCGCCGCCACCGGCGTTCGCCGGGTGGTCCTCGCCCTGCCCCCGATCACTGCCTGGGCCACCCGTACCCAGACCGTCGCTGTCCAGGGAAGCACCGACGGCTCATCGTTCACGACGCTCCTTGGAGCCTCCCCGCACACCTTCAACCCGGCCACCGGCAACAACGTCACCCTGGCCCTCCCCGCCGAAACGAGCACTCGCCACCTGCGGCTGCTGTTCACCGCCAACACCGGCTGGCCCGCCGGCCAGCTCTCGGAGTTCCGCGTCTACTCCGCCTGAGCCACCTCGGACGGGCGCAGCGCCTCTGGCCGGGCAGTGCCGGTAAGCCGCAGACGACCAGAGGCGAGCCGTCTGTCCGCACCGGCTGGAGCACAGCGAACCAGAGAGAAGCCGCCCCACCGCACGAGGGAATCTGACGAGCACGGAGTACTGCGGCCGCTCGCGCCGGCGAGCTTCCGCGGTCCGCTCGATGCCAGGACCACGCCCTCCTCGCCTCTGTGCCTCAGATGGCGGCGGTTGAGTGGGCGGCTCGCGGTTATCCATAGCCTGCCGGCGGCCCTAACCCGGTGCTCAGGACACTGACAGACGCCCGCATGGTCACGACTCACCGCGGGAAGCACAGTGGACAGCCCCGAACAGGAAACCGGCCGGGCAGCACGCCGGACCGTCCTCAAGTACGCCACCGCCGCAGTCGCAGGCATCACCGCATCGGCATCTACCTCCCGCACGGCAGCGGCCGCCACCACGCCGACGCTTAGCTGGGCGGCCACCCGCCGCAGCGTACGCAGGATGTCAAGACCGGCAGCCCACGTTGCCGGGCCTCTTCCATACGCGGACTGACAGTGCTGCGCGAAACCTCGCTTACGCGCCAGAAACCGCTGCTTTCCACTGTCTTGCCGTCCTCAGGTACGACGGGACAGGCTGATGCATGGACGGCGAGGCGAACCTGCCGGCCGGAGAAGCGTGTGAGCGTCGCGAGCCGGAACAGGCCAGATGGCAGGGCGGGCGCACACGAAGTGCTGGCATCGGCAGACACCATGGCACCCTATGCGGCTGTCCTGCAGCCTGTCGCCGTCGGCGTGCGAGCCGGACAACGGATTCGAGCACGCTGGTGTCTCGCATCCCGCCGCACCTGAAGTGTCCTCTTGCCGGGAGAGATCCCAGATTGGACCACAGTGTCTGCATCCTTGCCGCGGCACGCCCGACCAGGTCAGCACCGCATGCTCAGAGGCCTGGCCAAACGAGGACAGCCAACTCGGCAGAAGGCGGATCCGGTTTCCCGGGCTCCGACAAGGTTCTCCTGCGTCCGGTACGTGTGCCTTCCCGCAGGAGGGATGTGTCGGGCCAGTTCCACGCCAGGTCTTCTCCGCCAGCGAGCGAGCAGCTCTGCAGTATGCCGGAATCCAGCAGGTCCTGAGCGGTGACAACGAGCCGGTGCAGGGCCATGCCGCACATCCGGGCCAGCGTGTGGCTGTCAGCGGCACCCTTCTGGAGCGAGGGCTGTGTATGGGCCTGGAGCGCCACCATGGTGAGCCGGGCCGCGGAATTGGTGTGCCGCAGGGCAGAGCCGGACGACTTCAGCAGAGCCCAGTGCGCCGCCTGAGAGCGAGGACCGCGTCCGGGAAGGCCGATGAGGGGATCATTGAGCTTGGCCTGCATTCCAGGCGGTGTGGGGGCGACGTTGAGAATCCAGCGAGCATCGAGCAGTTCCTGCCACAGTGGTCCAGCATCGCCCAAATTCATGCCGCGGATCAGACCGTGGGGGAGGACGAGGGAGCCGTCGGCGTCGCAGCGCAGCACGCTTTGCAAGGCCAGCAGGCGGGCTTCGGGGGAAGTGTGGAGCGGCAGGGAGGCGGCGAGGAGGCTGAGCATGTCCCGGACCAAGGCACGATCCCTGCCCGGCCTGCTGGTTCTGCGGCGGCGCGGTCTCGTCCTGTCGGTGGCAGGCAGGTTGCTGAAGGCCGTGTCCGGAACCACCGAGGTGTGGTGCATTGCGCCAGCGCATGCCGCGCAGGTGTCGGCGAGCCGCCAGACCCGCCCTGCTCTCTCGCAGGTCAGTACGAGCAGAAGGGGACCGTCGCAGCCACGGTGACGGGGATGCCAGCGGCATCCGCGTTCATGGCACTGGCAGGTCCTCAGGTACGGGGGAAGGAGCGAGCGCCGGGCGTGCCGGGCGAGGTGCGCGAGCGCCGCAGACCGTGCCGTGGAGCCCTGCGTGAGGCGGGGGCGTGTGGGGCACTGCGCGCAGACGAGAAAGGGCCCTTGGGGCTCGGCGTGCAGCTCGACGATCCAGGTCCGCGTCATCTGTGGGTGCGCGGCACGCACTGTCACAGCGGTGAACTCCTTCCAACGGCTCGTACCTGCTGCCGGGCAAGGTGATGAGCCCGGACGGCGGCACACCGTAGTGCACCCAGGGCGGCTCGCTGAAGACCACGCAAAATAGGGCAGAGGTCTGCACTGACATGGCGGACGGGCGCCACGTCGGATGAGCAAGTGACGATCTTGCCGCCCGATGCCAACCTCGACGAGCTGCCCCGCGAGCTCGCCCGGCTCAGGCGCGAACACCGCTGGAGCTACGACGACCTAGCCGAGCGAACCGGCCTGTCCAGGCGCACTCTCATCGAGATCGAGCAAGGCCGCACCGTCGGAACCATCGCCACCTGGCACGCCCTCAGCCACGCCTTCGGCATTCCCCTCGACGGCCTCTTCTCCGTTCTCTGCGAAGGCCATACACCCCCGGGCGCCACCCCCGGAAACTCCGGCACCACCCCCTGAACGGACCACCCGAACGAGTCACCAACCCCGCCCACACGTTCGCCGGATGCGACGTGAGTACGAACGGGTTGAGCCGACAGAGGGGCATCCGAACTCGCGTCACCACCCTGCGGCGTGTCGCATGGGACCTTTCCGCTCATGCGCCCCCGCCCCGACACCCCCCGCCACCGAGACGGCACCCTCCACACCCGCCGCCCGCGACGCACACTGACCGTCGCCCACGACAGCCCCGGCCGCCTCCTGCGCTGCGCCCAATCCGCACGCTGCCCTCGCTGCGGCAACCGCGTTGACCGGCACACCACCACCAGCCCACGCCCGGTGAGCCTGGACCCCGCCGAACTGCCCACCGAGCCCGTCCCCGCCGACTACCGCTGGCACCTTGCCTCCGGCGTTGCCTACCCGGCGGGCGACGACAGCCCCTGGTGCCGCATCACCCATCCCGTCGTCTGCCCGGCCGGCACTCAATCAGCGGACCTCCCCGACCCGCTCAATGCCATCAGGCAAAAGCTCGCACTTCACACCAGGCGCCTCATCGACACCGCAGCCGTCACCGCGCCACCGAGCTCCCCACCAGTCGCCCACCAAGACCCCACGTGCAGACCTCAGCGTCCGGTCGTCCAGCTCCTCTACACCCGATACCTCGCCTCTCTCCCCGTCGAGAAGGTCCAGTGTGTCGCCCCGACCGTCCGACGCACCCGCTGCGCCACCCCCCTCTTCGCCCCCAAGCCGCCCCGGGCCGCTGGATCCTCATGCCCCCAACACCCCACACCCACCACGCCCGGCCACTCGCACTGCCTGCGATGGACATCGCCGTCTACGGCCTCACTCACCTCAGCCACCGAGAACAGCTCCGTCGGCGCACCCAGCACTGCCTCACCAACGCCGCATCCACTGCGGCGCCCGACCTCGCGCTCGCCGAGTGGGAACCCTTCGATCCCCTTCTCCACCACGCCTTCACCGCCACCCGTCTGCCGACAAACCCCCGCCCTCACTGCTGACCCGGGACACCCACTACCAGGCCATACCGCGCCGACGCCATGGAGCACATCCGCGTTGTTCACGCCCACCGACGAGCAAGCAGAAGCAGCCGACCACTTTGCCGCCGGCCAGCACATGGCCCTCCAGGCCGGAGCCGGAACCGGGAAGACCTCCACCCTCGCCCTCCTGGCCCGCAGCACCACCCGTCGCGGCCGCTACTTCGCCTACAACCGTGCCATCGCCCAGGAAGCGGCAACCCGCTTCCCGCCCAACGTCACTTGCCGGACCGCCCACTCCCTTGCCTACGCCGCCCTCGGCCACCGCTACAAACGCCGCCTTGGCGCCCCCCGCCGCCCCGCCTGGCAGACCGGCCAGGACCTCGGCATCACCAAACCCGTCCGCGCAGCCGGTCACACCCTCATGCCCGTCACCCTGTCCAACACCGTCCTGAAGACGGTGACCCGCTTCTGCCACACCGCGGACACCGAGCTCGCCGACCACCACGTCCCGCAACTGCGAGGCATGGACAGCCCCAAGGCGCACGGCGAGCTCGCCGACATCGTCATCCCCTACGCCCGCAAAGCATGGGCTGACCTGCAGAACCCCGACACCGGAGCCGTCCGCTTCGACCCCGACCACTTCCTCAAGATCTGGTCACTCACCCACCCGAAGATCCACGCCGACTTCCTCCTGCTCGACGAAGCGCAGGACACCAACCCCGTCGTCGAGCACATCTTCAACAGCCAGCGCCACCACGCCCAGCTCGTCATGGTCGGCGACTCCGCCCAAGCCATCTACCACTGGCGCGGCGCCAAAGACGTCATGACCACCTTCGACGGAACCCACCTCACCCTCTCCCGCTCCTTCCGCTTCGGCCCCGCCCTCGCCGAAGAAGCCAACCGGTGGCTCACCCTCGCCGACGCACCCCTGCGCCTCACCGGAAGCCCCGCCACGCCCACCAGCCTCGGCCCCCTCTCCGACCCCAGCGCGATCCTGTGCCGCACCAACGTCGGAGCCATGAGGCAGGTCATGAACCACCTCGCCGCCGGAACCCGTGTCGCCCTGGTCGGAGGGGGTGAGAGCCTACGTGCCCTGGCACTAGCCGCCCGCCAGCTCCAGGCAGGCCGCCTCACCAGCCATCCCGAACTCGTGCTCTTCCCCACCTGGGGGGCAGTCCAGGACTATGCCGCGCACGACCCGTCCGGACGCGATTTGCAGCCCCTGGTCGACCTCGTCGACAACCATGGCACCGACGCCATCCTCGACGCGGTGGCCCGTCTCAGTGACGAGCAGAACGCCCAGATCACCGTCTCCACCGCCCACAAGGCCAAGGGGCGCGAATGGACACGGGTGAAGATCGCCGACGACTTCCTGCCTCCGCCGGATACCGATGAACAAGACCAGCACGGTCGGCCGATTCCCGGCCCTGTCGACGCAGGTGAAGCCCGCCTCGCCTACGTCGCCGTCACCCGGGCCCGCAGCCACCTGGACATCAGCGGACTGTCCTGGATCGACAGCCACCCCGACGGAACGCACCGGCCCTGAACACCGCAGGCCCGCCCACGGATCCGCAAGAGAGCCAGGAACTGCAGCCGTACGCGAGGAAGACCCGTCACCACTGGTACCGGCCTGTAACTCGTTCGTATGGTCTACACCGAGAACAGTCTGGTCGCTGGTCACCTGCGGCTACGGTGACTCTTCGGGGGAGAGCCGACTGGTCGTTTGCTCCTTCCCCGAGTGCCCCCGCTTCGGCGGGGGCACTATGCGTTTCCCGGTGTACGGCGCGGTCACGGTCGTGGTGGTGTCGGTGCAGGCGGGGTCGGGATGCGGGGGCCTGCTGTGTGACTACGGTGGTCCACTGCTACGCGATGGCCGGGGGTTGATGTCGGCGATGGTGGCGAGCCGGACCAGGCCACCGTCGCCATAGCCCGCGTCGGCATGGCTGGTGCACCACTGCTGCACCTCCGCCCCGCCGCAGGCCCTGAGCAGCAGAGTCTTCGGTGCTGGCTGCCAGTCCCGAGGGGCCGAGCGGGAGAGCCCCGCGGTCCCTCCCGCTCGTGGCCTGCGGCGGAAGACAGGTTGTCTTTGGCTACGGCGTGTACTCGGTTTCGTGGCAGCCGGGATCGATGCGCTTCGGGTTCTGGTGGGCGACGGCGTCCGTCCAGCGCTTGCGCGCGGTCTTGAGCTGCGGGCCGTCGGCGCTGGTGGCAAAGAACGCCCAGCGGCCCGCGGCCAGCGAGCCGTCCTCGGTGTGCGTGTTGGGAATGCCGAGGATGTACCGGTGGCCGGGGACGAGCGCCTGCTGCTCGACTTCCGGTCGCGCGGTGTCGCCGGCGGTCTGGCGAGGGGCAGGGTCGTGGGCAGGGAGCCCTTGAGGACTTCCTCGACCTTGACCTGCACGGTGACCCGCTGCTCTCCATCACTGCCCCGAGCGGGCCGGGACTGCTCTCCGGCAGTCACCACGGCGATGTGGTCGGCGATGCCGGCCTTGTCCCGGTCGGTGTCCATGATCGGCACGCAGACGGCCGAGACGGTGACGTCGTCCCCCTGGAGGACGACGGCTGCGGTGGTCCCTGACGCGGCGAGTACGAGGATCCAGGCGAGCGACAGGAGCACGGGCGCTTCATCATCCCTGCAAGTTAAGGTAGTTGGCCTTGTCGACGGCCGTCGGTACGGCCTTGCCGTCCGTCTCCATATGCAGGGCCGAGCTGACGTTCGTGGCAGATCCCAGGGCGTGCCCGAGCTCGGGTACGACAGTCGTCCATGTCCTTGAAGACCTCGTCCAGCCAGTACTTGTTCAGGAAGATGAAGTCGGTCTGCGCGGTGTCGCCGTGCCACTCGTACTTGTCGGCGGCCCGGTCGTTCTTGTTGTAGTCGCGAAACTTCAGGTCGTTGACCGTGATCGCGCTGTCCGGCGTGATGTGGATCTTCCGGAATCTGTTCCACTCGGTGATCGCGTGCGTGCGCAGGGCTTCGTACTTCGAGGCTTCGGTCCAGCAGATCTCACGGTCGTCCACCGCCGAGAAGCTGCGGGTCCGTTGCGCCGCCTACGCACGGCGCCGGCTGTGCGGCCCGAGGCGCGGCTGGAGAGGCATGGGCGACGGCCGCGACTGCGGTGAGCGTGAACTGCCCCCGCAGCGGCCTGCTCGTCATCTGCAGCCCCTCATGGGAGCGGAGGACAGGACGGTACGGACTTCCCTGCGGCGCCGAGGCCAGTTCGGTCCGTCATCACCCGTCCGGGGCGGGCGCGTAGGTGCACAGCGAGCGCTCACCTCAGTGGTGAGGCCGTCCGGCGCGCTGCTCCTTGGGGCGAGCCGCGTTCTGCTGGCCGGGTCGCGTGTGATGGGGAGAGTCCAGGACCGGCCGGACGGGGGGCGCTGGACGGTCCTGGACATGCTTCCCGGGGTGGTGCTCAGCGCAGGAAGAGGGTGACGTTTGCGGTGTCGGTGCTGTAGAAGGTCTCGTCGAACGTCTCACGCGTCCCAGAACCGCAGGCCTTGATCTCGCGCAGGGATCCCACGTGGGGGTCGATGCGTACGACTGCGCACTTGGCGTCGGCGCGGGTGTCGTCCACCCAGCCGGTGATCCTCAGATCACCGTCGCGGCAGGAGAGCTTCCAGTGAGCCTCGCCGCCGTCGATCCGGGGGGAGCGGGTGGTCGGGCAGGTCGCGGCGTTCGCCGGCGAGGCGACGACGAAGTACCCGGCGGTCAGGGCGCCGGTCATGAGGACGGCCGCGAGAGTGCGGGGGATACGGGCCACGGGGGTCTCCTTCGGCTACGGGGCGGGGGTGTAGTGGACGACGGTGGTCTCGCAGGCTTCGGCGTAGACCTTCAGCGCGTCGGCCTCGGCCTGGTCCGCGGTGAGGCCCCAGCGGAGCTTGGTGGCGGTCCATTCACCGATGTAGCGGCACTGGGCGTCGGGGTGCGGCGGCATCCAGGTCGCCGGGTCCTGGTCCGCCTTCTGTCGGTTGGTCCGCGCGGTGACGGCGACGAGCGAGGCGGCGGCGTCCTGGTCGTTCGCGTACGCCTCACGGCGCTTGGCGTCCCAGGCGCTGGCGCCTGAGTCCCAGGCCTCGGCGAGCGGGACCATGTGGTCGATGTCGAGCTTCGCGGGGTCGTTGACCTCTTGGCCGTCGTAGTACGAAAGCCACTCCCCTCCGGAGAGCTTGCAGCCGGCCGCGACGGTCGGTGACTCGACTGCCTCGGCCTGCAGGACCTCCGCGCGGGTGTTGCAGCCGTCGGACGTGTCGAGGCCGGCGTTCCAGTGCTTGAACCTGTCCCGTGTGTATCCGGTACGGGACTCGGCCGCGACCGGCACCAGATCGACGGCGTCGGCGAGGTTCAGTACCTGCGCCGCAGGGGCGGCCGTGGCCGCGGAGGGGAGGGCGAGAGGGGACAGGGCGAGACAGAGCGCGGTCGCACCGCGCACCAGGTTCTTGATCACGACCGCAGGTGTATCGGTGATCAAGTCCCTGACATGCCGGAACCACTAATCCCGTCAGCCGTGTGGGGGACGGCGGTTCACCGGAGAAACGCTTTGCCGCCCCGCCATGTGGATCATTCAGAACGAACTGCCGAACAAGCCCGAGCCGTGATGGCTCGCGCAAGAGCTGCATCACCCCACGCCTGGTCCGTCGTCCTGACCGTGGGAAGGCACCGCTTCGCGAACGGAAGCAGGCCGTGAGAGGGGAGCGAGGACAGGCCGCCTGTCGCACCGGGGGAGACGCCGACCAGCACAAGGCGATCACTCGTGCAGGACTGCGCCACAAGCCCGGTGCCACGCAACGGCCCACCTACTTGCGAGCTCCCGCACAACACTCTGCCCAGGTTCCGGGTGGCACCGGTACGCCATCGCCTGTGTCCGCCTCCACCGGGGCGCCCCGCGGCGTCAAAGCCGCCAGCCGCACCCCTCATCCCGGTGATCAGGCCGTCGCCCCAGAACCTCCGCCTCCACAGAACGTTCTGGCAGACATGGAAGCCATCGACCCTATCCACCTGGCCGAACCCGGCCTCGTCGTCGTGGACATCACCGCCGCCGATGAGGGCACCCTGCAGGCCGCCGCCGAACAACTCAACCGGCACTGGACGACCTCAGGTACCCCGAAGGCACGCCGTATTCCCGGTGAACCAGGTGTGACCGCCAGGATCTATGCGGACCTGCGCCGCTGACATTCACCCGGCGCGGGCTTCTTCCTACAGCCGGAATGCAGGATCGGCCGCTCTGCTCCGCCCTTCCCCCGACAGGGGCACTGTTCATGCCAGGGGAGGGGGGCCGGCAGGGAAGGTGGAGTGGTGTTGTCGGGGCCATGTCGGCCTCGACCGGTAGCGATGGCCTTCTCCGCGGATACGCAACCTCAAGATCGAAGGCGTCGATGCGCTCCCGCGTCTTGCGATCGATGGCCAAACTGGAGATTTTTCGAAGATCTTGGGAGTTGGCTGTCCATGTAGCGGCCGCTACGTTCGCCGCCGTGATAGGCGACCAGCTCCGGAGTCAGGGCAGGTCTCATGCCGAAGTCTGCAAGGGCAGAGTGACGATGCCGGATGACGCACTCTCTGTCGGCCTGTCCAGGGGCAGGCCGGGTGAGGTGCCCGTCGATGATCGCCCCCGGCAGCGCACACAGGGGCGCACGGAAGCAACAGTCTCTGGTGTAGGGGCTGTTGTCAGAGTGCTGCGCTACGGTCATGGTCCCCGTCATCGGGGCGTTTCGTCCCGCCCGGCCTCTATCTCAGGCCGGGCGGGAGCGAGTGGCGCGTGCTCCCTGGTGGTTCTCGGCACGGGAGCCGGGCCCCTTCCGGATGGAAGGACGACACCCAAGGTGTCCTGACTCCAATTTGGGGGTCAGGCCGGTGGGATTGCAAGGAAAATCGGGAACTTCACCCGCGCAGCAGCGTCAGCAGGCTCGACGTGCACAGGAACGGTCATCTCCGACCGCATGGCGCACCTTCCATGCCTCGCAATGTTCCGTAATTCCATGATCACGTGGCGTTAGCGGCACCCGTCGGTACATGCTGATGCTCCTTCAGAAGCGGATCGGCACCCGCGAGTTGAAGGGGCCACCTCTGTGTGGCCTTCCGGATGCACAGCACGACGACACGCAAGGAATCACGATGAACAGCAAGCTGATAGCGGCGGCCATGGTGCTGTCGCTGGGCGTCCTCGGCTGGAGCGTGGCGATGGCGGCGATGGGGCACGCCGCCATCATCGCCACGCTGGCCCCGGTCCTCGGTCTCACCGTCACCCACGTCCTGACCGGCTTCCGCAACAAGACCGCGGCCGTCCCCAGTACCGCCACGACGGCGGTCGACGAGGAGGACAGCGCCCCGTGACCCCCATGCACAACGCGACGGGGCCGGCTTCCGAGCCGGCCCCGCTCCGCCCCGGCCGCAAACTCGGCCCCATCGCCTCCACCGTCGGCAGTGCCCACCGCGCATGGCTCACCCCCACCCGCGAGCACTACCTCCTCAGCGGCCGCACCCTCGCCGACCTCAGCGCACGCGTACTCGCAAAATCGAAACTCTCCGAGCTGCTACGCGGAGTCGGCCACTACCCCCGCTGGGAAGTCATCCACCGCCTGGCCGAGGAACTGAACATCCCGACCTGGCCCCTCCACCGGCTCTGGAAGCAGGCAGCCATGGACGCCGGCAAAAGCCGCGACTGGGTCGACCGCTCCACCGCAGGCCGGCTCGCCGTCACCACCCAGCCCGGACCGCCCATCGAACACGGCGCCCTGCGCTCCATGGTCGAAGACGGCTACCGCCGCTACGCCGGCGTCTTCCTGACCGACACCGTCCTCGACGCCGCCGTCGAGGAAACCTTCGCCATCCTGTGGCTCTCCTTCGACGACGCCCTCGCCAGCCCCGACATCCGCCGCTACGCCTGGAACATCCTCAGCGCCACCGTCAAGGCCAAGGCCGACCACCGCGACCAGCGGCCCGTCCTCGCCGACGCCGCCTTCGACACCGCCGCCCTCCACGCCCAGGACTCCCTCGACCACCAGGCGGCCCAGCTGGCCGAGTCCCTGGAGATGTTCGCCGCCATCAGCAAACTGCCCCTCACCCAGCTCGACGTCATGGTGCTCAGGCGCCTGTGCGGCTTCACCACCGAGAAGGTCTCCGACCTCCTCGGCATCCCGCTGGCCCTCGTACGGTCCAGCGAACGCCACGCCGATCGGTTCCTCGCCGACACCGTCGAGCCGCCGGCCCACACCGGGGGAACCACCTCATGAACAAGACCAACCTCGACAGCCTCCTGTCCCGAACGCTCCTCGTCTTCGAACGAACCGTGCCACGCGACACCGTCCCCGCCCGCGACCCGGACCCGAAAACCCCCAGGCCCGTCACCCCCCACCACACAACCGACCCCAATACCGCATCCGCCGCCGAAGACCTACGCACTCTGTGCGAGGCCCTCGTCACCCACACCCCCGCCGACGCCGTCGCCGACTTCCTCACCGACCAGGTCCCCGAGCCCCGCAGCGCCATGGTCCTGGCCTGCGTCCTGCAGCTCACCGACACCGACGACGGCGCCCGGTTCTGGTGGCAGTACGCCGCCGGCGCCGGGCACGCCGCAGCCGCCTACTGCCTCTACCTCCACCACCTCGCCCTCGGCGAGACCCACGCCGCCCGCTGGTGGCACAAGCAGACCGACGACGACATTCCCGTAGTGAAGACCGTCCGCACCACAGTGCACCGCGACAACAAAACCGTCGCCCTCTTCCATGAGGAGGAGACCTCCGCCGCCACCCTCCTGCGACTCCTGCGACGCCTTGGCAGGACCGCCTCCCGGCCCCGCTCCGCCGTCGTCGCCGAACTGATGGCCTACATGCCCACCGCCGTCGCCGTCGGCTACCTCCGCGAACCCGACAGCGAAATCCCCTTGCCAGGAGACAAATTCGCCCAGGAAATCAACGCCCTGCTCGCCGCCAGCGCCACCCGGCCCGACCACCCCAGCAACCTCCCCGCCCGCGCCCGCGGCCGTACCCGCCCTGGACTGCGACAGGCAACAGTCGCCACCGGAGCGCGGATCCCGCAGACCCTCGACGAAGCCGCGTCGCGCTGACCACACGCCCCCAGCATTGGTGTTCGGCTCTGGTCCGCACCGAGAGGTCAGGAGAACGACTCCTGGCGGAAGGCGTTGCGTACGTCGGTCAGGGGCTGGCGGTCGCGGGTGTAGTAGAGCTTGTTGGTGAGGAGTACGGCCCAGCGGTCCTGGGTGGGGGAGATCCACATGCCGGTGCCGGTGAAGCCGTAGTGGACCCAGACGTCTTGGTCACCCGTGGTGCCGGGGGCCGGGTGCCAGAACAGGCCGCGCTCCGGCTGGAGGCCGCCGGTCTGCACGGTGAGGGAGTGGGTGCTCCATTCGGCTCCGAAGCCGGCCTGGGCGGGGGCCGTGGTGGGGGCGAGCATGTAGCGCAGGAAGGCGGCCAGGTCGTCGAGGACGGTGAAGGTGCCGGCGATGCCGCACACGCCGCCGAGGAGCCGGGCGGAGAAGTCGTGGGCGGTGCCCTTGAGGTGGGTGCCGGTGTCCTGGTCGGCCTCAGTGGGGGCGCATCGGGACGCGATGTCGGCGGGCAGCGGGCCGAAGCGGGTGGAGTCCATGCCGAGCGGGCGCCAGGTCCTCGTCTCGCAGAGCTGGTCGAGGGGCTGGCCGGAGAGGTGTTCGGCGAGGTAGCCGAGGATGAGGGCGGCCCGGTCGGTGTATTCGACGGCTTCGCCGGGTGGCCGGTTGAGGGTCTCGTGCAGGACTCCGCGGCGGATATCGGCGGGGTCGATGCCGTAGAGGTTCTTCAGCTGGGCCCGGAGAGGCAGGCCGGCGGTGTGGGTCAGGAGTTGGCGTGCGGTCACCGTGCCGAGCGGGTGGCCGGTGACTTCGTCCCAGAAGGTGCCGAGCGGGGCGTCGAGGTCGAGGACGCTGTCCTCCCACAGGGCGCCGATGGAGGCCCAGACCGCGAGGATCTTGGTGAGGCTGGCGGCGTCGAAGACGGTGTCCGGCCGCATCCTCACGACCGGTTCGTCGGGGTCCAGGACACCGGTGGTGCCCCACCCCCGGACTCCGCCGGAGTCGCCGACGGCCCACACCGCTCCCGGGTAGACCTTGTCGCGGACGCCTTCGCTCAGCAGGTGCTCGATGCGCTCGGTGCGGTACGGCATGGTCTCCCTCTTCGTGTGGGCATCCCGTGGGCCAGCGTAGTGAGCCCGCTCGGGCGGTCCGGGCAACGGCGTGCCGGTGATCGGTTCGGCGATGCCGGCCCGGTCGGGTGTCAGGTGAGCTGTCTTCCGAGGCCGGTCAGTTCTCGGGCGGTCTTCGACAGCGGGTACCGGGCGGCGTTGGCGTATCCGGCCTGTCGCAGACCGGGCAGGAGGCCGGGTTCGGTCCGCAGGCGGTCCAGGACCCGGGCGAGGGCGGCGGGGTGCGTGAAGTCGGTGGCCATGCCGGAGAGGGCGAGGGCTTCGCCGAGGCCGGGGACGGGTTGGTGGAGGACGGGGAGGCCGCAGGCTTGGGCTTCCAGGGCGACCAAGCCCATGGCCTCCAGCGTCGTGGAGGGCATGACGAGTGCGTCGTGTTCGGCGAACGCTTTCCACAGCTGGGGGCGGCGGAGCCAGCCGAGATAGCGGGTCCTCACCCCGGTCCGCCGCAGGCGTGGGGCCAGCGCGCGGAATTGGGCGCTGGGCGCGGCGATCGACAGTTCGACGCCTTGGAGCGGGGCCACGCTGCGGATCAGGGCCTCGACGCCCTTCTCGGCGGTCAGCCGACCCGCGTACAGCAGGCGGAGGTGGCTCTTCGGCGGGCGGTTGGGGCGGAGGGGTGGGTGGGTGAGGAGTCGGTCGGGGATGCCCCAGGGGATGTGGGTGATCTTGCGGCGGTCGGTCTGCGGGGCGAGCTTGAGGAGGTGGTCGGCCATGGCGCTGGTGGGGACGACGATGGCGTCGGCCGCGCGGGCGGTCGCCCGTAGGACTTGGAGCTGGTCGCGGTGGGCTTCGGCGAAGAGCAGGTCGGTGCCGTGGACCAGGGCGATGCGGGGGTGTGCGGGCAGGGCCCGGATCAGGGCGGGGGTGGCGCCGAAGGCGAGGTGGTGCAGGTGCAGGACGTCGATCTG
Source organism: Streptomyces sp. NPDC085460 (assembly GCF_044541975.1). NCBI lineage: Bacteria > Bacillati > Actinomycetota > Actinomycetes > Kitasatosporales > Streptomycetaceae > Streptomyces > Streptomyces sp. NPDC085460. The sequence goes on from NZ_JBITTO010000016.1 coordinate 103,254, forward strand.
GGAGGGGTTGATCGCGGTCGTCAGGGCTTGGCGCAGGTGCGCGACGTACCGGTGGAAGGCGGGGCCCTCCAGGCACTTGCCGGGCGTGCTGAGCAGGTCGAGGCCGGCCGGTGTCCGGGGGCGGGGGCCGGGTGGGGCGAGCATGAAGGCTCTGGCGGGGATGAGGGGTTTCTCGCTGGTGTAGAGGTCGAGGAAGAGTTCGACGCTGCCGCCGGGACTGCCGGCGGGCAGGTCCAGGAAGGTGGCGACCAGCGGATTCCGGTCGGGACTCATCGGCGGCCTCCGCCGATCTCCTCGTAGAGGCGGGAGATGTCGATGCCGTCGGTGGTGGCGTACTTCGCCGGCTGCTGCTGGTAGCTGGCCGGAGCGCCCTGGGCAGCCAGGAAGACCAGCTTGCCGAACGTCATGCCGGCGTAGACGCGGGCAGGCCGGGCGGCACGGATCTCCAGGGTCCAGCGGATGGCGTGGCCCTGGTGCCCGAGCGGTGCGGAGACGTGGACCCAGATGCCGAGGGCGCCGATGGTGCGGTCGCCGTTGAGCATCTGTGCGTACGCCTCCGAGCCGGTGCGCTCGTGGGTGACGCCGAGGTAGAGCAGCCCGGGCTGGAGGACCAGGCCGGTGACGGGGATTCTCTGCTCGGTGTAGGTGGTGGGGACGGCGGCGTCGAGGTCGCCGGCACAGACTCGGAGGGTGTCCCCGAGGCGCCAGTCGTAGGCGTTCGGGGAGACGCGGGCGGGGTCGTACGGGTCGATGGTGATCTCGCCGGAGTGGACGGCGGCGGTGATCGCGGGGCCGGTGAGGATCATGAGGCGACCGCCCTGACACGGACGGCGTCGCGCCAGTAGCGGGAGGGCTGGGGGCCGTCGGCGGCCTGGTACTTGCCCGCGTACAGGTCGATGTCGCCGGTGGAGACGAAGAACATGATCTGCCCGATCTTCATGCCCGCGTACACGCGCAGGGGGCGGATCGGGGAGAGCATCAGGGTCCACTGGCCGTGGAAGCCGATGTCGCCGATGGGGGCGGTGATCTCGACGAACAGGCCGAGCCGGCCGACGGAGGAGCGGCCGAACAGCAGCGGGACGAAGGTGTCCGAGCCGACCTGTTCGAGGGTGTGGCCGAGGTAGAGCTCGCCGGGCTGGAGGACGTATCCCTCCTCGCCGATCTCGACCGTGGCGGTCGGGTTCGGCTGGTGGGCGTCGATGACCGGCGTGGTGTAGGTCAGCAGGGTGGGGCCGAGGCGGACGTTGTAGCTGTTGGGGTTGACCTGGTCCAGCTCGAACGGGTTGATCGTCAGGCGGCCGTCGCGGAAGGAGGCGGTGATCTCGGGGCCGGTGAGGATCATCGGACGCCCTCCTCCTTGTCGGGCAGCGGGGTGGCAAGGGTGCGACGGACGGCCTCGCCGAGCCGGAGGCCAGCCTGGTGGGTGCGCCCGCCGAGGTGGGTGTCGGCGAGGTAGTCGGTCGTCAGGACAGACCGGATGCCCTGGGGCAGTGGCCAGGGGGCGACGGCCAGGGGGCCGGTCTGCTCGGTCAGGTGCTTGAGCAGGCTGTCCGGGGCATCCGCGTACCTGTCGGGGAGGAAAGCATGGACGAGCTGGTTGTCGAACGGCTCGACGGCCAGCAGGTCTCCGAGCGTGAGGACATCGCCGAGGTGGGTGGGCCGTAAGGCGGTGTCGTTGAGGACGACGGCGTCGGCACCGAGCCCAGTGTGCAGCCGGGAGACGATGCCCATCAGGAGCCGGTGGCGGTCGAGGACAGTGTCGCGGTAGGGCTCGCTGATGGCGCCGAGGCGGGTGGCGAGCATCCGGCAGGTGGAGGCGATCTTCTCGTCCACGGCGGCGAGGTCGTCCGGGACCGGTGTTGGGTCGGGGAAGACGGCAGTACGGGCGGCCCAGCCGGAACCGACGGGTTCGGCGGCGGCGTATCCGTCGGCCAGCTCACGGCCCTTGACCACGAGGGTGTCGCCGACGTGCACCGGCCCGTAGGCGTCGCTGTGGCAGTGGCCGGCGAAGACGACGTCCACGAACGGGCAGGCACCGGCAAGCTTGAGGTCCTCGTCGAAGCCGGAGTGCGACAGCACGATCCACGAGTCCACGTGATGGTGGTGCTCCAGCATCAACTCACGCAGCGCGGTCACGGGGTCGGTCACACGGTGTCCCGCCCGCTGGCAGGCGGGGATCGTGTGGAACGCGCTCACGCCGATGACCGCGGTGACGGCGACCCGGCGGCCGTGCACGTCGACGACACGGAGCCGGTTGAACAGCGGTTGCCCGGTGGTGTCGTCGACGGCGTTGGCGCCGACCGTCATCTCGCGCAGGTGGGGCTCAAAGTAGTGGGGCCAGCCGTGGTTGCCGGGCGCCAGCACGTCGTACAGCGTCGTGAGGATCTCCCGCTCGATGGCGCCCTTGCCGAGCCGGTAGTAGCCGGTGCCCTCGAAGAAGTCGCCGCAGTCGGCGATGAGCGAGGTCTTCTTGAGGGCGTGCAGGTGAGGAAGGAGCCTGTGGGCCTGGTCGAGGGCGGAGTGAAGGTCGGTGGTGGCCACGATCTGGCCGTACGTCCTGCTCATCGCGGTACGTCGGCGAGGTCGGCGCCGAGGGCTCGGAGCTTGGCGGGCAGGTCTGCGTGGCCGCGGCGCAGCTGGTCGAGGCCGCTGACGGTGGTGGCGCCCCGGGCGCCGAGGCCGGCGATCAGGAGAGCGGAGCCGGTGCGGATGTCGGTGGCCTTCACGGTGGTGCCGTTCAGACGCTGGGGGCCGACCAGGCGGCACTGCGTGGGTGACAGTTCCTCGATCACCGCGCCGAGCCGGGCGAGCTGGGGGAGGAGGTTACCGTGGCGGCCGGGGTTGATGTCGTCGGCGAACAGGTGGGTGCCGGGCAGGGTGAGAGCCAGCGCCAGCAGCGCGGGCTCGAAGTCGGCGTCCAGGCCGTTCGGGGCCAGGGAGGCGACCGCCCGCAGCGGCCGTCCGCTCACGATGCGGGCCCGGTGGACGGTGATCGCGTCGGAGGCGAGGGAGACGGGGATACCGGCCCAGCCCAGCAGGCCGGCCAGCACCTTGAGATCCGATCCGGCGACGCCTTCGACGCGGCCTTCACCACCAGTGGCAGCGATCGCGCAGGCCAGGGTGCCCGCCTCGATCTTGTCACCGGGAACCGTCCAGGCGACGGTCCCCACGGGGACGCCCGGCGGCGGGGCCAGCGTGATCGTGTCGCTGTCGGCCTGGGCCGTCCACCCGGCGGACCGTAAGGCATCGAGTACGCCTGTGGTCTCGGGGGACAGGTTGGGGTTCCCCAGGTCCAGGCGGCTGCCGGCCACGACCGCCCGGCAGATCGCGGCAATGCTCGCTCCTCGCGAGCGGAACGGCAGCGCCACGACGACCTTGTCGCGGGCCCGGTCGGCGGCCAGGATCCGGTATCCGGTGTCATCGAGCAGGACGATGTCACCGAACGCCTCGTAGACGGTGAAGTGCAGCTCCATCCCACGGTCACCGATCTGGCAACCACCCGGCCAGGGAAGGGCCGCCTGCCCGTAGGCGGCCAGCAGAGGAGCCACCAGGTAGTAGGAGGCCCGGATCCGGGCGGCGTCGGTCAGGGCGGGTGCCTCGGCGGGGTGCTCCTGGGGTACCACGATCACGGCTCCCGGTTCGGCGACCGGACGGGCGACGCGGTAGCCGGATTGTTCCAGCAGGCCGAGCATCCTCTGGACGTCGGCGCTGGCCGGGACGCCGGACAGGCGGACTCTGCGGCCCAGGGACGCGGCGGCGGCCAGCAGCGGCAGAGCCGCGTTCTTCGAGCCGTCCACCCGGACCGTCCCGGCGAGCGGACGGCCGGGGCGGACGGTGACGGCGTCGACGCCTCTTGTACAGGCGGGGGCAAGATCCATCGGAACCTCCTGATCGCGGATGGGCGGGGTGATGCGGATCCAAGGGGCGGTACGGCCGTCGGCGCGTGCTCCCTTGTTCAGCGGCTGGTGGAGAGGGGCGCCGAAACGATGTCCGGCGCGGCCACGGCCGCTCGGTGGACCGTGGCATCGAGAAGCTGGCCGGTGTGGGAGCGCAGCGTCCAGGCGGGCCCGGCCAGGCCGGCGAAGGCGAGGAACGTCAGGGCGATCCGTCCGCTGCGGTCTGCCCGCACGCGGTGCGGGGCATGGGCGACGCGGTGACGGGCCCTGTTCACGAGGTCTCGCCGGGGGCGTTCTCGTGTGCGGTGAGGAGGCGGCTGGTCTGTGCGTACAGGCGCTCCAGCTCCGCCGAGGTGAGGATGAGGGCTCCCTCGCGGGACGAGCCGTCCTCGAAGTGGATCTCCACGGGCACCGAGCCCTGGCGGGCGCGCGGGTCGTAGAGCGCGTCGCGGCCGGGCAGCAGCGTGATGTGGGTGGCCTGCACCGGCACCGGACGCAGCGTTGTGCCGTCCGCCGGGGCGGACCAGGCGGGGCCGCCGCCGGGCGGGCGCAGGTGATAGGTGGTGGCGGAGTCCACGCCGGGGAGGGTGACCACGACGCCGACCCGGCCCTCGCGGGTGGTGTCGGCGGCGAGGTCGCCGAGCTGGGGGAAGAAGGGAGCCGCTGTTCCTAACTCGGGTCCCTGGGAGGGGAGATGGGCAGAGCGTCGTCCGGTCATGCCCCGAAGCTAGGGACGACCGCCACCCCGAATATGAGCCCGAGGAATACGACCCCTATCCGTCCAGGTGGAAGCGGTCGGACATACGCCGCAACTTCTCCCGTGTTGCTGCCCGTTCGGCGTAGACGATGCTGCGGAGCGTGGAGCGGGCGATGGGGTGGTTGCGTACGAGCTGGGGCGCGATCCGCTCGGCGGTCTCCAGCTCGCCGAGGGCCTTGTCCCGGTTGCCGTCCCACAGCCAGGCCCGGGCGATGTCCATGTGGTGGTGCCCCTGACGGGAGTTGGGCAGAGCGCCCACCAGCTCGGGGCTGGTGCGGCGGTTGATCTCCAGCGCCCTGCCCTGCTCGCCCATCTCCAACGCAACGCTGATCGCGTGGATCTGCACGTTCCCGGCGGAGAACGTCAGCGAGTGCCGGTCGTACACCGGCGCCCCGGTGTACGCGTCCATCCGCTCGGCGGCGTCCTTCGCGTACCCGATCCGGTCCTCTGCCTCCGAGGCGCGGCCGGCGCGGGCGGACGAGACCGCCGCACGGAGCTGGAGCGTGCCCCAGGCGCGTACGGCCAGCGGCTCGCCGTGCTCGTACGCCTGCTGCACCGATCCGATCGCCTTGTCCGAGAGCGTCAGCGCATCCGCCCAGTCGGCCGTCGCCCACATGTCCCACACCCGCATCCAGTCCGCGACCGCCGGCAGCACCGGGTCCCCGGACAGACGAGCCGACCACGCGGCCCGCTCGCAGGCCATCGCCACCAGCTCGGGGTGGCCGAGGGAGTGGGCCGCGGTGTGCGCGAACTTGCAGCACACCGCATAGATCGCGTACGCCTCCTCCCGCTCATGCCCCTCCGACACCTCGGCCAGGGCCCGGGCCTCGCGGAACAGGTCCGGCAGGACGCGGAGGATCGCCACGTTGGAAGCGGTGTCGCGGAGCCGGTGCAGGCGGGTCACCTCACGCCACAGCTGCGAGGCCGGCCTCGGCGTCCCGTCGAAGACCGGGGACAGGTCGTAGCGGCGCAGTTCGCGCAGAATCGACGAGGCCGCGACCTGCCACTGGTTGTCCTCCGGGGAGCTGCTGTAGGGGCGCCCGATCAGGTCGTTCGGGTGGACGTGCAGCTCAGCGGCGATCTGGTTGAGCAGCCCGACCCGGTCCAGCTCGATCAGGCCCCGCTCCATCTTCGACACCCAGCCCTGCGACTTCCCCAGGGCCGTCGCCAGATCGGCCTGCGGCATCCCAAGCCGCAGCCTCGCTCTGCGGACGCGCCGGCCGATCTCCTCGGCTTCCTCCAGCATCAGGACACCTCCCCAACCGCCGGACCACCGGGCTGGTCACCGGGGTGTCCGTACGGAGTTCGTCAGCAGCACGGTACCCAGCAGACTGCGTGAGCGGGAGCAGTTATGGGTCCGACCGAACGCCGTTGGGGCGGATCGCGAACATCGGCAGCGTCAACGCCCGCCCCGGCTGGACGAGCCGGCATTGCCCGGGCTGCCCGGACAGTCTCCTTCCAGGCAGGAATCACGACGGACTACACACCCGCACGGACTACACACCCGCTCCCTGACCCTCCTGTCCCACCGTCCGGTGCGCGCGTGCATGAGGGCGGGGAGTTGGGGTACGCGGACGGCAGAGCGCATGGGGCTGCTCTCCACCGCCGTCCTGTGGCCCTCCCCCCCGTCGCAGGCCAGCGTGATGATCGCCTGGGCGGACGTTGTAGCCGCACAGGCTCGCGGCGCCGTCAGCGGGCCCCGGCTTCTCGGCGCTACCGTGATTCCGTGCCGCAGGTCCCGACTGGTCAAGTCCCCGTCCTGCGGCCCGTCCCGATCCCCCGCACACCCCCGTGGCGCAGGGGATCGGCCATTCCCCCGACCCTCGACGTCCCCCTTGCGCTCCTCCGCGCAGGGCCAGCCAGGAAGCGCAGTCATGTCCGGCGCCGCCGCAACTCACCCGTCCGGGTGATTCCCGCCCCTCGCGTACGTGAGCGCGACGTGGGCGGTGTGAGCGTCGCCAAGAACGCTGTAGATGCTGTTCGTGCTGTTCGTGACGAAGGCGCGTCATCCCGAGCTCTGCCCAAAGGACCCCGCAAGGGTGATCGCCGACAACACGCCCACCGACCCGGAGCCGTGACCGCTACGCTCCGTTGCGTGCCTCACCGATCGTTACCACTGGCGTTCGCCGCGGCGGCCATTCTCCCCGCCGCCGCTCCTCCGCCGGCGTTCGCCGCCGTCCGGCCCGCCCCCTGTGTCGGCGGTGTGACCGAGACGAGGGGCTTCTCGGCCGTCGATGACGGTGAGATCCGCTGGACGGACAAGACGGCTACGACGACGCCCGCAAGCACGCGATCTCAGCCTGGCAGTACAACGGCTCGAAGATCAAGATCGTCGCAGACTCGGCGATCACCTCGAACGACCTGGAGTTCAAGGACGCCGATCTCGGCACCCGGGCCTCGGACCCGCTCGGCCGGTACGAGCGCCACGGATCGATCGGCGCCACCGACTACATCATCTTCAACCGGCAGAAGCTGCGAGGCGCCTCGAAAGAGCTTCTGCGGTACGTCGCCCTGCACGAGCTCGGGCACGCGCTGGGCCTGTGCCACAAGTCCGACTCGATCGTCTCCCTGATGTGGAAGAACGCACCGTCGCCGGGCTACGAGATCACCTGGATCCCCGAGGTCGACAAGGCCAACTACAACAAGCTGTGGGGCTGATGACCATGAACAAGCTCACCCTCGGCGCCGCCGGCCTCGCCGTCGCAGCCGCGCTGGGCGCCGGCGGCTACGCCTGGATGCAGCAGGACGACCCGGTCCACATCGAGGCGCTGTGCACGCCGACGCAGACGGACGCCGCCGAAGCCGCCCGCGCCCAGAACCTCGCCCTGGTCGACGTCGTTTCCAAGGGCCGGTACATCACCAAGGGCGACGACGGCGTGCAGACCTTCAAGGTCCGCACCCTCGCCGTCTACAAGGGCACGCTGCCCGCCGAGGCGGAAGTCGGCCTGCCTAAGGCGTCGGCGGCGAAGCTGCAGCCCGGCAGCCGCTACGAGGTGTCCGTCCTCGGTCCGGAGGCCGGCACGTGGATCGCCCGCTTCACCCGCCCGGTCCCGGCCGGCCAGACAGCGGACGCGCTCGCCACCCACTGGAAGGCGGAGATCGCCAAGAAGTTCGTCGAGCCACCCTGCTCCGATACCACCATGATGCCGTGAGTCCGCAAGACAGATCGTCTCCGGCTCGCGAGGGCCTGGCCGGGGTGCTCGCCGACATCGGTGTGGCCCACCAGATCGACGAGCACGCCGACGGCCTGCTGCTGTCGCTGGTGGAGGCGGACCTCCACCACGTCGGCCCGTACATCGGCCGCTACCTCGTGGACGTCCCGCAGGACGTGCGGACACCGCGGGTCGTCCGCTTCCCTCTCACGTACAGCACCGCGCGGACGGTCGCGGCCGCCGGCCGGGCCCGACTCCTGGCCCAACCATGGGCGGCATCGAGGACCACGCCCAGAGCCTAGAACCGTGGTAGGTGCTGCCTACGCCGGTTGCTACGGATCTCCCACTTGGGCCGTCGCCACATAGGAGCGCCCCGGCTCGTCATCCGCTCGTGCGCCTCGGCCGCGCTCACCCCGGACGGCCCGGTCAGGGTCACCATCACCCCCGGCACAGCCTCGACATGCCCCTCCGACACCTCGCCCAGACCCCTCGGCCTGCGCGGCCTCCTCGCCTTGTCCCGTCCCATGAGCTGCTCAACAACGATCCGCGGTTGGGCCGCGCAGGGTGCTGAGGCCAGGCCCCGGACGCCCATCGAGGCGCAGACGGCAGCCTCTACGAGAAGCTCGATGGCTGGTAGGAGTTCCGCCTCGGTGTACGCCCGCAAGCGCGATGACCGGGCGAGCCGCACGCCGACAGTCGCGAACTGACTCGCTCCAGAGCGAGACCGACCTCAGACCCCACCGCATAGCAACTTGTACATGCCTCTTTCGATTTGAACGCGCTTTCTTAGTAGGTAATTTGACGGTTCTAGCCCCTTTGCTTGTACGATTCTCGTGTCGATATGTACAAGACTGTGTGGTGAGGATGGTCATGACTGCTCCGGATGTGGTGAATGCATCCTCTAGGCTGCCGGTAAGGCGGACGGTAGGTGTTCATCAGGCGCGCGGGGAGTGGTCCGAGCTGGTCGGCCGGGCGAGCGAGGGTCATGCCGTCACGCTGACCCGACAGGACGAGGTGGCGGTTCTCGGCCCGATGCAGTGGCTGGCGATGTCGTCTGTGGGACGGTCGGTGGAGACGGCGGTGAGCGATGCGCGCAACAAGCTCGGTGATCTCATCGGCAGTGCCGCGAGCGGTGTGCCGCAGGTTCTGACCCGTTATGGCCGTCCGGTGGCGGTTCTGCTGCCGGGCTCCGCCGCCCCGCCCGTTACGCCGCCGGCGGCGGATGGAGCACGGGGGAGGCGGAAGCTGACCGCAGCCGGGGACGTCCTGGCAGCCCGCCGGGATCTGCCTGGCCTGTCGTTCGGGCTGCCCGCACTGGACGAGGTGCTGCGGGGGATCAGCTCTAGCCGTCTGACGCTGATCGCGGCGGGCCCGGGTGTGGGCGGGAGCCTGCTGGCGGTGGCTGCCGCGCGGCAGACGGCGCTGGTGGAGACGCGCAGCGTGTTCTATGCCGCGTCCGGGCCGTCGGAGATGGACGTGGTGGCCCGGGTGGTGGCCTCCCACGCGGGGGTCAGCTACTACGCGTGGCGTGCGGGCACGCTGCCCGAACCGGAGGCGGCTGCCGCACGCGTGGCGGAGGCGGCGCTGCGTGAGAACAGGTACACGCTGCTCATCGATGACAGTGCCGATCTGGACGCGGGTGTGATCAGCGAGGTGACGCTGGACGGGGGATCTGGTCCGCTCGCGCTGGTGGTGGTGGACCGGCTGCAGCGTGCGGCTGATGAGCATCGCGCACTGTCCGGTGACGCGCTGGCGGGGTCGGTGCGCAGGCTGGCTCATCTGGCGCGCGAAGCCAGGGTGCCGGTCCTCGCGGTCGTCGACAGTGACGATCCCGCCCTGGTGGCGTCGCTGGACGCGGATGTCACCCTGACGCTGTCGCGTATGGGGCAGGCCGCGCGGATCGATGTGTCCGAGCGGGGGATGGGACGCCTGGTCTCCGTGGCCGTCGAGCCCGACATCCCCCGGGCACGTTTCCTGTCCCTGCCCGGCCGTATCGCAGAGCGGCTGCTGCGCGAGGACACCCTCTCCACCCCCCAGCCCGCCACCGAACCCGCCGATGCCGTCCTTGTCCCTGCTGCACAGGACATGATGACGCCTAAGGAGCCCGCGGCCGTGCCCAGGGAACAGGCTGGGGACGCATCGCCCAAGGCCAGCCCCTCCGCCCCCTCCGCCGCACCGGCAGGGGAGGGGGGCGCGCCCACGCCGTCGCGGCCCGGGAGCTGGCCGGCTGCCGCCATCCAGGCCGCCGCTGCCACAACCCTTGCCACCTCCGCCGCACCTGCCGACGCCCCGGAAGCTTCCTCCACCCCCATCCCCGCCGCCCCCGAGGCGGCGGGCACTGCTGATGCCTCGGACAGCGGCGGCGCGGCCGCGCAGGATGCTGCCGTGCCCGAGGAGGAGTTCACCCCCGAGTCGTTCGCCTACGGGCCGTTCGCGGTCATCGACGGCCAGCGCCGGGCCCACCTGGCCAGCGGCAAGGTGCTGCCCTGCCCGGCGACCACGGTCCGCGAGCTGGTGACCTGGGCCGCCGACCGGCCCTTCGGCACGCCCCGGCTGCACCCCAGCGGCAGCGACGGCGACGCGCTGATCGTGCTCACCGCCGAGGCCGCCGCCGCGCTGGGCCTGCCCGACCGCGAGGACGGCGAGGAGCGCGCGCTGCCCGTGGACCACCCCGTCATCGCCGACCTGACCGCACACGGCTGGAAGATGCCGCAGCGGGGCCACAAGCCCTGGTTCTCCGCCTGGGTCCGCATCTACCAGCCCGTCGAACACGGCCGCCGCTCGGTACAGCTGGCCATCCTGCCCTGGGGCGCCCTGACCACCGGCGGCTGGCCCCTGCCCGTCGACCGGGAGACCGGCCGTCCGGCCTCCTCGATTTCCGAGGTGGTGCAGTTCCTGCGCGTCTACAGCGACCGCGTGATGACCCCGGTCAGCACCACAGCCGTGACCGGCCAGCAGCTGATGACCGCGCTGCGCCCGCCCACCCGCGCCTGGCGCGACGAGACGACCGGCAAGGTCGGCCCGAAGTGGCGGGAGGGGTCGCTGCACCTGCCGGTGGACCCGGCCCGGCCGGAGGCGACGAAGGACCACCCGCTCGCCCAGGGCCGCGACGAGCGGGACCCGGCTCAGACCCTGCACGAAGAGGCCCTGAAGTGGTGGCGCATGCCCACCGACGAAGAGCGCGATCTGCCCTACGTCGTCGGGCTGGACACGATGATGGCCTTCTTCGCCGCCTGCAACTCCACCCCGATGGGCACCTGCGCCCCCTACGAAGTGACCCGGCCCCCTTTCGACAAGAAGATCCCCGGCATCTGGCTGGAGGACCTCTCCCACATCGACACCGACCCCCTCATGCCCAGCCCGTTCACCCCTGACGGGGTACGCCCGGCCGGACCGGCCTGGTACGAGACGCACACCCTCGCCCTGGCCGCAGAACTCGGCCACACCCCTCGCCCGTCCCTGGCCCACCTGCGGCCCAACGACAAGCAGGCCGCGGCGATGGGCATCACCGCGCACCCCGACCGCTACGACGAACGGCGCCCGGGCGCAGGCCCGGTGCCTGCGTTCGGCAACGGCCCCTACCTCAAGAGCTGGTACGAGCACCTGCTCCCCGCCTACATGCAGACCATGACCGCGCTCGGCGTGGTCGCCCACGACGATGGCACTCCGCTGTCCCCGCAGGAGTTCCTGGCGGCCATGGACCGAATGAACAGCGACGACGCCTTCAAGGCCCAGCACGCGACGGATCTGCTCGTCCTCAAGGCGATCAAGCAGACCATCAAGGGCGCGATCGGCAAGCTACGGCAGGGCCCGCAGGACTACGGACGGCGTGCCGAGGGCGCCCACGCCCGCTGGAGCGCTCTGGACCGGCCGGACTGGCGCCCCGACCACCGGGCCACGATCCTGGCCCGCTACCGGTCGGTGATGAACCGCAAGCTCATCAACACCGCCCGCGCGACCGGCGCCCGTCCGCTGGCCGTCAACACCGACTGCATCGTCTTCGCCTCACCCACGAAGGACATCATGTGGCTGACCGGTCACAAGGGCGGCTTCACCATCGGACCCAACCCCGGCCACGTCAAGCGCGAGGGCGTGCAGTCCATGGAGTGGTACCTGCAGGTGGCCAGCCTGAACAAGAACCCTGCGAGCCGCGTCAAGGACGGCCGCACCGACGCCGCTCTGGGAGGCAAGTGATGTCCGCGACCCCCGTCCTGGACGCCCTGTGGGACGTCCACCGCCTCGAGCGCGACCGCCTCGCCGCCGTCCCGCAGAAGGGCATGCCCCGCTCCGCGCAGGCGCAGGTCGCCTTCCTCCACCGCCGCCTGGGCCGCAGCACCCCCCGCGTCGCCGACCTCCTGGGCGTGCACCCCGAGACGGTGCGTCGCTACCTGCGCGGCCAGCGCCGCAACCCGCCCTCTGCGTTCGCCGACCGCCTGCACGCCGAGGTCGCGGCCCGCTTCCGCTCCCGCCTGGCCCGCCAGGCTGACGACGCGATGCGCCGCCGGGGCCTGCGCGCCTACATCACCGCCACCTTCACCTTCTACAGCCCCTCCGCGGGCACCAGCGAGGACGGCCGCGAACGCCGCCTGAACGAGGACCTGACCGCCTCGGAGACCGAGCGGCTCCTGGCCGCCCGCGATGCCGGCGACGAGAAGAAGGCCCTGCAGATCGTCGGGCAGGGCGTGGGAGAGGCCTACTTCGACCTGCGCGGCACCGGCATGGACGTCGAGGTCCGCGGCCTGATCCACATCAAATTCGAACTCTGACCCACCCCACCCCACCCCACCCCGCCGCACCGCATTGCACCCGGACCCGCTGCTGTACCGGCCTGCTGGACGAAGGACCGCCCGATGATGCGCCGCCCCACCCGCCACACCCTGCGCCGCGACCAGCGCACCGCAGTGAACGTCTCCGTCACCACGGTCGCCGACGGCGGCCGCGCCACCGTCGTCATGCCCTGCGGCTGCGGCAAGACTTTGGTGGCCGCCCGCACCGCCGAACACCTCGCCCGCAGCCGCCACGTGCGGCGCACCGTCGTCATGGTCCCCACCCTCGACCTGCTCGTGCAGACCGCCCGGGTCTGGCAGGAGCAGAACGACCACCCCGGGGCCCTGCTGGCCGTGTGCAGCCCCCGCGCCGACCTCGACGAGATCGGCATCCCCCAGACCACCGACCCCGCAGAGCTCGCCGCCCTCCTGCAGGGCCTGGACCACTACACGGTCCTCGCCACCTACGCCTCCCTCGCCGACGGCGAGGACAAGCAAGGCGGCCTGCTCGCCGCCCATGCAGCCGGCCTCGTCGCGGACTGGGACCTGCTGATCGCGGACGAGGCCCACCGCACTTCGGGCAGCGTCAACAAGGCGTGGGCCGCCGTCCACGACGACACCAAGATCCCCGCCCGCCGCCGCCTCTACTACACCGCCACCCCCCGCATCTGGGAATCCGACCCCGCCTACGCCGAAACCCTCCTGCCCGGCAACAGCGGCCCCCGCCTGGCCGTCTCCATGGACGACCCCGACGTCTACGGGCCCGTCGTCTACCGCAAGGAACTGAGCGAAGCGATCTCCGAAGGCCTGGTCTGCGACTACCGCATCGTCATGGTCGTCGTCGAACACCCCGGCCTGCAGCACCAGCTGCGCCGCACCCGCAATGCCACCTTCCAGGACACCGCCGCCCTCATCTCCCTGTCCACCGCCCTGCTCAAGACCGCCGCCCGCTACCCCGGCACCAGCGGGCAGGCCAGCAAGTGGATCAGCTTCCACCAGCGCGTCAAAGACGCCCAGGCCTTCACCGACACCTTCCTGGAGACCGCCGCGGCCCTCACCGGCGAGACCACCCCCGGCCCCGCCACCGAGGCCAGTCAGGGCGCCGAGGACGTCTCCCTGGTTCCCGCCACGGTGCGCGCGGACACCGTCCACATGGACCACCCCGACCGTGTCGCCCTCCTCGACAACCTCACCGGCCCCCAGCCCCTCACCGACGACGGCCGACCCAGCCACCTCACCCTCGTGGCCAACTGCCGCCTGCTCGGCGAAGGATGGGACTCCACCAGCGTCGACGTCGCCTTCGCCGCCCCACGCACCGACGTCGTCGGCATCGTCCAGGCCCTCGGCCGCGCCCTGCGCCCCCGCCCCGACGGCTCGAAAGCCACCCTCCTCGTCCCCATCTACCTCGCCCCCGGCGAGAACCCCGAGGATCTGCTCAACTACCGCTACTACAAGCCCCTGTACGACATCCTGCTCGCCCTGCGCGCCCACGACCGCCGCATCAGCGACCGCCTGCCCACCACCCAGCTCGCCGAGCCCGCCCCCACCCCCCAGGGCGCCGCCACCGCCGCCGGCGGCCCGGGCGAGGACGGGGAGATCCGCGGTCCGGTGGTGGAACTGCCCGAGCAGCAGTCCGCGACCCCGCCCTTCGGCGACGGCCCCGGCACCCCGGAGATCGTCGGCCCCGACGGCATCGTCCTGACCCCCCGCGAAGTCGCCCAGGTCATCAAGCTCCACGTCACCCGCCCCACCGGCGTCAGCGCCGACTGGGCCATCGGCGCCGCCGCGGCCGCCGACTTTCACAACGAACGTGGCCACCTCGCCCCGCCCCGCACCCTGCCCGGCCAGAGCGGCGACCCGCGCTTCCTCGACCTGCCCGCCTGGCTCGACGCCCAGCGAGCCGCCCGCCGCAACGGCGAGCTCAAGGACTGGCAGAGCGAGTTCCTCGACGAGATCGGCATGGTCTGGGAACCCCGCAGCGAGAACCGCCAGCGCCAGATCACCGACGCCCGCCAGTGCGCCGAGGAAACCGGAGGCCTCGCCGTCTCCTCCGGCTACAGAACCCCCGACGGCCGCCCCTTCGGACGCGACCTGACCAACCTCCGCACCCGCCTCAACAACCCCAAGCCCGACGCGGACGCCACCACCAGCGACGCGAAGGGCTTCGCCGCCCTCATCGACGCCCTCTTCGAGATCGACCCCTGGTGGAACCCCCCGTGGGACCTCCTCTGGCAGCGCCACTACCAGCAAGCCCGCCTGCGACACAGCCGCGGCGAGAAGCTCACCCAGCCCGGCGACAAACGCAACTACCGCCAGTGGCTGCGCGACCCCGGCGCCGACCTCACCCCCGACCAGAGGGACCTGCTGCGCGCCATCGACCACGCACCCGCGGGCACCCGCTGAGCGTCGTCCTCCAGTACGTGGGCACCGACCTGACGGATTCCATCACTCCAGGCATGTGGTCGGACACGTAGAGCTACGCTTTCGAGGTGCTGCCGGCCCCATGCGGCAGCACCCGGGACCTCCGGCTCCCCCGTGCCGGAGGTCCCCCACCCTGCCCGGCCCTGTCGCCGCGGAATCCCCGGCCGCTGCGCTGCCCAGCGCCCGTCCGGCAAGGTCGTCACGCGGGTACGCCCCTGAGTGGTCGGGAATAAGTATTCGGAATCGGGTGTTTCTATGGAAAATCGCTGTCTTTTTGGGCAAAAGTTCACCAAGATGGACAGGACAACTTCAGAGACAGGTGAAGAAGGGACCGGCACGTGCCGCAATTCTCGATAGGCCTCCGTGATTACCCGACCAAGAAGGACGCGCAGGAGACCATCCGCGCAATCCTGTACGGCTACCCGGTGGGCAGCACGGTCGAGGACGAAGAGCATCACCTGCTGCTCCTGGACCTCCTCGACATGCACCCCCACGCCGAGGACAAGATCGGCCCTGGGGTGGACAGCTTCACCATCGCCCCGCCGCAGCGCGGCCCCTACCCCGGATTCCGGGTGATCCGGACCGACGGGACCTATATCGACTTCTCCTACCTGGACTGCCTCAAGCCCCGCACGTACCGCCAGCAGGTGCTCAACGTGATGGGCGACGAGGTCAAGCAGACCAAGACCGACTACTTCGAGTCGCGCCGGGCCGCCGGCACCCTGCGCTCGGACTCCTCAGGACAGCTTCTGGACACCACCAACACCGCGGTGTCCTACTTCCAGGGGCCCTCGTTCAACGAGATCGCCACGGAGTTCGCCGAGTCCCTCGGCGGATGGGAGGCGATCGAGCTGACCAGCTCGGCCGAGCAGGGCCTGGGGCGGTTCGTGGACCGCGACCTGGCCCAGCGGTGGTTCGACCACCACCGCAGCCGTGCGGTCTTCGGGCTGCTGACGCAGCAGGAAAGCCGCCGCCTGCCCCGCAGGTAGACACCCCACCACGGCCCGCACCGGCCGGTGCGGGCCACGGAAAGCCGCCTGCGCAGACGACGGCCACCTTGCGCCGCCGGGACATCTCATCCATCCACGCCGATCGGCTGCTCCAAGGCCCTCACGCGGCGCGCCGGGGCGGGTCCGTCACGGAATGGTCCTCCCGCCCCGGCGCCCGGCCGAGGCTACAAGCCCCCGCGCGCGGAGTGCTGCCCGACGGCCGGGCACGAGGCGGGCACGCCCGCCGGGATCGGGCGGTGAACACAGCGGTCAACTGGCGGGGGGCGTGCCGGACGCCTCGCCCAGACGGTCCCGGGCCTTGATCAGCTCTCCGCGCAGATCACGCCCCGCCGCGGCTGCGGCCTGCTGGTTCAGGGCGGCGAGCTCCTCATCGCTGAGACTGTCGACCCACCTCTCCAGCCGCTGCCACTCCGCCTCCTTGCCATCGCGCACCTGCTCCTCGTACCAGTCGAGCTCCGCCTCGGGCCCGATACCGCGGTACCGGAGCCTGGTCTCCTCCTGCACGAGGCGCGCCTCCCTCTCGCTCTCGGCCCGCCCGGCGACGTCGCAGAGGGAGACGGCGGGCGGCTCGGGCACGGCGACGATCCGCCGGTACGCGGCGAGCATGCCGCTGGTCGTCTTGGGAGAGGCGCCGTAGACCTCGAGCAGAGCGGCCAACTGCTCAAAAGTCGGGTGCTTGCCGTTCAGAATGTTCCTGATCGTGCTCTTCGACAGCCGGCCGGCTGCCTTGGGGGAGGCGGCCAGACGACGCGCCGAAGGCTGCCCGGCCTCCTCATGGATATGCTTCAACGCCTTGGTGAGGCTGGTCCACTTCCCAATCCGCCCGGGCACATAGGTGGGCGGCGGCCAACTCGGCGCCGGGCCCGCAGGCGCGGCGGACACCGCGAGGGAGAGCAGCTCCAGGCCGCGCGCCTCGAACGCAGACCCGGAGGCCGCCTGGCCTGCTTCGCCGCGGGTGTTCTTGGCCGAGGCCCACTTCCCCCACGCCCCAGCGTAGGCACGGACGGTCTCCTCCTTCGGCAGCCGCACCTCCAAGGCGCGCCGCAGCGTCCGCTCCGACACCAGCCGTCCCGCCTCAGCGGACCGCTTGGCCAGCTGCACGAACGTCAGCTCGCCCCGGGCCTCGCGCAGCCAGGCGTGCAGCGCCTCCCGCTCCGGCCACGAGGCGGTGACAGCACGGCGGTTCACCGGCCGCTCCCGGCACACACGCCGATCAGGCAGCTCCACCGTCCCGGCACGAGCAGCGCCCCGGCCGCCGCCGTGAAGGCGACCAGAGCCCCGGGCAGAGGGCGCTCGA
Organism: Streptomyces sp. NPDC085460; assembly: GCF_044541975.1. Taxonomy (NCBI): domain Bacteria; kingdom Bacillati; phylum Actinomycetota; class Actinomycetes; order Kitasatosporales; family Streptomycetaceae; genus Streptomyces; species Streptomyces sp. NPDC085460. Next base: position 120,553 of record NZ_JBITTO010000016.1, read on the forward strand.
GGGCGGCGAGCACGGTGACACAGACGACGGGCACGACGGCGACAGCCACCTCACCCCCGCCGAGCCGGCCCCCGGCGCAGGAACAGTCCGGCGGGCCTGCGGACGGGGGAGGGGAGGGGGAAGAAGACATGGCGGTACCTCGGTATCGGCAGCAGGGAGTAGGACAAGCGCCTGCGGGCGGTAGCGCCCGGCGCGGTGAGACTGATCGTGGCAGTGCTCCCAGGCCCTGCGCGACCCGCTTCCCTCCAGCCCGCAAGAGGCGTACACACCACGTCCGCGACAAGCTGCAGGTCAGGACCTTGTGCGACATCATTCTGTCCACGCCCCCACCGCAGCGGCCCAGCAACGCCCGCTGCTGCACGGCGCGTCCGGGCCACGCCGAACCGAGGCCCGTCCTACCCGCTCTTTCCCGCGATGCCGAGACCGGCCATCCCGTCCTTGCCCCGTGGTGCACCACCGTCCTGTCCGGCGACACCGCCCGCCTGCTGCTCCTGAGGCCGCACTTGCCCGGCACGTTCCACACCGCCTATACCGGGCTGCGCCACCTCCTGGCCGCCGGGTTCCCCGCGGCGGACATTGCCGTCCACCAGGCTCTGGAGCTCAAAGGCACCTACGAGTCCGGCATGATCGAGAACGCGGCCAGGGGCACGGTGATCGACGATGTGACGGTCTCGGTCGACCTGGTACGGGAGGCGGCGGTGCCGCGGGAGACGGACTCCGCCGATGTCCAGGCGCTGATGGCCTTGGAGGCAGGGCCCTGGCGGACGCCATCGACCGCCTGAGCCGACTGCCGGGGCGGCCCTGGATCCTGGTCGCGTCCAGTGTCGAGTAGCTCGCCGAGACGGTCGGCGAGGAGACCGCCGAGCACCTCCTTGCCATCGCTGAGCAGGCGGAACTGCCGCACCGGCCCCGGCCCGAACCCGCGCTAGCAGCAGGGCACCGATGCCCCCGGCGGCGTCGGTGCCTGAGCAGCCGCAACCGGGCCGGCTCGGCTACAGAGGTTAACCGCGCGGCAGGTCGGGGAACCGGTCGTAGGCCTGGTCGCCGGGGGACACGATGGACTCGATCCGCTGGGGCGGGATCGGTGATCTGTAGAACACGTCGGCGTCGGCCGGCTCGTGGCCCAGGGCCTTGCCGACGAAGACGTGGACGACGGAGGGGAAGATGCTGTGCCCTTCCCGGACGGGGGTGGAGAGGTCCAACAGGGCGGTGACGACCGAGGGAACTCCCAGGCTGCGGAGCTTGTCGGAGAGAGCGGGGGAGCCCTCGCAGTGCTGCCAGTAGATCGCCTCGCCGCCCCAGTAGGTCAGCAGCCGGTGGATTCCGTCGACGTGATGGGTCTGGGGCGCGGCCGACAGGGTCAGGCACACCTGGTCCTCGCGCCTGCCCCAGCCGCGCTGTTCGGGGACCGTCTCGTTTACCGACCGCAGCGCCCCGTGCTCGGCCTCGCTCAGGTAGCCGAGCGCGTGGGCCTGGTCCAGACGGTCGTTGACGAGCTGGTCGGTCAGCAGCCGCAGGCCCTGGGCGCGGATCGCGTCCTTCTCGTGGTCCAGCAGACGGGTGTGATGGCGGGCCCGGACGAGGTGCCCTTCGAGGTGGGCAAGGACGGTGTCCTCGTACGACGAGAGGTCGAGGTCCTGGTAGTACTCCGGGGCATGACCCGCGTGGCGGGCGTCGTCAGCGAGCTCACCGACGAGGTCGGCGAGCGGACGGGGCCAGGTGGCAGGGACATCCACGTCGACGATCGGCAGGTCGGCCGGTTCCATAGACATGTCCGCCAGTGTGCAGCTGCCCTGAGCGCGGCGTCCTGTGCATTTCGGCCTGACCGCGTCCACGCCGAATGAGGTGGAGTGCGGGCATCGCGGCCCCGTACGGTGAAGCGGTGGTCGAACAAATACGGCGCTTCGCATCAGGCAGTGCCCGCACCACCACGGGGGAGCAGATGACGAGGGTGGTGGAGCGCCTCGCCGCCGTCACGCACTCTCCGCCGGTCAGGCACGGCAACGGCGACCGCGCGCAGTACCTGGAGCTGGTGTTCGCCTGCCGCCCGGCAGACTTGGGCCAGCTGCCCCGGGTCTGCGATGACGAGTCGGTCGAGGTCGGCTGGCACCGACTCGACGCGCTGCCGCCGATGAGCGAGCGGATGCGGGAGATCATTGTGTCGGTGGAGAAGGACGAGGAACGGGCCTGATTCGCGCCGGCACCGTGAGCGCGGCCCGGGACCAGCCCGTCGACCGAGCGGGGGAGCGTGTCGCTCAGGCGGGGACGGCACCGGTGCGTCGAGACGGTGGTGGACCATCCCCTCGAGCTCGGTCCTCTCGTACGCCTGCCGGGCGACCGCCTCTCAAGGCCATCACCGCTTGGCACTGACACCCGCGGTGGCGGCCTCGTATACAGGCCTCGGCTACAGAGAGTGCACTGGTATTTACGGCCTAGGTCATGCGACAGTGAAGGCCCGTCAAGAGCACATTGAACGCTTTCGGCGGGGATACGGCAGGACCCCCGCACCTGGCGGGTGCGAGGGCCCTGACGACCGGCGAGGAACCCGCGCTAGCGAGGCTCTAGGTTCCAGCGCCTTACATCACGCGGTCGGTCCGTCGGCTACCTGGTGTTTCAGCACCAGGGGCCGGCGGGCGGCTGCTGGACCATGGTCCAGAGCTTCCAGCACCAGACCGCGGTGTACGCCACCGCTCCGATGACCTTGACGGCCATCAGCGCGGTTTTGACCCGCTTCTTCGGCTGATCCGACTGCGCGCGGCGATGACGACCGCTCACGGTCGCCCCCCTTCGTTGGAGCCCTTGCCGGGTGGCTCCTCTCCCGGACACGGCGCTCCGGCCGTACGCGTATCGGTCGGATGCGCGCCCGAGTTGGGGGACGGAAGCCCCGGAGGACTTCCGCCGAACACATCGTACGGGCAGCCAACGACCCTCCGCAGACCGACCGTTCCTGTCTCATGGTTGCAAAGACGCAGGTCAGGGCATGGATGAACAGCAACCGCAGGACAGGAAAGCTACTCCTCTGTCACATGGGAAACCTGTGCAAAGTGGACACCTGGCGTGCTGACCTGCGGTGAGGCATCGGCGTCGTTGAAACGCCCGTGGCAGGCCATCACTCGGTCCACCACGCAACTAAGACGCCGTCAACCTCGCCCACGGGATGAAGATGTGACGTTCTTCACATTCACCGGTCATTCAATCGGGGGAGGACGGTCGCTCCTTCCGGACGGCCGCTCAGTTCGCTGTCGGTGCCAGGCCGAATCCTTGACGGGGCGAGAGCCCCGCTCCTCCGCATGGCCGAGCATGCCGAGCCGCGCCCCACCCTCACGCGCCGCGGACACGACCTCTCGGCGGCCAGTGGCAGCGCCTCGCCATCGCCCGCGCCTTCCACCGCAACGCCCCCGTAACTCGTCATGGACGAACCCACCGTCGCCCTCGACGCCCGCGCCGAACACCGCACCTTCACGCGCCTCAAGCACGCCTCGCCGACCGCATCGTCGTCCTCGAAGGCGGCCGCATCATCGAGAGCGGCACATACAAGGAACTCGTAGGGCGCGCCACCGACTCAGAGTTCTACAAGCCGCTCCAGCTCCAGGAGAACGGAGACTGACCCAGCCGCACCTCGCCCGCCGCCGTACCAGGCCACTGCCGTTCGACGAGATCCGGCGACCCACTTAAGGCACACACCCAAGACGCTCGTCACCACAGGGGATGGGAGACCCACCGGCCGTGCCCGGAACCACTCCAGTCCCCGCCTGCACCAAGCCAGCGCGGGCCGCCGCCGATCTGGCCCATGCCCGCATGCACGGCGACCCGACACGCGTACCGATGCTACGACCCGCAGCCGGGAGGAACAGCCGATGAGTGCCCAGCCCGACCACACACCCCCCATGCCGCACGCTCCCGCGCCTGGCGCGCCGGCCGAACTCCGTGCCCAGCTGGGCACGGACTGCCGCGCAAAGACGTAGGCCCCAGCGTTCGAGCGGGACTGGGCCAAGGCCCTGGAAGACGCCCGGCACACCGTCAGCCTCACCCAACCCCTGCACGAAGTCGTACGCACCTGGCAACTGCGCGCCGCCGCCGGGGACGGCGACGCCTTCATGGACGCAGGACAAGACGACTCCGACTTCGTGGACCTCGACGACGTCCTCGGCAGCCGCCCGTGACCGAGCAGCCGTGGGCGGCACGCCTGTCCCCCCCCGGCCGCCCAGCCGCTCGCCGCTCTCCACGACCTCGTCCGGGAGATGGTTCCCAACCTGCTGGACATCGCGGGTCCGCTCCCGGTGGGGCTGCCGCAGTGGAACCCCGGCGACCCGGAGGCCGCCATACCCACCGCCTGCCGGTCCTGAGCATCGTCTGGCTCGGATAACCCCCCAGCCCGCCCCGGCCAGGCAGAGGGCACGGCGCCTTGCGGCCCAGAACGTGCCGAGGGCGCCTCCCGCTCTCTCGATGCTGCCGCGCCCGGCCCTCCAGGTCAGGGCGCGCCCGTAGCTGGCCGCGGCCGACCCGCACCGCCTGCAGCCGGTACGAGCCTGCCAAGGCGTAGAGCCCCGTCACATCGCCCGCCTTGGCCGCTCTCAGCGGGCCCGTGCAGCCGGAGCGGGCCGTGTCGGCGGGGAGACCCGGGTGCCCGACGGGGGCGGCCCGGGCCGCCCCCGTCGGCTCTTGGCCTGGTAGAGCTGGATGTTCCCGTCGCCGGTACGGGCGATGAGGTCGATGCCGGTGTCGTCGGCGCCGGCGGCGAAGGGTTTGTCGGTGGCGGCGCGGCTGAGCTCGGCGAAGTGGGACAGGGCCAGAGTCCAGCCAGGTGCAGCGGTTCCGTTGCGATGTGCTTCCTGGTTGACCAGTCGGGTCAGGGGGGCCACGCGATCGGCGAGTGCTGTGAGGGCGGGAGCCAGTGCGTCGGGTTCGATGCGGGGGACGGAGTCCGCGAGAGCCGCGAAGACGGGAGTCAGTGCGTCGGGTTCAATGCGGGGGAGTGTGTCCGTGAACGCCATGAGGGCTCTGGCCAGTGGGGCATTGAAGTGGGTTCTGCCGCGGGCCGGGGGGGCCGGGTGGACGGGACTGGGCCGCGCTGTGCGGTGCGCCGCCGAGGGGCGGCGTGGGCCGCGCTGGGCGTTCACGTGGATGTATGCCTCGAAGTACTTGTGCTGCGTCACCGGGCGGATGCCGCACGCGGTCAGGAAGGTGATCAGTTGCTCGGTGCTGGTCGGCAGGCCCTTGCCGTTGACGATCCGCCAGGCGGTCGTGCGCGGCAGCGGCTTACGCCCGGGGGTGAGGCGGGCGTCGCTCAGGCAGGGAGCACCGGCCCTTTCGTACGCCGCTACCAGGGCGAGGCCAAGCTCCCGCTTGGTCCGGATCAAGTCGAGGGGCACCTCAAGCCTGGCGAGCTGCGAGAGTCTGCCGCGGTGCGCGGTACGGCCGCGGACGAACAGACGGCGCGCCTTCACCTGATCGGCGGCACCGGCCCCGCAGGCACGCAGGCAGGCGTTGAGGACGGCCACGGTGGGCGGTGCGGAACCGGACTCAAGGCGCTGGACGGCGCCGCGGGAGACATGGGCCCTTTCGGCCAGCCCACGCTGGGGCAGCCGCGCGGCCCGGCGCAGCGCCCTCAGGTGCTCCGCGAGGTCGGCGAAAGGGCGCTGCGGGGCACCGTCGTCACAAGGACGGCTCATGGCTCGCCTACTTTCCCGCGCTGGAGCGCACGGCGGTCTCGACGAGCACCGCCAGCAAGCGCCGGCCGCCGCCGGCCGCGGCGAGCGTGGCCGCGCCGATCGCCCCGCAGCCGCCCAGCAGCACCAGGACGGTGTCCAGTTCGGTGCCGGCCAGGAACAGGCCGCAGCCCAGCCCCAGAAACACGATCAGCAGGATCAGCGCGTGAGTGGGACCGAACCGGCCGGCAGCGCCGTCCGGCCTGCCGCCGCCGGCCGGCCGACCGGCAGCACAGCTGCAGGCCGCTGCAGGCCCGGTCGGCACAGGGAGGGGGAGAGGGGTCATGGTGGACAGGACTCCGTCCTGACGGGGGCCGCCGACGGCATGCCGGGGCCCGGGCCACTGGTCGCAAAGTGACGCAGCCCGCAAGGCAGTTGGCCCTGCCCGTGCACGGGCTGCGCAGCCCATAGCCTTCCACGCCCCCGCACCGCACCGCCCCGCCCCAGCACCCCGAATACCCCATATGCGGCTTCCTGGCCCCGTAGACGTTCCACGTTCCGCCACGAGATTCGGCACCCCGCCATGGCGCCCCCACCGCCCAGCCGACGCCCCCCACCGGCCCCTGCGCGCCCGCGACGGCACACCGTCTGTTCCAGAGGACTTGCGGTCTAAGCCCCATCAGAAAGACGGTGGTCCCAGCACCACCTGGCAGCTCAGCCGCCCGGGGTGCTCCTGACGGCTCCTGGTCGCAAACCCGAACCCGTTTCAGGACTCTTCCGGCAGGCGCGTTGGCCCGCGCCAGCCCCCGCCGGGTCGGCACCGCCAGCGGCGCCGACCCGGCGCACCACCCCACCCATCCCCGCGCACCCCTCTTCGACGGCCTTCCGCTCATCGTTCTCCGTGGCCGTGACGCCGGTGTTGACGGCGAGCCTCGCCGTTCGGGCGGTGCCAGGCATGAAGACAGCGTCGACCAGCCGGGCCCCTTCGACCTCGTCGGCGGCCAGCTCCCAGCGCAGTGCCCTGCCGCAATGTCAGTGCGCCCGTGCATAGTGCCGGTCATGATCAACGACTTGGACAGGACCGACTGGGCATCCCTGGGGCGTGCCTACGGGACGGCGGAGGAAGTGCCGAGATGGCTGCGTGGCATGGTCTCGCCCGATCCCGAGATACGCGGGGAGGCGTTCGGCAGCTTCTACAGTGCAGCGCTCCATCAGGGGAGCGTGTATTCGAGCACGGTGGCCAGCCTGCCGTTCCTGTTCGCGATGGCCGATGACCCCGCGACTCCCGACCGCGGGGAAGTCGTCGCGCTGCTGCTCACCATCGGGCGCGAAGCGGTCGACGCCGAGGAGATCTATGCGGTCATCTGCGGCGAGGACGGCGAGGAGTCCACCATCTACCCGGACACCGCACGCCTGATGCGCGAGCATGCCGACGCCTTCGTCGGCTACGCCGGTGACCCCGACCCCCGGGTGCGCAGAGCGTCGATCGAGGGCCTGGGGCTCTTCCTGGACGACGCCGAGCGGGCGGTAGCGCTCCTGCAGGACCGCCTCGTGGATGAGCGCGGGAGTGCCGAGCGTGTGCTGGTGGTGCGGACGACGGCCGACCTGGCCCTGCGTCTGCCCGCGGCGGCCGCGCCGGCACGGGCGTGGCTGGACGCGTTGGCCGACAGCGGCACGACCGATCCGGACACCCGTCTGGCCGCGCTCGTCCACCGGGCCCGCTGCGCTCCCGACTCCATCGACGACCAGACGGCGCCGAGAGCGATCGAACTGCTCCGCCAGGTCACCCCCACACCCCGCCCCGATGCGGACAAGGAGCGCAGGGACCTGGAGCCGTCCGGTCCGTGTGCGTGCGAGGCAGATCCGGAACCCGACCCGAACGTCCCCGGGCACATAGCTGCCGCCTTCGCCGACCTCGAACGGCACGGCCGCGTCCACGCCGCCACCACCCCTTGCTGACGGCGTTCCACACCGCCCTGGACACGCGCGCCGGAGACCGAACGGCCCTGCTCACCGAACAGCTGCGCAGCCCAGACCCGGGGACCTGCTACGACGCCATCGCCATGGCACGCAGCCTGATCACCTCCCTGCGGGGCGATCACACTGGCCTGGTGCGGCTCATCGGCGACTGCCTGCTCCCGGACGATCCCTACACCGCCGCGGCCGCGGCCGAGGCGCTCGGATCGCTGGGCACCCTGGCCGAACTAGTCCGCGAAGCCCTCGTCGCCTATGTCACCAGCCACCGCCCCGAGGCGTGGGCCAGCCCGCACCGCGCCGTGCGCCGAGCCCACCAGCTCGCCGTCGTGACGCTGGCCGGCCTCGCCGACGAGCGGGCCCTGCCCAGCCTCCTCGTCGCGCTGGACACCGACACCGACGCCTGGCGCGCCCTGAACGCCGTGGGCCATCTGCCCCAGTGCGCTACGGAGCTTACGCCCCGTCTGGCCCGCCGCCTCGCCGACGTCGACCACTCCCGCGAGTGGCCCGACGTCAGCCCTGCAACGCTCGCCTCCGCCCTCGCCAAGCTCGGCGACCCGGCAGCCCTACCCGCACTCACCCAGACCCTCCAGGCCGCCCTCAGACACAGCAAAGGGAGCACCGCAGAAGCCGTCCTGAAGGCCCTCGCGTCGTTCGGTCCCCACGCCGCATCCGCCCTGGACATGATCCGCCCCCTCACCGAGGCAGACGATGTCTCCTTGCGTACTGCCGCGGCGGGCGCCGTCTGGGAAATCGAGGGGCGTCCCGAGACCGTCGTGCCGCTGCTGGAACGTCTCCTCAAGGACCGCCGGAACTTCGACGCGGTCGACCTCGCCGGCCGCATTGGCCCTCCCGCCGCAGCCGTACTGCCGCGCCTGCGGCAGATCCTGAACGATCAGATCGAGCTCCGCCGTGCTGAACGACTCATGGACCCTCGTCCACGTCGCATCCGCCCTGTGGGACATAGGTGGCACGAGCCAGGCTGGCATCGTTGTGCCGGCGCTGCTGGCCGCATGGCAGGACAACGACTCCACCGCACGCCACGTCGTCACCACCCTTGACCGCATGGCCGGCCGCACGCCCCGCCCTGCCCCGGATCGAGGCTGCGATGACACGGCCGCAGCGCGGCGGGGGTACCTGGGGGTGGGGAGTCACCAGCGACCTGGAGTTCCAGCACACCTGCCGTGCCATCCTGACCCGCCTGACACACCTTCCGGACCCGAAACCGGCAACCGCGGAATAGACCCGCGTCCGGGCCTGCCGGACCACCCGCGAAAGAACTTCTGTCGGTGTGGGTGCCGGTCGTCCCGCAAGGGTGAGGGAGAGGGCATCCGGCCCGATCCCGCCTGGCGGAGGGACCCGGCTGATGAATGTCTACGTCTTGGTGGCGATGGTGGTGGGAGGGATCGCGGGATGCGCCCTGTGGGCGGCGGGAGCGTCGCCCGCGGAGGTGTTCGGCGGCGCCCTCGCGGCGACCCTGCTCACCGACCACCTGCTGGAGCGCCCGTGAAGACCACCGCCCACCCCACCGCCCCGATGCCGTCCCGGGACTGCGACGGAACGCCGCTGCTCACCATCGGTCAGGGCCGCGCCTGCACCGGCTGCCGCCCCTCCGCCCTGTACCCCCGCCGCTGGATGGAGGACACCCCGCGCCTCGACACCGGCCGCCTCGCCCTCGCGTGCGCGCTGTCCGGCTACCAAGAGCACATGGCCGCGATCGAGCAGGCTGCCGCGCTGACCCGGCGGGCCCGGCTGCGCGCGCAGCAACTCTTCCCCTACGGCCTGGGCCCGGTCCTCGGTGACCTTCATGCTCCCCACCGACGGCGGAGGCGACCTGCTGCACGCCCTCAGAGACGTCGTCGAGAGCCTCCTCGCCCGCCCCCGCCCGCCTCGTACCCATCCCGTCTGCCTGTGGGGGAGCACAGACGGCCTCGGCTGCGAACGTGACCCCTTCGGCCGGCTCCTGCGCAACCACTGCCGCACCCCCAACGGACCCGTGCCCGCCTGGCGCGCGAAGTCCTTGGGCCCTCTGGACCTGGCGCACCGCCCGCCCCGCGCCCTGGACAGCCTCGCGCCCCACCTCACCCAGCACCGGCCCCCGTCATCGTCGACCGCTTCGCCCGCCGTATCGCCCTGGACCGTCGGCGTGAGCGCATCGCCCAGGGCCTGCTGGAGCAGGGGTGGGACGAGCAAGTGCACACCGACGACCAACTGCGAGCCCGTCTGCGCGCCGCTGCCCATGCCGCGACCTCCGCGGACACCGAGCTGTGGGAGCACACCATCCGCCACCAGCGGGTGGTCCCGCTGGACGACGCCCACCGCATCAGAGGCGCTCACGTGATCGACGAGGACACCGGACCGGCGGAGAAGGTCGCCGCCGTACAGGCCAAGCTCGCGCCCGACGGGCGCAATGTCGCCCACCGCTACGCGCAGACGGGCCTCACCTGGAAGCAGGCCGCGCTGAAGGCGGGCCACGAGGAGAAGATGGGGGAGAGGGTGCGCCGCAAGCTCAAGCGCGAAGGCAGGGAGTACCTGAACAGACGGCAGTAGCCGGTGCCGGCTCACCCCCCACGAAGGCGAGCAGGCCCACCTCCTCACCGGCCACGAGGCCCCTGCCCGCCCCGGGGGCGGGTCACACCGGGCCCCACAGGTCCAGGGCGTATCGCATCACCTCCCGCACGACGCCGGCGGCGGCACCCTGGACGACCCACCCGCCCAGCCTCTTCGCCACCTGGACGATCCGGCGTCCAGCCGCCTGCCGCTCCCGTGCCTGCTTCGTGTTCTCCGCCATCTCCTGCTCCTTCGGTCGTGGTCGTGCTGACGAGGGCAAGCAAGCCAAGGCACAGCGGTGTTCAGCGACGGCCCTGAACTCCTGAACCAGGTGTCAGACCAGGCCAGAGCAGGCGAAGATGTGTTCAGCGAGGGTTCAGACTGAACAGGGAGACCCATGGGGGAGACGACGGCGCGTGACCGGCTGGCCGAAGAGCTGCGGAAGCTGAAGACCGCCTCGGGCCTGACGTACACCCAGATCGAGAGCCAGGCGACCAAACAGGGCCTCATGCTGAAGAAGAGCAAGCTCAGCAACTGGTTCACGGGCACGAACGTCCCCGAGGCCGACGCCTCGTTCACACTGCTGGTCCAGCTGCTCGAGGCCCGCGCACGGACCAAAACGGGTGTGACCGTACGCGGCCTGCCCTGGTGGCGCGCCCTGCAGAAGGAAGCCGCGGTCGAACGCGACGCGACCAACGCACCGAAGCCGACGGCTCGCACCGCACCGCCCGCCACCCCGTCCGAGGCCGCCCCGCACCCGGGCGACGTGGACAAGGCCACAAGGCTGCTGAGCCGTCTCCCGCTCGACGGCTACTGGCTGCGCTGGCTCCAGGACGCCCAGACGATGCTCAAGGTCCCGCTGATCGTCAGCGACCCCCTGTGCGACGCCCACCGCCCCCTGGAAACCGACCGCCCCGACTACATCGACCTGGAGCTCCGCGCCGCCCACCAAGAACTCGTCGCAGCCCTCGGAGCCCTGACCTACGAGCTCAACGGGATGACCGACATCTCCGATGAAGGACAAGACGTCCTGGAGATCGACCATCCCGGCACCACTGACGCACGCAACGCCCTCCACCGGCAGGTATGCCAGGCCCGGGACGGCTTCCTGCCCGCCTACGACCGGATGATCAACCTCCTCAACCGCAAGAACCTCCTCCCTCCCGCGCCTAAGAGTCCCCTCGACATCACCGTCGACCTCCTGGCCGCACGATGGGCCCACGAAGGCATCCTCGCCGCGCCCCTCGCCGCCGGCGCCCTGCTGCCGAGTCCGGACCCCACCGCCCCCTACTACTTCGCCGTGAACGTGGCCAGCCGCAACGACCAAGGCCCCCAGATCGCCGCCGTCGGCATCGAGATGATCAAACCTGACGGCACCCTGGCCGCCTCGTACCGATTCCCGGCACGAGGCCCGGGGCACCGGCCCCAGCTGCCCTTCCAGCTCACCGCCTACGGCGCTGGCCAAGCCCTCGCCAACGGACCAGAAGTCGCGGTCTCACTCCAGACCCTCCGCAGCGCAGTCGCCAAGGTGCGCCCCTTCGCCCACACCGGAAGCGGCCAGGTCCTCTACGGAGAGTGGAGGAGCATGGACGAGTTGCAGCCCTTCCTCGGCACAGTCCTGCCAACCCCGCCTCCTAACAGACGGGTTCATGCGGTGCCCGCTTCAGTCGAGGACGGCGACGGCGGAGTCCGCTGAGAGAGGCGAGTACTAGGCATGGGGGTCAGTTCAGCGCCGCCAAGGCCCCACCGGAGGCCGATGCCGCAAACCACCGCTGCGCCGAGCACCGCGATGCTCGGACCCGCGATGTCGGCGCAGCGGTGGTTTGCGGGAGGATGGAGAGCGTGGAGCTGACGTCGTTGGACCCCGACCTGCTGCCCCCAATCGCTAACGCGTCGAAGGAGGGCGCACCGCCGTACCCGCGCGACTTTCAGGCCATAAAAAACCAAGAGAACTTCAACCGGCCGGAGCATGGGCTGTGGTGCTCGCTGGTGACCGCCTGGTCCGCCGACGGAGCCCCGACCGCGACGGCATGGACCGCCTGGCTCGTCAATCCGGGCGATGTGACCGGGCAGCCCTCCAACCATGACGGCACCTATAGCCGGATCACCGCCGTGAAGCCGCTGCCCGAGGCGCAGATCTACCTAATCGACACCGAAGCCGACCTGGACCGCCTAGTCGCCGCCTTCCCGCTCCCGCCCGATCACATGATGTACCGCTCTACCCCCGACTGGGAGGCGATTGCCGCAGCCGGCTGGGACGCCGTGTACGTGACAGATGCCGGGCTCGCAGCGAACGCGGAACGACACGTGATCGCTGAGCCCTCCCTGCACGGGTGGGACTGCCCCAGCGTGCTGTGGCTACGCCCGACCTACCAGCTCACCTCCTCGGACGCGGAAGCGCCCGCCGAGCAGGTTCCACCGTTGTACGGGTGAGCCCTGAGGCACTGCCCCATCGGGGCCCCCGCCCGATACTCGCTGAGTGCTGGGCAAGGGGCCACACATGCACCCAGTCAGCCCTGGGGCGGGAAGAGCTCAATCAGGCGCGCCCGTTGCCTCTCGCCAAGCCCCTGGACCCTTCGCGTCTCCGAGATCCCGAGATCGACGAGGTGGCGGCGTGCTCGTACCTTGCCGACGCCAGGGAGAGACTGCAGGAGGTGAAGAGCGCGTGTCTGGCGGGCGGTCTCGTCACCGCGGTCAAGGACATCGAGAAGAGAGATGCGTCCAGCCTTCAGGGCTACGAGCATCTCGCTGCGCTCCTTGCGGATCCGGCCGGCCTTCACGAGAGCCTCGGCCCGCTGCTCGGAGGTCAGAGAGGGGAGAGAGTTCGACATCGCGCTCCTTCGTCGGTCGGGCGTCCCATCATGACCGACACAGCCGCTCCCCGTACGGCCGGTGAGTTCCCTGATCCGGTCGCTGTCCACCGGGAGGCTGAGGTGCGGGCAGGGTCAGGCCGATACGCGCTGCTGGAGGAAGCGCTTCTCCTTGCGCTTGCGCAGGATCTGGTACCAGCGGGCGTTGTAGGAGAGTTCCTCTCGGCAGGTGTCCAGGAACGCCTTCTGGGCGGCGACCACCGCCTCGGCCTGGAGCTGGAAGCGGTCCGCCTTCTTCTCGTTCAGGTCCAGGTCGCCGACGGCCGTGACGAGCTTCTCCGCGGCGTCGATGACCTGAACGCTGCCGCACAGGCGTACACCGTTGAGCGCGCTGATCAGGTCGCTGCTGATCTCCCACATCGTGGGCATCTGCGCAGTGAGCAGCTTGTACGAGGCCCGTCCGGCTTCGCGGCGCAGGTTGGCGAACTGGTAGCTGTACCCGAAGGAGCGGGTCGAGGCGTCCAGCATCCGGTGGTAAGCACCTGCCCGGTCTTCCCTGCTGCCGAGCCGGGGGATGCCCGTGGGCCGGTAACGGCCTATCAGGGCACCGAGCGGACTACCAGCAGCCTTGATGCCCGCGGCTGCCGCACCAGAAGTGATCAGGTCCATGCTCGGTTCTATCACCTGGCGCTGCACCGAACGCCAGTACCGCCAGATGGGCACGACACAGAGTAAGCAGGAGCCGTCCCGGTCCCCTCGCGGGAGCAGGTATCTCCGTGTACCCGCGTAGGCTCAGGACGACAGCCGGCAGGGTGACGAACCCTCCACGCCATCCACACGCCGACCATCCGTCAGGAAACACTCCACGCCCGCAACTGACGACCGACCAGGCCGACCCCCATCGCACCGGACGCCGCATCCCGCACCAGAGCGACCGCCTCCTTCGGCAGGTACTCAAGCCGACACCCGTTCAAGGCCAGGTACGCCTCCGCACAATGCCACGCATAAGCCTCGTTCGAGTGCTCCAGACACGGCAGCCGCACCAACGTCTGCAGCAACGCCGCCGCCTTGAAGTACACCGACCCATAGATGTCACGCTCCAGTGCCCGCGCGTTGACCTGCGCCACAGCCGCATACAGCGTGCCGTAATCGTCCACTTGCGGATCACCCGGCAACAGCTCAGCAGCATGCAGCAGGAAGGCCACGTCCAACGGATGCAGCGGTTCGTTCTGCGTCACGCGGCGTGCCCCTGCTCCTGCTGCTCCTCAAGATCACGCCGAGCCTCCAGCTCCGCGGCCCGCCGCTCCCTGCTGGGATCGACGGCGCCGGCCTCGGCGGCGAACGCCTCACCCGTGCGGGACACCGAATCCCTGAACGCCTCAAGGAAGCGCTCCTCCACGGCAGTGGCACGCGCGTATGCGGCGGACAGGATGTACTCCTGCAGGCTGACGCCCTCCTGCTTCGCGGCGGCCTCGATTGCGGCACGCTGAGCAGGATCTGGGAAGCGTAGGTTCATAGCTTTGGGCTGCGACATGGTACCGAGGGTACCGTCGGTACCATGTCGCAGCCAGTGTGGGGAACACATCCCATGCTCACGACAGCAATAATCCAAAACAACACTCACCCAAACCCCAGTCCGCCGAGACCTCTCACGCAAGCGCCGGCCACCCCTTTCCTAGCCAGCCATTCAGTAAGAGGACCCACCGTCAAGCGGATGACGCCACACTAGAATTGATGGACACCCAGCTTACGCGGTCCCGGAGCGCAGCGAGGGACAGTTCCGCGCTTGCGCGGAACCTCCGTGCGCAGCACGGGCTTTCCGTTGGAGGGGCGCAGCCCCGACACGGCGGCTTGCCGCGCCTAGCGAAGGACGCAGTCCTGAGTCACCCGCTGCGCGGG